>CAZLXA010000048.1:0-2557 GCA_964563715.1 uncultured Candidatus Saccharibacteria bacterium | reverse complement strand
AGATATTCTCTAGACACATTAAGTTAATCTTATTATTTTTCATTGTATTTTGTTCGACTTTATATTCTTTCCCAGACAATGCGTATGCAGAATCGGGTTGGACAGCGCAGTTAAATTCAGGTTCATATAATTGGCAATCTATCACTTCCTCTTCAGATGGTACAAAATTAGCAGCAGTAGTGAATGATGGCTACATCTACACCTCAACAGACTCTGGTTTAACTTGGGTTCAAAAAACAAGTGATGTAACGCGTTTGTGGACATCAATTGCTTCCTCTTCAGACGGTACAAAATTAGTAGCAGCAGTATATGATGGCTACATCTACGCCTCAACAGACTCTGGTAATACTTGGGTTCAAAAAACAAGTGATGCAACGCGTTGGTGGACGTCAATTGTTTCCTCTTCTGACGGTACAAAATTAGCTGCAGCAGTAACTGGGGGTTATATCTATACATCTAGTGATAGTGGAATAAATTGGGTCGTTCGGAATGGCGCAGGTACATCTAATTGGTCTTCAATCACTTCATCATCAGACGGTACAAAACTTGCTGTAGTCTCTGATGGTAAAATTTACACTTCAATCAATAGTGGTTTAAATTGGACATCAAGAAATACTGCTGTAGGGGGTGCTCTAAATTGGACGTCAATTGCTTCATCCTCGAATGGCACAAAATTAGTTGGAACGGTTAGAAATGGTTATATTTATACTTCAATCAATAGTGGTGTAAATTGGGTCCAAAGTAATAATATAGGTACGAATTATTGGAGACAAGTAGTGTCATCTTCTGACGGTTTTATATTATTTGCAATAATAGACTCTTCTGGGTACATTTATAAATCAATCGATGGTGGATCAACTTGGATTCAGATGCCGTCAACTTTAAATCATTGGACATCAATTACTTCTTCTTCTGATGGATCGAAAATTATGGCATCTGTATATAGGTCATATATTTATACATATGGATTAATTAATCAACCCATTTTAGATTCAAATATATATATTTCTGCAGTTGATTCTACTACTGTTTCTCTAAGAAGTTTTGTGAATGTAAGTAGTATAAGAAGAGGTTTTGAGTATGGATTAGATTCAAGCTATGGAGAAACTATTGAAGAAAATGGAGATTATAATATAGGATTATATTCTTTGGATATTTCAAACCTTCTTCCTGATAAGGAGTATCATTATCGGGCATATGCTATGAATTCACAGGGAATAGCATATAGTTCAGATAGGACGTTTATGCTTTATTACCAAGATTGGGTTATTAAAAATGATATTAGCCCACAACAAATAACTTCTATCACCTCTTCTTCGGACGGCACAAAATTAGCAGCGGTAGCAAGTCCTGGCTACATCTACACTTCCATAGATTCTGGTAACACTTGGATTCAAAGAACAAGTGATGTTTCACGTCAATGGCAATCTATCACTTCATCCTCTGATGGCACAAAATTAGTATCAGTTGTCTTAAATGGTAATATTTACACCTCAACAGATAGTGGGGTAACCTGGGCGGAGCAGAATTCAGCTGGAATAAAAGATTGGCTGAAGGTGACTTCATCCTCTGATGGCACAAAATTAGCCGCGATTGCTATGGGTGGTATTATATCGACCTCTGTTGATGGTGGAATAACTTGGGGCGAGGTTTTAAATGATTCTCAATACGGCGAGTTTAATTATATCACTTCCTCGTCTGATGGTACAAAATTAGCAGTAACAGTATATTTAGGCTATATCTACACTTCAACAGATGGTGGAATTAATTGGGTGGAAAAAAACTCAGCGGGAAAAGATACATGGCTATCAGTCGCATCTTCTGCGGATGGGGTAAAGCTGGCTGCCGTTAGTGATATGTATATTTACACTTCAATAGATAGTGGCGAAACCTGGACCAAACAAGTTAATTCTGGAATACAAAATTGGACATCTGCCACTTCCTCTTTCGATGGAACAAAATTAGCAGTAGTGGTTCAAGGTGGTTACATCTATACATCTAGTGATAGTGGAATAAATTGGGTGCAACAGACTTCAGCCGTGGAACAGCAATGGTCATCAATCACATCTTCATCTAATGGTGAAAAATTATCAGCTGTTACCATGGATGGTTTTATATACTCAAATATCACCAACCTTCCCCCCACCTCCTCCCTCCCAACAATCTCAGGTTCTCTCACTGTAGGTACTACTCTCACTGGTTCTTACACTTACACAGACACAGATGGTGACCTCGAAGGCACATCAACTTTTAGATGGTTAAGTAATGGAACAGCAATACCCTCTGCCACGTCACTAACATATACAACAGTACTAGGGGACTTAGGTAAGACAATTACCTTTGAAGTAACACCAGTAGCACTAACAGGAGAATTAATAGGTATTCCAGTAGTAAGTGCAGGGGTAGAAATCTTAAATTCCATTCCGTTTTCTTCCCTCCCCACCATCTCAGGTTCTCTCACTGTAGGTAATACTCTCACCGGTTCTTACACATACATAGATATAGACGGAGACCTAGAAGGAACATCCACATACAAATGGTTACGAGATGATATTGA
>CAZLXA010000047.1:0-2668 GCA_964563715.1 uncultured Candidatus Saccharibacteria bacterium | reverse complement strand
CTAAACCAATCGACCATATCACCATTTTTGTTACCCCTGAGAGAATCGAACTCCCCCCGCATGGACCAAAACCATGTGTACTAACCGATATACGAAGGGGCAAAATTGAGGAAGACATGGGAATCGAACCCACAACGGTGTTACCCGCTACTTGTTTTCAAGACAAGCTCCTCGTCCATTCGGCCGCCTTCCATTTTGTTTACCAATATTTCAAATAACTTGTTCCTTTATTTTGATGGGACAAAGGTAATCCTTTTTTCTTTACTTCCAATTTTTTTACAAAAAAAAATCCTGAACTTTTTGAGTTCAGGATTCTTATCTTGTGTTGTTGGTTTAACTAACTTATATGTTTGTTAAATCACTTGATAAACTATCTGAACTTGTATGCGGGATACGCGGATACGAACAATTACTAAATTGTTGTTTCCAAATCACGACGTTCATATGTTTATTAGTGTTTTTCATTTTTGTTTTTTTTGTGGTATTTCTACCTGTGTTCTTAATAACTATTACAAACTTACGAAAAGTTTATCAAAAGTCAAATATTTTTTTTTTATTTATTATTTTTAATGTATTTCTTAATATGATACGATACAAAAATAACGATTATAATTGTAACAACCAACTTAAATTTCATTTCAAAATCAAACATACTAATATTCTACCTCAAATAAAGTATTTGATTCTTCTTCTTCATAATTTTGGACATGAAATAAATAAACGGTACCATCTGTAAAGTTAAATTCAAATCTACCATAACCACCTTCATTATTCTCCCATCCACCATAATTTGATGATAATTCTTTATAACAAAAATCTTCCATGTCTGCCGGAACCCCATGACTAACTTCATCAAATGAATTTTCAAGTGCCCCATCATCTCCACCACCATTATACGATATCGTTAATATTCCGGTTTCAGGTATTTCAACACCATTAGTTTCTAATTGGTCTTTCCATCCTTCCATTAATTCAGGTTCTTCAAACTCAATATAACCTTCATCCCCTTCAGCATAATAACTAAACTGGTGTTTAACTGTTAATTCTCTATTGGTTGTGTTAATTTCAATTGAAAATTGGTTATAATTGATACCTTCAACATCAGGAAACGAATACTCCCCTGATTGGTCAATATAATTAAAAATCTTTTGTAATATCTCAATAAGTCCTGACGGTATATCTATCGAATTTCGATAACTATCAAAATGAGTAATAGTATCCCAATCAATATCTGAGATTTCAGTTTGACTATCATAATCATTTGCCTCAATATTAATTGACGCATTTTTTTCTCCCATAGATTGGATATAACGAGAAATTCTCTCCAAATATTTTTTTTCTTCCGGTGTTAATAATTCATTCATACTAATAAATATCAGTCTTCTATTTTAAGAGTCTTTAACATCCATAATGGACGATTTTTTTCTCTAATATTATCTACCCATTCTTTCGCAGTTGGAATGTAATTATTACAATCTTCCCTTACGTGTTGTTCTCCAATGTATCGGGTATAAACGATTTTACCATCACTATTTACGAATTCCGTACCGAATCTTTTTTCCATTTCAAAGATTCCTTCTGAGTGATGTCTCCACATTCTATGTAATGAATCCCCATACCATGATTTGGTTTCATCTAACCATTCATGTAAGTGGATATAATCTTCTGGCTTACCTCCGTATTTTTTTACGGAGGATTTTGCGTGTAAATTAGGGTGTGCCATTAATTTAAAATTTCTTGATGTTCACTAATCACTCTCTTCAATGAGGTGATATATCTTTTGTCTGAGGCATAAACTCTACCTAATAGAGCGAAGTACTGACTTCTTGTTAAATTACCTTTGTTTTTTAAGGTAAATTCTTGCCATAATAGGTAATCCTCAATACTACTGTCCCAATCGTTGTACAGTGCGTATTCTTTTTTCCCCTTATTGATAGCTGTTGTTTCCCTTTTCTTTGGAGCTCTCATACCAAACAAATTGTTTTGGTTAATGAAAAGAGGGGATTTAAAGTGTCCTGACTCTAACACCGCTTGGGCGAAAACTATGTCAGGAAATTTGATGTTCTTTTGGTTTATCTGTTCGTATAATAACACATGGGTTAATGATACGGACTCTGTCTCTTTTCTTGTTGTAAATGACATTAGCACCAACAACAAAGCGAATAAAATTGTTTTTAATTTCATACTCTCTTTTTTACAGTTTATGAGTCCGGAATACTCCTCGCTCGTGACTTTAACAAGTGGATTTTGAAAAAGCCAATATGATAATTAATATCATCATATTGTTTGTTTGTTACCAATTTTACGATAAAAATACCATAAATTCAATAACAATCTATTCTATAAGTACCTCAAAAAACGTCTTAAAACCTATTCGCAATGTTTTTGATAGTCATTTCTTCATCGTTAGACAACAATAATCGAGACCTCATTAACTTACCAATTATCTTCACCCATTCCTCATCTAATATGTTATGATGTCTATCAGATGTGACCGGTTCTCCGTCTAAATGTCCCTCCTCAATAAGGATATCAACTAATTCTTTAATTTCTCGACTTGAACAATTTTCAATAAATTCCCCCGGTTCAATGTCAACATATGTACTAAAATCCGCCATAATAATTTAATTTAATTTTGACAAAAATATAAAATAAAATTGACACTCCA
>CAZLXA010000046.1:0-2780 GCA_964563715.1 uncultured Candidatus Saccharibacteria bacterium | reverse complement strand
TTGTCCTTCGCCACCGGGCCAGCCACGCCACCAGCATGCTCCCGCCGGCGAGGCATGCGGTCGCCGGCACCATAGCGGGCTCGGGAACCTGGACGATTGTGTTCGACACCGACAGCACCGAGCCGCTCGGGCTCAGCGTGATCGTGTCTCGAATCCAGATTGACTTGATCCCCGGTAGCGCGATGGTTGAGCCGGCGGCATTATCGGTCACGGAGAGCGCCCAGGTTCCGTCGCCGGGGGTCGGGTGCGCGTTGAGATCCTCGAGGCTCGCGAAGATGTCCTTGTAGGCTATCACGGTCGCGCCGGAGATGTCCGCATCGAGTGCGATCGTGCCGAAGACGTCACTCGACGTGGACGAGATCGTCACTTGATATGCGAGCATCAGGTTCTGCGGGCCGATGTAGTCGCTCAGTCCGGAGAGACTGACCGTTTCCGAGTTCTGCGGAATGTTCGACGAGATCGTCACGAGCTCTTGTCCCGACCATGACCCGCTCGAACTGAGGTAGACAAACGTCTTGTCGGCGGCGACTACGGTCGGGTTGGCGGCCCAGGCGGCCACCGTGCCGACGAAAATACTCGCGGCCTGCACGCCTCCGGCACCGAGCATCACCGCCGCCGCCACCGTCCCGAACACAAAAGACCATCGCATGGGAGATCCTCCAGAGGCAAGCGGTCGCCAGGGCGGCCGCTCGAGTCGATCAACGCTGGCTGCAACTTGCAGGCAACGCGTTATCAAGCGTCAAGTGACAGGTGACGTGAAGCCACCCCACGAGACGGTGAAAACGGACGACGTGCTCGCTGAAAACCGAGCCCTCACGCGGGAAACTGCCAAGCAGGGCAGGTGAATGATTCATCCGCGTCGTCAATGTCACTATAGCGGACCTTCAAGCGAATGCAACTGCGACGGCCCGACAAGGTCGGGGTCTGCCGCCTGCGGGCCTGCGGCGGCGGACACGTTCCTCGATCCGTTCAGGTGTCGGCTCGCATGGCTGGTTCAAGTGGCGGCCTGAATCCAGAGGCGGCCGCAGCGCCGGCTTGCCCGGGTGGATGGGTCACGGCATAGTTCCCGCGCGTCGGAGCGACCGCGAGAGCCTCGTGCTCGTGCTGGGAGCCTGACAGCATCTCTCGGGCAACGATTTGCCCCGATGGTTGCCTCGATCGGCAACGTCGAGGGGTCCAGCGTTGGCCGCGGCGAACGGATTGCCCCCCGGCGATCCGCTTCGAGCCCTCCCACCGCGTCGTCAGCATGACGTCGATGCTCCGGCATCGGACGCCGTGTTGCAAAAGGAGTCCGAATCTTGGCGTTTCCATTTTTTTCCGGCTTTTCCCAGGGGCTGCGAGCAGGCGTCCTCGTGGCGGCGGTCTGTTCCTTCACCTCGACGAGTCAGGCGACGTTGCTCATTCCGGTGTCGGGCACGTCGGCCGCAGGGCGACCCGTGGCGTTCACCGCCGGCCTGACGTTTTCCGGAGACGAATTGGTCATCTCGCTGGCCAACGTGTCGCCCGTCGAATCAAAGGCGGCGGCCGACGTGCTGTCGAGCTTCTATTTCGACATCCGCCGCGGCACAGCCCGGCCGCCACTCGTGCTGAAGGAAGCGGGCGGATTCGTGTTTCGCGTCCGTGCCGGACAACCCGACCAACCGGAGCACTACACGCCCCAGACCTTCGTGAACGAGGCGGGGCGGACCAGTGATCTCGTCGCCCACGCTCGCGGTGACGGGACGTGGCTGTTTCGCGAGATGGATCCGGACCAAGCCCCGTTTCTCGGATTCGGGATCGGCACGGTCGGCAACAGCGGTTTGGCCCCGAACTCCTTCAACCCGCACATCGTGGGCCCACCCGGAAACCAGATGATCAACTTCGCGATCTACGCGGGAACCGACATCGATCCGGTCGGGGTACTCGACGGCACCCACCTCGTGCACCGGGAAATCGAGTTCCGGCTGACGGGTGCTGCCGGCTACGGAGAGAGCGACGTCGTGGATTTGTTCACGTTTGGCATGGGAACCGGCCCCGACTCGCGGATCACCATCTCGCTGCCCGAGCCGGGCGGCCTGGCCCTGGCAGGGCTGGGCGTGCTCGGTTTCTCGCTGGCGGTTGCAAGACGCCGGCCGCGGTGAACCAGCGGGCTTCCTCCATGGCCCTTGTCACCCTGATCACCGCATCCTGCCGCGGGCGGCTTGTTCCACGGTCTGATATACTGGGAGCATCGGTGCGGTGCCGCGACCTGAAATCGCGATCCCAGACGCTCAGGGCACTGGGTCTCCTCCGGTGCGTCGGGCAGCCCATGGCCGCGGATCGCCTCGCGTTTGATCGCGACCGCACGGCGGTCCGAAAAGGCAGAGGTTGCATGAAGACCCGCGGTGAAGTCGAGGCGATGATCTGTGAAGGGGTCGCGCATTTCATGCAGGAATTCATGGGCCGTGGCCCCACGGAGATCCGCACGCATCTGATCGGCAACCTGCTGCTCGTCCGCCTGCAGGGGATTCTCACGCCGGCGGAAACCAGCCTCGCAGCGGTGCAGCCTCCGGAAAAAGGCCGCGACATGCTCAAAAGCGTCCGCACGTACATGCTTGAAACGTCCCGCCCGCGGATCGACGCAGTGGTGCAGCAATCGACAGGCCTGCGGTGCATCAGCATGCACCACGACATCAGCACGATCACGGGCGAGGAGGTGTTCGTGTTCACGCTGTCAGGCGAGATGAATCTGCGCGAGACGAAACGGAAGTGAGCAACGGGGCCGCACGGCGACCGCTGCGACTGCCAGCCGCGTCGCCAGC
>CAZLXA010000045.1:0-2864 GCA_964563715.1 uncultured Candidatus Saccharibacteria bacterium | reverse complement strand
TGCCTGTCGGTGGCCGTGGTCGCTTGGTACACCAGGCCGACGCCGGCTCCGCCTCAGAAGTCGCCAGCGGTTGCGAACAGCGAACCGCCCGCAAATCCGCCCGCCGTCGATATGCCCGCTCCGTCCCCCGCGACGCTGACAGTCGCCCAGCAGCGCGAGCAACTGCTGGCCTCGGCACCCGATGTGCTGCACGTGCAACTGGTGAGCGACGACAGCGGCGCTGTTGCCAGCAAGCCTGGCGGCGATATTGTTTGGAGCAGCGGACGGCAGATGGGCTACCTGCGCCTGCAGGGACTGGCAAGCAACGACCCGGCGCAACGTCAGTATCAGCTCTGGATTATCGGGAGCGAGGCCACGAGCAACGAGATCGTCAATGGCGGCCTGTTCCCTGTGGATCGGAGCACAGGCGAACTGATTCTGCCGATTCAGGCGGATCATTTCGTTCAGACGCCGAAGATGTTTGTCGTCAGCGTGGAACCGCTGGGAGGCGGCAATGCCTTGACAGCACCGTTGCTGGCCAAGGCAGACGGCGTGGGGCCCTGAGGGGACCACCTGGAAAACGAAACGCAAGCTCCAAGGAGTGAATCGAAATGAACGCGTCCTTCTGCATCCGCCGATCAACGCGGCACCGCTTTAGTCCGCTTCTGCTCAGTGCAGCTTTGTTGGGAATGCCCAGCGACGTCCATGCCTTATGCGGTCTGGATGGCGCAGTCCGCGAACAGCTCCGCAGCGTGGATGATCCTGAGGCGGTGCGAACCCTATCTCGGAGAATTAGCCTGCAATACGGTACTTGCTCCGTCTGCCATCTTGCCAGGTGGGGAGGGCCGCGCAACGAGTATGGCAACGCGATCAACACGCTGTTAAGGATCAGTGAGCGCGAGGATCCTGTACGGCAACGCGACGCGGGGCGGCGGATGAAGGAGATCCTCGCGAATCCCTTGTTGGCCAATTCGCCCACATTCGGCGAGTTGTTCCAGCAGGGTCGGTTCCCGGCACGTTCTCTGGCGAGCCAAGATCCCCCGCTCGCGGAAGTCCCCGCCAGGGTCTCCGAGAATGTCACGGTCCAGCAGGCCCGAGACCTGGTTCAAAAGGTTGAGGCGGAATCGCGGTTTGGCATCCTTCAACTCAGCAGAACCTACGAGCTCACTCCGGAATTGGCCGAGGCGCTCGCGGAGTTCCAGGGCGAGATGCTCATCCTCGGCATAAGGTCGCTCTCGCCCGAGGTGGCCACCGCGCTGGCAAAGAGTCAGGCCGCGAACGTCTGGCTGCACTCGGTGACCTCCGTTTCACCGGAGGCTGCGGAGGCGATCGTCAAGCTGCCTGGCCATCTGTTTCTGACCAGCTTGGCGGAACTCGATTCGGTTCCGCTGGCCGAGAAACTTGCTGCCCGACCGGGTGCCTTGTCGTTTCCTTACCTGCACAAGATCTCGCCGGAGATTGCGGCGGCGTTGGCCAAGAACGAGCGAAGCCTGACACTGGCCGGCTTGACCGACGTATCGCTTGCTGTCCAGGAAAAGCTGGCCGAAACCGTCGGTGGCCTCTCCCTGCCGAACCTGACGTCGCTCGACTCGCTGCCGCTGGCGAAGAAATTGGCCGCGAGCGTCGTGCTGCTTCCTGAGGTCAAGAAGCTGTCTGCTGAACAGGCGGAGCTGTTAATTGGGGCAAGATTCCAAGGAAGTTTCTTTGGCGGTATCTACTTGTCCCTAGCCGCGGTGACACCGGAAGTGGCCAAGGTGCTGGCCGCGAACCCAAGTCCCGTCAACCTGACGTTGGTCGGCAACGGTCCCATTCCCGACGCGGTCCTGAGAACGCTGTTGAGGTCCCGCTTGAATCTCACGCTGCAGGATGTGGAAGACCTAACCCCCGAACAGATCCGCATCGTAGCCGAAGCGTTGGTCGGCACGACGTTTCGTCCGGGGGTGTTGGGATTCGCTCGATTGAGCCTGCCCAGACTGCAGAAGCTGGACTCGGCGCTGCTCGCGGAAACGCTCGTCAAGGCCACCGGGTTCAATTTTCCCGGCGTCACGGAGATCTCGCCGGATGCCGCCGCGGCGTTGGGCAGCCTCCCGGATCAAGAATTCAGGGGTCCCGACGGTACGGTCGAAATTCGCCCAAGCGGGGATCTGAATTTTCCGAGTCTGGAAGAACTCTCGCCCGAAACGGCTCGGCTGTTGCTGAAGAAACGTTGGTTGTCGATCTCGCTCCCGGCGCTTCAGGACGTCTCGCTGGAAACCGTCCGCCTCATGGCGCGACAGACGTTTCGCTTGAACCTGGGCATCCCCGCGCTACCTCCGGAATTTGCCGACGCGTTCCAAGAGACTCCGACCGACGCGACCATGGGTGGCGGTTACATCTTGTTTCCCTGCTTGAACGACCTGTCCCCCGAAGCAGCCCGGATTCTGGTTCGATCGCTCAACCGTGGCGTTGAAGATCTCGGCTACACCCGGCTCAGCAAGTCGCCGAAATTGTACTTTGGCGGCGACTTTGGCTTCCCCGCCAGCGGGTTCCCCACCCTTTCTCCGGCGCTGGCTGTTGAACTAGCCAAGTATGAGGGGATCCTCGCGATTCAAGGTCTTGGCGAATTGCCGGCCGAATCAGCCGCCGCGTTCGCGTCGTTCCCTGGTCCCTACCTGATTCTGTCCGGTCCCGCAGCGGAGAAACTCTCGCCGGAAGCGGCCGCGTCGCTGGCCAAAGTCCCCGGAGTTTTGCAGATTCAATTGAGGGAACTCGACTCGGTGCCGCTCGCCCAGCGGTTTGCCCGGCAGACCAACTGGACGTTGTCCAACCTCGAGATTGTTTCCAAGGAAGCTGCGCCGGCTTTGAGCCAGTACAAACAGTTCCTTTACCTCCGGGCGCTGACGGTG
>CAZLXA010000044.1:0-2872 GCA_964563715.1 uncultured Candidatus Saccharibacteria bacterium | reverse complement strand
TCAATATCATCTCGTAACCATTTGTATGTGGATGTTCCTTCTAGGTCTCCGTCTACATCTGTGTATATATAGTTACCTGTGAGAGTACTACCAACAGTTAGATCCCCGGTGATGGTGGGAATGGAGGTGGTGGGAGGGATATTTAGAGTGTAAGTGTATATATAACCAGTGGATACAGCTGCTGCCAATTTTGTACCATCAGAAGAAGAAGTAATGGATGTCCAATTTCTTGTAATATCATTTGTTTTTTGTAGCCATGCATTACCACTGTCTATTGAAGTATAAATATATCCACTAGATACAACTGCCGCTAATTTTGTTCCGTCCGAGGAAGAAGTAATAGATCTCCAGACACGAGTAGCATCACTTGTCTTTTGTAGCCATGTATTACCACTGTCTATTGAGGTATAAATATATCCAGTAGATACAACTGCTGCTAATTTTGTACCGTCAGAGGAGGAGGTGATGGAAGACCAAGAACGTGTTGCATCACTTGTCTTTTGAATCCAAGTGTTACCAGAATCTATGGAAGTGTAGATGTAGCCACTGCCTACAACTGCCGCTAATTTTGTACCGTCAGAGGAGGAGGTGATGGAATACCAAGAACGTGTTGCATCACTTGTCTTTTGAATCCAAGTGTTACCAGAATCTATGGAAGTGTAGATGTAGCCACTGCCTACAACTGCCGCTAATTTTGTTCCGTCCGAGGAAGAAGTAATAGATCTCCAGCTACGAGTAGCATCACTTGTTTTTTGTAGCCATGTATTACCACTGTCTATTGAAGTATAAATATATCCAGTAGATGCAACTGCTGCTAATTTTACGCCATCAGAGGAAGAAGTAACAGAGCGCCAGCTTCTCGTAGCATCATTTGTTTTTTGAATCCAAGTGTTACCAGAATCTATGGAAGTGTAGATGTAGCCAGGGCTTGCTACCGCTGCTAATTTTGTTCCATCCGATGAGGAAGTTATTGCATACCAACTTCTAATCCCCGAACTAATTTTTGGAATAAAAGAAATTTTAAAAATCATATCTTCTCCATAACTAGTACCCAATGCATTGGTCGTATATGCACGGTAATGGTATGTTGTCTCTGCCAATAAAGATGTTACCTCCGCAGTAAATATTCCATTAATAAATAAACCATTTTCTGTTATTGTATTTCCATAATTAGTATCAATCCCATAATTAAAACCCCGAACTGTAGGATTTATTCCACCAGTTTTTGATATATTACCTTCAAATATTACAGAAAATTCTCCAGAAGTTGAGACGCTATTAGTAACTACTGTTGGTGAAGTACAGGTACCGGTTGTAAAGGTTAAATCATCGCCATATGAAGTTCCATTAATATTTGTTGCAAAAGCTCTAAAGTGATACTCAGTTTCACACAATAAAGAATTAGCTGTATTTGTATAAAGACCTTTACCGCTAACATTTTGAGATAAAATTGTTCCATAATTTATATCTATTCCATATTGAAAACCACCAGAAGAAATAGTTGAAACTGATCCAGTCGAAACTACATTCATATTCAGTACTGCAGATGATGAATCCACAGAAGATGCTATTTGAGATAAAACTATTGGTACAAATGAGTATGTGTATATCCAGCCACCGGAGGAGGAGTTGAACCAGGTAGCTACAAATTTATTCCCATCAGAAGAAGAAGCTACTGAAACAAAACTTCCTCCGTAAGAATACGTCCAAGTTAAACCTCCATTAGTAGAAATGTATATACCCCCTTCATTATAAGCTGTTGCCACGAGTTTTGTACCATCAGATGAAGATGCAACCGAAGACCAATCCTGCAAACCTGTTCCTGTTCTTTCTGTCCAAATTTCCCCACTATCAATAGAGGTATAAATATAACCCCCCAAAGCAACTGCAGCTAATTTTGTCCCATCAGAAGAGGAAGTGATGGAACGCCAACTACGTTCACCTGCGCCTGCTCTTTCTGACCAAGTATCACCACCATCTATAGAAGTATAAATATATCCACCATCAACAACTGCGGCCAGTTTTGTACCATCAGCAGAGGACGAAATGGAAGAACAACCCTGTGATGAATTTATTTGTTCTGTCCAAGTAGCTCCACTGTCTGTTGACGTGTAAATATATCCACCAAAATCTGCCGCCGCAAGTTTCGTGCCGTCAGAGGAGGAAGTGATGGATTTCCAATAATTACGAGAACCGGAGGAAGTTTGCTCCACCCATGTAATACCACTATCTGTAGAAGTGTAGATATAGTCATTTTGTGCTACCGCGGCTAATTTTATTCCATCTGAAGATGAAGTGATTGAATACCAGTTTCGTGAACCAGCATTTGTTCTTTCTGTCCAAGTTATACCACTATTTGTTGAGGTGTAGATGTAGCCATTTAATACTACCGCTGCTAATTTTGTTCCGTCGGAAGAGGAAGTGATTGAACGCCAATTACGAACTCCTGATCCATCTTGATATATCCACTCCGCCATCACCCTCTCTGGAGACAAAGAAACAAGAGAACAAAATACAATGAAAAATAATAAGATTAACTTAATATGCTTCGAGAACATCTTTTGTTTATTCATGTATTTATTTTAGGTGATTAGATATAATTATTTAATTATATCATAAGAATATAGATGAAACAAAAAATACCCTGTGAGATTTATAAATTACCTCACAGGGTATTTTTAATCTCTATTTCATCAACCCTCTCGTCATCTTCCCCACCATTCCATCAGCAAGTAAACCATTAGCTTTCTGGAAGAGAATAACGGATTGTTTTGTTTTGTTTCCAAAGTATGTGGTTTCATTAGATAGTGAACCAAGACCAGTGAGTGATACAGGATAATTGTGAGTGTTTAAGTATTTCTGTAATTCTTTA
>CAZLXA010000043.1:1166-3029 GCA_964563715.1 uncultured Candidatus Saccharibacteria bacterium | reverse complement strand
GATGAACGGTTATGGAAACTTTCAGATTTTTCAAAATCAGCTAAAACAATCCCTGCGGTTATTGAATTTGTTGATATTGCCGGCCTAGTAAAAGGTGCTTCAAAAGGTGAAGGGTTGGGGAATAAATTTTTAGCTAATATTCGGGAAGTAGATGCAATTTTAGAAATTGTTCGAATTTTTCCACTTAAAAATGATAAAGGGAATGAAATTATTCATGTCTATGGAGATATTGATCCACTTCGAGATATTGAAGTTATAAATCTTGAGCTTATTCTTGCAGACCTTGAAACAGTCGCAAAACGCCGGGCCAACATAAATAAAGATATTAAAAAAAATGATAAAGAAGCAATTATTGAAGATGGAGCACTAGTAAAACTTGAAGTTGCTTTTGAGAAAGCCCAACTGGCAAACACAGTAGAACTTAATGAAAAAGAACTTGAGAAAATAAAAATGTTAAATTTACTTACAATGAAACCTTTTATTTATGGACTCAATAAACAAGGTGGAATGCAAAATTTAGATGAAATGAATCCTGAAATTTTTAAAGAATTAACAGATTATATTGAGAGTATGGGTTCACGCTTTGTGGTGATTGATGCTAAAATAGAAGAAGAATTAAAAGACTTTGAAGGGGAGGAAAAAGAGATGTTCCGCAGGGAAATGGGAGGCGATGATGATGGTATAAATCATCTTATTACTGAAGGATATAAACTTCTAGGACTTGATACTTATTTTACTACAGGAGAAGATGAGACTCGGGCATGGACTATAAAAAGTGGAAGTACTGCGCCTATAGCCGGGATGGCAATCCATACAGATTTTAAAGATAAATTTATTCGAGCTGAAGTTGTTTTTTGGAAGGATTTACTTGAAGCTGGAAGTTATGCTGAAGCTCGTTCTAAGGGGAAAGTTCGTACCGAAGGTAAAGATTATGTTGTTAAAAATGGGGATGTGATAGAATTTAAGATATAAATTTTATTAATTATTTCTGTTGAAAATACATTATGAAAAATAATTGGCAAACAGCAGAAGAAGTTTTAAAAAAAGATGGGGTAGTGGTACTCCCAACAGACACTTTGTATGGGATAGTAACAAGAGCAAATTCAAAAAAAGCTGTTGAAAAATTGTATAAAATTAAAGGAAGAATTGAGAATAAGCCTTTTATTGTTCTTATTACTTCATATAAAGATTTAGTAAAATTTGGTATCAAGATAGACAAAAGTCAGTTTAAATTTTTAGAAAAAATTTGGCCTGGAAAAGTTAGTATTATTTTTCCATGCATGTTAAATAAATGGCATTATATTCACCGTGGGGTTGAGTCAATCGCTTTTAGGATGATTAGTCCTAAAAACAAAAATTTATTTAATTTGATAAATAGAGTAGGTCCGCTTGTTGCTCCCAGTGCAAACAAAGAGGGAGATAAACCAGCTGAAAAAATAACCGAAGCCAGAAAATACTTTAAAGATGAAGTTTCTTTGTACTTAAATGGTGGAAAAAGAAAAGTTAAAGCTTCAACTTTAATAAAATTTAAAAACAATGCTTGGGTTATTTTAAGACAAGGAGAAGTTAAAATTCCACAGGACCTGTAATTTCACAGGTCTGACCTGTGAAATAAGGGAAAGTGTGTTGTAATAATAAAAAGAGTAGCTACTTGCTATTTTTTTTGTTTGATTTGGCTATTTTTTTTGTTTTATTTTGTTTTTTTAATTCAATAACTTCTTCAATAAGCTTACTCAAAGAATCTTCTATTCTTTGCATTATCTCATCATCTTTTTTTTGTTCAATTTCTTCTCCTTCTTCCTCTTCCTGAATTTCTTCCACATCTTCCTGAATCTCATCAACATCTTTCTGAATCTCATCAAC
>CAZLXA010000043.1:0-1066 GCA_964563715.1 uncultured Candidatus Saccharibacteria bacterium | reverse complement strand
TCTTTAGGAGTAATTGTGTCTCTTATTACTAGTGTCGCTTCGTTCCTTGTTTTATTATTTGAAACCCTCAATAAAAAATTTCCTGATGCTTTAAATTCTGTTTATCAATATGGGTATAATTCTTATAATTTTGAAACGATTCGAGCTTCACTTGCGACTTTAATTATATTTTTCCCAATATTTTTAATTGTCTCGTATCTTTGGCTTAGGGAGTCAAAAGAAGATATTGGTCAGCAAAATTTAATTTTACGGAAATGGATGATTTATTTAATTTTGTTTTTAGCTAGTTTGCTTATTGTTATTGACTTGGTTACATTAGTTAAATATTTCGTTTCCGGAGAAATCACCACCCGATTTATTTATAAGGTTACCGGGACACTTGCTGTTGGATTTTTGGTTGATTATTATTATTCTTTAAAAATGAGTAATATTAATTTCAATAGTCAAAAATCAAAACGATGGGGGATGATCCTTGCAATTATTTCAATTCTTCTATTCTTGGGATTAATTATTTGGAGTTTTGTAATTATGGGAAGTCCAAAAGAACAACGAGCTTGGAGATTAGATGAAAAAAGAATAACAGATCTACAAAATATTCAATATCAGATAATTAACCACTGGCAACAAAAAGAGAAATTACCTGCAACTTTATCTGAGTTATCAAATCCAATGACCGGCTACTCACTACCAGTTGATCCAGAATTTGAAAAAGGTTTGTCTTATGAATATATAATAAAAGATAAATTAACATTCGAGTTATGCGCTACCTTTCAAGCCGAGATGCCAAAGGGTTGGCAAGAAGGGTATTATGGAGGAATTTCTCCAATGTATAGAGAAATGTCGTCTGATATAGCTGTTTCATCTGCACCACACCCAAGTGGCGTAAACGATTCTTGGGATCACCAAGTTGGACGAACCTGCTTTACTCGCACTATAGATAGAGATATCTATCCGCCATTTGAAAAAATAAAATAAAATGCAAAATTACGACCATAATAAAATAGAGAAAAAATGGCAGAAAGAATGGGAAAATAAAGAAATTTATAAAACAAAAAATCCTAAAACT
>CAZLXA010000042.1:0-3126 GCA_964563715.1 uncultured Candidatus Saccharibacteria bacterium | reverse complement strand
GCCGTATTAAGTCCTAAGAAAAAATCATTTGATTTATTTGCTCGGTCATTTGTACTGTTATAGATATGAAGATACATTCGATATTGTTCTAAGTAATGATTTTCATAATTACTATCCTCATCTTTCTTTTTGTCGTCTGTATAATTATTTACCCTAGAATACAATAAGCTATCGATTTTATCTTTGTCCATTTATTTTATTTATTAATTAATAATGGTAATTCGTAAAGTGATGTTTTGCCAGTTAAAATCTTATATAAGTTTTCAATAAAATCTCCTCCTGCATAGCCAACGATAATAGCGATTGCCGGAGTAATGGCCGGTAAGCCAAGGAAAGTAAGGCCAATATCTTTGGTGACCCAAGCTGCGACTAAACCAACAAAACCGGAGATCCCGACACTGAGTAAAAAATAGTTAAATAAAAAGGCGGTATTCTTATATGAACTGCGATATTTTAAATAACCGACTAGTCCACGAATAATTCCGCCCAAAAACCCTGTGAGTAAGATTAAGTACATATAATTTTATATAAATTAAAAACCTTAATAATGATTATATTTTACCACAAAAATCAAAAATGTAATAAAAAATACCGACACGAGGTCAGTATATTTTTTTAAAGTTTATTTTCTTTTTATTTGGGCAAAGAAAATATATTCCAAAATTCTTGCTGATTTACAAGATAAAGCGCCCCTACCGATAATAATATAATTAATAAACATATAATGAACAAATCCATTCCGGTGATTATTTTCGTTTTCATAACTGCATGTTTTAGTTTTGTAGTTTATTATAAGATAATATAACTATATTGTCAATTGTAGTTATTTGTATAAATAATACATTCTTTTTTTCTCGGGTAATCTCTCAATTGCATAGCGAAGCATGGTACGGGGCATTTGTGTTCCATATTTATCTAAGAATATAGTTAGTTCAGTTTCTGAGACTCTTTTCCCTACTTCTCGTAGCATCCAACCACAGGCTTTATGGATTAAATCATGTTTGTCTTTCATAAGAATTTTTACGATTTCAAAAGTGTATTTTGATTCTCCTTTGTAAATAAATGCAAATGTGGAAATGATGGCAATCCTACGCTCCCAAAGATTTTGTGATTTTACTAGTTTAAAAAGAATTTTCGGCGAGGAAGGTCCTTGCTGTTGAGTTTTGTAATATAAATAATCACCAATAATATAATGTGCCGATAAATCAACTAAATCCCAATTGTTAATATACTTGGTATTTTTAAGATAAAAATAAACAATTTCTTTCTTCATTTCCATATTTTGCTTAGAAGAAACTCCAATACCGGCTTTGCGATATTTTTGAACTAAAATTAAAAGGGCGATGAGTCTTATTTCGTGATATTTATTTTTTAAAAGTTTTTCCACTCCTTGCAATGATAAGTCAGTATATTTTTTGGCTATCATTCTTGAGACTGGAACAGTAATACCTAAAAACAAATCCCCTTCTCCGTACTCTTCTTTTCCTGTCTTAAAAAATCTAGCTAGAATTTTAGCTTTATCGATATTTGCCTTTTGTTTAATTTCATTAATTATTGTCACCATAATAAATATTTTATCACACCAAATGGTTTATATGAATTTTTGACATTTTATTTTATTGAGAATATTATATAAGTAAATCCCCTCCTTGATAGTTTATGAAAGAACGACGATTATTATACGAGTAAAGTGTTTTGGGCTGAAGAGCTGACAGAGCACCAATCCTTCTGAGGTTCCCCTTGAAGGTCTCATATACAGTGCGCTAAAGCGTCTATCGTAGGGCTCGTTAAATCCGAGCTAGTATATTGTGGAACTTTAAATTACGCTTCGGACACACTGGAGATGTACGCATTTAACTTTCCGTGATATGCGGGTAGGAAGGGATTTATTATCCCAATTTTTTGAGACCGCTTGTAAAGATTATCTTACAAGCGGTTTATTGATTTATATCCTCAAAAATGTATAATTTGAAAAAACGTTAAATATGCAAAATAAAATGGGAATGATAATCGTGCTTGTCCTAATTAGTGGTTTTTTAATTCGCCATTTTTTTTGGGGAGTATTTGTATATTTTTTTGAAAAGCTAATCCAGGCAATCAGAAAAATTAGTATTAGAAGATTCTTTCAAACCATTAAATTGGACTTTTCAGATAAGTATATGAAGTGTTTATGGACGCTGGGGTTGATTTTTTTTATTCTAGAAATAGGAATTTTAGGATTTTTTGCAAAGATTGTTTTACTTTTCAAAAATAAAAAAATAATTGAAACTCAGGAACATTGGTAATATGGTAAAAATTAATTATTAAACCTCCCGGATAACACCCGGGTTTTTTATTTGACTAAAGGTAATATAAGTTATATAGTTTAATCAAATTTGAAATAAAAATAACCAACAATATAAACCACTTAAAACTGAAAGCCATGACAAATTCACTGAATCACTCTTTATTTGAGTTTACTCTTTCCTGTTTAATAGTGCTTTTTGTGGTACTGATTTTTAGCGGGGATAGTATTAAACAGAAATTAAGTTATTTTTCTACTTATCGGTGGAAAAAAAGAAAAAGAAATATTTATGATTTCTTTTATTCTGTCCTTGCGGGAATAGGAATAGTAATTCTATCCGCACTATTACTTGTTGTCGTCGGTATAATTGTGGCTCCTGCTATAATTCTATATTTATTTAAAAGAATAAGTAAAATCGAACTTTATGACATTGCAGAAATTATTGTGATTATATTCGGTTTTATTTGCGGAGTATTTTTATTAATCACTTGTCCTGTTCACAAACCGGCTAGAAAGTCATGGAATTTTTTAAAAAAGAATTTGACTGGAGAAAATATTCTTGCCGACGGAATAGTCATATTAATTGAAGAATATGAGGAAATTATGTATTCTCAAAGAGATGACTCAAGAGTTGTGGCTGATTTTGATTGTATTATGTCAAAATATTGTATTATCAAGATGCAGAACTTAAAATCTGACGAAGAATTAATTGTAGTCAAAATAAAGAAATCAAAGTTCGAACTCGAGCATAATTTTCATTTAACTGTACTATCAAAATGTCGGATAAAATGCAAAAAATGGTGGAACGAAAAAGAGTATCTTTTCGGAAGAGAAATTCAATT
>CAZLXA010000041.1:1979-3182 GCA_964563715.1 uncultured Candidatus Saccharibacteria bacterium | reverse complement strand
GCCTGGAAGTTATACACCACGATAGTGTTGTCGTGTTGGTTCTCGTCCAGTAGGTCTTCTAACAAGTCAAACTTATGAAAGCTCAACCATTTAGTCTCGCTGCTGTCTTCGGTGTCGTAGATAAAGCCTGACGCTAACTGCTGTAGCTTAGACGTCAGCACGGCAGCGTTAACGGCGGTCAATGTTTTGCCGTCCAGCTCCATAACAAACGTCTTCTTAAAGTGTTCGTACTCTTGTCGGTTAGGCAGTTCGCATCGCACCTCTACCGTGTGACATGGCGGTAGCTTGTCGCTGTATTCGCCAGCCTCTAACACATACGTGGCAGGTTTAATAATCTGCATCACGGTCTTAAGTGCGTCAGGGCGGGGCTTCCAGTCGTTAAAGTCTTTGTTCATTAGCACAAAGTGTTGCTGTAAGAACGCGCCCTTGCTACGGCCTAACAAGGTCTGATCGACTATCTTGCACTGGCCGAACACATCCTCTAGGCCGTTGCTGGTGAACGATCCGGTCAAGCCCCAGCGTATTGTAATCTTGTCCATCAGCTTGGCGATGGCTTTAAAGCGTTTGCCAGTAGGATTTTTAAGCCGTGTCAGCTCGTCAAACACCACGGCATCAAAGCCCTTCAATGTCTCCAACGATTGCAGGCTGTCGTAGTTCGTCACCACTACATTAGCGTCGGTCTTGAACGCATCCTGGCGTTGCTTCTGTGTGCCTACTGCCACGACAAGGGTCAGGCGTGGCGCCCACTTAGGCTGCTCAACAGGCCACACGTCAGTGCAGACACGCTTAGGTGCAACCACTAAAAAGCGCTTAACAAGCCCCGCCTCGATAGCGTCCTGCATCGCAGTGAGCGTGATGGCCGTCTTACCTGCGCCCACAGGCGCAAGTATCATGGCACGGTCATGCTCAAATATAAAGTCAGCCGCGACTTCTTGGTAGGGACGTAGCTTTAGCCCAGTCATCAATGTCTTCCTTATTCCATAAACATGCGTACTTCTGATTAAGGCGTGTGACCTCTATTGCAAATACTTTTTGCAGTTCGGACAACTTACCGCCATCTGTTTTTATCTCTACAAACCACGTATCACCGTTAGGCAAACACGCTACTCGATCCGCCACACCCCGATGCGCTGGGCTTGTAAACTTGTAGCTCTTACCGCCTAACTGCTCTACTACCTTCTTAAAGTAGGCTTCAACTTGTTT
>CAZLXA010000041.1:0-1879 GCA_964563715.1 uncultured Candidatus Saccharibacteria bacterium | reverse complement strand
CTTATCTCCCGTTGATGATTTAAATAATAACACAATAAAAAATATATTGACAACATTTATTTTTAATTGCTATACTGCAATCTCAATAGGTAATCTAAAGGACAGTAAATGAAACATTCATCCGTAGTCGGCGGTTCAACCGCCAAACGTGTTATCTCATGCCCTGGCTCTGTGGCGCTCTGCGACAAGATGCCACCACGCCCTTCCAGTAAATACGCCGATGTAGGCACGTTGCTACATAATGTGATTGCAGACGTATTAGACAAAGGCTTTGCCCCTGAGCATTACCTTGGCACCACGTACGAAGACCAAGTGCTAACGCAAGAACTAATAGACGATAAGATTAAGCCTGCCTTGGCTGCGCTTGATGCAATCGACCCTGACAAACAAATGGAATACGCAGTAGAGACACGCGTAGGCTTTGGTGACTTCCTGCCTGACGTGTTCGGATCGACTGACTTTCTAGGCCGCATCGGTGACACTGCCTATGTATTAGACTGGAAGTTCGGCGATGGCGTAGCCGTTGAGGTAGAAGAAAACCCACAGCTTATGTTCTATGCGGCTGCGGCCATGCGAACTAAAGAGGTGGCATGGGTATTTGAAGGCGTCACTAATATAGAGATGGTTATTGTTCAACCGCCTGCCGTTAAACGCTGGACGACAAACGCGGCGCGTATAAGAAAGTTCGAGCAGGACTTAGTGGCTGCTGTGCGCCTAGCTGAGTCACCTGACGCTAAGTTAAACGTGGGTGAGCATTGCCGTTGGTGTGCGGCCAAACCTATCTGCCCACAGATGACGGGCGCTGTTGACCGTGCGCTGCATACAAAACTCGATGCGTTGCCTGTCGAACAAATCGGTGTATACTTACACAATGCTGACATATTAGAGCAGTGGATTACCGATCTACGTGCGCTGGCATTTCAACTACTGGAGACAGGCAAACCTGTGCCAGGCTTTAAACTAGTCGCTAAACGCGCTACAAGACAATGGGTTAATGAGGATGACGCTAAGGCTGCACTCCTCAAAGACCTGAAAGAATCTGAGATAGTGGAGACAGCTTTAATCTCTCCGGCCAAGGCTGAGAAGGTGCTTAAAAAGCACGGCCTCACGCTACCGGAGGGTACAGTCGTCGCCATTAGTTCAGGTAGTACGCTGGCAAACGAGGATGACCCTCGCCCAGCTTTGTTGCAAATTGGACAGCAATTGACCGCTGCCCTTAGTAAAATAATCTAAAGGAAATTAATATGACTAATCTAGTAAACTTCAATCAAGCAAATCTACCAACCGTAGCATCATTAAGCACTGCACTTCGCGCTTTAGAGCAAGACGTGTCACCTGCTGGCGTTGCAATCCTTAAAATGGATAAGACTGGCCACTGGGTATACGGTGCTGATCAAACTGAAATCGAAGACGACTCTACTTGGGCTGTTAACCCTTTCTCATTCGTTCACGGCTTTATTGCCTGGGGCGACGGTGAAGTGTTAGGCGAGAAAATGGTATCTGTATCACAACCATTACCTGAGTTAGAAGGCGCACCTCAAGCCGCTAAACGCGGATGGGAAACGCAAGTCGGCCTTTCATTGAAGTGCCTAACAGGTGAAGACAAAGGCTTAGAAGCCCGCTTCTCTACAACGTCTGTTGGTGGTAAACGTGCAGTGCAAGCACTGGCCGTAGCCATCGCAAACCAAGTAGAGAAAGACCAAGCTAAACCAGTGCCTGTCATTCTACTTAAAAAAGAACACTACCAACATAAGAGCTATGGCCGTATCTTTACGCCAGTGTTTGACATCGTTGAGTGGACTGGCATGGATGCTGAAAAGGCTACGAACGAAGCCGAAGAAGCTACACCTGCTGTAGAAGAAACATCACGTCGTCGTCG
>CAZLXA010000040.1:0-3418 GCA_964563715.1 uncultured Candidatus Saccharibacteria bacterium | reverse complement strand
TTACTCGAGTACTTAAACAAGGAATGGAAGGTAATGATGTTAAAGAATTACAGAAATACTTAAACACTCACAATTATCCTGTATCATTAACAGGTGCAGGTTCTCTAAACAACGAAACTACTTACTTTGGTTTAAAGACAAAACAAGCAGTGATACTCTTCCAGAAGGCAAATGGATTACTTGCTGATGGAATGGTGGGGAAGATGACACAAATGTTGATGAAATAAATTTAAAAAAACAATACGACACAAAATGAAAGAAAATAAAAAATCTGTTTTTAAAAATATTATATTAATGCATGTTGCTGTTCTTATAGTTTTTCCATTTTTAAGTTTTGCTCAATATATAGATCAGCCACAATCAGCTGGAGTTACTCCTTCGTATGTTCCTGGAGAGGTAATTGTAAAGTTTAAGGATTCGAGTTTGGGATTAAAAAAATTAAAACAAGGAGAGATGATTTCTGCTTCTATAAAAACTGAAGCCGTATATCAAGCAGCCGTTGTTTTAGAAGAGGAAGAAGATTTAGTATTAAAAGACACTCTTACTCCTGGACGCCTTGGTTTATATGAAACAAAAAACGGTGAGTCTATTGAAAAATTAATAGAAAGATTGAAAAAAAATCCGAACGTGGAATATGTCGAACCAAATTACATTTATCAATCCGCCACTATTAATACCAATGATACTTACAAAGACAATCTTTGGGGATTAGATAATACAGGTCAGACAGTAAATGGAACTGCAGGCACTTCTGATGCTGATATGGATATACCAGAAGCCTGGGTAATTAATGAAGGAACAAATGCAGAAATTATTGCGGCAGTTGTTGATGTGGGGGTAGCATACAATCACCCCGATTTAATAAATAATATGTGGGATGGAACTAATTGTGTAGATGAAAATGGAATTTTTCTAGGTGGATGTGTTCATGGATATAATTATGTTAATAATACAAAATTTCCCCTTCCTAATGGAGATGGTCATGGTACCCATATTGCTGGAACTATTGGTGCACAGAAAAATAACGGAATGGGAATAATTGGGGTTGCGCCAAATGTTAAGATTATGGCATTTAATCACGGACTTCAAACCTTTAATATTATTAAAGCTATTGATTTTGCTACTCAAAATGGAGCACGAATTATTAACGCGAGTTATGGTGGCGGGGGGACATCGGGTAGTGTAAATGATGATTATTTACAATTTGATGCTATTAAGCGCTTTACAAATGCCGGTGGTATTTTTATCGCTGCTGCCATGAATTGGAGTCGTAATAATGATATTACTCCAACTGCACCATCCTGTGATAACATAGATGAAATTATTTCTATTGCCGCCACAGGACAAAGTGATACTCTTGCCGGTTTTTCTGATTGGGGATTAAAATCAGTTGATATTGCTGCTCCCGGTGTTAATATTTATAGTACATATTGTTCTTCAGATTGTGTTAGTCAAAGTTATGGATATATGAATGGCACCTCTATGGCCACACCTCATGTTGTTGGGTTGGCCGCATTAATTTTGGGAATAAATCCTAATTTAACTAACCTTGGAGTAAAAAATATAATTCTTTCATCAGGTGATTTCGTGCCATTGTTAAGTACAAAGATATTAACAGGGAAAAGAGTTAATGCGAATAATGCGTTGTTAGCCTTAAATTCATTATCAAGTTATATTCCAGTGGGTGGATATGTGGTAGATAATATAATTCCGGCAAATCAAATAAATTATGCAAGTGATACAGGATTGATAACAGTTAATTTTAAAGTAAAAGATACATATCCTGGATTAACAGAACAATTAAGTGACTTTTCATACAGTGTAGATGGAGGGGCTACTTGGCAGACACCCCAAAATGGAGATGATTCAAATATCTTCTGGCACAATCCTGTGAATGGTACAATTCTTGGAAATTTTACCTCAGATGGATGGAGAGAAGATGGCTATACTTCCTCGCTTGATTATTCTGGTAATACATATAATTTTGATTTTGATAGTAAGCATCCGGATTCAATTAATTTAAATAATGTCACAAGCGATAATGTAAGAATTCGTTTTAAAATTAATAATGGAATTAATGTTAGTGATTATGTAATGAGTGAAGACTTTACTGTAAATAATTTTGTCCAAAAAATAAATATTTTAAAACCAGCAAATACTGAAAATATAAATGCTAATAATTATAATATTATTGGGACAACAAATGCCGGATCCCTTGTTCAAATTTATAAAGATTCCAACATTGCCGGTTTTCAGCAATTAGATCCCCTAGAAACATATTTTTCTATTAATGTAAATTTAGAGCAGAATGCTGTAAATAATTTTACTATTAAAGTCGTAGAGCCAGTTAATAATACAGAAAAAATTCTTATATTACCATCCATCACCGAGGGTAATTTAGTTAGTTCTTCTTCTGGTTGGGTAAAAAAGACGGTAATTGGTTCTTCTAGTTTATCTAGCATTGCCTCATCTTCTGACGGAAATAAATTGATTGCGTCAGATGGGGGTCTTAATATTAATAATGGTGGTTATTTATATGGTTATGTTTATACATCTTCTGATGGTGGTGATACTTGGATAGAGGTAGTTAATATGGGTTATAATCACTGGAATTCAGTTTCATCATCAGTTGATGGTTTAAAATTAACGGCTGGATTTTATTTAGGTGGAATGGGTCATGTGGTTTATGGTTCAGATGATGGTGGAATAACTTGGATAAATAAACCAGACGGACTTTATGGAAGTAATGTTTACTCCTCGTCTGACGGCGATATTCTTGCTTCGATTATGATTATGGAAGATTGGTACATTTCTACCTCTAGTAATAGCGGTGAAGATTGGAGGATAAGGACAGATTCTGGGATTAGGTATTGGAGTTTTCTGTCGATGTCTGCTGATGGGACAAAACTAGCTGCTATTGTTGATGACGGTTATATTTATACTTCTATAGATGGTGGGTATTATTGGACAGAGCAAGTTAATGCGGGAATGCGTTCTTGGACTTCTATTTCTTCATCTGCTGATGGTACAAAACTGGCCGCAGTTGTTGATGGTGGATATATTTATACTTCTATAGATGGTGGGTATTCTTGGACAGAGCAAGTTAATTCGGGAATGCGTTCTTGGACTTCTATTTCTTCATCTGCAGATGGAACTAAATTAGCCGCAGGAGTTAATCTTGGTTATCTATATATCTCTACTGATGGTGGAGTAACTTGGATAGAACAAACAGATGCAGGTTTAGATAGATGGAAATCAATTTCAGTTTCTCCTGATGGAAATAAGATTGCCGCAGTATCAGGGAATAATTATTTATATATATTGGATTCCTCCATCACCAACCTCCCTCCCACCTCCTCCCTCCCCACCATCTCAGGTTCTCTCACTGTAGGTAATACTCTCACCGGTAATTACACAT
>CAZLXA010000039.1:0-3502 GCA_964563715.1 uncultured Candidatus Saccharibacteria bacterium | reverse complement strand
GCAGTCCAGCTTCTCGGGCAAGTTCTAGAATTCGTTCGTTCATCTTGCTTCCTTTTGCGTTGTCCATGTGTGTATTATAGCAAGGATCTTAGAGCTTGTCAACCGAAGTGGCTGATGGATTGCCCATATTCAAGCTCGGCCTCGTCAATGGCATCCTGCTCGATATCATCCAGATCTTGCTGGAACTGCGCAATCTCTGCGGCTGTCGCGTCACGGGGAAAGTCTTTGGGGAAGTGTGCGGGGATACGGTTAACGGTCATGTTTTTTCCTTGGTTTAATGAGGTGTCAATCAACAATTTCATCGTGCTACTCCGTAGCGTTGTGCAAGCCGGCGAATAGTTTCAATGCGGGCTGGGCCCAGTGTGTCATCATTAGTTAATTCATTAAGAATGTCAAACACCAACGCATCTGCGAATTCTTCCACCGTGGCCCGCTGCACTGGTCCGATATTAACCCAATCACTAAGGCGTTCAAATACTGGCTTAGCCAAGATATCTTTAATTCGTTCGTTCATCTTGCTTTCTTTTTCTGATCTCATAGGTACAGTATATCAGGACTGGAGGGCTTGTCAACCGTATTGTGTGAAGCCCAGCCGCTTCAAGTCATCCCACGAGACTTCTTCTAAGGTCAACAGCTCTTCAAACTTTTCGTCAGCCTTAGAACCTGTGTAGCTGATTTCCCAGTTCGCTGGGCCGCTCAAGTGACAACAGCGTTCGCCCCCGTCCTCGAACGTGAACAGCGACACGCGGATGAAACGATCATTGTAGAGCACGTGGAGCTCCTCGTTCAATCGGATGTAACACGTTTTTTGTTTGTTCATCTTGCTTTCTTTTTCTGATCTCATAGGTACAGTATATCACATCTGGAGGGTTTGTCAAGCACTTCCGTAATAGTTGACTAAAACAGTCATCTATTTGATAAGATTGAAGTAGCCGTAGGGAAGACCATTGAGGAAACACAAGTATTCATTGTCACCTTGTGAGCCTTCAGCCTCATGGATCCAACGCATAGCCATTTCACGGTCTACAGCGCCCAACACTCCCAACTCTGTCATGCGCCCTTCAAACTTGACAACCGCATCAAATTCATCCTCCTTGCGTTGGATTTCATTGGCTTCGATGGTACGTTCCAAGCCGTCGATTGCCAGGTTGAGTTGGTCCTCAGACCAGGAATCCATGTTGATCCCGCGAGGGCGAATGCCATAAGCATCCTTATACATTTCCCAGTAGATGGATTTGAGTTGGTCAATCTGGGGCATAGATGCGAACATATGATTCCTTAATTACTGAAGGGTGGTAGATGAAGTACAGAACAGGTCTTCCTGTTCCATCAGGAGATGGGTCCGAACAGTGCCGTATATTTCAACGGGAGTAGCCAACTCGATGGTATGTTGAACCTTGCCGCCATACTTCACCCGGCTCAGGGTAACCATACCGACAACGGTATAGGAGTTGTTATAGACACCAGCAACTGTTTGACCTTCAAGATTCCACGACATAAATATCCTCTATTTAATTTCTTAACTCAGACTCTAGTATAGCACAACTGGAAGGCTTGTCAACAACTATTTTTCGTGATGTTGCTTTTATGCAACAACGTTAGTTGTCATGCCACAGCCACGTCCACCACCTTCGCTGGTAGTCCAGCTGAACATGTCATACGCATCACGGTACTGAAAAACTTTACGTTCTATAGGACCGAAACCCCGTTCGCCACGTTCAGCCAACTGTGCCTTAACTTCTTTTTTTGTTTTACCGATGATGGAATACACATCGGAATCATCCGTACACTCAGCGTACCAATAAACTAGACTAGCCATTCTAAACTCCTTAAACCAAATCCAATTGAACTTCAAACTCTTTGCACTTCCGAACGAAACCGACCGGAACTAGACCGCCTGACGCCTTCTCACGGTTACGCATTTGAGCCAAGTAATATAGAGCCTCGTATGCAGCCTCACTGGCAGAGGTAGTTGCAAAGTTGAAAACGATATCCTTAACTGTCAAGTACAGACCAACCGAAACGTCATCCTTGCGCAGGATGATACGCATTTTTTGGGAATTTTTGAAGCCGGGCATGTAGGTTTTAGTACGCATTTTGAAGTTCCTTTTCAATCTCTAAGACTCTATTATACCACAGCTGGAAAAATTGTCAACAACTATTTTTGATAGTGTTGTTTTTGTGCAACTGACCGGTTCAGCAGGCACCAGTCCAGCGAATGTTCTGGAAAGTCCGTGCCATCGTGTTTCCACGTGCGAAATTCTTAGCAGGACCAGCCCAGCCAGCCGCTTTCAGAATGTCACCCTTTGTGAACTTGCCCATGTCACGCAAACACACGAACGAATGCACACAGCGGCTGCTACCGACACGGCCAGTAATGACCTTGATGTACCGTGAACCAACTTCAAATGTCAGCCCATCGCAAAAATCTTGCGCCATCTCCGCATTGACACTTGAGGGTGTTGCACCTTGCCACTGGATGTAGTCAGCTTTGATGCATTCCAGGTATTCGTTGAAGCCGTCGATCACTTTGTTTCCTTTGTTAATCACTACAGACTCAAGTATACACGGTTTGGAGAGCCCGTCAAGAACTATTTTGCATTTTGTTGCTTTTTTGCAACAAAAAAGCCGTCAAAGACGGCTTGGAATTCAATCTTCGGAATCTAGTTCCTCATTTTGTGGCAATTCTTCGCCACGTTCCAGTCGGTGTGTATCGCACAATGTTGAAATCCATCCGTAGTGGTTTGAACGACCAGGACTACCACACACTTCACATGTACGATATGACATGGACTCAGCCATACGAATCATTCCATTAATTACATCAGTATAACCATTTGTGTAGAATCGCAATCCACCAAACTTTTCTTTCACTTGGCTTGCTGTAATGTATGGGATACTTACAGGAACTTCTCTGAACTTTGCGTTTGCAATTGCTTTGCTAGAATATTCAACCGCACCTTTATCTGGTTCTGTTTTGTTGCCAAATGTAAAAAACATTTGAAGGGCCCGCACATCTCCAGCCAATGCACGTTTCAAAGCACGATTGAATTTCAATGCTCTCGCACGTTCATCACGTTTATGATTGATATGCTGTTGAATGTTTCCACACAACACATCAAGAATGTTGTACCAACCATCACCACAATCAAAACCCCAACACATAGCAGTGTGCGTCATTGGTGCGTGACGATACTTGAAAATCTTTGGGTATTTTGCAACTAGTGCTTCATCCAATTCTTTTTTCATAATATATTGCTCAGTTATTTCACTTCATCAAATTCTTCAAACTCGTCCCAATCATCTTCTTTAAGATTCTTGGGGTCAATAAACTTTGCCTGGTATTTGAACTTGTCTTTTTGTTTTTTAGATTCGTTCAGTTTAGGTTTCCCTTTGCGACCTTCATCTTCATAGAAGTCTCGGAAACTAGAATACTTTTTTGTTTTTGCCATTTTGTTACTCTGATTCTCCTTGCAGAATTTCAGGCAACGCTTCTTCAATA
>CAZLXA010000038.1:0-4206 GCA_964563715.1 uncultured Candidatus Saccharibacteria bacterium | reverse complement strand
TATCTGAATAATATTTCGACCGTTTGCAAACGATCCCTAATAAATAGGTATAATCTTATTATATATCAAGCTAATTTAAAAACAAGCCCCTACACCTATATTGTCGTCGCTTTTTGTTAGGCTAATAAAACTGGATAGCCAATGTATATATTCTTTCTTTTATTATAATTTAGCCATATTTCTATTGAAAAAGCATAACAACAACAATATAGGTGTGGGGCAAGGGTTTTTGCCGTTTGACAAAGGGGCTGTTTGTTTTATAAAAAACACCATAAATTCTTTTTAAAAAGAATTTATGGTGTTTTTATTTTAATTATTTTATCTTGCGTACTCGATAATTCTATTTTCTCTTATCATTGTGACCCTTATTTCACCAGGGTATGTGAGCTCTTGTTCAATTTTCTTGGCGATATCGCGAGCCATTTCTTTGGCTTGTAAATCTGTAACTTTTTCAGGGGTTACAAATATCCTTATTTCACGGCCTGCCGATAAAGCATAAGACTTTTCTACTCCATCAAATGTCTTTGTAAGGGCTTCCAAGTCTTGTAAACGCTTGATATAGTTCTCGACACTATCCCTGCGGGCCCCAGGGCGTCCACCTGAGATATGGTCAGCAGTTTGAACGATAACAGACTCAATCGATTCATGAGGAGTATCATCGTGATGACTCTTCATTGCAGTAATGATGCGAGGGTCGGCTCCAAATTTCTGAAGTATTCTAATTCCAATATCGATATGGGTTCCTTGAACCTCATGGTCAAGAGCTTTACCTATATCGTGGACTAAAGCACCTGCTTTGGCGACTTGGACATCAGCACCGAGTTCTTCAGCAAGCATTCCGGCAATGTGAGCCATTTCTATTGAGTGTTGCAAAACATTTTGACCATAAGATGTACGGAAATATAATCTTCCAACAATAGCACTGATTCTTGGGTCTAAATTAAAGATTCCACATTCATAAACTGCTTGGTCGCCTTTTTCTTTGATTATTTTGTTGATATCTTCTTGAGCTTTAGCCACTACTTCTTCAATTTTAGCAGGCTGAATTCGTCCATCTAAAATTAAGTTCTCAAGCGCAAGTCTGGCAACCTGTCTGCGGACGGGGTCAAAAGATGAAATAACGATTGCCCCTGGAGTTTCATCAATGATAAGTTCAACGCCTGAACCTTTTTCAAACGCTCTTATATTTCTTCCTTCTTTTCCGATAATTTTTCCTTTGATTTCATCATTTGGAATATTAACCGAAGTTGTCATCATTTCGCTGGCTGTTGATGAAGCAAGGCGATTAATACTTGCAGATAATATATCTTTTGCCCGACGATCAAGCTTCTCAGCATTGATTCCTTCCATTTTTTGCATGCGAACAACCAAGTCTTCTTCATATTTAGCTTCGATATCTTTAAATAAAACTTCTTTCGCATCTTCACGGGTAAGACCTGCGACTTTTTCAAGAATTCTTTCTTTTTCTTCTTGCATTCCATCAACTCTTTCTTTAACTTTCTTTACTTCCTCAATCTTTACTTTTATTTTTTCAACTTCTTTATCTATTTCTCCCTGACGGCCATCTAGCATTTCCTCTTTTTTAATAAGACGATTTTCTGTTTGCTTCCATTCTTCTTCTTTCTTCTTATATTCTTTGTTTGATTCTTCCAAGTGCTTTTCAGCTTTCTTCTTGGCCTCGTCTAGAACCTTTTGAGCGTCTTCTTTTGCCCCTAGCATTATCTGCTTGATCTCAAGTTCCATAGAACCCTTTTGACCAAGAGAAATAATTAGACGCAAATAATACCCAATCCCAGCACCTACAACAAGGGCTAGAACTCCAATGATTATTATTGTTATTAAACTCATAGCGACTTTTAGCCGCTTTTAAAACACAGAGATTATACCACCCTTATTTTTAGGGCAATTTATCAAAACAAGTATGATTGATTTAGAACAGAACGGCAATTTGTTTAAATTCATAAATAATTCATATCGTGACTGCATTTCGAAAGCAACATGTAAATAAAATTTTTAAATTTCGATACTTTCATAATACTCCAAAATAGCAATTTTGTCTACCACGTTAGAGAACGCCCTCGTAATCGAGTGCTTCAGTCACCTTGGGGCGATTTTTCTCTAACGAGGTCTAGATTTCTAATAGAGTACATTAAAAGACCCGAAAACAATGTTTCGGGTCTTTTAATGTTTGTTATTTATTTTCCTTTAGGTTTAGAAATTATGCCATCGACGATGCCATACTTTTTAGCTTCATCAGATGTCATCCAATAATCACGGTCGGAGTCTTTATCGACTTGGTCGATTTTTTTATTTGTATTTTGGGCCAGAATTTTATTGAGAGTATCTTTGGTGCGGAGAATATGTTTGGCATTGATGGCGATATCACTGGCTTGGCCTTCGGTGCCACCCATGACTTGGTGAATCATAACCTCGGAGTTGGTGAGAGAAAATCTTTTGCCTTTTTGACCTGAGGAAAGAATAAGTGCACCCATTGATGCGGCGATACCGACGCAAATAGTCGAGACATCACTTTTGATAAAATTCATGGTGTCGATGATAGCAAGTCCGGCAGTGACTGAACCACCAGGGGAGTTGATGTAAAGATGAATATCTTTTTTATTGTCAGCGTTATCTAAATACAGAAGTTGAGCAATAATTAGATTGGCCGTATGGTCATCAATAGGGCCACCAAGGAAAATAATACGATCGTTTAAAAGGCGTGAGTATATGTCATAAGCTCTTTCGCCAAATTGTGATTTTTCTATTACGGTTGGGATTAACATAGTTTTAATAAGTAGTTAGTAGTAAGTAGCAAGTAGTAAGGGAATCGACTTTATTATTTTATCACAAATTATCTATTTTAAAAGCTTTCTACTTACTACTTTCTACATGCTACTTTGATTTTCTAAAAACTTAAATACTTTTTCATTTTCTAACATTTGTTCAACATAAGCTCGTGCTCGATTTGGATCGGCATCTTTATACATAGTGGTGATTTGGGTCACATCTTTTACAACTTCTTCTTCAGTAGGTTTAAGATTTTCTTTTTCGCTGATGGTATGAATAATCATTTGAACCTTCGCTCGTTTCTCGGCATCACTGTGCCACTCTTTTCGCAAATCATCCTCTGTCTTATTTATTTGTTTTAGATAATCTTCGAATTTAAAACCGGCATTTTCGATATCGGCTTGCAAACGATACATAATTTTATCTGTTTCACTACCGATTAATATTTCTGGAATAATAGTATCAGTCTGTTTCACTAACTCTTCAATAATAGAAAGACGAATTTTATCTTTTAGTTCAATTTCTTTTTCCATCTTCATATTACTTCTAATTTTTTCTCGGAAAGCTTCGGCTGTTGCAAATTCACCAAAAGTTTTAGCGAAAGCATCATCAAAGACAGGGTATTCACTTTCAGGAATTTCTTTAGGTGCATCTTGCGATTCAGTTCCATCGGATTTATCTTCATGTGCTTTTGCATGTTCTTCTTCGGTCATATGTTCATGACCAGCATGATCAACGCCACGAGCTTGCTGGGCTCGCATTTTACGAAGCTCAAGAATTGTTTTTTCAACATCAGCCTCATCGACAATAATTTCTTTATTGAATTCCTCCTTTTTATTTTCATTACTTGCAATTTTTTTATAATCAGGAAGTTTCATTTCAGGGAGTACAGCGGTGACAATTTTAAATTCAAGTGGTGAGCCTTTAGCAATTTTAGTGATAGCAATTTCAGGTCGACCGATAGCATCTATTTTATTTTCTTCTAAAATTTTAATGTAATTTTCAGAAAGAGCGGCTTCGGCCATTTCTTCTAGGATTTCCATTTCCGGGATATTTTCTTTAATCTTTGAAGCTGGAGCTTTTCCTTTTCGAAAACCCGGAAGCTCTAAACGCTCACCAATTTTGACAAGGGCTTTATCTTCATATTTTTCAAACTCCGCAGTCTCTAAAACTCCAATAATTTCAACCTCACTTTTGTCTAATTTTTTAATTGTTATTTGCATAGTTTTTATATCTTATACTAAAATTAATAAATTTTCAAACATTAAAAAACCCCTCGAGTGAGGGATTTTTTAATGCAATATAATCTTTGGAAGTCCGACTTCCAAAGATTATTAGATTAAAACCAAAATGTAACCAAGATTGGAACGATGATAAGAGCAATGATGTTTAGAATTTTAATCATTGGATTAATTGCGG
>CAZLXA010000037.1:0-4216 GCA_964563715.1 uncultured Candidatus Saccharibacteria bacterium | reverse complement strand
GGGTCAGATGAAGTAATTTCACCTAATCCACCTGTTATTAAGAACCATGAAATTCCATTAGAATAATAACCATTACTAGCTGGTGTAGATAACAATGTGTCATCATATAAAAACTCACCTACATTAGGACCTATACCACCAGAAACAGCACCATAGTAATTTGATGGTGAATTTGAGTCATTACAAGATTCTTGGATTGTTGCCCCGTAACCTAACGAGTAACTATAATATGAGATAGTTTGTGTTGGTGATGCAGTATTTGTCGGTGTATTAGTTGGCGATGCTGTATTTGTAGGAGTTTGTGTTGGTGTCTCCGTATTTGTTGGTGTTGGAGTTGGAGTTGATGTCTCCGTATTTGTAGGAGTTGGAGTACTAGTTGATGTCACCGTACTTGTTGGTGTTTGAGTAGGAGTTTCCGTATTAGTAGGAGTTGGAGTATTAGTTGAAGTATTTGTTGGTGTCTGAGTGTTTGTCGGAGTTTGAGTTTGAGTTGGAGTTTGCGTAGGGGTTGTTGACTGAGTAGGTGTTTGAGTTGGCGTAGCACTTACTGCAGGAAACACTCCTAAGTTAACTAAAACTACGGAACTTCTGAATGATGGAGCAATTGAATATGTATTATCAATCAACCAAATATTTTTTGTTTGATTTGGATTCAATTCAACCTGATATTCCCATAGAGAGTCATCACATCTTCTATAGTTAAAGTTCACTAAAGTAGAACCAGTGTTTGTTAAAGTATATTTACTACATGCCATGTTATTTCTGTTTAACTATAAATACTATAATAGTATTGATTTTATGTTTTTATGCTAAAATTTATTTTTTATTAATTACTGATGGTGACTTCTACAATATCTGTGGATAGTAAAGCAACACCACCTAGTGTTAGTGATAGAGACGGATTTAGTAAAGTACCTGTTGAAATTTCTACATTATTAAGTTTTACAATATAACTTACTGTACCACCATTTACATCAACAGCAGGATTAGTAGATGTTGTTCCATGAGTCCCATAAAGTGTAGTACCTATATTAACCGGGAAACCAGTAGAATAACCACTACCACTTACAACACTAAGTAAACTAACAAAACCACTATCATCAGTAATATAGTCAAATTTTGCGGTTCCACTTGTTGTGTTATTAATTAATGTAATATTAATACCTGGTGTATGTGTAGGTGTTATAGATGGTGTATTAGTTTGAGTTTGGGTATTTGTAACCGTAGGTGTTGGTGTATTAGTTGGTGTCTGTGTCTGAGTTGTTGTTGGTGTAGGAGTTATTGCGGAAATACAATCGGCACAACTAGAATAGTAAGTTATTGGATTACTTCCATCTGTAGGTGTTGTATTAGTTTTATTAACAATTGTATAACATTCAGTTGCGGTCGCTCCTGTGAACTCTAAATAGAATGTGTCACCAGGGAAAAGACCTGGACTCAACAAATTAGCGACAATAACATTAGAACTACTACATCCTGAGATGGTGTAAGTAGTAATTGTACTTAAATCAGTTGGTGTTGGAGTCGGAGTTTTTGTGTTAGTTGGAGTTTGAGTTGGTGTCTGTGTATTAGTTGTTGTTGGTGTAGGAGTTGGTACAATTTCAAGAGTAAATTTATAAAAAGTTGAACCACTACCCCAAGTCCAATCATAACTTCCCGGAGTTAATCCTAAACTTGAAATGGTTTTTCCATTGTAAATTGTTGAACCAGTCATAAAACTACCTGAAGTATATGTAGAAGGAAGTAGTATAAAACTATTACCCCCCACTCCAAAAGGACTTCCTGTCGAAGTATCCCCAAATATTTGTGGACCAGAACCAAAACTAACTGGACTTGTAAATGTAATACCTGAAATTGGGTCGTATCTATTCAATTCTGATACATTAGAATCAGAACCAATTAAAATTTGACGACTACCAGGATACACATAACTATCGATGGCTTGAAGGTTTACGAATTGAAATAAACCTGTATAATCAATAGCCCCTGAACCTGACATCACAACATTAGGTCCATCTTCAAACACTCTAACATAATAATTAGGTGCAGGAATTGTTGGTGTCGGAGTTGGTGTTCCCGTGTTAGTCGGAGTATTAGTTGGTGTTGTTGTTGGTGTCTGTGTCTGAGTTGTTGTCGGTGTAGGAGTTGGTACGTCACTAATTGTTACTACTACTATATCGGTTGATAATAAAGGTTCAAATCCTAATGTTAAATACACCCAATCCCCACTAGGTAAGGTTGCGGTATAAAATTGTTGGAAGCTACCGTTAAAGTCCACTCTAACAACAAAACTTAACCCATTAGAACCACCTATAACGGCCTTAGGACCATTCGAGGTTCCGGTTTGATAACCATAAGTTGTACTACCTCCGGATACAGGTAATGAACCTATTTGGTTTTCTAAAATAATTGAACCTGAATCATCTGTAAGTCCAGAGATAGTCACACCATTTGTTGTATTATTAATTAATGTAATATTAATACCTGATGTTGTTGTTGGTGTTGGTGTGTTAGTCGGAGTTCCCGTGTTAGTCGGAGTTTGATTTGGTGTCCCCGTATTAGTTGGTGTTACGGTTGGAGTTGATGTGTTTGTCGGAGTTGGCGTTAGTGTTCCTGTATTTGTTGGTGTTGGGGTTGGAGTAACATTACATGGTCCAACAAGGGTTAGAGTTGCACCACTTGTACATCCCGGTCCACATTCAGTACTTGCAACATAACTAAAACCACTAATTGAATACCATCCTTCAGGGTTTCCTGTATTAGGACCTGAGGCATCTGACCATATTAATGTACTTGCACTAAACACAGGGTTATTAGTCCATACTGTTGCAGTTCCAAGACAATCACAAGCTCCTGTCACATCCGATTCATCATGACAAATATTAGTGAAAAGATATCTGGTTATTTCTGTAGGTGTTGGAGTTGGAGTTGGTGTACTAGTTGGTGTACTCGTATTAGTTAGAGTATTTGTTGGCGTATTAGTTGGCGTACTCGTATTCGTCGGTGTACTAGTTGGTGTATTAGTTGGAGTTGAAGTACTAGTCACTGTTGGCGTAGGTGTCGGAGCTAAAACATCTAAACTATAAGTGTACCCATATGTTGGCACATAACAATTATATGTTCCATAAACATATTCTGAAATATAGTTAAATGGGAATACTTGAGACCCAAGACTTATTGTTCCACCTGATTGAGGTAGAAACGTTACATTAGTGGTTAAACCACTTAAATTATCACTAAAAATTCTTATTCCGATTGCCATATTAATAAATACTTTACTTTTCTTATTTTATTTTTTTTTTAACAAACACCTTCATTTATAATTAATGTTCCGGATATTTGTATAAATTTTGCACCATCCGATATTGTAAAATTAGTATTAACCGGAGGTATTGTTAATAATCTATTACCATAAACATTATCACCTATTTCTAATTGAGTGAAAGGTTTTGTCGAATATACCGTAACATTTGATGGAGTTGCAAATAAATCTACTGATTCACACACATTTTGATACCAACCTCCTGTCCATAAATTTTGTACATATATTGGTTGTGGTGTATTAGATGGTGTTGCAGTATTTGTTGGTGTTGGAGTCTGAGTAACCGGAGTTGGTGTTAAACTAACTGTAGGAGTTACCGATGGAGTTATTGAAGGTGTCGGTGTATTTGACGGACACAATCCAATATTATTTATTGTTAACGGAGCACCATAATCTTCTTGAGTTAAATCATCAGCACAAACAAAATCAGTTTGTAAAGGATTTACTTGTGAAACACTTACAATCCCTGTACAACCTGTCCATTTATAATACCCTTCTTGAATATTATTATAATTGGTTATTTGATATTGATAACAACTCATTATTATACAGGTGTTGGGGTTGGAGTTGGGTTTATTGATTCATAGTATAAATCATTACTTGGTATGGAAATATAAAATAAATCATTATCCGGAATAAAAATGTAAGATAAATTATTATCAGGAATAAAGCTATATGTTAAATCATTATCCGGTATAAACTCATATGTTAAATTACCCTCAGGTATTTCAATATAATATAAATCATTTACAGGAATAACAATTCTACAATCCTTACAATCAGGATTTAATAAGTTGTATTTTAACTTTAATAAATTAAAGTTATGTTTTATTTGAGATGCATTTAATGGTTCGGTGTACATTCTAAACGCACTTATATCACCAATCATACTAC
>CAZLXA010000036.1:0-4403 GCA_964563715.1 uncultured Candidatus Saccharibacteria bacterium | reverse complement strand
TAGCGACAACTGCTCAACTTGCTCCACTTGCAACGACGGCTCAATTAACGAGTGCAACTAGTGGTCTTGCTTCTGCCGCTAATCTTGCTTTAGTTAAAGCTAAAACAGATACTATTAATTGGAGTGATATCACATCAATACCAGCGAGTGTAGCAACTGCAGTTTGGGCATCCGGAACAAGAACTTTGACTTCAATGGGAACATTAGCTTCTGATATTTGGAACAATGCAACGAGAACACTCACTTCATTAACTTTATCTTCTACAAGCCCTTGGACAGTTTCAATGTCTGATTTTGGAACAATTTCTGCTGGAAATACATATTTTGCAACTGTAAATACTTTATATAATGGAACACTAACTGATTCAGCAAATTTGCCAGTTATCACTGTTTATGACGCAAATAGGAATGTTGTTGTCAACGCAGTTCCAATGACGAGAAATTCTATTGGATCTTATGGATATTCATATGTCACAGATTTGAATGCCGCTGGCGGTGTTTGGGAAAGTATAATATCTGCTAATGTTGAAACAGGAAAAACTTTACCAGGAAATGATTATTGGAATGTTACGACTAGTCCTCCTCAAGTAATCATTAATAGTATTACTGATAACTCAATCCCAACTATAGGAGCAAATATTACAATTACGAACGAAGGTTTAAGTGGTTACGAGTATCAATATGAATGGTGTGTGACTTCAACGGCAAATGATCCTTGTGGAGGGACAAATGACATATTCCATGCAGTTGCTGCTAAATATATTAATCCAGGAGAAGATTTTAATACTGTCCTGACTGCTAGTGTACCCAATATAGGTAATTATTATTTTAAAATTAAAGTTTACTTCGGAACAGAAAGCTCTAGCGCCTCTCGTTCATTCACTGCTGTGGCAGAAACAAATGGCGGTGGAGGAGGTGGTGGGGGAGGAGGTGGAAGTGTAACCGAGATTGAGAAATGTGGGCGCCGGGCTGACTTTAACTGTGATAAAAAAGTAAATTCTATTGATTTCTCAATTCTTCTTTATTACTGGAAATCAATTGCACCATTTAAAAATATTTATGTAGATATAAATAAAGATAATAAGGTTGATTCAGTGGATTTCTCGATACTTTTGTATGAATGGGATAAATAATTATTAGTTAGTATTATAAATTAAAATTATGCTAAGCATAATTACAAAGTAGAATATGAAAAAATATATTTTAAAATACATAGTTTTGTTTTTATTTATTAGTTTTATTCCTAGTATAGCAAGTGCCGCCAACATTTATTTAGAAACAACAAAAAATACTGTTTCAGTTGGAGATATTTTTATTGTCAGTGCAAAAATTGATTCAAACAAAACAAGTATAAATAGTGTAGAGGGAGATTTTGTTTTAGAGCTAAATAATGAAAATTTAGTAGTTAACGATTTTAGTTTAGCTAAATCCATTTTAAGTCTATGGCCTAGAACTCCCTCACTTTCAAATGATGGGAAAACTATATCTTTCGTTGGTGGGGTACCTGGGGGTTTTGATTTAGATAAAGCTATTTTATTTAATATAATTTTAGAAGCAAATAAAGAAGGTGACATAAAAATTTCTCCTAAGAATATTGCCGTGTTTGCAAATGATGGTAAGGGTACCAGAGTTCAAGTTGAAATAAATGATTTAGAGATAAAGGTCTTACCTAAAAACGGGGCATTAGCACCAAACAATGAATGGTCAGCTCTTGTTTCAAGTGATAAAACTAACCCAGAGAATTTTGATATCGTTATTGGTAAGGATAAAACATTATTTGAAGGAAAAAGATTTGCTTTTTTTACGGCTGTCGATAATCAATCGGGTATAAGTTATTACGAAGTTTCAGAAAATGACAAACCGGCAATTCGAAGTGGAAGTATGTATGTTTTAGAAAATCAAGGAGAAGGTGATATTAATCTAAAAGTTACAGCATACGACAAGGCTGGAAATAAAACTATTTCAGTTTATAAAAATCCTGGATTTATGATTTTCGGTTTTTCTTTGAATTTTATTTTAATCTTACTGGCAATAATTATTATTTGGTTTATTTTCAAGACAATAAAAAGAAATAAAAAAAATGTTCAAAAAGAGCAATAAAATTAAATATTTATTCAGAGCATTTTTATTAGTAATATTATTATTTGTTTTTACTAATAAAATTTATGCTGCAAGTTTGTCTATACTCCCAAGTCCTTCGACTGTTTCGGTTGGAAATATTGTTTCTGTAAAAATTAATATCAACACAGAAGGTAAGTCGGTAAATAATGGAGAGGCGACAATTCAATTTCCAGTCGATATGCTTGAAGTTATTTCCATAACCAAGGGATCATCTATTTTTACATTATGGGTAGAAGAACCGAAATTTTCCAATCAAACAGGTAAAATAAGTTTTAATGGCGGTGTGCCAAATCCTGGTTTTACTGGTGGGAGTGGTTATGTTGCCACTATTACTTTTAAAGCCAAGAAACAAGGTACAGCCTCAATCATATTCTCAGATGGGGCAGTTAGAGAAAATGATGGTTTAGGTACAGATATTTTGACTTCGAAAAATTCTGGTGTTGTACAAATAGGTATTCAAAAAGAAATTGAAATTCCTGTAGTGTCTAATAATAAGGGAGTTCCTGTTAAGCCTGTTATTATGTCAGAAACACATCCAAATTCTGATCTCTGGTATGCAAGTAATACTGCCACTTTCAACTGGAAAATTCCAAGTACGGTAACTACCCTTAAAACACTTTTCAATAAAGTTGCTACTTCAAGTCCAACTGTAAGTTATGATAATTCTGTAACCCAAAAAACTCTTAATAATATTTCAGACGGAATATCTTATTTCCATCTGCAGTACTTTAATTCAGCCGGTGGAAGTACCATTGCTCATTATAAGATCAAGGTGGATTCAACCGCACCGCTTGCTTTTAATCCTATAATAGAAAAAGTTGATGGGAAAAATTTAGTTAAATTAAACGCAGAAGATGTAACCTCGGGAATAGATTATTATGTTCTTAAAATAGACAATGACCTTGCTTTCAAAGTGACAATTGATGATTTGGTTAATGAAAAATATAATCTTCCTGTACAGAAAGAAGGAAATCATAATTTAGTTGTTGAAGCATACGATAAGGCAGGCAATAAAACACAATCAAGTGTAATGTTTACGAGCTCTATGATAACTATTCCGGTTATTTCCTTAAGTTCAAATGAGATAACGACTGGAGAGTCTGTAACAATTTTGGGTAAGACTAATTATTCAAGCACTCAAGTAAATGTTATTTTGGAATCCGAGGGAAAAGAGATAAAAAGATATACACAGACAACCTCAGAAGATGGGACATTTTCTGTGATGACAGATAAGATAAAAAATATTGGCAGTATTAGTATATGGGCAGAAACTGTATTTACTGATTCAATTAAAAGTGATCCCTCAGAGCATATATATTTAAAAGTAAATCAAATAGAAGCAGTAAAAATTTCATTATCAATTATTTATCCACTTCTAGGAATTATCATTACAATAATTTTATTATTAATAATTTTTATTCTTCTTTATATGGGATGGCATAAATATTTTGGCCTGAAGAAAAAGATTGAGAAGGAATCCAAGGAGATGACAATAGAAGTTCACAAGGCGATGCTTCTTTTGAAAGAAGAATTAAATGATCAATTAAAATTACTTGAGAAGGTTAAAGTTGATAGAAATTTAAATGAAAAAGAAGAAGCCATCTTTAAAGAGATTAAAGAAAACATTGATGGCATTGATGATTTTGTGGAGAAAAAATTAAAAAAGCTAATATAATATAAAAAACCTCTTATGTAAGAGGTTTTTTATATTATATTAGCTAAAGATTTCATCTATTAATTTTTCAATTCCATTTCTTTTTTTTGTTGAGAAGGGAATTACTTCATGACTACCTGCCAATTCTCGGATTTCTTTCATTTTTTTATGGTGCTCAGATTGGGTCATTTTATCTATTTTATTTGCAATTATAATAAAATCTTTCTTATAATTTTCTAATTCCCTTAACATCAATAAATCTTTTTCCGTCATTCCAACATTCGCATCAATGATCATCACAACTTTTTTCTGGGTATAAATTGAGTTAAAAAGATAAGAGTCTATTAATTCTCCAATTTTCTCTCTCCCTAATCCTGAAGATCGGGCAAATCCGTACCCTGGTAGATCGGCTAAATAAAAAGAATCATTCACCAGAAAGATATTTATTTCCTGAGTCCTTCCCGGGAATGAACTTGTTCTTGATGTTTTACTGTTTGTAATTGCATTTATAAGACTAGATTTACCAACATTTGAGCGTCCAATAAAAGCAATTTGAGGAATGTCACTAGCTAAAATATTGTCGTCTCCAACAACTCCTTTAATAAATTTTGTCGATGTTATCTTCATC
>CAZLXA010000035.1:0-4439 GCA_964563715.1 uncultured Candidatus Saccharibacteria bacterium | reverse complement strand
GGACAGGATAGTAGCCCGCAATCCCCAACGATTTCATGCCGCCGACCGTTAGCCATTTTACGGAAGACCAATAAAGCAGAAACATCAAAAAACTTTTTATAAATCATTTAACAATCAAAAAAATGAAACCTTTAAACAGCCACTTTCTATTTATCATTATACTTATCTTTTCATTTTCGTTAAGCAGTTGCAAAAGCCAAACCGTAGAAAAAGAAACTTACAATCCTTCAAAATTTTATGATGAGAACAATAGCTATTGGGCGCAATTTTTACCTGATGTCAATCCGGGTTTGGATAAGGATATCGAAGTAGATGTGGCCGTAATTGGTGGTGGATTTACAGGTTTATCTGCAGCTTACCATATCAAAAAATCAAATCCTTCTCTTAACGTAGTTATATTTGAAGCTAAACGGGTTGGAAACGGGGCTTCTGGCCGAAACGGTGCTCTTGTTTTGGCTCAAACCTACAGCGAGGGCGGTTTTGTGATGGGCGAACATAAAAAGCATCATAAGGAAATTTATGATATTACGGTTGCCAGCATGAAACGCATAAAAGCATTGGCCGAATCTACCGGTATTGATCCAGGCTATGTGCTAAATGGTCAGTGTTTGGGAATTTTCAATCCTGATAATATTGAAAGTTCAAAAGAATATGTAGAAGCTGCTCAGGAATTGGGAATGCCTGTTGAATACTGGGAAAAAGAAAAAGCTATCAGTATGCTTGGTTCACCAGGGTTGGTTGGTGCGGTTTATGACCCTAACGGAGGCACCGTAAATCCGGCAAAATTGGTAGCAGCACTTAAAAAACTGGCAGAAGATGCCGGTGTCACTATTTATGAAAACAGTCCGGTTTGGGGTTATACCGAAGGTGAAATCATCACTTTGCCAGTTGTAGTGAAAGACAAAAAACATCAGGTTAAAGCAAAAAATATTGTCATTGCAGCTAATGCGTACGCTTCTAAAACATTAGGATTTTTGGAGGAAGATATTGAACCTTCGCACACACAAGTATCAGTAACCGAACCCCTTACAGAAGAACAGTTTAAAAGTGTTGGCTGGAAAAACCAAATTTCATGGTACGACGACCAATATGCAGGAACCGATGCAGATGCCACATATCATATGGTAATGACGTCCGACCGTAGAATTGTAATTGGAGGCGGTAGTGTAGAATACAACGAAGATGACGGATTGCTTTACCCGGGCGACCTTAAAAAGATTGAAGCTCAAATTTCAAAACGTATTGGCGAACTTTATCCATCCATCAAAGGAATTAAAATTGAAAATACCTGGGATGGTATTATTTGCGAGACCCATAGTAAAAATGAACGGATTGGTGTTACAGGGAAAAATAAAAACGTTTATTATGCACTTGGTTACAATGGAGGACAAGGAGTAAATGTTGCTTTTCTTTTTGGCGAACTTGTTTCGAAACTCTTTAATGGCGAACATCACCCATTGCTGGATATTTATACTGAATGAATATGAGACTGTTTATATTTCTTGAATTCTTGATCCTTTAGAATTCAGAATTCAGAATTCAGAATACATTGAATATCTGCAGGTATGCAGAATAATGTTTATTGAGTAAATTCTGACTTTTGGATTCTATATTCAATTATCGACCTATTGATCATTAAATGAATTTTTTAAACAGGCTCTAAATGAAAAAGGATAAGCAAAAAGAAATCCGTTCATCAATTGAATTTACCCGCAGGGATTTTATCAATGGAGTATTGGTAAGCGGCGCTGTACTTGCATTAAATCCTTTGAAAGGAATAGCTTCTGTAATTCAAAATATAGCTGGAAATACCCATTTGACAAGTGATAGCAGAGGTATCTCAATTGACAAAACATACGATTTCAGCCAATGCCACAAAATATGGAGGGGCGAATTAGGCGGGCTGCCGGAGCCTGAAAATCATCTTTATCAATGCATTGTGATTGGTGGCGGCATGAGCGGGCTTGTAGCTGCCTGGAAACTGAACCGGCTGGGAGTAAATGATATTCTTGTGCTCGAAAAGGATGAAAGGATGGGAGGATTATGCTGTTCCGATACCATTAACGGAATTACAGCTGCAAGGGCTTCGGCTTATCCATCGTACCCCTTTGATGAGAATATGACCGAACTGTATGAAGATTTAAAGTTCATAACCGTAGATAAAAAAACAAAGAAAATAACCGTTAATCCCGAGCATGTTCTCCGTCCGCCTTACGACCAGATTTTTATGGAAGGGAAATGGGTATCCGATCCGTTCGAAAAAGACGGAATTGACCAACTTCCGGTTTCACAAAAGGTTAAAAACGACCTATCGGCTTTGGAAGCGGAACTTGAAAAACTGTATGACTGGCGAGATGCAAAAGGCAACGCGACTTTTGACTGCCCTGTGGATTATTCGAGCAAGGACAAAAAGATGCGTGCGCTGGATGATATGACGCTGGGAGAATATGCAGTTTCAAAAGGCTGGAGCCTGGAAATGGTAAAAATATTTGACCCGCTGCTGAAATCGGCTTACGGCTTAGGGCACGACAGAATTTCAGCCTGGGCTGCCCTTGATATTTTAGCTGACGAACTGCTTGCGGCTGACCCGGGCGAACTTTCCATAGGCTTTCCCGGCGGTAATGCTTTTTTTGCAGAAACACTCACGGCCAAACTCCTTCAAAGCCAACTGAAAACGAATACCATCGTAACCCAAATCAAACAAAACAACAATGAAGTGCTGGTGGGTGTGGTTGAAAACGGACAAGCCAAAGGATACAAGGCAAATACGGCTATTTTTGCAGCGCCTCAGTTCATGACACCATATCTAATCGCCGATTTGCCCAAAGAGCGAATGTTAGCCGCCCTGGAATTTGAATATGCCAGTTATGTGGTTGCAAACCTCGAAGTTACACGAACACCCAAAGGATTGGCTTATTCCAATCAGCTGGTGGGCGATTTTATTATGAGCGACTTTATTGTTGCCGACTGGACCACACACGCAGATCCATTGAAAGCTCCCGCAAACCGGAACAATGTGCTTACCGCTTATTGCCCTATGACGGCTGACGACAGAAGCCAGATGTTGTCGCCCTCCATTGAGGAATGGCAGACAAAAATTCTGAAAGATTTTGACAAAACCGTTCCCGGCGTGCGTGAAACCGTTACCGGATTTCATCTTTACCGCTGGGGCCATGCCTTTTCGGTACCCAAAAAAGGTTGGGTTTTCTCAAAGGAACGCCGTCTTTCTCGTCAGCCACTGGAACGTATATTTTTCGCACATGCTGATGTTGAAGGCATTCCAACCATTGACCATGCCATGGCAAGCGGATTCAGGGCGGCTGAGGAAGTTAAGGATTACCTGCTTTAAGGATATGAAGGAGATTCGTTTTCTGATTTTAATGGCAGCATCCCTGTCAATACCTGCCGCAGCAATGGCACAAATTGGTATTCAGTCATTGGTTGGGCACAAAGGGTTTGAATTCAATGCTGTTTATCAGCGAAACTTCTCACCCGGCAGTAGTTTATCGTATTACGGAATGCTTGATGTAAATGCATCGTACGATAGCATTGGGCAAACTCAGTTTGATTATTATCATACCCTGACCTATGAGCTGGTTGGCAATTTTGGGTTGGCTTTAGGAAATTCTTTTACCAATGATGACATCCTGCCACACCTGGGAATCTATTGGGGAATTGAAAACAGCTCAACGGATATTTCAGTTATTCCATCTATTACTTATTCCCTGAACTATGGCACTGTAGGTTTGGACCTTGATCTCTATTTTGAAAAGTATTGGAGTAAAGCTGAAATATGGCACCCTTATTCTCTGCTTATGGCAAATGGAAACTGGTTCAATGATGGTTATCGAGAGTTGTCATTGCTGGGATACCTGGGTTTAAGCTACCGCAAAAAAGTACAATTCGGATTTGGCACTGGTATATCAACCTCATCGGCTGACGATGAACCTTTTTCCAATTTCGGATTGTTTGTATCATACAAATTCGAGTAACCATTAGAACATTATATTTGCTTAAAGTAATTTCAGAAAACAGAACATGCAAAATATGGAAGACAAAATTCAGGCATACCGCCAACCCATGGTTACGGCTACAGGTATCATTTTAGGTTTTATACTCAATTTCGCCACTTCATTTGTAAAATCCGACAGCTCTATAGGCAACCTGGCTTCATATGTGATCGGGATTTGTATTTTAACGGGAATCATTTGCCTCATAATAGTGTTAAACAGGGTGCTGCAAATGAAATATCCGAGAGAAAAAGCCGAGACATATTACAATAAAACCCTCCATCTTTTCATCTTTGGAGTAAGTATTGCATTTATTGGTGTAATGATAGATATGTTCGCCAACTTCATGATAGAATGAAGAAAAACGGCATACAACAAAGTGTAGCAGCAATAAGGGTTTCATTGGTGAATGAAGCATCCTGCCACGCA
>CAZLXA010000034.1:0-4972 GCA_964563715.1 uncultured Candidatus Saccharibacteria bacterium | reverse complement strand
AAATCTTTCCCGAAATCATGCGTCAGGGTCGTGCGATCGTCCACCTGTTCGGTCCGGAAAACGCTCTGAAGCGTTTTGTTCTCAAGCGCGTTGCCGGTAACCCAATAGCGGCTTGTGAAATCAACGGTATCGCTTCCCGCTAAATAAGTGAATTCATCAAAAGACGTGATCTCGCAACCCGAAAATCCAGAACCGCAAGCCGTCGATCCACTCAAGTTCTTGTAAGTCACGCTTCGAGCCAGCTGGAAAATGTTGTACTGCTGCTGAACGCTGGACAGAAACACAGGAACCCCGCCCGCAACGAGCGGCCGACGATACGATTCCGTATAATCCACAAGCCCCATCCCGAGATAATCGAAACGGCCGAGCGTCGCCTCATTGATCGACGACTTCGGATCCTCTTTCGGGGCTTCCGCGTGGCGCGCCAGGTACTGGACCTTGCTTTCCAGGGTGCCCATCGTCCCGGTGATCTCCGTGATCGAACGTTTGTTCAGGTCGGCCACGTTGTAGCTTTCCACCGATTTCAAAAGACGGTAGTCTTCGTTCTCTTTATCCGTGGAAACATACGAGTAGATACTGTGACCCAGGATCTTCGTCCCCCCTTCATCAAAACGATAGACGTTGCTCGCCCGGCCTTCGGCATCATTTTTCGTCACGCTTACAAGCGTTCCATCCGCCCGGAGCTCGATCGTCTGCGTGACCTTGATCCCGTCGAACTGATTGAACGTCACGCGGCCGAACTCGGAAAGAGTGAAAAGTGCGCTCGGGATCTCCTGCCACTCCTTCTTATCCCGAGCCGCGTAAAAGACGATCGTACCGTCCGCGCGGACTGAAAAATCAAGGCCCGGGTCCCCGGCTTTTATGTCCGGAGCCGTGAAGGTCGCGGTACCGGTATCCACCCCCGTCGCCGGAAGCGCCGCGATCGCGGCCTGGATCTTGCCTTGCGAAGAGGCAAGATCGACCGGCTGACAAGCCGACGACGTGCTGGAGCCGTAGTAACAATAATTCTCGACCTCGCCCCGAAGATTGATCGAACGCTGGATCTCATAGAACCCGGCCACCTGAGAATAAATACTGGTGCGGCCGTCGTTATAACGAAGGGTCAGATCCCCGGTCTTCGAGTCCGTCGTTTGCGTGAACTCGATCCCCAACGGATCGCCGACCCAGACGAGTACCGGACGATTATTCTGCAGCTGATATTCCAGCATGATCCCGTTCTCGTAGATCACACGATAGTTCGAACAGGCACCCGTCTCGCCCGACAAACAAATCGAGACTTTCGCGAGCGTCCCTTTCCCTTCGAAATTGACGTCCGTCAGTTCCCCGGTCACAGGATCCACGATGTGAGAGTAAGTGCGAAGCACCGTCCCGTCTTTCTTCACGACGGAAAGAATCACGCCGTCTTGAAAGAAAGTGGTGATGCCTTCTTTACTGGTCACCGAGGTCACGAAACGACCGCTCTTGGACTGGACCGCAAGACCGGTCTTCGCATCGGTCGTGGAGATCTCCTGCTCGCTCTCGTCCCATTTTCGAAGGATCCCGTCCCGCTCTTCCTCCGTCAGCCGGGCAAACGCGAAATCACCGGGATGCTTGTCATCGAATTTATAAACCTGACGGAAATAATCTCCGCTCGATTTAAGCGTCACGGTCTTCGCCGTGTCATCATAGGTGTAACGAAGTTCATCGCCCGTATCCTGATTCTTGTAAATGAGGATACGGCCCTGGGCATCATACGTCTGCTCAAAATGGAGCTTGTTCGCCGCGTCATAGCCTTGCGCCAGGGTTAAGAGGTCATCAGGCGTCCCAAACCGGTCATCCGCTCCGACCTTGTAGGTCATCTGGCCTTCGAGAGTGCGCTTCGTGCCTTCTATATAGTAGGTCGAAATGATGACCGCCCAGTCCAATCCATCCCCGCGCTCGGCTTCCGGAAGAGAGGCGGCACCGGACGTTTCCGTGCTCGTCCAGGTATAAGTGATCCATTGATGTACGAGGTCTTTTGCGGCTTCCCGTTCGGTCATTGCGATCGTCCCGTCCGTCCTCAAGAACCGGCCGTCCGCATCAACGCGCGAGACTTCGACGAAACCCTCCCACGAGGTCATGTGTCCGTTCGCGTCAAACGTCTCCGCGAACAGATTGCCGTTGTAGATCCCGCTACTATAAAGAAGCTTGTCGTCCGCGGTGCCGAGAGCCCCGTCCGCGCCAAGAGCCACCGTCGTCTCATGGATCACGCCACCCGTAGTCCAACTCGTCGCGATCGACACTTCAGGGCCGCTATATTCAAAGGTCGTGACCGTGCCATTCGTCAGGTCCTCAATACTCAGAAGTTTTTCAGTAACGTCTTTTTCAACACGAAGCGTGGTGTCCGTCCCGCCCAAAAGATAATCATCCGCGGTTCCGAGAGTCCCGTCCCCGCCAAGATCCACGATCCGGGTCCCGGTCTTTGACGTGAGAACCGCTTGATTCAACGCGGGGTCATAAGCATAGTCGGTACGGACCCCGTCTTTTTCGAGAACACTTAAACGGCCCCCGGCGTAAGTCTCCACATAATGAGAGCCGCTTCGGTCAAACTCCGCTTTCACAAGCGTCGAGGAACCCACCGGATCTTTCTCATCCGTGTAACTGTATTCGTAACGAGCGCCATCGGCCTGAAGCACCGTCAGCGAACCGGACGCTGGATATTCATAACGAGCAAGTTCTGTTTCAAGAGTGCCCACCTGGGTCGTCACCCGAGACACACGACCGTCGGTGTAATACCAGGTGGTCTTCGCCCCGGTCTCCGTCACTTTCGAAAGCTCATCGTCACCACTCCCGAAAACGCCATCCACGCCGGCGGTCCAATCCTGAACCAGTCCGTTCAAAGAGATCGTCGCGGCGGTCTTGGCGGCATTGGTGTAGAGCACCTGCGCATTGGGATTATCGACCGGCGCGCTCCCGAACCCCGCGAGAGCCGCGACATACGCCGGGGTCGACGCGGGATTGTGATAATTCAGATCGTTATTGCCGTTCCCGCCTCTTCCGGGAGCTCCGATCCCGCGGTATTGTTCATCCTCGATCTTCTTCTGAAGACCGCCCACAGCATCCAGCATCTCTTCGCACGCGATCCCCATGCTTCCCTGACTGCGAAGGCGTTCTTCCGCGCACTCCTGATAAGTCCGGAATTTTCGGCGAAGGGCCTGGATCAAGGCCTCCACGTTCGTGTTCTCGCCCCCGGGACGGCGCCAGCCTTTCCCGGGCTGAGGACCGCGAACGGGACGCGTGGTCGCCGCGTCATCTTTTGTCAAAAGCTCCCCGCCGGCACCGTACGTGTACCATTTGGCTTCCGTGTCACCGGGACCTTGAATGGAATAGATCTTGGCGGCGTCATCATAAAAACCCGCGCGTAATGTCGCCCCCAGAGATTGATCGGCATTCAAACGAGCGATGCGGAACGTGCGAGTCTTGTGATCGAGCACGAGGATTTCGTCCCCGGCGATCGTCTTGTCATCCGCCGTCGCGTAACGATAAGTCACTTGAAGAGTCAGGGTGCCGTCCGAGGCTTCAAGCGATTCGCTCGTCTTGCGACCCAGGGCGTCATAAGTAACGATCGCGAAAGTCGTCCCACCCGCCTCCGGGGTGCGGGTCTTCGACAGAACCGCCGGGGAATCGGGAGCGATCGGGATCGTGCAGGAATAAAAATATTCTACGGCACCGGACTTGAGCACCGCGGTCATGAGCGTGGGCGTCCCGGGATCGGTCAAAATGCGAACGGTCTGGATCGAGGCAGCGCTGTTCAGACGCGCCTGAAGCGCGGTTTGGGCCTGTGCGAAAGCCAGATCCGTATCATACACAGACGAAGGAACGCTCACCGGGCCGAGCACCTCGGCATTGTAAGTTTTCGTGGCAGCGCGCGAGAGAACTTTCCCGGCATCATCAAGAACGAGCGTGCCTTGCTCTAAAAGACGAGGAGCTTGGGGATCTTTCAAATCGTAAAAGGCGTAAAGGAGGTTGCTGACATCGTAGGCGTAAACGCGACGGCTCGAAGGACCACTCTCGTATTCGTAGAGATAGTCCACGAGGGTTGTGGCTCCCGCGTAAGGCGGCCCGCGACTCCGTTTAATACCGCCCCACTCGCTTGTCGGAAACGCCGCGTAGACGTCAAAGATCCGTCCGTCGCTTGGGTCAATGACGAGCCACTCGCCGCTCGGGGCCTTCTCCAGAAGCTTCTTATATTGAGGATTGGTCCCGGTCAGCGTGAACGTCCCGGCTTCGAGAATATTCTTGGGGCTATCGATCAACCCGCTCGATGCGCTCGGTGCCGTCCCTTCGATAAAACTCATCTTCACAAAAGTATTCGACGTGTAATTCAAAACCGTGAGCGTCTCAACACCGGTCGCGTCATCTAGCGCGTACACATACTCCAGATCAATGCCGGTATCACGATAACGAAGCACGCGGCCAAAACCACCGTTCTCAAGACGCTCGAAAGTAAGAAGCTGGAGCGGATTCTGAGGATAAGTGACCTTATACGTGGTCGCGGTAATGTCCATCCGGGAAAGAACTTTGGCGCCGGTGAGCTTATTCTCCAGTTCTCCGACCGCCAAAAGATCGCCGCGCTCATTTCGATCCGTCAGACGGTACTCCCAGAAATTAACGGTCGCAGAAGACGTCGCACCGCTTGAGGACCGGTCGATCACCGTCAGCGTTCCCTTCTCATCATCGTATTGAATCGATAGAGAGACCGGTGTCCCAGTCGCTTCGATCCGCTGATAACTCAAAAGACGGCTCTCCCCGGCCGGTAATTGCTGGTAGATCCTCTCAATATAATAAGACGGATCGTCCGTGTGACCATAGATCGTGACGCGATCCCCGGCGTAGCGAACCGAAACTGATTGGACAAAATCCTTCTTCGTTTCGCTCCAAAGCCAGTCCCCGGTCTCAATAAGCTGATCCAGCTGGCCATCGGCGAGCGCCGTGAACTTCTGGTACGTGCTCA
>CAZLXA010000033.1:0-5204 GCA_964563715.1 uncultured Candidatus Saccharibacteria bacterium | reverse complement strand
TTAAGCATAACGAAGAATCATGCAAGCTAGGTAAGAATTTTAAATATCAAGATGAGATAAATTATATTATAGGTAAACCTTCACGTAATAGATTCATTAAAAATCTAGCTCTGAGTCTAGAAGGCAATACTCTTCTACTGTATCAGTTTGTTGACAAACACGGTAAAGTATTGTATAATATGATTAAAGATGCAGTAGAAGAAAATAGACCCGTATTCTTTATTCATGGCGCTGTTGGAGTAGATGAACGAGAAGAAGTTCGTAGAATTACTGAGAATGAAGAAAATGCAATCATCGTAGCATCATACGGAACATTCTCTACTGGCATTAATATTCGTAATCTACACAATGTTATTTTTGCTTCACCGAGTAAAAGTAAGATTAGAACACTACAGTCTATTGGCAGAGGATTGCGTTTGGGAGATAATAAGAAAGAAGCTATTCTGTATGACATATCGGATGACATGACGCACAAGAGTAGAAAGAATTTTACATTAGAACATTTTATTGAACGTATGAAAATTTACAACGATGAAAAGTTTGAATATAAAATTTACACGTTAAATTTAAAGGAATAATAATGCTTTGCAAAGTACTGAAATTAACAAACGGTGATACTCTCATTGGAAATATTGTTGAAGAAAGTAGAAGCTATATTGAAGTTCATCGTCCCATGAAAGTTAATATTGTTCTTAAAAATTCTGATGACGATACTTTCAGTTTGTCTATGATGAAGTGGGATCTACTTACAAATTTTGATTTGCCTTCTAGAATATTTAAACAAAGTATTGTTTCGGTATCTGAAGCAACATCAGAAATCATAAGATTCTATGGTGAAGCATATGAAGAATTTGAATCAAGTGAAGAAGATGTGATAGAAATTCAATCAGCCGATAGAATGTCTGAAATCAAAGAAGAGATTGATAGACTAAGGGCATCGTTGCCTTCATCTAATAATCATATATTACATTAAGTCTTTATCAAAGGGAACACAGTGATAATAACTCATTGTCAAGTGTTTGTCAACTAATTGAGGTGAAACATGAGCATTACTACCAGTACCGATAAAACAGCAAAAGTAAAACATTACGTAAACAATGAACATTTCCTACAAGAGATGGTTGTTTTTCGTGCATCGGTTCAAGAAGCAAAAACAATAAATGGAGAACGTCCAAGAGTACCCGAATACATTGGAGAATGCTTGTTTAAGATTGCCACGCACTTGGCACGAAAGCCAAACTTTGCAAACTACACATTCAAAGAAGATATGGTATCTGACGGCATTGAAAACTGTCTACTGTACATTGACAACTTTGATCCAGAGAAGTCTAAGAATCCATTTGCGTACTTTACACAAATCATCTACTATGCATTCTTGCGTAGAATCCAAAAAGAGAAAAAACATTTGTACATCAAGTACAAGAGCATGGACAATCTAATCATCACATCACTCATTGAAAATAATGGTGAAGACTATGTTTCTTCAAGTCTAAACGGAGTAATGCACGACTCATACAGTGAAGAATTCATTAGTGACTTTATCAAAGCATTTGAAGTGAATAAAGAGAAAAAGATTGCAAGCGCAAAGCCTAGGAAGAAAAAAGCAGAAACTATATTTGATGAATTTCTGGAGAACGATAATGCAGACACCAATACCAGCCCAACTTGAATACTGGATAAAGATTGTCAACGACAAAAAATCACCACAAAATCTTAAGGATGCTGCCGTGTTGCATTTGACTGAGATCCGTGCTATAATTGACAAGTCATTAGGTTCAACAATGAAGAAGCAGGGGCAACGAATTTCACACCGATAAAAAGACATTTTGATACCCAAAATGTGTAGTATTATAAATACATCACACAAGGAGAATTAAATGAAATACTGCGTTTATATAACAACTTATTTGGGAAATAAATTTCCAGCAAAGTATATCGGGTCATCAACAATAGAACGAGTTTCAGAAGGATATAGGGGCTCGGTCAGTTCACGTAAGTGGAAAAAATTATGGAAAGATGAATTGAATGAAAATCCTAATCTTTTTTCTACGGAAATTATTTCATATCACGAACTCCGTGATGAAGCCCTACAGGAAGAATTGAGAATGCAGATTGAATATAGTGTCGTGAAGTCTAAAGAATGGGTGAATGAATCTTATGCCAAAGTTAACGGATTCTTTGGAAGAGATGTTTCTGGAAATCTTAATCCAAACTATGGTAAATGTGGTCTTAAAGAATGGATAAAAAATAATCCAGAAAAAGCATCCGAAAAAAATAAAAAGGCAGCATTAACTCAATGGGCAAATCCAGAAACGGCTGCCAAACGAATACAAGCAATGCAGGGTAAAACAAAATCAAGAAAAACACAAACGCATGATGAATTTATTACAATGCAAAAAAGTAAAGCTGTGAAGGGTGGCGATAAAGTTAAACGTGAAATTGTATATAATGAAATTACTTATTATGGATGGAATGCACTAATGAAAGCTACGGGTATCACTAAACACCTTTATATGAAATATTACTTGAATGGTATTGATCCTACTTCAAGGATTGGCACTAGTGGTCCATTAAAAAGAGGGTGCCAATGAGAATATGTTTGCTCGGGGATACTCACCTCGGTGTCAGAAATGACTCCAAAACGTTTCATGCTTACTATGAAAAATTTTATAATGAAACATTCTTTCCAGAATTAGCAGAACGTGGTGTAAGAACAATCATTCAGCTTGGCGATTTATTTGACAGACGAAAGTATATTAACTTTCATTCGTTGATGGAAAGCCGCAGGTATTTCTTTGACAGATGTGTTGAAGAAGGCATTACCGTTCACGCATTGATTGGCAATCACGATATCTTTTGGAAAGAAAGTCTAGAAATTAATTCACCAGACTTGTTGTTGAGAGACTATCACAATGTTGTGCTTTGGCAGAAACCTGGCACACTAGAAGTTGATGGAATTAAAATTGATATGGTACCATGGATTTGCAAAAGCAATGAAACAGAAGTATTTGAGTTTATCAGGAACAGCACCTCATCAATGTGTATGGGACATTTTGAGCTTTCAGGATTTCCATTGTCTAGAGGTGTAGATAGCCATGATGGAATTGACTATAAGTTTTTAAGCAACTATAATAGAGTGTTCAGCGGACACTATCACACGTTTTCCGAACATGATAGCATCACGTATGTGGGAACTCCATATGAACTCTTTTGGTCAGACTATCAAGATCAAAAGAAATTTGCTGTTCTAGATACCGAGAGCATGAAAGTTGAATACATAAACAATCCTCACAGAATGTTTTATAAAGTTAACTATGATGATAATGGCACTGACAAGCTGAAGATTGAGGATTTAAAGATTATGGATTTCTCTAAGTATGCAAATGCTTATGTGAAAGTTGTTGTTGTGAATAAACAAGACCCATACTTATTTGAAAAACTTGTTGATGAAATATATAAAGTAGGTCCAGTTGATGTTACAATTGTTGAAGACTTTACAGAATTTAGTGAAACAGAAGATGAAGACATTGTTAATCAAGCTGAAGACACCATGTCTATTCTCTCTAAATTTATTGATGCGCAAAGTTTGAGTGTCAATGATCCTAACAAATTGAAAACCCTGATGCGTGAACTCTATGTTGAGGCACTATCCACAGAAAACATATAATGATTATTTTTCGCAATTTAAGATGGAAAAACTTTCTAAGTACCGGCAATTTCTTTTCTGAAATCAATTTAGATGGCAACAACACTACGTTGATTGTTGGATCTAATGGTTCAGGCAAGTCTACAATGCTTGATGCATTATGCTTTGTTCTGTTTGGTAAACCATTTCGTAATATCAACAAAGGACAACTTGTCAATACAATCAATCAGAAAGATTGTACTGTTGAAATAGAATTTGACACAGGCAACAAGTCATATAAAATTGTGCGTAGCATTAAGCCAAACTTATTTGAGATTTACTGCAATGGACACCTAATCAATCAAGATGCAGCAGTCAAAGACTATCAAGAACATCTAGAGAAATTCATTCTCAAACTCAACTACAAATCGTTTACCCAAATTGTTCTGTTGGGTTCAGCATCATTCACACCATTTATGCAGTTGTCTGCAAGCGATAGGCGTTCTATCATTGAAGACTTGTTGGACATTCAAATCTTCTCACGTATGAATGGTGTTCTTAAAGATAAGTTTTTATTGCTGAAAGAAAAACATTCTCAGACAAAGTATGCGGTTGATTTAAAGGGTGAGAAGATTCAATATCAAATTCAATTTATAGATTCATTAAAGAAAAGTAATGCAGCACAGCTTTCGTCTAAACAACAAGACATTGCAAACATTCAACATTTAGTTGCAGTGAGTGAAACTAACTGCACAACATTACATCAAAGTTTGTCTGATCTATGTATACAGATTTCAGACAAAGATAAAGTTGATGGAAAGATAACAAAATTTTCAGGCGTCAAACTTAGTTTAGGCAAAACACTCAAGAAAGTTAATACTGATATTTCATTCTATCACGATAACAATGATTGCCCAACATGTAAACAGACAATTGGTGATGAATACAAATTACATATTATTGAAGAGCGAACTAAAAAACTTGAAGAAGTTAATGATGCATTGAAAAAGATTGATACCGAGATTGTCACGCTCAATGTTAGATGTGATGAAATTGGAAAAATTGCAGAACAAATTCAAACATTAAATTCACAATTGACGTTTGAACAAAGTGAGATTAAAGCCAATCGTAGATACATTGAAAGCGTTGAAAAAGAAATTAAAAGATTGTCGCTAGTCAAAGATGACTTGCAAACGGAACAAACAAAACTTGAATCAATGAATCAAGAACTTGCCGAATTGGAATCTGAGATTAAAATCATCTCTGAAGAACGTTTATATTATGAAGTCGCAACAAATTTACTGAAAGACACAGGTATCAAAACGAAAATTATTCGTCAATACATACCAGTCATCAATAAGCTAGTTAACAAGTATCTTGCAGCATTAGAGTTTTTTGTAAACTTCAATCTTGATGAATCATTCAAAGAAACAATCAAGTCTCGCCATCGTGATGATTTCACGTATGCATCATTCAGCGAAGGTGAAAAGCAACGTATTGATATGGCATTGATGTTGACTTGGCGTGCTGTTGCCAAATTAAAGAACTCTGCAAGCACAAACATATTGATTCTTGATGA
>CAZLXA010000032.1:0-5349 GCA_964563715.1 uncultured Candidatus Saccharibacteria bacterium | reverse complement strand
TTAAAGATAAACATAACTTAATGGTTGATAATTTTACAATTTTCATAAATGAATTATTTTCTTATAAAGAAATAAAACCAAAATTTGGGATTGAGTCTAAAAGGAATAAAGTAATTCTTGACAGTTACATTTCAAAATATAATTTTGATGTAACTATTCCATCTAATTTTATTAGAATGGAAAACATCATAGAAGATATTAGTAAAATTGATTTTATTAAAGAGAGTACCCTATTATCTTCAGGGTATATTGATAATTTTTTATCCAAAAATAACTATATTAATTCTCGACCATATAAATTTAATTCACTTTATACTATGGAAACCGCTAAAAAAGTTTATGAGTATCATAAACAATTTTTCCTAATTTTAGGGTACGACCCATTCTCTTTTACAACAGAAGAACTAACTAACGAAGAAAAAATGAGGTTTCTTCATGAAATAATATAATTATTGATATATTTATAGACATGGGAACTAAAAGATTTACAATTACGGAATCAGAAATTGATTCAATCAAAAAACTTTACATGATTGAACAATCTGAAGAAAAAGAAGATAGAAAATTCTGCCACGGTGGAAATGTTAAAACATTGGATGAAATAATGGGTGACGATGAGTCAGAAGATTATATTGATGGTGTTACAATTAGAAGAAATGGTGTTAACGGATTAGTTGATAAACTTGAATTATTAAAAACTCTTAGATTACACCCAAAAGTTTCGGATGGTGGAGAACATTTGGCGTCTGAAATTATGAATCATTTAAAGGGTTTCAAACCTTACAACTATTTTGATGAAACAAAGAAAGAGTGTAATAAAGCCATGGATAAAATCATTGAACTTTACAAGGAGAATGAACATGGTGAAGAGTTAGTTAAAGACATCGAAAAGGTTTATATGATGAATCATGTATCTGCAAGAGCTAAAGAATTCTTAAAACATGGAATCTCAATGATTAAAGGTCAATAAGTTGAACTTTCAAAAAATATAATTTATAATTAGTGTTCCAATTAGGGACACTTTTTTTTTATGTCAACACAATCACACATCGATAAGGTAGAGTTAAAGGCGAATTTACTTTCGTACCCATCTCATGTCGGTGCTCCAAAGATAGATGTCCCCGACTTAACATCATTTAAGAAAAACGGGACCGACCGGGTGAACAAAATTTATGACACAAAATATAAAGAACTCATGCGAGACGCAGAGAACCTTTATAATTCATTTATTCTTAACCAAGAGGTCTATGAGTCATCTTATCGTTTTGAACCCATTATTGGTCAAATTTACCACCTATATGAGGACGTTAAAGGTGGGAAGTTCTTATCTTTAATTGAGCCCAATACGTGGAGACAGAAACACGTTTATTCTGTCATTCTAAATTCGGACATGACATGGACAAAGATAGAGTAAAACGATTATGTGAAACGGTTTTAGGGATTTCATATAGTGGGGTCACAATATGTGATTTTGACATGACACCAACGTTTAAGTATGATGAAAGTTTAAGTAAATGGGTTCCGGATTCATTTGCTTTATTTGTCCAAATTAAATCACCATTACCGAGAGAATCTCATAGACCAACAAATGTCCAAGAAACTTTGGAGGGTGTGTTAGGTTTTGAGTGTTGTGTGGATTTTGCCTAACTAGTTCTAGTACTAGTGCTTATTTTTCTTTTTTAGTTTTTTATTATATTTTATTGTTATATTATTATTCTTTTAAGAATAATAATTATTCGCTTCCCGACCAAAGTACCATTTTTTTATTAACAATGGTATATTTATTTAGAAATAGTTTAGAATATGCAAAACGAATCAGTTTGGACCGTCTTAATTACCGCATTGACAGTATTAGGTTCCGCAAGTGCTTGGAGATTTTACGAAAAAAGAGCGTTAAGAAAAGAAAAAGATGAAGATTTTGTCAGACACGATTGTAGAGATAGAATTGGTAAATTAGAAGTATTATTACAAGAAAGTAGTAAAGAGAAGGATATTATGAGAGAAACTATCTTAAAACTAACTGAATCGGTTGCTCAATTAGCGGTTAAAGTTGAATTTTTACAGAAAGAAAACAACGAACTTCACTCAACATTAAAAAATGCTAAAACTATTTAAGAATCAAACCTTACATAAGTTTGTATTTTAGATTCAGGGTAAAAATATACCATAGAATCTTGAATTAAAACACTTGCAAGTGTGTCATCCATAACGGATTCGTTAATTGTCTCCCCTAAAACAACCACAATTTCAAATAATAAAACATTTGTTGAAAAACTATGAGTCATTGTATGAATTTTTATTCGTGCCTTATCCCCATAGAATTCCCTAACCGCGTCTCCACGGAAATCGTTAATGTAACTTTCGATTAGGCGAAAGAATCTTCGTTTCTTATCTAACATAATAAGAAATATAGTTAATTTTTTTGATTTGAAAACAAACTATTTACCTTGTCCTTTGTATGACTTCTTGTAGTTTTTAGATTGTTTTAACTTAGATGTCTTAGTTTTTGAATGAACACCCGGACGACTAACTTTTGAAGTCTCTAATTTAACTGATGAGTTTGAACCTGTATTAACTTTTGCCATGTTATAAGTTTTTTAGATAAATAGTGTTTTTTTGATATTTATTGTTAAGTAAATTACCAAATACTATGAAAAAATTTTTTAGCGAGTTATTCAATGATAGTAACTCAATTAATGAGAAAAGTGTTGTTGGCTTTTTAGCCTTCATCATGATGACTGTATTCGCAATTGCGGATATTGTCACAGGTTATTTAGGTCAAGACCTAGTAATAAACGAGTTTATCTTCAACGCCTTTATGTGGTTAGTTTTAGGTTCATTTGGTATCGGTTCGGTAGACAAATGGATTAACAAAGGTAAAGGTGAAGAAACTGAAGAGTAAATTAACTAACCCCTCCTAATCGAGGGGTTTTTTATTTAATAAAATTTTGTATATTTGCACCTATGGCAATAGAAGTTACTAAAAACACAAAAAGACAAGTAGTTTACGAGGATGAACAAACAACTACCATTTGGAAGTATGACTCATCTGTAACAACTTTTGGACCTGTAGAGGTCGAAATTAGATATAAAAAGGGGTATGAATGGTCTGACCCATCTAAAAAGAAAACTTTAGGAGATTTAGCAAAAGAAGCTAAGAAAAAAACTACAAGAAAATCAAAGATTTCTTAATTGTTTGTCTATAAGAAATTTTAGACTGACAAGAGTGTCTTTGTCTAATTTAGGAATGAGTTTTTCGGTATTTTCTAATAATTTTCTTGGGTTACGAGATTCTTGGACATTATTTGGTGCTTCTTTAACTTTATCAATTTCCCAATCATTCATTTCCCAATTATCATATTCGGTACTTTTTAAATTACCGGAATAAACATCCCAATTACCATCGTTTCTTTGTGAATATAAAGAATCTGTCACCCAATCTTTATCGTAACATGAGAAACGAGTTTCATAATATTCGATAAATGTGCAAGTACCATTAGTAGTATATTCAACTAAATAATCTTTTGATTGTGGGATTATAAGTTGTTCTATCATTGACTTATCTCCATTAGATATTTGAGAAAGTAAACCACTATTAATTTCCAAAAATTTCATAAAAAATTGGACATCATCTTCTACGACTGATTCGTCAAAATATTTGGATATTTTTGAAAGAATATTTTCATTGTCGTAATACACAGCATCATAGTTATGAGTAATATCATCCCATTCAAATCCATCTTCGATAAGTTTATTTGCAATAAAAACTAATTGTTTTTTTGGAAATCTTGAAAAGTTACTTTGGTCTGCCATACTAATAAATACAACAAAAGGTGGTTATTCACCACCTTTATGTTCTCTTTTTAAATAATCAACCAAATTTTGTAATTTGTCTGAATCTTTCGGATTAAAGATAAATTCATCAAATGCTCCGTATCTACATTGTCTTCCAAAGATATATTTAATACCATATTTAACTCGGTCCCAAAAAGGTCTTTTTTTAAGATGAATATGAAAATAACACATTGGATATGATTCACCATTATCCCACTCATTTTCTTCATAAATCATAATTAACTGGTGCTCAGTTGAATGACAATCGCAAATAAGTATGTCTGTTTTATTTTTCATTTTCTATAAATATTACTTCGTTAGTGTCCGGATTCCAATCGATGGTCATTGGTCTTTGTGCATAATTATATCTTTCATCTAATACTGCAGAATTGAAATGATGAGTATTATTTTTCATAACATAACCATAACCCGTGTGAATATGACCAACATTATGAATTTTAACATTTAATCTTTCTAATCTTTCTGCCAATAGCTCACAACCTAAATTATCGTATCTTCTACCTTCAACAGTGTCTAATGTGCCAAACGCAGGTCCGTGAGTAAGTAAGATGTCAGTATCATCAGGAATTCCTTCCCATTTACCTGACAAAGCAATACCATTTTTTTGTAAATTGAATGCCCAATCGTGAAACCAAGGTTGCCAAGGACTACCATAGATTTTAACTTCTCTTTCATCACCAACTTTTATAACTAATTCACTATCTTGAAGATATGTGATTCCTGTGTAAAAGTTTAAAATTTCTTTTACAACTTCAGTGTTGTCTTGGAATCCCCAATCGTGGTTCCCTGCGATGAATACCTTGTGAGTATAACCTTCAATACCATTAAACCACTTACAGAACTCTCTGATTTCGTGCTCGTAACCCATTGAAGAGATATCACCACTATGTACCAATAAATCACCACCCGGTAAATCACCGGTAATTTGTTTGTGTTTGTTGTGTGTGTCTGAAATAAGTGTTATTCTCATTAGTTCTAATTTTTTACAAAGATAATAAAAAGATTTTTAATCTTCATCATAATCTTTCCTATCTTCATCTTTATCCCAAAGGTTAATATCTAATTTATCATTTTCATCCCAATTTAACCAATCTTCCCCTTTATAATCAGGGTGGTTTTTTTGCATATTCGTAATTGAGTTAACCCATAAAATGGATATAACAAGAACAACAATAAACATTAATAAATAAACTTTCCACATAACTATTTGTTTTTACTGATAAATATGGTGGTCAGATTAATCCCACCATCCTTCGATGTTTTCTTCCATTATTTTGAACAACAATTTTCTAACTCTATCGTGATTGATGTATCCGATATTCATTGCAATTAATTGTTTATCATCCTCACGACCTTCTCTATCAATAGGACCTCCACCATTTAACACTCTTTTGTAAATTAATGGGTATTTTTTGAAATAATCGTCAAAATTTTCCTCTAATGTTCTTGATTCCCAAGATGATAATCTTTCGTCACCCGGAACTGGTTCAAACC
>CAZLXA010000031.1:0-5404 GCA_964563715.1 uncultured Candidatus Saccharibacteria bacterium | reverse complement strand
ACCCTTGCTATTTGTTATTTTATGTTGTATCATTGTGATAAAATTAACATTACATCGGCCGTCTTTTCAAACCCTAACAATTTCTAATACCTTTGTTAAGGCACTAAAAATATTTACCATTGAACCTGTCAGTTAAAACTATTGCCTGTAGTAGCTGCAATTTCATGGATATTGCAACGTCTGAATAATTTTCCCGGTAAGCCGCCCTCCTGAGGATTGCTTGTTGAAGGTCAAACTAATGTTTTAAACCAGACCCAAAAGGTATGAAAATATTATCATTAATGATCGTCATGCTGTTGCTTGACAGCAGTCTATTGTTTTCACAAGTAGCAATTAATACCGATGGCAGCGCGTCTGATAATTCAGCGATGCTTGATGTGAAATCAACCACAAAGGGAATGCTCATTCCCCGCATGACCCTGTCTGACCGCGATGATATCGATAATCCGGCAACCGGTTTGCTGATCTTCTGCACCGGTGATAATCATTATTATTCCAATAAAGGAACTCCAACCTTACCCAACTGGGTGATGGTGAGTAACCAGTGGTTATTTACCGGTTCAGATATTTATTTTACCGGTGGCAGAGTTGGTTTGAGTAAAACAAATCCAGACTTCACACTTGATGTTTTAGGAGATATCAATTTTTCCGGTACTTTGAGAAAAAATGGCACAACTGTCGGTACCGGTGTTGCTGCGGTCAGCGCAATCGCTCCTTTAACAAGCAGCGAAGGGGCAACTCCAGATATTTCAATACCGCAGGCCAATTCTGGTTCAAATGGGTTTCTTTCATCAACAGATTGGAATACTTTTAACAATAAACAGAATACACTGACCTTTGGAAATCTCACATCCGGTGATATAGCTTTAACAGGCGGCGCCGGGGCCGTTATAGGTAGCGGAACAAACATGACCGTTAATAAAGGAAACATTACTGAGGTAATATCTTCTGTTCTTACTATCACAGGTGGAACCGGATCTGTTTTGGGAACAGGCGCTTCGATACAGGTGAAGTCAGCCAATTCTAGCCAGTCGGGTTACCTTAGCAATACTGAATGGAATAGTTTCAACAACAAAGTTTCCAGTCAATGGGTTACAAATGGTCAGGATATATCCTATAATACGGGCAAAGTCGGGATTGGCACAGCTACACCAGCTTCATCGGCAGCCCTTGAAATTACCAGTACAAATAGCGGAGTGTTGTTTCCCCGGATGACCCTGGATCAACGTAATGCCATAACCGGCCCTGCTGAAGGATTGATAGTTTTTTGCACGGATTGTGGCGCTCGTGGCACATTGAGTTTTTATTCCAATGGCGCATGGTGGACCTATACTCCTTGTGCGGCTCCGTCTCCCTCAGTGGGCTCTCATATCGTTACGCCCGGTCAGATAACCTGGAACTGGACGGCCGTTGCAGGTGCTACCGGTTACAGATGGAACACAACCGATAGTTTTGGACCTGCAGTTGATATTGGAACAAGCACATCAAAAACCGAAACCGGTATTGCCTGTGACGCAATCTACACAAGATATGTATGGGCTTATAATGCCTGTGGGGTATCTGTTTCGACAGCACTTGCCCAATCCATTCCGTCCGTTGCTCCTGCCACACCCACTGCCGGTACCCATACCTCAATTCAAATCTCAATAGATTGGAACTGGAACACAGTTTCGGGTGCCACGGGATATAAATGGAATACTTCTAGTGATTATGGCACTGCAACCGATATGGGAACCTCAACTACGAAAAGTGAAACAAACCTGACCTGCAACACCTCCTATAACCGGTATGTGTGGGCTTATAATGGCTGTGGATATTCCTCCCCGGTAACTTTATCGTACTCAACACTCACATGCTGCGGGCTATATTCCATCACCGTCAACCATGTGGCAGGAAACGTTGCGCCGGTAGCAAAAACGGTCACGTACGGCACCGTCACAGGTATACCTGGCGAACCTTCAAAATGCTGGATTACCAGTAACCTTGGCGCCGACCACCAGGCAACCTCCAAGGATGATGCTACCGAACCCTCGGCAGGCTGGTACTGGCAGTTTAACAAAAAGCAAGGGTATCGGTATACTACAACCAGAACACCCGCCAGCGCCTGGATATACCCTGTCAATGAAAACCTTGACTGGCAGGCTGTCAACGACCCCTGTGCCCTTGAGCTTGGCACCGGCTGGCGTGTTCCAACTTCTGCCGAATGGATCAATGCAGATGCAGGTGGAAACTGGACTACCTGGACAGGACCCTGGGAATCTTTGTTAAAGCTCCATGCTGCCGGTTACCTGCGCCCGGACAATGGTACGATGGACGCTGGCGTCCGGGGTGTATATGGCGAATACTGGAGTAATACGCAGATCAGCAATACCAACGCTAATAGCTTGACTATCTATGTTGCTTACACCGTGGTGATCAATCGTCAAAAGGCTCAGGGCCATTCACTGCGCTGTATCAGAAACTATTAAATTTTTTATTGAAGGCTAAGCTTTTATTTTAACCAGACAAAAAAGTTATGAAAACCTTATCATTTATTCTCGTTCTACTGCTGCTAAACAGTAGATTGCTATTATCGCAGGTTGCCATCAATACTGAGGGCGCTTTTCCCGACAATTCAGCTATGCTCGATGTGAAATCAACCACAAAGGGGATGCTCATTCCCCGCATGACCATCACTGAACGTAATGGGATAGCCAGCCCTGCAAACGGATTGCTGATCTTCTGCACCGGTGATAACCAATTTTACTCCAACAAAGGAACTCCTACCGTACCCAACTGGGTGATGGTGAGCAGCCAATGGTTATTCAGCGGTTCTGATATTTATTTTACCGGTGGCAGAGTCGGGTTAAGTAAAACAAATCCAGCCTACACACTCGATGTTCTGGGGGATATCAATTTTTCAGGTACTTTGCTAAAAAATGGCACGGCAGTCGTAACCGGTGTTTCCTCAGTCACTGCAACCACTCCTATAGCAAGCAGCGGAGGGTCAAGCCCAAATATTTCGATTTCGCAGGCCGGTTCAGGTTCAAACGGCTATCTCTCTTCGTCAAATTGGATTACGTTTAACAACAAGCAGAATGCATTGACATTCGGAAATCTCACATCCGCTGATATAACTGTAACTGGAGGTAACGGCGCTGTTATAGGCAGCGGAACATCCATGACCGTTAATAAAGGAAACCTCACCGAGGCAACTTCCTCTGTTCTTACCATAACAGGTGGAACCGGGTCTGTCCTGGGAACCGGCGCTTCGATCCGGGTGAAGTCGGCCAATTCCAGCCAGTCGGGTTACCTGAGCAATACTGACTGGAATAGTTTTAATAATAAGGTTTCGAGCCAGTGGGCTACAGCCAGTCAGGACATTTATTATAATACCGGCAAAGTAGGGATCGGCACAGCAACACCAGTTTCATCGGCAGTTTTGGAAGTTGCCAGTACAAGCAGCGGTGTGTTGTTACCCCGCATAACGCTTGATCAACGTAATGCCATAACCAGCCCTGCCGAAGGTTTGATGGTGTTTTGCACGGATTGCGGCGCTAATGGTACCTTGAGTGTTTATTCCAATGGCACATGGATGACCTATTCTCCATGTGTGGTCCCATCTTCTACACAAGGTTCTCATATTGTATCACCCGGCCAGGTAATCTGGAACTGGACAGTGGTTGCGGGCGCTACCGGTTACAAATGGAACACAACCGCCAGTTACAGTACTGCCCTTGATATGGGATCGGCCATATCAAAGACCGAAACCGGTATAGCCTGTGGTACAAACTACACACGATATATATGGGCCTATAATGCTTGTGGGGTATCTGTTTTGACAACGCTTTCTCAAGCCATAGCAGCCATTTCCCCTGCCACACCTTCATCCGGCACCCATACTTCGACCGAAACCTCCATTGTTTGGAACTGGAACACGGTAACTGATGTCACGGGATATAAATGGAATACTGAAAATAATTTTGAAACCGCAACGGATATGGTAACCGCAACCTCTAAGAATGAAACAAGCCTGACATGTGGAACGTCCAATACACGATATGTGTGGGCGTACAATGGCTGCGGATATTCCACACCAGTTACTTTAACGCAATCAACGCTTGCCTGCTGCGGGATTCCCATCACCGACAGCCGCGATGGCAAGAGTTATAATACAGTCGTGATCGGAACGCAGTGCTGGCTGGCTCAAAACCTCAACGTGGGAACAATGATCGCCGGTGCGGGGACCCAGGCCAACAATGGTATTATCGAAAAATATTGTTACAGTAATAATGAAGACAATTGCTCCATCTACGGCGGATTATACCAATGGAATGAAACGATGAATTACACTACTTCAAGCAATTCAAATCCAAGTGGCCGCGAAGGTATATGTCCATCCGGCTGGCATTTGCCATCGGATGCCGAATGGTGCCAGATGGAAACCTTTCTTGACGCAACGGTAAATTGCACCGGTACCGGATGGCTGGGTACGAATGCAGGCGGAAAAATGAAAGAAACTGGCACCAGCCATTGGTTAACCCCGAATGCCGGCGCAACCAACAGCAGTGGCTTTACTGGTCTTCCGGGTGGCATGAATCAAGGTGGCTCGTACTCCACTATCGCCAACTATGGGTATTTTTGGACTACTGTCGAATGTAGCTCAACGAGTGCCTATTACCATTCACTGTACTATAATAGCGCTACAATTTATCGAACCTGCCTCAGCAGCAATAAGCCATGGGGATACTCCGTCAGGTGTGTAAAGAATTGATTGCAGGTTGACGACAATTCACATTAAATAAAGTAAGGAAAGTGTACTAAATTTATGATCGAAAGTACTATCTTTTTATATTTTCCTAAAATTTCGTGGACGCGTAAAGTGCGTATGGACGAGTCAAAAAATGCGCCCTTTCCACATCTGGAAAACTATCAATCGTATCCACCCTACCAACCCCATCTTAGGTCAGCAGATTTTTATCAATAAATTGCGGGAGCAGTTCTTTGAGTTGAGAGGGTTTGGTGTCGTTGATGTTGTTAATGACATAGGTAAGCCATTTATGGGGATCGATCTCATTCTTTTTGCAGGTGCCGAAGAAACTGTAAAACATGGCGATGTTCTCAGCCGCTTCATGGATCTCCTTAAAATCATCATTATAGTTATCCTCAATGTTGAGTTTGGGTTTGGTAATTTGCAGCGATTTAATGTCGATCCCGAATTTTGAATTGACCAGCAGTAAAATCTCGGGTTTTTGTCATGCCTTTCGAACTTTAAACCGCTTTATCGAATCTATCACCGATTCAACCATCGTTATGTCGGTTTTGCGAAACAGAAATCTCACGATTGATTGATTTGTGTCAAAATCGACAATTAAACCGTAACCTTGAAAAAAATACGTATTATACTATTCATAGCGAAGACCCA
>CAZLXA010000030.1:3250-5730 GCA_964563715.1 uncultured Candidatus Saccharibacteria bacterium | reverse complement strand
ATCCTGCTGTTGATGTACAACCTGCTGGAAGAGTAGTAACAACTACTGCACATGATTGACCAGTTGTTGAACTAAATCCTGTATTTGATGTACAACCTGCTGGATATGTTCCTCCAACTACTGCAGCACTCATCTTAGCTAAAGTCATAGGACCAGCAATTCCATCAGCTGTTAAGCCGTTAGAAGCTTGGAAAGCCATAACTGCAGCCTTTGTCATAGGACCAAAAGATCCATCTGCTGTAAGTCCTAGCTTTGTCTGAAGTTCTATAACATCAGCACCTTTACTACCAACTCTTAGGGTAGCTCCGGAAAATGCATCAGCTGTTAATACTCCTACTGAGAGTACTAGAGCTAAAGCGAAAGTTCCGATTAAAAATTTCTTTATCATATTTTATAATTTATACACGTTTAAATTAATTTCGACTAATTCTAAAATACGACTGATAATAAATTGTGTATTCTAGAAAAAAATTAATATGTGTGTATCATTTAATAATTACGAATTAAGAATTAATAATTACGAATTAAATCGAAATAAAAATTCAAAACTCAAAACTATTGTTTTACTTAACTTCTAAATAATAAATTTTATCTCTCTATTACTCTCCTCCGCTTCTCTATCAAAAGCAACGGTGAAGTAAACAGAAAGAAAAGAAATAAAATTTAGAATTGTAAACTAAACAAAATAACATTGCCTATCTTTAATTCTCTTTTCAAAAAAATTTGAGAAGAAAACGAGACAAGCATATCTGCCTTGTCGACAGGGCCGATACCACATTTTGAAATCTTATAAATAATTTTTCTTTTACCACCCGTCTCTATCAACAGGGTAAACTTAATTCTCTATCAAAAAATTAAGACTCACCCAATCTCTATCAATCGAGTGACTTAAGAAAAATAAAAACAAAAAATTCAAAACGGATCTGACCAGGGAAAACTTAACAAGTAGCAAGTAGTAAGTAGAATGTAGAAAGGAAAAATCCAAAATACAAATACCACTAAATACTACGGCTATAAATTATTTGGTATTAACAATTTATAGTATTAAATTTTCAATGATCTTCTCTTCCCAAAATGTGCTTATATTATAAGTACACAGGGATAATACATATTATCATATCTGGTAAAATAATACCAGCGACAATACATATATGTATTATATACTCGAGGTTTAAAATATGCAACATATATATAGGGTTATTACCGAATATGTGGATAACTCCGGATTGTTGCATACATAACCCACCTATTGAGTAGACGCACTTGAGGAGTAAATCTTACACAATCAAGTAGTAAGTTGCAAGTAGAAAGTAGCAAGGGAAATGCACAAGAAACCCCCAAAATTAGCGGAGCTAATTTTGGGGGTTTTTTCTACTTACTACTTTCTACTTTCTACTAACGCGTATCGGCTCCAACGCTTGGCGCCTGTTTTAACCAATTTACCACCTAGAACTAAGGCATTAATTTCCCGTTGAATTGTCTTTTCAGAACAGTCAGCAAAAGCCAAAGAAATGTCTTTAATCGAAGCACCTGATTGACCGATTGGTAGGTCTTTAATCAGGGTCAATATTTTAATCTTTCGCTCTTCCCTTTCTGCTAAATTACTATGGGGAGAATTTATTTTCTTTGACTGATATTTCTCCATATCTTCGTTTGTAAAGGACATTGTATTATATGGTGTCCTTTTGTCTAATTGTCCTATAGCGTTGTCCTTTATATAACTATGTCTTTTATAATTATAATCCTCATTTTTATTAAGGACACGGTCATCTTGGGGTTCAAACATCTTCTCATCTAAAGTAAAAGTAAAATGTTTATCTTTCGAGCGGTAGGATTCTAATTGGTCAACTAAATCATTGAATTCTTTTTTGAGAATCATCGTATTCATTTCCGAGATAAAACCAATTGTATATGATATTTCAATGAAGGATAAAATTTCTTGAATATGGGTCAAGGAAATCGGAATTTGGACATGTTTATCCATAGGAGATAATGTCGTTAATTTATACATATCTGACAATAATTCTACCCCCAATAAACGAAGTTTATTTTTAAGAGCATCCTCGGTATCCATGCAATCAGTCACCATATATAAAGCTGTAACTAGTTTCTCGGTTTTTTTATTAGCAAAATCGTAAATGGCCTCACCACCAGTCGAAAGTGGTCCATTTTGTAACGATTTTTTATCAGAGACATCTGACTTTTCGTATATATTTATACTTGTCTTTTGTATGTCTTTTTGATCACTCATTGTCTTTTTGTCGCTTTGGGGCGAAATGATATGTCTTTAATGAGTCCATTATATACCAATTATTTTTCCTGGCAAGGAAAAATAATTTGGTGATTACGAATTAATAATTACGAATTACGAATGTTTTTAAATGCAAAAATTAGTATAAAGTTATCCACAAGCTATTTTTTAATTCGTAATTCGTAATTCGTAATTCTTAATTATTTCTAATTGTGATATAATGTACGCA
>CAZLXA010000030.1:0-3150 GCA_964563715.1 uncultured Candidatus Saccharibacteria bacterium | reverse complement strand
GCAGAGATAATTATTCAAAAAGAAAAAACAAATCCGCTCGCAATTCGGCTAAGCAAAAGAAAAGTAAATTAAAAGAAGAAACTAGATATAGTATCTGGGGTATCGGATTTTTAGTTTTTGGATTATTAATACTACTTTCCTTTTTTGAAATGGCAGGCCCTGTAGGAAATTTTATTAAAAAAATATTAAATTCATTCTTGGGTTTTGGGTATTACCTCCTCCCTATTTTACTTGGTATCGTCGGTTATTCTTTCACTAAAAATGAAAAACCACAAATCGCAAAAGCTCACGCCATTTTTGGTTTTCTAACTTTGATCTCATCATTAGCAATTATGGATATCGCAAGTAATGGAAATAGCGCATCGACGGTTATAACTTTTGGTGGTTATCTTGGAAGTTTGGTTGCTTGGCCTTTTATAAAACTTTTTGGTATGTATGCTTCGATTCTACTATTAGGAGCAATACTCATTACCTCTTTAATTATTTTATTTGATGAGCGACCAAATCTAATAGAACTATTTAAAAAACTTTGGGACTTAATGAAGGTAGATATTCGTTTCCCTTCTCTTAAGAAAAAGATAGATGGGGACATGGACCCAATGCCAATTCCAAATGAACAAACAGAAGAAAACCAAGAAGAGGCTAAATCCGACTTTGTCGGATCGCCCGACGCTTCGGAGGAAGCGTTTAGGGAAGAAGAAGTGGTAGAAAAAGAAATGAGAGTTAAAAAATTTCATACCGACTACATCCCTCCCCCATTGACTCTTCTTGAAAAAGATAAAGGCAAACCAAACACTGGAGATATGAAAGGCAATATGAATATTATTCAGCGGACTTTATTTAACTTCGGCGTCTCGGTTGAAATGGATGAAGTCACCGTCGGCCCAACTGTCACTCGCTACGCTCTTAAACCAGCCCAAGGCATAAAACTTTCAAGAATTGTTGGTTTACAAAATGAACTAGCCCTGGCTCTCATGGCTAAAACTATCCGTATCGAAGCTCCGATTCCTGGTAAGTCACTTGTCGGTATTGAAATTCCTAACAAAGTTAAATCAACAGTTGGATTGGCTACACTTCTTTCTGATGATAAATTCCAAAACTCAGCCAAGCCATTAACTGTGGCTCTCGGTCGTGGTCTCTCGGGTAAATCAATTTTTGGAAACTTGGCCAAGATGCCCCACTTGCTAGTTGCCGGAACAACTGGCTCAGGTAAATCAGTTACTATTCACTCTCTCATCACTTCACTCCTTTATAGAAATGGACCCGAGGATTTGCGCTTCATCATGGTAGACCCAAAGAGAGTTGAACTTACCCTTTATAATAAAATCCCCCACTTACTTACTCCAGTTATTACTGAAGCTAAAAAAACAATTCTATCACTTAAATGGGCAGCAAGAGAAATGGATAGACGCTACGATATTTTGCAAGCTGAGTCTGTTCAAAATATTGAATCTTACCATTCGAATGTTTATGAAAAAGCCAAGAAAAATAATCAAGATGCTGAACGGATGCCTTACATTGTCATTGTCATCGACGAATTAGCCGACATTATGCAAACCTATCCTAGAGAACTTGAAAGTGCTATTGTGCGTTTAGCTCAAATGTCTCGAGCCGTTGGTATTCACCTCATCCTCTCAACCCAAAGACCATCAGTTAATGTTATTACTGGTTTAATCAAAGCTAATATTCCGACTCGTATTGCTCTCCAAGTCTCTTCCCAAATTGATTCACGTACAATTCTTGACCAAGGTGGAGCCGAAAAATTGTTAGGAGCCGGCGACATGCTTTACTCTTGTGCTGAAACTCCTCAACCAGAAAGACTTCAAAGTGCTTTCATTTCCGAAGATGAGGTTAAAAAAGTGGTAGAATATTTAAGGAAAGCTTATATCGACGAAATCCCTAGTACGATTGAATTAACTGGTAATATTGAAAAAGGTAGCAGTTTATTCACTGATAGTCTTGAGCAAGGCGATGAGGGAGATGACAATTTATATGAAGATGCTAGAATGATAGTAATAGAAGCTGGTAAAGCTTCAACATCATATTTACAAAGAAAACTTGGAGTTGGATATGCTCGGGCTGCTAAATTGATAGATATGCTCGAAGAACGCGGAGTAGTAGGGCCTGGCAATGGAGCCAAACCAAGAGAAGTACTTGAGAAAGCAGTCGACAATACAGCCGGAGTAGAGATATAATTATTACAGATTTTAAAAATAGCAAGGAGAAAAATTATAAAATCAAAAATGCAATTAAGATTTATCAAAAATAAAAATATGAAATGGTGGGTTGGTATAATGTCGACTATTTTATTATTTCTTGTTATTGGAATTTTTAGTTATGAAAAAATGCTTTTTATTTTTAAGGGAGTAGAGATAGAGGCTAGTATTGAGAAAAAAGATGATTCGTCACTTGCCACTGTTTCCGGCAAGGCAGCTAAAGCTATAAACCTAACCTTAAACGGACGAGAAATTTTTATTGATAAAGAAGGAAATTTTTCTGAATCGATTGCTATGCTTCCGGGATTTTCGGTTGTAACAATAAATGCTCGTGATAAATTTGGCAAAACAGCTGAACAAAAATTTGAAATCGTTACCGAAGAAAGTGCAAGTTCATTTGCATTTAAAAGTGGAGAAATTATTAATTAGAAAACATAATTAAGAATAATCAGGGAAGGACATGAAATAGCTCTTCTCAAAGGGTACACCAATTTTTTGGTAAAAATTCGTTCAGTTTTCGCGCCGTCGCGCTCAAAAGCCCCTTTGATAAGACTATTTCATTCTCTTCCCTAAAAGATTATTTTTATTATTTACATATATTTATGCAAAAAAAAGCAAAAAAAGCTCCAAAAGAATTGGGTGGAGCAATTGAAGATACAATTAAGTCAATTCAAACAAAATTTGGTGAAGGAGCCATTATGAAATTGGGCGATGCGCCAAAAGTTGATATCGATGTTATTCCAACGGGTTCAATCGGACTTGATATGGCTCTCGGTGTCGGTGGAGTCCCCCGAGGCCGAATGATAGAAATATATGGTCCAGAATCATCTGGTAAAACAACTTTGGCTCTCCATATTGTGGCTGAAGCCCAAAAAAAGGGTGGTGTTTGCGCCTATATTGACGCTGAGCACGCTATGGACCCCGATTACGCTGG
>CAZLXA010000029.1:2512-6314 GCA_964563715.1 uncultured Candidatus Saccharibacteria bacterium | reverse complement strand
GATGGGACAATTAAAATTCCAGAAGTTTTGCAAAAATATTTAGGCAAAGAAATAATTTCATAAATAAATATGAAAGATATTCCGACATCTCCACGTATTATAGAGATAAGGCATAAGCGTCGCGTAAAAAGAATGCGACTAGTTATTTTATTTTTTATTTTACTTGTTTTTGTAATTGGAGGTTTAGCTTTTTTTTCAGCCAATAAGAATGTAGTCATAGATAAAATCGTTGTTAGTGGAAATCATATAATTGACGAAGAAGATATTGAAAAAGAAATAAATAAAAATATTTCTGGCCGTTATATTTATCTTTTTTCAAAAAATAATAGCTTTATTTATCCGCATAAAAAAATTTATGATTCTTTACTCGTGACTTTCCCTCGAATCGAAAAACTTTCAATTTACCGCGACAATTTAAAAACACTACACATTGATATTTCAGAGAGAACTGGATCTTATTTATATTGTGGAGAAAATTTACCAGAGAATAAAAGTGAGATAGGAGAAAATTGTTATTTTGTCAACAACGATGGTTTTATTTTTGATAAAGCTCCATATTTTTCCGGTGATGTATATTTTAAGTATTATATGATGATAGATAATATTACGTCCAATCCATTAGGGAAACAAATGTTAGATATAGATCATTTCCATGAGCTTGCTCGATTTATTGATGCGGTAAATTCTATTGGTTTTAACCCCGTTTATATATCATTGGATCAGATGGGAACATATACTTTATATTTAGATGCAAATAAGGGAGGTACTTTGCCGAAAATAATTTTTAAAGATGAAGATGATTTTAGAATTATACAAGATAATCTTTCTCTGGCTATGAAAAAGAAAGAATTTTCAAGTGAAATAAATTCAAGATATGACTCACTTTTATATATCGATCTTCGCTTTAAAAATAAAGTTTTATATAAATTTCAATAAAATTATATTGTGCTTTAATTCTTTTGTGGTATAATTAAATAAACAATTTTAAAGACCAAAGAAATGAAAAAGATGCAATGCCTGGCCATTGTAGCTATGTTTTTTCTTTTAAATGAAAATAGCACAATCGCTCAAAGTCCCTTTATGGGCCTTGGAATCGGAAAAACTTCCAAGGGCTACACGACGGCATCTTTTTGGGGCCGTGAAATCTTTTTATTAAATAAGGCAGGGCTTTCATTGTCCCCTTATTTAAGGGTTATGAACCAGGAGTATGAGGCTAATGAGATTTATTTTGATGGCCCAAAAACTGAACACGACGAACAAGTCATCGGATGCATTTTAAACTTCAATGAAGAAAAGCATCCTGGGTTTGAAAACCTTTCTTTAATATTAGCAATAGGAAGGTACCAACAAAGAGAGCACAAATATCTCTTTATTGCCGACGACGAAGGGTATGGTGTTGGATCTTCGTATATTATTGAGAATGAAAAAGAAGGAATATCTTTAGAAGCTGGAATGGCTTGGCGATTCCAATTCAAAAGGGTAAAAAATTTTTGCGGTAATATTAATTATACTGCAAATACCTACTCATTATTTATAATGACTATAGGAACGTCCTTTGTAATTAATTACAGATAAAAATCTTAATTGATAAAATAGAAAACTGCTTTTATTAAAACGGAGCAGTTTTTTTATTTGCATAATTATTAAAATTACATTAGCATAATTTATATGAAAATAAAGTTTTGGGATAAATTACCTAAACCATTTTTTTGTTTAGCCCCAATGGCCGATGTGACCGACGCGGCTTTTCGTCGTATTATTTGTAAGTACTCGCGTCATGGCGAAGCAGGTGGTGGACCAGATGTTTTTTGGACAGAATTCGTCTCAGCCGACGGTTTGTCTAGCCCCGGTCGGGAAGTTCTTAAAAATAATTTAATTTTTAGCAAAGGTGAAAAACCTATAATTGCTCAACTTTTTTCTTCAAATCCTGAGAAAATGCGACAAGCCTCATGTTATGTAGCTTCATTAGGATTTGATGGTATCGATATAAATATGGGCTGTCCTGATCGTTCTGTTGAAAAACAAGGAGCTGGTGCGGCAATGATGAAAGATATGAAAAAGGCCGGGGAAATAATACAAGCTGTTAAAGACGGGATAAATGACCCTAAGAAAAACTACGCCAAAGGACGAGCAAGAAATATTTCTGTATCTGTCAAAACCCGTATTGGTTATAATAAAAATCAAATAGAAGTTTGGATTCCATTTTTACTATCTTGTGACATTGACGCTCTTACTGTTCACGCTCGAACGCGGAAAGAAATGTCTTTAGTTCCAGCTCGATGGGAGCACATTAAAAGAGTAGTTGAAATTCGTGATCAAATGAAAGTTAAGACTAAAATTATCGGGAACGGAGATGTTTTAGACTTAAAACATGGTAGACGATTAGCCAAAGAAACTGGTTGTGATGGGATAATGATAGGAAGAGGGATATTTGGTAATCCATGGTTATTTTCTGGTAAAGTGCCGAGTATGAAAGAAAAATTAGAAGTCATGGTTGAACACACAAAATTATTTGAAAAATTACTCGGTAAACATAAACCCGAAAGAACTGACGGTCGTAAACGACCTACTTCTAACGGGGCAAGAAATTTTGCAGTAATGAAAAAACATTTTAAAGCCTATGTGAATGGTTTTGAGAAAGCCAAAGAATTAAGAGTGAAATTAATGGAAACTACATCTTCTAAAGAAGTAGAAGCTATTGTTAAAAATTTTCTCAAAAATCATTAATTTGCTATACTATTAGATATGAAGGATATTATAAATGACTCAAATATTGCATTATATCGTAAATACCGCCCCGATAGCTTTGATCAGGTTGTGGGTCAGGATCATGTGGTTAAAGCTATATCGGGTAGTTTAAAAGCTGGAAAAGTAGCTCACGCTTATCTTCTTTGTGGTCCTCGGGGTATTGGTAAGACGACTGTCGCTCGAATTATCGCCCGCACACTTGAAACCTCGGTCAATGATATTTATGAAATGGATGCAGCTTCGAATCGGGGAATAGATGATGTTCGAGAAATTAATGAAAATATTCGCACACTACCTTTTGATTCAAAATATAAAATTTATATTTTAGATGAGGTTCATATGTTTACTAAAGAAGCTTGGAATGCACTACTTAAGACGATTGAAGAACCACCTGAGCATGTTATTTTTATTTTAGCGACAACTGAAATTGAAAAAGTGCCAGAGACAATTGTTTCTCGCTGCCAGAGTTTCATTTTTAAAAAACCGAATGATGCAATTTTATCTGAGCATATAAAAAATATTGCCAAAAAAGAAGGATATAAAATCGAAGAAGGGGGAGCCCAATTGATTGCTTTACTTGCCGATGGAGCATTCCGAGATGCTCTTGGAACATTACAAAAAGTCATTTCTTTTTCGAAAGATAAAAATATAAATATTTCTGAAATCGAAGAAATCACTGGAGCCCCAAATACCACCTTGGTTGATGATTTTTTGTATTCATTAGCTGAAAAAGATATTGAAAAAGGTTTTAGGACAATAGAAAAAGCAGTTAAACAAAATATTGATATGGCAGTTTTTATTAAGATGATTTTATATAAGCTTCGTTTTGCTTTAATACTTCGGTATGCTCCGGGCTTAAAAAAATCAATTGAAACTACTATTAGTGAAAGAGATATGGATTATTTATTAAAACTTATTTCAAATAAACCAGAACATATTTCATCTTCAACTTTAATAATTTTATTACATGCTTATCAATCTATCCGCAATGCTGTGATTAGTGAATTACCACTTGAATTAGCTATCGTAAAAATTCTCAATGTTGAAAAAGAAT
>CAZLXA010000029.1:0-2412 GCA_964563715.1 uncultured Candidatus Saccharibacteria bacterium | reverse complement strand
TAAAATTTGGGATGTCATAATTATTGGCGGCGGTGCGTCGGGTCTGATGGCCGCGGCAGTGGCATCTGCACGTTCATTGTCTGTTTTAATTGTTGATAAAAATAAATATTTAGGTGAGAAATTAAAAATTACTGGTGGTGGTAGATGTAATATTACCAACAATGAACCTGACATTCATAAATTTCTTAGGGTTTATGGAGATCAAGCCCCCTATTTATATACACCCTTTTCAATTTTTGGCGTTTTGGATACATTTGAATTTTTTGAATCACGAGGATTACCGCTTGTTGTTCAAGCTCGCCATAGAGTTTTTCCACAGACAGAAAAGGCACTTGATGTTTATAATATTTTAAACAAAGAATTGATAAAAAATAAAGTTGAGATCAAATCATCGTGTTTGGTTAGAGAAATTATTCATAAAAATAATAAAATAATAAATATAAATACAGATAAGGGTCAGTTTTATGCTAAATCTTTTATTCTCTCTACCGGTGGATTATCACACCCAGAAACTGGTTCAACTGGGGACGGTTTTCGTTTTTTAAGTGATATGGGTCATACAATAATTGATCCGACCCCAGATATTGTCCCTATTATGGTAGGTGATAGCTGGGTTAAAAATTTAGCCGGAGTAACACTGTCTTTTATGAAAATAACTTTTTTCCTTGAAGAGAAAAAACAATTTTCTAAAACCGGCAAAATATTATTTACTCATTTTGGTTTATCTGGACCTCTTATTCTAAATTGTGCTAAAAATATTAAAACACTACTCGACAAAGGAGTTGTGACTGCTCGTATTGATTTATACCCAGATACGAATATTGGTGATTTAGAAAAAAGAATTATAAAAATTTTTGATTTAAATAAAAATAAAATGCTTAAAACTATTATAAAAGAAATTGTTCCTGATGGGATGCATAATGCTTTTCTTGAGATTATTGATTTTATCGATTTGGAAACAAAAGTGCATAGTATAAAAAAAGAAGAAAGGAGAAGGATCGTTGATTTACTTAAAGCTTTACCAATGACCATTCTAGATTTAATGGGCTACGATCGGTCAGTAGTTTCAGACGGTGGGGTTATCTTATCTGAGATAGAAATGAAAACTATGCGTTCAAAAATAGTTTCGAATTTATATGTGACCGGAGATTTATTGCACTTAAACCGCAACTCAGGAGGTTATTCACTTCAGATTTGTTGGACGACGGGTTATATTGCTGGTCAATCTATTTAAAGTTAACTTTGGATTTCTTTTTTATAAATAGAGACAAGACTATATAATAAACTTAAAACAAGCGGTCCAATTAATATACCAAGTGGTCCAATTAAAGTGATAGCTCCTAGTATTGAGAACAGAATAAAAAGAGATGGTATTTCAGTGTCTCTAGAAATTATATAAGGTGCAAGTAAATTGTCGATTGTTCCAATTAATAAACCCGACCAGATCAATAAACCAAGGGCCTGTAATTGCATACCGGTAAAGAATAAAAATAAAATAGCTGGAACAGAAACAATGGAAGTACCAATTGTTGGGACGAAGGAAGCAATACCAGCCACAACAGCCCAGATAACAGGATTTGGGACACCAAAAATCATAAAACCTGCCCAAGCTAAAATTCCTTGAGCAATAGCAATAATGAAGGAACCTTTAAAAATTCTATTGATCGATTTTTTTAAATTATCAAGAATTTCATTCGTATGTTGATCAGAAAGCGGAAAAATATTTATTAAGCCTTTTTTCCATTTTGCCCCATCTTTTAATAAATAAAATAAAGTAAACATCATAAGAATAAACATGATGATGGAATTAATTGTCGAAGAAAAAAATTGAGCTAAATGGCCTGAGAGGGAAGACATTAATTCTGTAATTTTTTCATGGACATCAAAATTAAAACCAGCTGGGAGAACTTTATTGATGGAAGTATCAATTGTTTCAACTAAATGGTTCGAGGCTCCGGAACTAACTAAACTATAATAAACGTTTTGAGTTTGGTTAAAGACAGCTTTGCCAACAAAAAATAGTGGTACACATAAAAAGATTAAAAATATTAAAACAGTTAAAATTGATGCCAACCAAGAAACATTCCAAACTAAATGATTTTTAATCCAAAGATAAACGGGGTTTAAAACAACCGCAAAAGCGGCGGCCAAGATAAACATTGTTAAGAATGGATAAAAGATAACGAGAGTTATAATAATTGTTATTGATAATAAAACAAACAAAAAATACTTTTCAGTTGAAGTTATTTGCATAATTATATTATAACATAATTTTTTATTACAAACCTTAATAGTTGAAAAATAACTATTTTTAAGGTATTCTATAGATGTTTGAAATATTTGGGGATCGTCTAATGGTAGGACAGCGGCCTTTGAAGCCGTTAATTGGGGTTCGAATCCCTGTCCCCAAGC
>CAZLXA010000028.1:3646-6996 GCA_964563715.1 uncultured Candidatus Saccharibacteria bacterium | reverse complement strand
GCGGAGGCGGTGAGATTCGAACTCACGGTCCTTTAAGGGGACGACGGTTTAGTAAACCGTTGATTTAAACCACTCATCCACGCCTCCATTTTTACTTGTATGAGATGCACCTATCTTAGCATATTTTAAATTTAAATAAATAGATAAATATTTTGAGTAAGAATTTAAATATGATAAGGTAAAAGATATTAATGGAGACGTGTCAGAGTGGTCTAATGTACCTCTTTGCTAAAGAGGCAGGGGCTTCAAAACCCCTCGACGGTTCGAATCCGTCCGTCTCCGCAAAAATAATAAATTATGATATAATAGTTTTCATGGATCCCGTTAGAAGTAATACATGTTTTATACTTTAAGGGGATAACCAAAGTTTAGTAGTTATTTTTTGATATTATTATTTAATTTATGTACGAGAATCTTATGATTCTCTACTTCTAACGGGATGGAAGAAATAGAAAAATTAAAAATAGAGAATGAACAATTAAAAAAAATAAACGAAAATAAGTCTGATGTTATTTCCATCACCGCTCATCAGCTTCGAACCTCACTTTCAGCGTTGAAATGGATTTTTAAAATGTTTATCGATGAAGATATTGGCAGATTAACAATAGAACAAAGTGGCTTCATTCAAAAAGCTTATAATAGCAATGAAAGAATGTTGGCACTAGTAAATGACCTTTTGACCTTAAGTCACTCCGAAGATGCATCCATTACTTTTAAACTAAAAAAAATTGACATCTTATATTTGGTCGAACAAACTCTATTTGAATTCTCAGGTGAAACAACTAAAAAGGATATTGAACTTATATTCTTAAAACCTGAAACCCCCCTACCACCACTTGATTGCGATGAAGAGATGATGCGAGTTGTCTTGCAAAATTTAATAGAGAATGCAATAAAATATAGCAACACAGGAGGAAAAGTATTTATCTCTCTTAAACAAAAAGATAATGATATCCAATTATCGGTCCATGATATGGGGATTGGAATAAATGAGAGTGATCAAGAAAATATTTTTAAAAAATTCTTTCGAGCTCCAAATGCTCAAGAAAAAGAGATAATTGGTTCGGGTTTGGGTCTTTTTACCACAAAACATATAGTCGAAAAGCATAATGGCAAAATATGGTTTGAAAATACTAAAGGAGATGGAACCACTTTTTTTGTTTCATTGCCTATTACAAAATAAATATGATATAATTAAAAATATGAAAAAAGTACTTATAATAGAAGATGATAGTTTTCTCCAAGGTCTTGAGGCCGGAAAGCTCAAGAAAGAAAACTACGAAATTATTACAGCTTCATCAGGAGAAGAAGCGATGAAAAAAATTACAGAGCCAAATATCGATGTAATTTTACTTGATCTAATCTTACCTAATTTTGATGGGTTTGAAATACTACAAAAAATTAGATCAACAAAAGAGACGGCCAATACTCCAGTTATCGTTTTCTCTAATTTATCAGAAGAAAAAGATGTAAAAAAATCACAAGAATTGGGAGCCACCGATTTCATGGTTAAATCCAATTTCACCTTAGATGAACTAGTCGAAAAGATTAAAAAAGTCTTACAATAAAAAAACCGAGCCTATGGCTCGGTTTTTTAAATAGTTTTGTTATTGTGTTAGAATATAAAAATGACATTAACTAAAGGCCAAACAATAATACTTTTAATAATATTTATTACAATTGGGGGGCTTGTATTATATGGCGAAAATTCAACCGATAATTTTTCCCCACTTGATTATGTATTTAAACAATAATATTGAAACTCAATTTAGGATAGATATAAACCAAAAAAAAGCTCTGGCTCGTCTTGGGATTATTAAAGTACGCGACCTTTTATATTATTTCCCCTCTCGCTACACAGACATAAGTGAATTTCGTCATATCGATACTTTAATAGACGGAGAAACTGCCACAATTATTGGAAAAATTTCTAATTTAAAAACAAAAAAAAGTTTTAAAAGTAAAATTCCAATGGGTGAAGCAACAATCTCGGACCTTACGGGTAAAATTCATATTATTTGGTTTCATCAGCCTTATCTAGCAAAAATGTTAAAAGAGGGTTCAACCGTCAGAGTCACAGGGAAAATAACAGAAAATAAAACTTATGGCCTAACTCTAACTAATCCAGAAATAAACAAAGAAGATATCTTGCCAATTGATTTACACGATTCATTATTTTTTGATCAGGATGAAACTATACCAAGTGGAAAATTCGGTTATCCTGTGTATCCGGAGACAAAAGGTATTACTTCCAAATGGCTATATCATGCAATAAATAAAATTCTAAAAAATGATGAGGTTAAAAATATATCTGATTATTTAAATAAAGATATATTAGAAAAATATAAATTGCCATCTCTTTATACGGCTTTAGTTTGGATCCATCAACCTCAAAAAAAAGAACATGCCGAAATTGCGCGGAAAAGATTTGCTTTTGAAGAAGTATTTTTCATCCAATTAGCTCGCCAACAAGAAAGAAAAAGATTTGATGAATTATTTTCTTATAAACTGATAGTTAAAGATAATGATATTAAAGATTTTGTTTCCAGGTTTCCCTTCAAACCAACCGATGCTCAAACAAATACGATTAAAACTATTTTGGAAGACCTAAAAAAAGATAAGCCAATGTCTCGTCTGATTGAAGGAGATGTCGGAAGTGGAAAAACATTTGTTGCAGCAACGATTGCTTATGCAGTTATTAAAAACCGGCCGGCAGGTCAATCATTTGGTAATTTACAAGTCGCTTACATGGCTCCAACTGAAGTTTTAGCAACACAACTATATGAGAACTTTATTAAGTATTTTGAACACACTGGTATCTCTATTGCACTCATAACAAGCTCTGGGTGTCGTAAATTCCCTAGCAAAAGTGCTGCTTGGGAAAATGGAGCCCAAATAAAAACCTGGACACCAATTGCTCGTAATCAACTTTTAAAATGGATAAAAAACGGAGAAATACCTATAGTTATTGGCACCCATTCACTCATTTCAAAAACAATCGAATTTGAAGACTTGGGCCTGGTAATTATCGACGAGCAACATCGATTTGGCACAAACCAAAGAATGAAATTAGCTAAAAAAGAAGGTCACTCCCCTCATTATCTTTCAATGACGGCCACGCCGATCCCTCGAACATTAGCTTTAACTATTTACGGAGATTTGGACCTCTCAATCATTGACCAAATGCCTGAAGGTAGAAAAAAAGTTATAACAGAAATTATTCCTGAGAATAAAAGAGATTTCGCATATGAAAAAATTAAAAAAGAATTGGAGAGTGGGAGACAAATGTATGTCATTTGTCCGAAAATAGGTGAGGAATTTGGACAAAGTGTTCCAGGAAGCATTACGGA
>CAZLXA010000028.1:0-3546 GCA_964563715.1 uncultured Candidatus Saccharibacteria bacterium | reverse complement strand
CAGTAGAGATTTATTGCGTGCTGACGGGAATACTTTGTCCGAATTACGAACAGTTAATGACGAAGCAAAACGGCTCAAAAAAAATATTTTCCAAAATTACAATATCGATATCATGCACAGCCGAATGACCAAAATAAAGAAAGAAAAAGTCATGCAGGATTTTGCTGAACACAAAATAGATATCTTAGTTTCAACTTCTGTGATAGAAGTAGGAGTCAACATTCCAAATGCTACTGTCATTATAATTGAAGGGGCCGAAAGATTTGGTCTAGCCCAACTTCATCAACTACGTGGCCGGGTTATTCGCTCAACTTATCAATCGTATTGTTATTTATTTGCTGATGCCAAGTCTGACAAGACCATCGACAGACTAAAGGCTTTAACTAAAGCCACAAACGGTTTTGAACTGGCTGAACTTGATTTAGCCCTTCGGGGGGCTGGACTCCTTGGAGGCGACAAACAATGGGGCATCACCGACCTTGGAATGGAAGCTCTAAAAAATATTAAAATGGTTGAAGCCGCCCGAAATGAAGCGATTCATTTAATCGAAAAAGATATCGACCTAAAAAAATCTCCTCTCTTAGCCGAGACTTTAAAAAATAAAAATATCAAACTTCATTTTGAATAGAATTTATTTTGTCGTCACAAGTCACTAAATATTTTGCTACAAGTATTAGCAAAATATGTAAGTGCTTGCGACCCCGGCTCGTGGTTTGTACTATTAAGCAAACATCACTGCGCCTCGGACCACTAAAAAATCCTCCGAAGGGAGGATTTTTCTTAACGTGGTCCGCCTGCTACGATTCGAACGTAGGACCCTCTAGGTATAAGCTAGATGCTCTAACCAACTGAGCTACAGGCGGAAATACCAACGAGAGTATTATAGCAAAATAAGGCTAAAATGCAATTTCATATTTTTTTAATAAATAATCTTGTATATATTGTATTCCCATCATAACTTGTGCGGAGATTTCTCCATTTTCAAGAATTACTGAACATGTTCCCTGCCCAAAACCATTCGTATATGTAATTGATGTTAATGTAGTTTTTTTAATATACGGTTTCCTGAATTGTGAAATGGGAAGATCTAGCGTCTTTGACCAAAAATTAATTTGTTTTTTTATATCCATATCTGAATATAAGTGCAAATGAATCTTGAGCTTTGATTTTGGCACATCGAAGAATTGTAGCCACCTTATAAACAAAACTAACATTGCTGGATTAGTATTTGTTAATCCAATCGAAAATTTTTTTGTTTTTGATCCCTCTGCCCAATATAAAAACAACCCAGAAATTAAAAATTCACGATCAGAAATATTGCCAATCTTTTGAGCTATTTTTTGATAAACAATCTTATTTTTTTCATCACGCTTTACCCTCATCGTATTCCTGTATCTTTCGATTCGCTTGGGACTAAAATCCCGCAATTCTCTAATTCTTTCTTCCGGCAGCGGCATATCATAAAGCCACCCAGAAAGAGTACTCTTATTAATTCCAAGCTTTTCTTTAATCTGACTGTAGCTATATCCTTTTTTTCTTAATACTATTGCTTTTTGTTTATCTAATTTTCTTGCCATAAAATTGAACCTCTGAATCTAATATATTTTCATTATACCAAAGGTTCACCTATAAGCAAACAATCCCCAAGCAGGGCTTGAAGATTGTTTTATTTTATCTTTGCGACAGATTCCTACGGTCGTGCGAATTTGTCTATTTTGTTTATTAAACTCCCTACTACTTTTCTTTCACTTTCGGCAATATACCACTGGCGATTATTAATTCATTGTATTCTGCTTGCTCAAGGGTTTCGACTTCAATTAATTTCTTGGCGATAAGGTCAAGCACTTTGCGTTTTTCAGTTAAGATTTTTTTGGCTTCAGCGAAAGAATTATTCATAATTTTTGAAACTTCTGAATCAATTAAAGAGCTAACTTTTTCAGAATAATCTTTTTCATTAACTCCTTGACCAAACATAACTTGTCCTCCATCACTCTCAAGAGCGATAGGTCCTATTTCATCACTCATACCCCAGCGAGTAACCATCGCCCGAGCCAGATTTGTCGCTACTTGGAGATCATTTGATGGCCCAGTTGTAATATCACCAAAAACCATTTCTTCAGCCACATATCCACCGAGTGACATTGTAATGTCATCAAGAAATTCTTTTTTACTTTGCAACCGGCGCTCTTCAAGAGGAAGTTTTAAAGTATATCCACCAGCGCGACCTCGAGAAACAATTGAAACTTTATGAACCGGGTCAGCGTATGGCAAAACAGATGCCACAAGGGCGTGACCGGCTTCATGATAAGCTGTAATTTCTTTTTCTTTTTTGGAAAGCAAATGACTTTTTCGCTCTGGTCCCATCATAACTTTTTCAATCGAACGGATTAAATCAAATTGCGCAACTTTTTTTCTATCCTCACGGGCGGCCAAAATTGCACCTTCATTCATAAGAGAATATAAATCAGCACCTGAGAATCCTGGTGTTCGCTCGGCAATTACTTTCAAATCTACATCTTCAGCAAAAGGTTTTTTACGAGAGTGAATTGTTAAAATTTCTAGTCGGTCTGAGCGGTCAGGCAAATCAAGGGTGACTCGGCGATCGAAACGCCCAGGACGAAGAAGAGCTGGGTCAAGAACATCGCCACGATTAGTGGCCGCCATAACAATAACTTTTTCATTTGGTTCAAAACCATCCATTTCAACTAATATTTGGTTTAAGGTCTGCTCTCTTTCATCATTTCCCCCACCAACACCTGTGCCACGAACTCGGCCAACAGCATCGATTTCATCAATAAATACTATTGAGGGTGCCGCTTTTTTGGCCATCTTAAATAAATCACGGACTCGGCTTGCTCCAACACCGACAAACATTTCAACGAATTCACTCCCTGACAAATGGAAAAATGGCACAGCTGCTTCTCCTGCCACCGCTCGAGCAAGTAGAGTTTTTCCAGTTCCAGGTGAACCAGTTAGAAGTACTCCTTTGGGAATACGAGCTCCGATGTCTAAGAATTTTTTAGGATTTTTTAAGAAATCAACAATCTCTTTTAATTCTTCTTTAGCTTCTTTGCTTCCTGCCACATCTTTAAAAGTTACTTTACTATTTTTATCATTTGGGTCTGTAATTCTTGCTTTTGATTGACCAAAAGTAAAAGCTTGCATGCCTTGACCTTTGACTTGGCGAGTTAGCATCCAAATAAAGAAAACAATAATTAATACAGGTAAAAGAAAAGGTAAAATATTAATCAGCCAATATGTGAAACCTGACTCACTTTTAATTTCAATCGGTGTTGCTGAAAGTTCTACTGGTGTCACACCATAATTAAAAAGTGTCTCCGATAATGAACTCTCGACTTCTTTTTTGGCTTTGCCTTTTGTGCCATCTTTAAAACTTACATTGACATCACTGCCGGCAACTTCAATTTTAGTAATCGAGCCTGCAATGACACCACTAGCAACATCGGAAATTGTTAAACTTTTTATATCTTCAGGCGTCTTAGCTAAATAAGTATAGAGAACAGTAATACTAATAAAAATTAATAT
>CAZLXA010000027.1:6180-7243 GCA_964563715.1 uncultured Candidatus Saccharibacteria bacterium | reverse complement strand
AAACCAAATGGTCTTACTTAAACCGCATTTTTGGGTGATTTTCATTAATTAACATCGTGATTTGTATATTATAGGAAACGAAAAATAAAGTCAACCCCCACACCTACTTTCCTATCATTGTGCTTTTTTATTGAAATTTAGTTAATAAATATCAGGTTATAATCATATGTATAAAACATAATCGCTTCAATTTATGGCACAATAAATGCAATAGAAAAGTAGGTGTGGGGGCCACAATCCTTACTTAAACAAAAAACCCTCTGAATAAACAGAGGGTTTTTTTGTTACAAAATAATTTATCTTGAACTCATGTCGTCGGAAATTTTTCCAATTGCTCTTGAGGCAGCATCTTTTCCTCCAAGACCAAATGACAATCCTAAAGCAATAGCAAGAGCTGCAATAAAACCAGTAAACAAAATTTGCATAAAGGCTGTTGCAATACCAAGTTCAGACAAAGCTATAATGAAAGCAAAAATCCAAATAGCGTAAAGAGTGATTGAGCCTAGCATATTTGCTGAGCGAATATTTGCCGCTTGAGCTGAAGCTCGAACTAATTTCTTCATGGCATCAGCCAAAACTGTCGCGATGATTAAGACAAGAGAAGCAATAACTACTTTAGGTAAGTAGTAAAGAACTGCTTCACGAAGAAAATCATTTACTTGTGTTAATCCAATTATTTCAAGTGATGCCATCAAAAAGACAACGATAATAAACCATTTAACTAATCCTCCAATAAAACGACTTGCTGTCATTTTAAGGCCAGCTCGATTCATGAATTCATTTGCTCCAGCACTTTCGAAAAGTTTATCAACTTTCAAAACGGCCACTAATTGTGTGATGGCCTTGCCAATAATAGAACCGACAGCCCAACCAACAACAAAAAGAATAATAGCGCCCAATAGACCGGGTACGAAGCTAATAAAACCATACCAAAGACCAATTAGTGATTGGCTGAAAACTTCACCCCAAGTTTGTAATAACATCATAATATATAAATATATTTATAATAAATAATAAATACTCATAAAGATTCGACCCTTTTAAGTACCCTATTATTATACCA
>CAZLXA010000027.1:3302-6080 GCA_964563715.1 uncultured Candidatus Saccharibacteria bacterium | reverse complement strand
TATGTGGATAACTGTCCGTTATCAATAAGCTTCTCATGAGGTAGATCTATAATGTCGCAGATTAATTTATCATACATATCGATTCGATACTTAAATTCTTCTGTATCAAAAACAACATAGTCTAACTCTTTTCCAATTTCTGCTTCTAGCCCTTTGACAACTTGTTGGAGAATATTCTTTTTTAATTTATCTCCAACAATGAGGACATCGGCTCGGCTTTTACTGTTACCAATAAAAACACCTGAGACAATCATCAGTTTAATCTTCCCTATTTGACGGAAGCGTTGAGGTAAATCTTCTTGCAATAGTAAAGTTGGGTCAATTAATATTTCTCTTATTGGTATTAAATATTGAAAGAATGGGTTAAGTGCCCAAGCTGTAACCTTCTTTTTTGAACCACGGTAACCTTCTTTTGTTATTACCTTAGGTTTAATGAAATTCATCGAGGAAAGAGCGTTTATTTCCTTGCGAACATTGGCCTTTGTAACTCGACTACGAGAAACGATTTCCTCGACTTCAAAATTACTATCATTATTTAATAAAAACAACCTCATGATTCGAACGCGGGCTTGACCGCCAAATAGTTTTGCTAGAGTTTCCATTTGTACAATATACACCATCGAAAAACACCCCGCAAGGGGTATTTTTTTATTAAACTATTAATTTCATATATTATATAATCACTACATTCTAGAAATAATCGACTCGAGTATTTCTTTAACCTCCACGCCGGGCAATGCCATATTTTCATGTTGTGTTCTTTTTATTGTACTTGATAGATTGACAACATCCCCCTCTAACTCAAAGCTGATTCTATTTTCAAAACCTTCTTTGTCCGTAAAACTGATTATAAATATCTTTTTATTAAATTCAAAATTATATGGACCAAATTTAATAACATTTTTTATTTCTGGATTTTCAAATGTATCCTTTGGAACAGCATTTTTAATTTTATTTATAAGATTTTTAGATAATTCAGAAATTTCAACCTGTGATGTTTTTTCTTCTAACACTATTTTCTTTATATCTCCCAATAATTCTTTTTTTTCTTCTTCATTGATTTCTCTAAAATTAACAGGGTTGTCATTTTTACCATATAGTTCAGGAATTACATGAAAATTTTCGGCAAAAAATTCTGCATATGTTTTTGTTGTGGCATTATCTAACGAACTATCTTTATAATTATAAACAAGGTCACTTTCTAATTTTGGTCTTTTTATTAAATAATAATTGGAATTACCTTTTTTATAAGATATGTCGAATTCTGGATCTTTATCATTTTTATCATACTTACCATCACTATTTGTATCAAGATTATATATAATACTGAAATTTTCTCTATCAATACAATAAAGATAACTCCCCTCACCTAACTCCTTCATTATCCCATTTTCATAGGCATTTTTCACTTCGTTAAAAATTTCTGTCTTTAATTTATCGTTATTCTCAATACTATCCCTAGGGTTTACTTGTCCTTCTGACTTCATAGGCATAAGACCAACAGTACTTACAGCAGCTATTATCGCTATTTTTTTTGCTGAATTAAAATACTTTAATATTTCTTCTTTAATCTTTGTAATTTTATTAAGGTCATTTTTCTTTAATTCTTCTTTAAAATCACTACTAGGAATTGGCTCAAGCTTTGATTTTTCATCGTTAATCTTCTTTTTTTCTATATTTTTTGATTCAATTTTGGAAAAATTATTTTCTATATTCATGTTAATTATTATTACATAAATTGGTTTAAAATAAAACAGACCCATTACAACATTGGTTGTAATGGGTCTGTTTTTAGATTACAGAATAATCTCTATTTCAATGTAACTTTACCTCCAGCTTCTTCTAATTTCTTTTTAAATTCTTCAGCTTCGATTTTCTTCATACCTTCTTTAAGTACTGAAGGAGCACCATCAACTAAATCTTTTGCTTCTTTCAAGCCCAAAGCAAGTACTTCTTTAACAACTTTCATAACAGCAATTTTTTGTTCACCGGCAGCTGTTAATTCAACTGTAAATGCACTCTTTTCCTCTGCAGCTTCAGCTGGGGCGGCAGGACCAGCAGATGCAACAGCAGCAGCTGAAACTCCAAATTTTTCTTCTAATACTTTTACTAATTCGTGCAAATCAATAACTGACATCTCTTCAATTTTTGAAACGATATCTTTGAATTTTGCAGGAACTGTTGTTTTTGTTTCTTCCATAATGATTAGGTGCTAGTGACTAGGTTCTAGTTTCTAGCATATTAATATTAATTTATAAATTTTTTCTCTTATCTAAACTAGCTACTTTATACTTTACTTTGTGCTATCTGATCCAAACCAATAACTAAGCGTTGAATTGGTGAGTTGATCAAATTGACGAACATTCCGCGTAGTGTTTGAAGTGGAGGAATAGTTGCGATAGACATCATTTCTGATGCATTCATATATCTTCCTTCAAATACCCCACCAACGATTGAAACATTGTCTTTATGGCCTTTTTGAAAAGCAAAAACTTCTCGAGCCCCTGCCAATAAATCTGCACTATAAGCAATTGCTACTTGACCTGGAATCTCAGGTAAATCACCTGTGATTTTGTGAGTCAATAATGCACGCTTAAGTAAAGTTTTCTTAGCAACTTGATACCCAACATCTTCTTTCTGTAAAGAACGACGAAGTGTGTTGGCATCAGCCACTTTCAATTTATCAAACTTCACAAAAACTACAGAGTTGGCACCCTTTAAAGCTTTCTCTAAAGAAGTTACTAACTCTTTCTTTTTATCTAATGTAATTGACATAAT
>CAZLXA010000027.1:0-3202 GCA_964563715.1 uncultured Candidatus Saccharibacteria bacterium | reverse complement strand
CCTTCTTTCTACGGCTACAAAAATATACTAGCAAATTAAAAAGTTTTGTCCAGCTAGAACCAATACCCTATTTTAATGAATCGATGATAACCAACAGAATCAATCCTACAACCACAACCCCTAAAAATGAAAGTAAAACTTTAAATGAATGTTGATTTATCATATATATAGTATATCATATTTTATTTTCAATGATATACATAGGCCTTGCCTATGTATTATATGACAGCCATTCAAAAATTTCTTGTTGAAATTTACCCTCTTCTTTAAAATACTCAGGAAAATATTCTTTATCAACAATTAGATTTTCTTTTCTTTTAATTCCTAAATAGTCTAAATAACTTGAATATTTATAATCCAACAGAAAATCTAATGTCTCTTTTTTATCTCTTATCCCGTTTTCCTTCCAATCTTTTTGGATTAATTTTACTGGATTTAAATGAATATACGAAAAGAGGTATTTTAGATACCGATCATCTCCTGCATGTTGTGATTTAAATTTACCTTCAAATAGTGAGCCCGTTCTTTTATATTTTTTATTATAATACATTGAATATGCGGTAGTAAATTTTTGCATAAATTTACTAATACTACCATCCTCTGTTTGAGTAATAATCAGATGAAAATGATTGGGCATTAAACAATAAGCGCCAATAGCAACGATCTTGTTTTCTTGTTTAAAATCAAAGAAATTTTTATTAAAATTTCGTAAAATAACATTATTTTTGGTATTCGATAAATATAATAGTTTTATAAAATGATAATAATCATCTTTATCATTAAAAATAGTCTGTTTACTATTTCCACGATTGTAAACATGATAATATTCCCCAAAAGCGAAAGTTATCTTACGTACAGACATAATAATATTTTAACAAATCAATGCTTACCAAGGCAAGACCTATGTACATAATCCTCTTCTCCAAAAGAAAAAACGCCTGGTAAAAGGCGTTTTTAAAAATTAAAGTAATACAAAAAGTCAATTTCCAGCTACTACGGACAATTCAACGGTTTCCGGAAAACCATATTGATCGGATGAATCAAAATCAAACCGATGAGGGCTTTCAAAATATTTTGGCTTAACCTTACCCGTTGTGATTAAAAGCTCCTTAAGACTATCACTTAGTGAAAGGAAGTGAATATCCAAACAAATGGCTTCTCTTTCCTCTGTCACCAAAGTAACAAAATAATACGTTTTCCCTTGGATGATTTGACCGAACAATGTCTCCCATAATGGGAAAACCTGTACATCTCCGTTAATTAATCCGTCGAGATGTCTCGTGACCACCCAACCTTCTTTGAGTTTTAGCATAACTATCTGGTTTTTAAATTTAATCTTATTATATAACAAATTCATAAAATAGCAAGGTTAGTATCTGCAGCCCCGAACCCGGTTCAGGGCTGGAATAATATTTATTTATTTTTAAAAATTGGCAACAAAAAAAATCCCCTTAATTAAGGGGATTTTTTAATGCTTGGTAAAACTAAAACTGTGGATAACTTTTCTGTGCGACCAGCATCCGAAAACAGTTTACCAAGGCAAGACCTATGTACATAGGTCTTGCCTTGGTAATGAAGAAAAGAAGAATTGGCAACAAAAAACTCCCCTTTCGGGGAGTTTTTTGAATACATTTTGAGGCGTATTAACCAGTGAGTACTTTTACCTTAAAACCTTTTTATAAAGATAATTAAATCCTTATTTTAAAGATTATATAGTTGTGATAGTCTCTGGACCAGCTGTTTCATCAACAGATACTCCATCAATTGTATCAATAGTTACATAGTAAATACCTGTTGTTGCAGGAGCTCCTGGATCAACTGTGTAAGTAACTGTGAATGACGCTGTATCACCATCAGAAACTACATATGATGTTCCAAGTGTACCTGTTGCAGTACCACTATCTTTCTTGATACTAAATGCTGGAACAACACTCTGTGAAACTGTTTCTACAATAGTAGCATTTGAGAGAGTTACATCTGCACCATCAGCTTCTACTGTAAATTTGAATGTGTAAGTTCCTACTTTTCCATCGGCATCAATATCACTACCAGTAGTTACACCAGAGATAAGTGTTGAAGATGTACTTAGTATCATCTCATTTCCTGATCTATCTGTAACAAGTGCTGTACTAACAGAATCACCATCAACATTTTCAACTACAAGAGTTGATGCATCTAATGAGAATGTTACATCTTCACCTGTAGTATAAGTTGTAACTAGGCCTTCTTCATTAAATGAAGCATAAACCTTAACCTCTACACTACTGTCTCCATCAATTGTTAAGTCTCCTTCATCAATTGTGAATGTGTAAATATCTCCTGCTAGGTCATAGTTATCATAAACTGTACTACCTACCTTTAGATAAATATCATTAACAGCTTCGTCGGCATCTACGCCTGAAGTTACTGTAATAGGAATTTCAAGTACGTTCAAATCTGTAGAATCTTTATCTGCCTTAAGTTTGAAAGCAAAAACTAAATATTCATCAGAAGTATCGTTGTCTTTAACTTTCAATGTTGTTGCTTCTGGGTTGTTTGAAGAAGAAGCTGATGTAATTTCATCATTTGCTGTTGCACTTTCGAAATCAACAGTAACTGGAGCAACATCAAATGAAGCATCTCCATCTACGACAGTTGTAACAACTCCCATAGCATCTTGGAAACGAATACTTGTAACACCAACGTCCCATGTATTGTCTTCATTTTCTGAATCAATAGATGAAGCGGCTGTTACAGAAACATAAAACTTAGCATCTTCTCCTTTTCTAATAACTGCATTTGAAAGAGAAACTGACTTTGTGTAGACTCCACTGTCCTTTGAGAAATCAGAAACATCTGCTGAGCCAACTTTTGTTGAACCCATGTAAACGTCAACTGAATCAATGTGTCTTTCTAGGCGTGTTGAACCAAGATTATCAACTCCGTCATCAAAACCATCAATAACAACTTTCATTGTACTTAGAGAAACATCAGAGCCGTTATCAGCTTCAACTTTTACTCCAAGAACTTTTTCACTTTTTCCTTCACCTAGAGTATTTTGTGTTCCTGAAGTGAAATCAGATACAGTAATATCTCCTTCTGCTCCTACTAGAGGACCAGTTGTTCCAACTACTGCACCGTCGCATTTAGCTCCAGTTGTTGAACTAAATCCTGCTGTTGATGTACAACCTGCTGGAAGAGTAGTAACAACTACTGCACATGA
>CAZLXA010000026.1:0-7412 GCA_964563715.1 uncultured Candidatus Saccharibacteria bacterium | reverse complement strand
ACTCTATAAACGGGGAAAGTAAGCTATCGCCAGCACAAAGAATTTAACTCAAAAATAACCCTTTAAATAGGGTTATTTTTTATTTATGATATAATTAATCTTATGAATGAATCATTATTTCAAACATCAAAAATAGAAGTTGAGCCAGGTCTTGAATTATCAAAATATAATAATTTTTTAAATCGCCTAAATAATTGTAAAGAATATATAAAAACTTTACCAGAAAATATAAAAAAAGGGGGGATAATTACAATTTTATTCTCAATGGGTGTTTTTAATGTTGCTGAAGCTCAGAATGCTGATTCTAGTCTTAATAAAATAATTAATGATTTAGAATCTGGAAAAATTAATATTGAAAATGCTACGGATTCAATCTATTTATCTCATAAACAAAATATTGATTCAACTTTTTCTTATGTGGAGTATACTAGTGCTACTAATAATGGCAAAGAAAATGTAAATGTAGAAGTTTTTGGTCCAGATGTATCAGGTGGTATTGTGGGGGATACGGTCTCTCTTGGTGATTATGAAGCAATTGAGTATGGTATTTATTCACAAGAAAGTCATACTATTGATGGTAAGGAAGATTACTCTGAAAATATAAAATCTTTTTCAGCTATTAAACCTAGCTCAGATAATAATAAAAATTTAGAAGGGAATAAATTATTGTCTAAGGGTTATGGTAAAACAAAACAATCAGCAATAATCTCAGCAGTTGCAGGACTTGCTGGAGCGAAAAGTAATGAAATATTGACAATTACAAATTCAAAAGAGCAAGAAGAAATAAATTTAAATGAATCAAATTCTCATGAATCAGACTATGTCACAATCACTACTTCAGATTCAAAAAAGACAATATTAAAAAATGTTAAGGTTGTTGTTACTCAAACAACTGAGGGTTTCTTTGTTGAAGCTTTTTGTAATTAGATCAAACTCAATAATATTTATTTTAGTAAATATGATACTTTTTTAAAGAGGTATAATTTTGGTAAAATAGATTGTCGCCAGCACAAAGAATTTAATTTAAAAAACACCTTGATAGGGTGTTTTTTTGTTGCGAAATTAATATGAAAGAGTATTATTTATATATTAATAATACATAAATTATATATATGAAAAATCCATTTGAATCGTTCATGAAGCAAAAGCCTGTAGGTAAAATAGAAAAATCACCTGAAGAAGTTTGGTCTGAGGTTTCCCAGTTAGGCAAATCATTTATTGTTGAGAAAACAGGTGATAGTGAATTTGAAGGTGGAAGGGATTTAAAAATGACTAAAAATATACCTGAAGATCTAAAATAATAAGCATGAAAATAACCTTAAAACAAGATATTTTTATACAACTTGCTTTAAATTTCAAATAGTAATATCTTATATTTAGAGAATGATCTTTTGTCAGACAACGGCGATGTGAACTAATCACTTTCATGTCGGGTATAAGGAACCAGTAAAATATTATAGTCGGCCGACTTAAAGGGGAATTGAGGATTTTTAAGCAACCTGGCTTAAATGGGTCTCCCTGGTTTCGTATGAGTAGTAAACACCTAATAAAGATCTACCTCATGCTCGCTTTTATAGCGAGCCTTTTTTTGTTATACTATATATATGTCATGGGCAGGACGCAGACGATTTAAATACCTATTAGGTCTATCAATTATTGTTGGATTGATTGTTTTTGCTTTTTTATACCCAGTTCTTTTCAAAGAACCGACTTGTTTTGATGGTAAATTAAATGGCACAGAACAAGGTATAGATTGCGGGGGTGAATGTGCCCTTATTTGTCAGGAAGAAATTTTTTCTCCAAGTGTTCTTTGGAGTCGAGCTTTTTCGGTTCTTGAAAATAATTACAATCTAGTTGCTTTAGTTGAAAATAGAAATAAGGAAGGGGCAGTAGCAATGGCTTCATATGAATTCCGAGTATATGATAAAAATAATAAATTATTAGGCCGAAGAGAAGGTCAGACCTTTATTCCACCTAATCAACAATTTGCAGTTTTCGAACCCCGTTTTAATTCTGGTCAAAGTGAAATTAAAACTGTTACCTTCGAATTTTTATCTCCACTTGTTTGGGTAAAAAAACCACCAACAATTCAAACTTTACCGATTAAAGTTAAGAATATTGTACTTGATAATAATGAAAATACACCAACTTTATCGGCGATGATTAGTAATGAATCAATACAAGATTTACCAGAATTCGATGTCATTGCAATTTTATACGATGCTGATAAAAATGCCATCAATGCCTCAAAAACACGAAAAGAGAAGCTTTTAAATGGCGAAAGTTTATCTATTTTCTTTACTTGGCCAGAACCACTAACGAGTGCGCCTGTAAATCAAGAAATATTACTTTTGATTAATCCATTTTCTCTTTCTTTTTAAATAATTATATATCGTGAGTACTATCTTATCACCGAAAATAGGGGACACTAAAATTTCTAGTAGTATAGATTGGCTTTTAGTTTTATTTATGATTCCTGTTTTAGGAGCCGGATTAATTACAATGAAATCTTTTACTGGAGAAACTACTTTTTTTAGTCATCAATTAATGTGGATATGTATTTCTTTTGTTTTTTTATTTACTTTTTCTTTTATTGATTTTCGTTTTTTAAAAAATACCAATATTTTAGTAGCTCTTTTTACTATTTTTTCTCTTTTATTATTTTTATTATTTTTCTTTGGCCACACAGCTAAAGGAGCTCAGAGTTGGTTTTCTTTTGGTGGTTTTTCTTTTCAACCGTCGGATATGATGAAATTAGTTGTTATTTTAATGTTGGCAAAATATTTTTCTCGCCGGCACATTGAGATTGCAAATTTTAAACATATTATTATTTCTGGTCTTTATGCTCTTATTCCATTTCTACTTGTTTTTTTTCAGCCCGACTTTGGTTCAGCCATAATTATTTTTTGTATTTGGTTTGGAATGATACTAGTCTCAGGTATTTCTAAAAAACATTTATTGGTCGTGGTTGGAATTGTGGTCGTGGCTTTGGCTCTGCTTTGGGGTTTTGTTTTTGAACCTTACCAGAAAGCTCGAATTATAAATTTCGTTCAACCATTGTCGAATATTCATGGTTCTGGGTACAATGTTTATCAATCAACCATTGCCGTTGGTAGTGGGCAAGTATTTGGCAAAGGTGTTGGTTTTGGGTCACAGTCGAGACTAAATTTTTTACCTGAATTTGAAACAGATTTCATCTTTGCAGCTTTTTCCGAAGAATGGGGTTTTGTTGGTGTATTAATCTTATTTATTCTACTTGGTCTTATTATTTGGCGAATATTACATCTGGCCCTTTTGGGCACGACTAATTTTGAAATATTTTATGGTTTAGGTTTGGCAATTTATTTTATGACTCACTTTATTATTAATATTGGGATGAATCTGGGTATTATGCCTGTGACGGGAATAACCTTACCTTTTATGAGTTATGGGGGTTCCCATTTGCTAACTGAGTTTATTGGTCTTGGTATATTGATGGGGATGAGCAGGTATCGTCGAGTGGCACATCGGGATGATATGCATAATGAGTTTTTAGGAATATAATTACTAACGAGCTTGATGCTGTTTGCTGTTAGGTTTTAGAAAGACTGAAAGCAAAAAGCAAAAAGCAAAAAGCAATGAATATAATCGACGGACGAAAAATTAAAGATGAAATATTAAAAGAAGTAAAAAAGGAAGTTATGTCTTTATCTTTTACGCCTATTTTTTGTGATATTTTAGTTGGAAATGATATTTCATCAATTCAATATGTCAGGATGAAAGCTAAAATTGCTGAGTCAGTCGGAATTAAATTCCGGACAGCTGATTTCAAGGAATCCGTGACAACCGAAGAATTAATAGAAGAAATTGAAAACTTAAATCGGGTCCCTCATATATGTGGAATTATAATTCAATTACCACTACCAAGTCATATAGATAAGAAAAGAGTTTTGGATGCTATTTCACCTTCACTTGATGTTGATTGTCTGGGTCAAATTAATAGTGAAAATTTTTTTAATGATGAAGCAAGTCTTAGTTATCCAACGGCTCTTTCATGTATGAAGATCCTAGATTCACTTGATATAGATTTGAAAGATAAAAAATTTTTAATGCTTGGGCAAGGTATTTTAGTTGGGTTGCCGGTAACTCATTTGCTTAAAAATAGGGGATTTGATGTCTCGATTATAAATAGTAAAACAGAAAACAAAGACGAATTAATTAAAAATGCAGATATTATAATTTCGGCCATCGGTTATGGTAAATTTATAAAAGGTGACATGATAAAAAAAGGAGCTATTGTAATTGATGCGGGAACATCTGAAGACAACGGGGCGGTGATTGGGGATGTTGATATAGAGAGTGTTAATGATGTCGCCTCAATTGTCTCTCCTACCCCGGGTGGTGTTGGCCCGGTAACAGTTGCAATGTTACTTTCAAATGTTTTACAAGTTGCTAAAAGTAAAAAATAAGATGAATCCCGTTAGAAGCCGCGGTCGCAGTCTAAAAAAATTATGAATACAGTATATAAAAAATTTAATAACATAATTAAGCTTTGTGGTAAAAAAATGACCGCGACCTGCTTCTAAACGGGATGAACAATGAAATTTTTTATATAATGTATAATCTATCGACAATTCCCATCGTGGCAAACTCGGCACTTTTTTTGTCTTATTTATTTACATATTTATTAATTTTTTCATTAGTTATTTGGGCTATATTTGTAAGTCAAAAGAAAATGTATAATTTCTCTTTACTTTTTTTATCTGGAATATCTTCTTGGTTAGTTGCCAATATTTTAAAAATTACTATGAAGATTAATAGACCCTTTATTGATTTGGGAATAATTCCACTTCGTTTCGAAGATGGTTTTTCATTTCCTTCACAACATATGGCAGTATTTACGGCACTTTCTGTGGCGATGTTTTTAATAAATAAAAGAGCAGGTTTTGTTTTTTTAATTATTGCTATTTTAATCGGATTCTCACGAATTATTGTCGGAGTTCATTATCCACTTGATATTTTGGGCGGTTTATTTGTTGGAGCCCTAGTAGGATTTATTATTATAAAAATATTTAAAAAGATATGAGTATTTTAGAGACCATTATTTTAGGAATTGTTGAAGGTTTGACTGAGTTTTTACCGATTTCTTCAACTGCCCATATCGATATTGTTCGTTCTCTTTTTTCTCTTCCACCAACTGATTTTATAAAAAGTTTTGAGATTATTATTCAGCTTGGAGCAATTTTAGCCGTTGTTGTTTTATATGCTCGTAAAGTTTTTTCATCTTTCAATTATATTAGAAATTTGATAATTGCATTTATTCCAACTGGAATTATTGGTTTTATTTTGTATAAACTAATTAAATCTTTTTTACTCGGTAACATCTTAATCATCGCTCTTGCTCTTCTTTTAGGAGGAATAATTATTTTGATTTTCGAAAATAAAATGAAGAAAAATAAAATAGATGAGAATCTTTCCAGTTGCGATATTAAAGATATGTCTATTAAACAATTAATAATTTTGGGTTTGGCTCAAGCACTGGCTGTTATTCCCGGAGTCTCTCGTTCAGGAGCGGTGATTATTGCCGGACGATCAATGAAAATAAACCGAGCACTCATTACGGAGTTTTCTTTTTTACTTGCCGTCCCGACAATGTTACTTGCGGTAATTTATGATATTTATAAATCTGGTTTTTCTTTTACCTCATCTGAATGGGGGACTATTATGCTTGGTTTTCTTGTTTCGTTTATAGTTGCTTTGATTGTCATAAAATGGTTTTTATCTTATATCAGAAAACATGATTTTAAAATCTTTGGTTGGTATCGAATCATCTTAGGATTCCTCTTAATTTTGGCATTATACTTTAATATTTTATAACCCTAGACTATTGTAATCTAGGCCTTGCCTGTGTATTTTAGTGGCTTGATTTTTGGCATTAAAAGGGCTAGAATAAGCCTATTATGTCAAAAATGTGGAAAACAAGAATTACAGCATTATTAATACTCGTGTTGGGAATAGGAATTGGTTTTTTTGTTTATAAATCAGAAATTGCAAGTCGGGCGACACCTGAAGGTGAAGCACCTAGTGGTTTTTTAGCAAAACACCCATTTAAATTAGGTTTAGACCTTTCGGGGGGAACCCATTTGGTTTATAGGGCTGACGTTAGTGAATTAGACCCTACTCAAGTTAAAGATTCAATGGATTCATTGCGAGATAATATCGAACGCCGAGTGAATATTTTTGGAGTCTCGGAGCCAATAATTCAAATTCAAAATGGGGGATTTTCAAATGCTGGTGAAGAAAGATTAATTGTTGATCTTCCTGGTGTGACTGATGTTATAAAAGCTAAAGAGTCGATTGGAAAAACTCCAACGCTTGATTTTCGTACAGAAAATCCTATTAAAGATGCGCCACAAGAATTAAAGATAGATAACGATGGAAATGTAACTGTTGATCCGTATGCTTCACAATTTGTGAAAACTGAATTAACGGGCCGTCTATTAGACAAAGCAATTCTTGATTTTGACCAAACAACAGGAGAGGCGATAGTTTCTTTACAGTTTGATGAAGAAGGTTCAAAATTATTTGAAAAAATTACAGGTGAAAATATTGGTAAGACTATAGCAATATTTTTAGATGGACAACCAATTTCAGTTCCAATGGTCAATGAAAAAATAACTGGTGGGCAAGCCATAATCTCAGGTAGTTTTACTGCACAAGAAGCTAAAGATTTGGTTCAGAATTTAAATTTCGGAGCACTGCCTGTGCCTATTACTTTAATTTCAACTGAAACAATCGGACCAACACTAGGAACTGAGGCGACAAAAGCTGGAGTTATGGCAGGGATTATTGGATTTTTGGCAATTATGATTTTCCTTATTTTGTGGTACAGGTTGCCAGGCTTAATTGCATCACTTGCTTTATCAATGTATGCAGTTATTATGCTTGCTATCTTTAAATTATTACCAGTCACATTAACAGCAGCTGGAATTGCAGGTTTTATTATTTCTATTGGAATTGCTGTTGATGCTAATGTACTTATTTTTGAAAGAATGAAAGAAGAATTAAGAAAAGGTGACAATGTTTTAGATTCGATTCATCATGGATTTAAACGAGCATGGCTTTCAGTTCGAGATTCAAACATTTCAAGTATTATTACTGCTATTATTCTATTTTGGTTTGGAACACCTTTAATTCAAGGATTTGCTTTAGTTTTCTTGATCGGTGTTGTTATCTCAATGATTTCTGCAATCACTATTACCAGATTATTCCTCTATAGTCTTAATTTCAAAAAGACAACAAAGTTTACAAATTTCTTTTTTGGGTCAGGATTAAGTAGCGCTAAGGCTGTATTAATAAATACAGATCAAAAATAATATATGTTTATAATTAAATACAAAAAAATATTCGTTTTAATTTCAGCCGTTTTAGTT
>CAZLXA010000025.1:2285-7534 GCA_964563715.1 uncultured Candidatus Saccharibacteria bacterium | reverse complement strand
TACCTATTCAAATTTCAAAGAAATTAAAACAGCCCGAATAAACAGACTGTGGAATCCATTATATACATATAGAAAAAGAAGTCAACCCCCACACCTACTTTTATATTTTTGTTATTATACCCATATAATTAGGGCCATAATAGACTCTATATTTTATATAATTAATCTAAATTTAAGCTTAAAAATATAAGTTATAAAAAAGTAGGTGTGGGGGTCAAGCCTTTATAATCACAATAAAAACCCTTTAATTTTAAGGGTTTTATTAACGATTTGTCCAATCTTTTTTATCTTCTTCTTCTTGCTCGCTTTCTTCAGCTAGTTTTTTAAATAATTTTTCAGTATTTTCTTTATGTAGTTTATTGGCATATAATTTTAATCCTTCTTTATCCATTGTTTGATTATCAATTGTAAAATGAACACCATCATAGCTTGATATCTTATCAATGGTCAAATCTGCCAATTTATTTTCTTTGTTAACTTCATCTAGAATTTCAGTTAGTTGATTAAGAAAATCAAAATCGATACTCGTTTGACCATTTTTTTCAAATGAAGTTAAATTAATTTTAGGTTCTTTTTCCATATTTTAATTATACCACTATGTGCCCCGTGAGGGAATCCCGCCCTACGGTCGCTAGTATTTTTCGGCCTCATAAATTCGGCAACGAAAAATCTTTCGCTTCCCTCACGCAAGCCAAGCAGTTGTCTTACTACGGGGCACAAATAAAAAATCTTGTCTTGCGACAGATTTTTTATTTGTGCCCCGTGAGGGAATCGAACCCCCGACCATCTCCTTAAGAGGGAGCTGCTCTACCAGCTGAGCTAACAGGGCGTACCTAATTTAAAACTTTTCTAATTATTTTTCAACACATACTCTGTTACCTACCAAAACAGCATAACAAGGCATGTTAACTAAAATTTAATTATTACAGAAAAAATACTTTTTGTAAATGTATTATAATTTTTACTCCGCCTGTGAACATCTAAAATCCTGAAATTCTTTTTTAGCCAAATCATTAATGTCGAGAGATATTTGGGCTTCTATTTTAGCTCCTCCGATTTTATTATATTCATCTAACTTCGAACAATTTTCCTTATTAGGAATATCATTTGTTGTACGCCAATATGTCAAAATATTATCTTTTAAATCTAAATTCTCTAACCCTAAATTATAATCATCAGTAAATATTATTTCTTTTGTATTTAAATCATATATTTGAAACTCTCTTTTTGTTCCAGTTCCCCTATCAACAATCATTTTACTCCCTTCTATAGATGAATAATATTGAGCAAAATTAATTGTCTTAGAATTTTCAGTTCTTTCATGTAAAAGTTCAAAATCACCCTCTTGGGCGGCATAGTCACAATCAAATTTTTTATCTTGTGTTTTGTATTTTACTAGAATATTTTCACCAGGTTCATTAATTTCATCTCGAGTTACTATAAAATAATTCTCTAGGTCATAACAAGTGGTACCATTCAAAACTATCTCGCCCTTATACTCTATATTATCTGACTCGGCTATAATTTTGTTTTGTTTGTTTATGATACTTCTACCTAAATAAAACAATATAAATAAAACCCCGACAGCAACCATTATGCCAACCACAATATTTAGTGTGTTATTTTTTATTTCTTTATCTTCGACTTTTTCTACTTTTTTTTCTTCTAATTTTACAGCTTCATTTAAAGGGGCATTTTTACTTATTTGTTCCCCTACTGATTTTACACTATTATCATTATAGTTATTCATATGTATATAATATTATTTCCTTAATATTTTAACAAGGTCATCCATTAACTTTTTTATAGACTCATCGTCATAAAGCGAAAGAGTAAAAACTGGTTTTTTAAGTTTTATAAACTCCTTCTTAATTTTTTCAATTTTTTTATCATCAGAAATAAGATCTGTTTTAGTTAAAATAATGACTTCTTCTTTTTCAAGCAATGTTTCATCATAAGCTCCTAACTCTTTTCGAATTTCTTTATAAACTTGCATAGGCTTCTCATTATCAAAAGCAATAAGGTGAACCAACATCCTCGTTCGTTTAATATGTTTTAAAAATTTAATACCCAAACCCTTGCCGCTTGATGCTCCCTCAATAAGACCAGGAATATCAGCAAGCGTGTACCCAAAGAAATCTCCAAGGTTCGGATCCAATGTCGTAAATTGATAGCTTCCAATCTTTGCAGAGGCATTTGTCACAGCATTCAAGAGTGAGGATTTACCTGCATTAGGCAACCCAATCAAGCCAACATCAGCGAAAAGCTCAAGTTCAATTTTGAAATTTCCTTGTTCGCCAATTTTTCCTTTTGTGGCCTTAGTTGGCGTTGTATTAATAGAAGTTTTAAATTGTTCATTACCATACCCACCCGGACCACCTTTTAGGAGTAATTCTTTCTGTCCAACTTTATCGAGCGAAACAGAACCCCCACTTTCTACATTGGTAATCACGGAACCAACCGGAAATTCAATAAGTAAATCCTTTCCATCTTTCCCATGACGACTTCCACCTGCTCCTTCTTCTCCATCGAATCCAACAAATTGTTTTTTGTGTTTATATTTAGAAAGCAAATTTATATCTGATACTGCTATTGCGTAAATATTTCCACCCTTTCCACCATCACCACCATTTGGACCCCCTTTATCAATAAATTTCTCCCGGCGCCAACGAACAACCCCGTCTCCTCCACGGCCCGCTTTAGCAAAAAATTTTATTTCATCAATGAACATATAAGTTAAAAATTTAAATAGTCTTTGAAGAGGAGCTTGCGAGGCTGTCGAGCCGAGCACGAGGAATTTTCTACCAATAAAATATCCGTGTCCTCTGAGAAGAGCTATTTAAATTTTTAACTCTTCCCACTTACAACTTACGCTAATAATGCTTTTTGCACAAGGGCAAGAATCCCTTCTTTTGATTTTGCTACCACTAAAAATCGTCCATTATGACAAAAAATTGCATCGGGAACTCCCGTTACTTCAGCCATTTCTTCATCCCTTTTCCCCGCCCAAGCCTCTGGAAAGGGTTTTCTATTTTCAAAATTATATTTTTCTTTTCGAACAGCTTCAGCTCTCCACATATCACCCTTCTTAGAAACCACGTATAACGGCTCATTGTATTCATTTATAGTTTCTGGCCAAGGATAATGACCATCAAACACTATAACCCTTTTATCTTTTGCATTTTTATAAGCCCCATGAACTATTTCTTCTACTTCTAAATTATCTCTCGTTTTTATTATTTCGCGATTTAAAATTTTTTCAACAAATGGAATTAATTTAACAAAAAGTGAATCATGGTTTTGTTCTTCCTTCCAACTCGGCCTAAAACTAAAAAACACATCTTGTATCAAATAAGGAGCAACTTCTCCTTTAACCTCAAAAAGGTTAATACCATTATCATTAGCATCAATAGACTGTACTAATTTTTTATCTATTTTCTCTGCTATCTCAAGACTATCACAAATTTTCTCTCCATATTGTTTCCAGACGAGTCCAAAAGATGAATAAGGTATTCCATTGGCCCGCTCTCCAGCCCCACCCTTTTGATGATGATCAAATATATTTTTATCGGGATTATACTCTCCTCCAACATCATAAATATAATCACCCTTGGAAATTATTTTTGGGTCTCGGGTTCTAATTATTTTAATATTTCCATTATTTAAAATCGAAAGGGTCGCGGTCGCAAATAGATCATCGGCATGAAATGTACCATCGTGGGTGACACATATTTTCTTTTTATTAAAAATTGACATAACATTGTCTCGCCATAGCTTTTATTAAAAGCATAGGCGGATTATTCTTCATTACTCTGATAATCTTCACCACTAAACAATTCAACAAGCAAAGCTAACATCTTTTCTAAGATAAAAAATAAAATAAAAAAGATAAGGATTATTCCGATAAACTTACGAACATCACGGCTAATCGAAAGTGCAGTGTAGCTAAAAAAGTAACCAAGAGCAAGAACACCAGTTGACCATAAAACCAAAGATAGTGATTCGGCTTTTGCATAAATTCTAAGTGGAATTTTTTTATAGCCAGAATATAAAACCGTGAACCAGCCAATACCAAGAATAAAAAATCGAGAAATAAATATTGACCAAAACGGTTTCTCTTTAAACCGAGGTAAGAAATAAGAAATTCTTCTTTCTATTTTATGCATAAAAGGTTTATGGGAATGATGTTTGTTTAAAGAAAGTCCAATAGTATAACCTAAGATCGATTTCATCGCTCCTCCTAAAAAAACGGCTAGAAAAGCAAGAAATATATTAATCGAACCAAGATGCGAAAAAATTCCAGCAAAAATAACCATTATCTCACCTTCTACAACTACACCCAAAAGAATGACAAGATAAACAATTACTGCGTGAACCTCAACAAATTGGCGAATAGCCGTGATTGAAATATGCTCCATATATTAAAGATCAAAATGGAAAACTTTTTTTAAGACCCAGTTAATTATTGAAACTAGCAATGCTCCGACGAATGCCGCATAAAAACTAGTCACATCAAATCCATCAATTAATCGTCCTAAATACCAAAACAAAGCTCCATTTATCACAAGAGAAAATAAGCCGAGAGTAATTATATTTATGGGTAAAGTTAAAATATTTATTATCGGTTTAATAATCATATTAAAAAGAGCTAAACATGCCCCAACGATCAGAGCAGTCCAAATCGGGTCAAGGACAACTTGCCCCGGTAAAATTTTAGTTGTAATAAAAACTGCAACTGATAAAATAATCCAATGTAAAATAATTTTCATATAGTTTTATTAAATAAATAATTTATCAACAACCTCTTTAACTAAACTACCATCAGCTTTACCTTTCAAATCTTTCATAACTGAAGCCATAAACATTCCTTTTTTGGTTGAATCTACCATTCCGAGTTCTAAAATTTTCTCTTTCACAATTTTTTCAATTTCATCTTTTTCCATCAACTTAGGTAAAAATTCTTCTAAAATCATTAACTGGGCTTTTTCAACCTCAACTAAATCCATTCTATTACCTTTTGTAAATTGATCAATCGAATCTTTTCGTTGTTTCGAAGCTCTCGTGATAACTTTTATCACTTCTTCATCTCCCAACATGTCTTGCGGGGTTTTACCAGTGGCCACCAACTCATTAGTAAAAGCCGTGACTAATCCACGCATAACTTCAAGGCGAACACTATCGCGAGCCATCATGGCTTCTTTTATATTATTTTTGATTTGTTCATGTAACATATTTATTATTGTATCAAA
>CAZLXA010000025.1:0-2185 GCA_964563715.1 uncultured Candidatus Saccharibacteria bacterium | reverse complement strand
GCTCGAGCCCTTGATAAAAATAATGTCATTCCACAATATCGTCTTCAATATTTAAGATACTATTTAGATATTGATATAGAGGCCGAAGCTCATGATGCACTGGGTGATGTCTTAGTTTTGGAAAAACTTTATGAAAGATTGCTGGATAAAATTATGAAACCTGCCCGCCCTCTCGAAGCTTCGGGAGCAGGCGGGGAAGAAAATTTAACAGAAGAACAAGCCATTGCAAAAATGATAGAAATTTCAAGTCGGCCATCACTTATGAATATGTTTAATTTCGGCAAACACAACGGAAAAACTGTCGAGGAGGTTTCAAAAATCGACCGAGGATATCTGGAATGGATGCTTACACAGAAAGAACAAGCTGGTACTGAAACAGAGGAAGATTGGATTTATACACTAAAATATTATTTAGGAAAGCTGGTATAAAAAAGTAGGAAGTAGTAGGTAGCAAGTAGAAAGCAAAATATGATAGAATAAAATCATGGAAATACTTACAATTATTTTTCTAGGAATACTCATAGCTCTTGTTATAGGTCTTTTTTTCTTCCTAAAAAATAAGCCGGAAGAAAAAGCTGATAACTCTGTTCAGCTTTTACTGAACCAGATTAATGAATTATCTCGAAATATTGATAGCAAGTTAGGTGAATCACAAAAAGAAATCAATCAGTCAATGCGCTTTCAATCAACCGAAACATCTCGGATTATTGCTGACATTACTGAGAAAATTACACGACTCGATGAGACCAATAAACAAGTTGTGTCATTTGCTGATCAATTAAAAAATTTACAAGACATATTAAAAAATCCGAAACAACGCGGGGTTTTAGGTGAATACTATCTTGAGACATTACTAAAAAATGTTATGCCCCCAGGATCTTACCAAATGCAATACCCCTTCCCTGATGGGTCTATTGTTGATGCGGCAGTTTTCGTTAAAGATAAAGTTATACCGATTGACTCAAAATTCTCACTTGAAAATTACAATCGGATGACAGAAGAAAAAGAGCCAATGCGAAAAAAAGATTTGGCCAAGATTTTTGAAAATGATTTAAAAAATAGAATAGTAGAAACTTCAAAATATATTCAACCAAGAGAAAATACAATGGATTTTGCTTTTATGTTTATTCCTCATGAAGCTATATATTATGATTTACTAGTCGGAACAGTAGGCACAGGTGATGATCCTGAAAATCTCATTCAAAGAGCCGCTAATAAATATAAAGTTATCATCGTTTCTCCGACTTCATTCCTTGCTTACCTGCAAACTGTCCTTCAAGGATTAAAAGCTATGCAAATAGAAGAAGGAGCCAAAGATATTATTAAAAGAGTTGGTGAATTAGGAAATCATTTACAATCATATGAAGAAGTCCACCAAAAACTCGGTAAATCAATTGAAACAGTCGTCAATCATTTTAATAAATCAAACCATGAATTTAGAAAAATTGATAAAGACGTCATGCGAATAACTGGTGAAGTTTTAGAAATCGAAACTCTAACAATTGAAAAACCACAAGAGGAAAACTAAACCCATATAAAAAAGAGCAATATAATTATTGCTCTTTTTTATATTTTCTATTTAATAACCGTATGAACCAAAAGCATACTTTGGATAATAATGTCTATTATTCACACCAAAAGCATAATCATATTGATATCGATAGTAATCTGGTCGAAATGCATAGTTACTGCGACGACTGAAAGCGTAGATATCATCATTACGATATTTATTTGAATAATACGAACCTCGACAGCCACTATCAAAAGCATAATTAACACAAGCTTGAGCTTTATCGGGTGTAGATAAAAACCCCAGAATTATTAAGATTGATATTGAAAATAAAATGTATATTTTTTTCATAGTTTTCTCATTATACATACTCGATATTTTTTGTAAATATAACATCTAGTCTTATTTATCAAGTTTTTTATACAAAGTACCAGTCAATAATAATATTAAAATACCCACAAGTAACATCACAAAAGAATGCTCTTTAAAAAATGTAATCCCCAACAATATATCTTTAATTCCCTGGCTAACCATCGTCGCTCCAAAAATAACCAAAAATGCAAAAGTTAATGGATAACGAGAAAAAACCGACTTACCTTTTTGACTAAATAATTCATTTAATCTTGCCGTTAACTCCTCAACTTTTTTTAATAAATCAATCTGGTATTTATCCAT
>CAZLXA010000024.1:5461-7558 GCA_964563715.1 uncultured Candidatus Saccharibacteria bacterium | reverse complement strand
CAGTCTTGTGTAAAGCTTGCTAGGTCAATCTGCGCAAATAATTAAGTTCCTAGATTTGGGGGTGATAGTACCAATTACACTGCTTATGCGCAAGCTATTTTATTTGCCTTTTTGAGGTTGTCTGTTTTAGGAATTACTTGCAGATTCCAAGGCACATGCAGCCCACATACAATGTCATTTATTAGCGGGATTATATGGTCTACTTCATACCGAACACCTGTTAATTTTGTTATCTTTTGTGCTTCTGTATAGAGCTGTTTTATATCTTCTCTCTGCTCTTTTGTTAACCATGCAGGGGTAGCTTCGCGGTGCCTGCGTCTACGAGCGTTACCTAATACTCTGTAATACTCTGGATTGTTGACCTTATGGTTTTGTTTAAACTTGTTTTTTGTTTCTGTTGGTCGCGCAGCAGCTTTAGCTTTGACTAAATCTTTGTTTCTTTCATAGTACCGTTTACCTGCGGCTTTCGATGCTTCTGATTTGGGTAGTCCTTTACGGCGCTCGTTATCAGTAACCCAATCTTCTCTCATGCACTCAGTACAGCATCCTTTTGTTTTGCGCGGAGCTACGTGCCCGCGTGTGCAAGGTTTACCTGTAAAATAAAATTTAGCACCTGTACGCTTTGCTTCTTCTCTTGTAGCTGGATACTCCATGCTTTTCTCCGATATGTGATTTGACACGGGAAATCATATCACAAAAAGAAACCCCCGTAAAGGGGGCTTCCATAAACACGTAAGTGCTTGATTTTACTTAGCTTGTACCTGGTGAACCGTACACACCTAATGGATCTGAGAACCCAAAAGAGTAACGTTCACGAGCACGGAAACGTAAGTTCCCAGTATCAAAATCTCCGTCGGTAGAAGTAGATAACGGAGTTCTAATGAAATGTTTCAAGCCATTTGGCACGTCAGTCAACAAGAACCAACCGTTATTGTCGGTTAACCAGTGATTGAGTGTATAGCCTTCTGGAATCGCGCCGTTGTTTTTGAGTGCGTTAACGTCATTATCAGTTGTACCAACCCGTAATTCAGTTTCAAGCAAACGAGTTGCAACGAATTGAAGTGAAGGAGGGATAACTAATTTTTTAGGTTTAGCTGCAATCAAAAGACCACGTTCGTCAGTCCAGCCAGCGATTTGAATAACAGCCGCTTCAAGTGAAGTTTCGTTTAAATCTGCTGCTGTAGCAGGACGGTTACTAACAGTTGAGCCGTTGATTAACGGATGGTTAGTTACAGTGCCTGAGCCGTTAGTACCAAACAATGATACACCATCACCACCTAAGTAGTTTTGGTTAAAGCCGTTGTTTAAGATATTAGCCGCTTTAACTTGTTTTGTGTATGCCATACCACGAGCTAAGTCTTTGGTATAACGAGCTGACAATGAGTCATACAAGTTATCTTCCATCGCTTCTTCAGTGATAGCAAAACCATAAGCAATAGTTTCGTGGGTATAGCGTGTTGACCATGCTTCTTGCGCAGTGTCGTAAGACATTGCTTGGCCTTCGTTTTTGGTTGGCGCAGCGCCAAAACCAGCGAGTTTTAATTCTTCTTCGAATGAACGATCAGAACTTTCAATCTCAAAGATTTCTTTGTGCTCTTCACCATAACGCGCGTACTCATTACCAAATAAGGCGTTCAGCCCAGGAATGAGTTCTTTTATCTGTTGGGATCTAGAAATAGCAGCCATTGATTAAGCTCCTGTAGTTTGACGATAGAAATGAACACCTAACTGGTAGGTGACTAATGCTTCTACAAATGTACCATCAGGAAGCGCTGTGTCTTTTACTAAATCAACAATACGGAATGGTAGCGTCGCTGTAGTTGCTGCAACAGCAAAGTTAGCTGATACCAAACTGTTTCCAGTTGAGGTGCTCATTGGTACTGCTGGTTGGTAGTAACCAATGTTTTTACCCACTGCGGCAACAGTAGCTGCACCAGAGGTGTATAGCGTACCTGCGTTAGTTAAGGTAATTTTTAACACCGCTTCTGGGTCTTCGCAGACAAGTGCCATAGCATCAGATGCTACAGTGCCTGTTGGCCAGAATTGTTTGTTAACGAAGTATTTTAAGTTAGGGTCTGTAAAGCTACAGCCTAAGAA
>CAZLXA010000024.1:0-5361 GCA_964563715.1 uncultured Candidatus Saccharibacteria bacterium | reverse complement strand
GAAGCAATAGGTAATTGACGTACCGCGCCAGCGTAAACTTGACCACCGATCAAGTTAACTGGATTGAATCCTTGGATTCCTACAGCCATAATTTCCTCCAAATAAGGACGATAGCGGCATTTTATCTACCGCTGCCAAAAGTTACTTTCGAGTTACGATCCGTGAATTTAGGCATTCTTGGGTCGCTTTCTCTCATTGCGTTGTGATCTACGGAATCAGTTTGTGCGCGTGTCATGTTGTTGAAATAAGCATTTCGTTGCTCTGCAACCTCAACAGGCATTTTACACAGCATGAGTCCACCAAGTTCGATGTTTTCATTGCCAGAGCCTCCAGCCGAGCGAGTATCAAATGTCATATCAATCTCGGGGTGGTCTTTCGCGGAGCATGGAACCCATCCTTCGCGTTTGGTAGTGCTAACATTTTTGTGGTCTGGATTATTCAAATACGAAGTACGAATCCATCGGAAAACCCAACCTGGTTGTGGTGTTGGCTCTGGTAAGTCATTTGCTGGCTTCCATGTAGCCGCCGCACGTTCTGTTTGTTGGCGAGTTTCTTGTTGTCTATTTCGTGGCTCAGTCATTTGGTAATCCTCATTGTAATTTGGCGACTTGTCTTGCGTAGTCCTGTAAGGACACGCCCAAGCGTTTTGCGATGGCTACTTGCGTAGATGAAAGCGTGACTTTTTTAGAGGGCGTCGTTCTTGACGCTGGCGCTACAACGGTCCCGTTTCGCGTAGCCCCCTTGAATCTATCTGGAAAAACCTCTCTCATCCGTTTATCTATTTGCACATAATAATCGGGGTCGGTTATAGGGTTTACTCCTGCGTTAACCAGATTTTCATGTACCGCATAGGCTAAATTGGTCATTTCTCTATCTTGACCAAACCATGAATTTTTGGCTGCCCACGTTTCAGCCTTTGGATCGCGTGGTTTTTCTACTGGTTGTTGGTACTCAGTATAAGCAGGAACTTGGGGTGATTGCAAGTTTTGTTGCGCTGGGCGATAATTTTTTAATTGGTCTGCCTCAGTCTGTACTCGGTAAAGTTCTCTTTGTGCCATAACAAGCGCTTCAGAGTCATTGTCTTCATATGCTCTTTTATACTGTGCTTCTGCTATAACCGTATCATATACAAGCTTTTGTTGCGCTTGCTCGATCAGAGCTTTTTCACCCCATGTGAGTGTTTCTTTTAACCGATTATTTTCTTCAAGGACAGCTTTAGCATAGTTAACTGCCTCTGCACTTTGACGCGCAATGGCTTCTTTTGCGCGTCGCTCGTCGTGGTATTTACGGTTTACTTCGTTAATTCTTTTTTGGACTTTAGTCGAATACTGACTTAACTCGTCATCGCTGACTTCTTCCGCATTTGCTAGCGGCTCTCTGCCTCGATCTTCCTCAGGAGTATCGTCTTCTATTTCAATATCAATATCGCTGTCGTTATCTAATACATCAACTTCTTCATTTAAATGTTCCATAATTCCTCCTAGTAAGCTCTACCAAAACCTTCAACAGTGGTTGCTACACCGTCTACTTGGTCGTCATATACAATGCGAAACTCTTTACCCATTACCTTACCGCGAGTACCTGAATAAGCACGAGTAATCACAAAATCACCTACTTTGCACCAAGCTCCGTTTGGAAAACGCACTTTGTCTTGATATGCGTCAGGACCAATTTTTACTACCATACCGATAGTTGATGCGACTTCTTCTTTCTGAAGCGCACTTGTTGGCTTAATAATCCCACCTGTTGTTTTTTCTTCAATCGTTGGTGTGATAATAAGGATTTTTGGACCCACTGGGTCGGGCAGCATCTCAATTAGTTTTTCTAACTGATCTTCTGTAGCTTCCTTGTCAATTGCGTCAATACTACTCATCGTCGTACTCCATCTGTTTTTTAGCGAGGCTTTTATACGTATTAAGCGCGAGTGTAAGCCCCGAAAGTACACCCACGATTTGCTGATAGTCAGCGAAATCTTTTATACCGTTGGCAGTAGCCAGCGCATCTCTGCGGCTGGCGATCTGTTCGTTTATCTCTTTTGTGAACCAGTCATCAAAATTGAATGCCTTCATTGAGGTTGTCCACTAGGCAGTTGTTGCGCTTGCATGGCTTGTTGCTGCTGCATTGCAAGTTGTTGCTCTTGCTGTTGCTGCTGCATTGCAAGTTGTTGCTCTTTAACCGCTTGAGCCATTTGCATCTGCTCCATAGCTTGCTCTGCGCCCATCAAATTGATAGCGTGTTTAGCGGCGAGTTCGTCGCCTTTAGCACTTGCGTTAAGGACTGCTACGCGCTCTTGTAGATCAATCTTTTTCTGTTCAATGTCGAGTTTGCCTTTAACTTCTATCTCTTTAAGCTCAAGCTCTTTCTGCTGCATTTGAATAACAGGGTCTTGTGCTTGTTGCTGTGCTTGCTGTTGTTGAGCTTCGTTTTGATCTTTTTTAAGTAGCATATCAGAGGCTTCAGCAAGTAATTTACTGAGTTTAACTTCCATATCTTCTGGAATTTCTTCCTCTGGTTTAGGCAACTCAACACCCATCATTTGCTCCATTTCTGACCGATACTGGAACGCCGCATGCTCCATAACGTGAGCTTGAATAGCCGCTTGAATCTGCTGACCATTGGTCATATTTTGAAACGCCTGCGCCATTTTTGGGTCATTTAACAGGTTTGTATGGATGGTCATATGAGCCATATGATCTTGATAAATAAAGGCTTTTACCTTAGTTCCCTTCATCAAATTCATGTTTTCTGACACAGGATCCATCGGTTTAACTTCTTTGCCAGCAGGGATAAGCGTCTCTACATTCTCGATGCCAAGTGCTTTGAGCATCTGACTGTGCAGGTTTGCCATGTCGTATATCTGTGGTGACTGCTGTGCTAGCTGTACTGCCGCTTGATACTGCATGACTCGTTGCGCCATTGTAGAGGCGTTAGGGTTACTTGTTGGTACAATCTCTACGTTACCATAGTCTTCTTCACGAGTGTGGGGCTTATCGTCGGTGAACACGATGTCATAGCCTTCGTCACCTGAGTCTTTAATAATATCCGCAAGGAGTTTTAGCTCTTGGTCTAGTGCGTGATACACGCGACTTTGCACCGCTGACATTACTTTAAGTGTGCGCTCTAGGATAGCGAGCGTTGTACCCACAGGCGTTTGCCCGTTCATATCAGCTACTTTAAGGTCAGCTACTGACCCCATTCTCCGCCCTTCATCTACCACAGTCTGCAATAGTTGATACAGTACCGCTGACGGCTCTTTATAGGGTAGAGGCAGAATATTGTCTTTTAGCGCACCTGATGGAATATCAACATCTTTAAATTCCCCTGGAGAAATTGGGGTATCATCGCCTAGGATTCGCATTCCGCGAGTTTTAAAACCTGCTGGAAGATTTGACAACGTACCTGCATCAACCAACTGACGGATAATAGAGGTCGCGCTTTTAGCAAAACCACCAATAATTTGCACTAAACCAAACCCATAGAACCCATCAGCAGGTACGTAAGGGTAGTGAACATAATACTGTTTTTTAATTTTAAGCTCGTCGCTTTCCTTCCAGTTTCTGCGAATCCCTATGATTTCCATAGAACTTTTCTCGATAGTCACAACATATGGAAGCGCAATTTCTGTTGGCTCACCCATCTCATCAAGATCTTCAAACCCTTCTAAATCAAGGTCTACCATCATCTCAAGCAGGATATGGCGGTCATCATAAATAGCCGAGTAACCCCCTTCTTTGTCTTTTGCATCCTGAATTTTCTCAGTGTGCTTAGCTGGCTTCTCAAGCTCAACGTCTTTATAGAACCCAGATACCTGAAGTTTACGTAGTTCATTGTGGTTTTTACGCATTACATAAGTCGCGCGTGGGCAACTCGCTAAGTCAGACGTACCATAAGAAACCACAAAGTCTTCCGCTGGGATAAACACGCTGGTTTGGCGCCCTAGTGTTGGATCAAAATACACCTTCTTAAATGCTGACCCAATCAGTGCTTGCGCCCAAAACGTGCGCTCTTGCTCGTTTCTAAACTCAGGCATACGCTTCATAATCTGATAGTTCATATCAGCCGCTACGCGCTCTGCCGCCGCTTGTTTATCTGGTGTTTGCTTACCAAAAATCTCTGTTGAAACAGGACCTGCCGCTGGCAGTGTTTCGGTAATCATCTCCGCTTGAAACCTTACAACAGCTTCAAGTAGTAGCGGGTGGTTAACACCACAAGCTCCAGGCCAAGGCTCCATACGGTCATCATACTTAAGACCAAGCAAATCTAACCCGTCTTTGTACGTATCTTCCCAGTCTTTGCGTGAATTTCTATCATTATCATAGTCATGCACAAGGTCATTAGCCAGTGAAAAAAGATAGTCGTCGTCCAAATACTCCGCTAAATTAGCATCAAACTCAGGCACTTCTTCAATATCTGTGTCCTCACTATAGGCCATATAGGTCTCTTCACCTGTTTCTGGGTCTATATCCTGAATCTCTATTTCAATAGGTTCTTGGTCTTCGTCATCTAAGTTAAAGGGTGACATGGGTTGCGATATTGCCATATTTAATGCCTCAATGTTGTTTAATAGTAAGGTCTACGTCTGCGCGAATAGTTTTGTTGTTCATATTCCTCATCGCTTGAAGTTCTGACAAAGCCGCCTTGTCTAAAGCGTAGCATAGCTTGGCTCACGGTATCCACCAAATCGTCATGCTCACCAGCAGGGAAAGACGCTACATCGTCAATAAGCTCATCCGCCCAGCGTGTCTGTGGCGCCCATACAAACCCAGAGGCAAATATGTCCGCGATGCTGTTTATTCGAGATATTTTATCATTACCCTTCGTGGGTGTATATTCTTGCACTGGTATGCCCATGCGTCGAAGCTCATATATAAGCGGAGCACCTGATGCTCTTTTCTCAATAATCACCCCATCTGGGTTCCACTCTCTGTACGCCTCAATCGCCCACTGCTTAAGTTCTGGGAATTCTACACGTTTCTTTACTGCATCAAGCACAATAATATTGGGTCTTTTCTCTCCATCATCACCATCATACTCAAACACGCCCCACACCGTTAAAGCACTGTAATCTGCCTTATTATGCTTCTCAAACGCGGTATCCCATGACATGAGAATAAAGTCTATATTCTTGGGTGGATCTTCTTTTTCCCACTCGCGCCACCACTCACGCTTAATTAACGCCCCTTCTTCGGACGTTGGGTTCTGTTGGTACTGTGCTTGCCACTTGGCATTTGGTATCTCTGCTTTAACAGCATCGAGGGCTTCTAGGCTCCAATACTCCGGCCATAGCGATTTGCCTGAAGGCAAAATAGCGGGAAACTCAATGACATCCCAAATATCTGTGCTGTTGTTTTTCGCAGCAGA
>CAZLXA010000023.1:6705-8440 GCA_964563715.1 uncultured Candidatus Saccharibacteria bacterium | reverse complement strand
ATTGAAAAACACTATGAACTTTTAGATTTTGAAAAGATGCCAGAATTATTGTCTGATGACGAGGCTGTTTTTATTGTTGATGAAATTTTAAATAATAATGACTGGGAATATATCAGCCCACGAGGGAACCCTGCGATGTATTTTGGAGACTTAAAACAATTAGTTTCTATTCTTAAGAGGGAGAGAATATCATCGAGTGATTTACTTTCTTATGTTGAGGAGGATATTAAAAACTTAAAAGAAAATCCTGAAAATATTTCAAGTCGCGGAGAAAGTAAAGGTAAACTTAAAAAAGAAATAGAAAAAAAGATTGATCAACTTTCTCGTACAAAAGAAGTAGTTGAGTTTTATCGACTATATGAAAAAAGTAAAAAGGAGATGTCTCTTATTGACTATGATGATGTGTTGGAACTCTCCGTTAAATTAGTAGAAGAATTTGAAAGTGTACGAGATGATATAAGAGAAAATTATTTATATGTCTTGGTCGATGAACACCAAGATTCAAGTGGAATTCAGAATAATTTTTTGAAGGCAGTCTGGCGCGGGGTAGAGGAGCCAAATATCTTTGTTGTGGGAGATGATCGCCAGCTTATCTATGCTTTCTCAGGGGCATCACTTTCTTATTTTGAAGAATTTTCTCATATATTCGGCCGAGCTAAATTAATAGTTTTGACAGAGAATTACCGTTCAACTGCGCCTGTCCTTTCTATTGCCGATGACCTACTTAAGAGTTCTATCACAAACGAGCAATTAAATAGTAATAAAAAAGGGCAAGAGAAGATAATGCTTTACGGATACAATTATCCGCGTGATGAGATTATTGGTGCTGGACTTTATTTTAAACAAAAAATTAGTGAAGGAGTCGACCCAAATGAATGCGCCCTGCTCGTGCCTAAAAATTATAATGTTCGCTCGGCTATACAAATACTCTCTAGTATGGATTTACCAATCTCACAAGGAAAGAATCTCTCCCTTTTTTCAGTTCCCGATGGAGATTATTTAAGAAGAGTTTTAGGAATAATAATTGACCCTTCGAATGCTATTTTACTTTCAAAAACGTTACTCGACAAAACAAGCAATATCCCATATCTTGATGCTCACAATTTTTTAAGAAATACAAAAGCTGATAAATTAACAATTGAGGAATTAATTTCTTACGGTCAAGATGACGGCCTTTTTAAGGGCGAGAATCCAATATCTAAATGGGGAAAACAATTAAAAGATTGGGTCAATAATCTGGTTAATGAAAAACCAAGTTATATCATAAGTGTTATTGGCAATGAGATGTTGGTTAAAAATGCCAAGGATTTAGATGACTTATTAAACAAAGTTGAAGTTGTTCGAAGTTTTATTCACCTCGCTATGATGTATGAAGAGAAAAATAAAAAAGCGACACTCTTATCATTCTTGGAATATTTAAATCGGCTCGAGTCGTATGGAACACATATCGAATTAGTAAAATTCGGAAGTGACAATGGGATAAAAGTTATGACTCTCCACAGATCAAAAGGTCTTGAATATGAATGTGTTTGGGTAGCCCATATGAATGAAGAAAGTTTAATGTCAGAAAAAAAAGGTGGTTTTACTTTGCCTGAGAAAATTAAAGAACATATGAATAAACGCAGTATTGAAATGGCTAGAAGGGAACTTTATGTTGCCATCACTCGCTCAAAAGAATTTTGTGTTTTATCTTATTCGGCCTCAAATTACAATGGCAATAGTATGGAGCTTGCTT
>CAZLXA010000023.1:0-6605 GCA_964563715.1 uncultured Candidatus Saccharibacteria bacterium | reverse complement strand
AAGCAAGTTTATCTTACACTCGGAACTGTTGTCCACGCGATGATTGAATATATTTTAAAATCAAAAGAATTACCAAATGATGATGACCTTAAAATAAAAATTAATCAGTATTTTGAAAAACAAGGGATATGTAATGAAAATGATTTAAGAAAACTTTCTCGTGATGCATATAGTATCGTAAAAAATTGGATAGAAAATTATTACTCGCACTTACTTCCGAGCTTTAAATCAGAACGCTCAATTTCTTATGTAGATAAAAAGAATTTTCCACATTTACTTATGTATGGAAAAATCGATTTAACGGAGTATTTAGATAATGGGGAAGTGTACGTAACCGATTTTAAAACAGGTAGTTCAAAAACAACTGGAGTGATAGAAAAAATCGATGACTATGGCCGGATGTCCGACTTGATGCGTCAACTCGCAATGTATTCTTATTTGGTCGCTGGAGATAGTGGAGAAACAAAAGTTACAAATTCAAAATTATTATTTTTAGAGAGCGAGCCATCTGATAAAAATGCTTTTTATCAAACACAAATTACTTCCGAGCAAATAGATTTATTAAAGAGAGATATCAAAGAATACGATGAAGCACTATCCTCTGGCACTTGGATTGAAAGAGAGTGTCACTTTAAGCCTTATGGAGCAAACATTCGTGAATGTGAATATTGCAAAATGTGGAACGATATTTCTACTACCTCCACAAAATAGCTAACAATAGAGTGTTGCCTCGCTCTGTTAAAGGGGAATAGGGAGTTGTGTTTTTGATAAATTTGAAAAAATGCATAAAAATGCTATATTTTAAATTATGGAAGATAAACAAAAAGGAAGTTTGCATCCATTGACCCTCACTATGAATGAGGCGGTTTCTATATTTAAAGATTTAGGATTTGTTGTTGAATGGGGTCCGGAGATGGAAGACGAGTGGCATAATTTTGACGCCCTTAATGTTCCCAAAGATCATCCAGCTCGTGATATGCAAGATACTTTCTTTATAAAACCTGCCTCGCCGAGTCAAGGCGGGGGTAAAGAGGATATGGTTTTGCGAACTCACACTTCAAATACTCAAATAAGATTTATGGAAAATCTAGTGAAAGATGGTGGTTTGCCACCATTTGCGATAGTTTCTCCTGGGAAAGTTTTCCGCAATGAATCAACTGATGCCGGGCACGAAATGCAATTTTATCAAATAGAGTGCTTGATGATTGGAGAGAGTATTTCGGTGGCACATATGAAGGGAGTTTTATTTGAATTTTTTAAGAGATTTTTTGAGCACGATAATATAGAGATTCGACTTCGCCCTTCATTTTTTCCATTCGTTGAACCAGGATTTGAAATTGATTTAAAAAAAGGAGAAAAGTGGTTTGAACTATTGGGAGCTGGAATGGTCCATCCGAAAGTACTTGAGAATTGTGGGATTGATTCAACTAAATATCAAGGCTTTGCTTTTGGCGTCGGACTTGATCGGTTGATGGTAATGAAATATAAAGTTCCTGATGTTCGACTTTCTTATCTTGGAGACTTACGCTTAAATCAATTTTAAATTATGCTCATATCATATAACTGGTTAAAATCATATATTCCTGATATTCCCAATGTCGATGAAGTGACAGAACTTCTAACTTTTAAACTTTGCGAAATTGAAGATGTTGAAAAATTACCAAACCTGCCCGACGACAAGGCGGGCGGTGATAGTGTTTTTGATTTAAAAATATTACCAGACAGAGCACACGATCTACTTTCACACTGTGGTGTCGCCCGCGAAATTGCTGGCTTACTAGGAATAGATTTTAAATTACCAGAATATAAAATACCTGAATCAAAACCCTCAAGTTTGTCGATTGAGATAGAATCTCCCAATTGTCGTCGCTACATGGGGCGAATAGTTAGAAATATAAAAGTTGGCCCATCGCCAGAATGGATGGTCCAACATTTACAAGCCATTGGGCAGAGAAGTATAAATAATATTGTTGATGCAACAAATATTGTCATGTTTGATTGTGGTCAGCCTATTCACGCTTTTGATTTAAGGGCAGTTTCTGATTCTTTAATTGTTGTTAAGGAAGCCAAAGAAGGTGATAGTATAGAATTAGTAGGTTCAGAAAAAATCACTGCTAAATTAAAAGATACAGATATGATGATTACTGATGGAAAAAATAATCTTGCCATAGCGGGCGTAAAAGGTGGAATTTCATCAGGGGTTTCAAATGAGAGTGTTGATATTTTAATTGAAGTAGCAAATTTTAATCCGGTCAAAGTTCGTAAGACTTCTAGACGATTAGGAATTAAAACTGAAGCATCAAAACGATACGAAAATGATTTAAGTCCAACCTTATGTTCTTTGGCTATGGATGAAATAACGGCTTTAATTTTTGAAATGTGCCCCGAGGCAGTATTTGAGGAAACAGTCGATATTTACCCAGTATTAGAAAATCAAAGAAAAGTTTCATTTACCCAAAAATATATATCAAAAATTCTAGGAGTAGAAATAAAAGATGAAGATATAGAAAAAATATTAAAAAATTATAAATATCAATTTTCCCACAGGTTGGACCTGTGGGAAGTAGAAATTCCAAGTATGAGATTGGATCTTACTGGTCCCCATGATTTTGCTGAAGAGATCGGCCGAGTATATGGTTACGATAAAATAATTCAATTGTTGCCAGAAGTATCAAAAGATATATTACCAGATAATAAAACTTGGATAAAAATTTGTTTGGCTAAACAAAAACTAGTGGAGGGTGGGTATAAAGAAGTTATGACTTATGTTTTTCGAAATAAAGGAGAGTTTGAGGTCTTAGCTTCAGCTTCGGATAAGAATTATTTGAGGACGAATCTGGTAGATGGTTTAAAAGAAAGTATAATTTTAAATCAAAAAAATTTACCACTTCTTGGTTTTGATGAAGTAAAAATTTTTGAAGTTGGTACGATATTTAAAAATAATAAAGAAGAAATTCATGTTGCTTATGGTAACAAGAAAAATATTGAAGAGGAATCACTTGATAAATATATAGAAGATAATTATCCTGAAATTTCACCTGATATTCTTTCTTGTATTTCTTTGTCTCCCTATTACAAAGAATTAACAGCTTTTGAGATGTGGTCAGTGTATCCATTTATTACTCGGGATATTGCGGTCTGGATTCCAGAAGGTGTAAGACCAGAAATACTTATAGATATTTATAAAGATTTCGGAACAGAACTATTAGCTTGCGAGCCCAAATTATTTGATTCATTTACAAAAGACAAAAGAACATCTTTTGCCTATCGTTTAGTATTTCAATCAAAAGAAAGGACTCTAACTGATGAAGAAATAAATAAAATAATGTCTGAGATTACCGAAAAGATAGTATCACTTGGTTGGGAAGTTAGATAAAGTATCTATCCTTATAATAAAGGGCTTTTAGGCCTTTATTTTAATCTATAAATTTGTTATAATATGAGTACAAATTGCCCAGTTTTATAGGGTATTTTAAGTTATTTTATTATTAAATTTTCTAAATTAATGGCTAAAAAAGAAGAAAAAAATATTAAAGAAAAAGGTAAATATGGAGCAGAGCAAATCTCAGTTCTTGAAGGTCTCGAGCCAGTTCGTCGTCGTCCTGGGATGTATATTGGATCAACAGGAATTGATGGACTTCATCATTTAATTTGGGAAATTTTTGATAACTCACGCGATGAAGCGATGGGTGGTTATTGTGATCATATTGAAGTTGTGCTTCTTCCTGATAATTCTGTCCGAGTCGTTGATAATGGTAGAGGGATTCCAGTAGGTATTCATCCAAAAACAAAAGTTTCCGCTCTTGAAACGGTTATGACCACACTCCATGCTGGAGGAAAATTTGGAGGGGAAGATAGTGGTTATAAAGTCTCAGGTGGACTTCATGGAGTTGGAGCTTCTGTTGTCAATGCACTTTCTATTTATACTAAAGCGGAAGTCCACACTGAAGGAGGCAGGCATATTCAAGAATATAGTCAAGGTAAAAGAAAAGCGGCTGTTAAAAAAGTTGGTTCCTCAAAATTACATGGAACAATTATTTTATTTAAACCAGATGTTGAAATATTTAAAGATGTTAAATTTGATATGGAGACCGTAGTAAATCATTTGCGTCAACAAGCTTACTTAGTGAAAGGTTTAAGAATAGATATATTAGATGCTCGTAATTGGGATCCACTAACAGGTGGTAAGGGGAAAAAGGATACAGATGATTATTTTTGGTTTAGAGAATTAGAACTTGAGGTTCCATCCACAACGTTTTATTTTGAAGGAGGGCTAGTTTCACTTGTTAAATTTTATAATAAGGGAGAAAAGACAATTCATCCAACAGTTTTTTATGTTGAGAAAGAACAAGATAATGTTGGGGTAGAAGTTGCTCTGCAGTATGTTGATGATATCAATTTTGATATCTTACCTTTCGCCAACAATATTTATACAGGTGAAGGTGGAACACATGTTACCGGTTTTAAGACGGCTTTAACTCGAATTTTAAATACATATGGTAAAAAGAATAATTTAATTAAAGAAGCTGATGGCGGATTTACTGGAGATGATGTCCTTGAAGGGTTAACTTGTGTTGTTTCTGTTAAGCTTCGCGAAATTCAATTTGAAGGTCAAACCAAAGCTAAACTAGGATCAACTGAAGCTCAAGGGGCGGTTGCTACAGTCTTTGGAGATGCTTTTGCTAATTTCTTAGAAGAAAATCCTGATGAAGCCAAATCAATCATTAATAAATCATTACTTGCTCTTCGGGCTCGTAAAGCTGCTAAAGCTGCCAAGGATTCAGTCCTACGAAAAGGCGCTCTCGAAGGTATGACTTTGCCTGGTAAATTGGCAGATTGTCAGGTTCGTGATGCTAGTTCAGCTGAATTATTTATTGTGGAGGGAGATTCTGCTGGAGGTACAGCTAAAATGGGAAGAGATAGAAAAACGCAAGCTATACTTCCACTTCGCGGAAAAATTTTAAATGTTGAAAGAGCACGATTGGATAGAATGCTAGGCAGTGAACAAATTAAAAATTTGGTTATTGCGATGGGGACATCAATCGGAGACACTTTTGACATAGAAAAGATGCGTTATCATAAAATAATTATTGCTACCGATGCCGATGTTGATGGCGCCCATATTCGAACTTTGATTCTAACTTTAATGTATCGATATTTCCGTCCAGTTCTTGATGCTGGTTATGTCTATATTGCTCAACCACCGCTTTTTAAAATTAAAAAAGGAAAAGAAATAACCTATGCATATTCTGATGAAGAGAGAGATAAAATTCTAGGTAAAGATGCAGATTCACTAGCAGAATTATTAGCTGCTTCAGCCAATGAAGAAGATGAAATAAGGCCTGAGGAAGAAGAGGGGGAAGAAACCGAAGCCAAAGCCAAAAAAGCCTCGACCAAAGTTCATGTCCAGCGCTATAAAGGTCTTGGAGAAATGAATGCTGAAGAACTTTGGGAAACAACAATGGACCCAGAAAAGAGAGTTCTGAAACAAGTTAAAGTTTCAGATATTGAAAATGCCAATAAAATATTTGAAATGTTGATGGGCTCGGAAGTTCCACCTCGCAAAACTTTCATCACCTCGAATGCCAAAATGGCCAACCTCGATATATAAATAAACACATAATTTTCCACAGGTCGGACCTGTGGAATTTTATTTTTTTAAGTTATATAATTGTTAATTATGAGTACTAGTAAAAAAGAATTATTACCTAATTATTATTATCATATATATAATCGGGGTAATGGTAAAAATAGGATCTTTTTAGACGAAAATGATTATAATCGTTTTATTAAATTACTTTATCTGTATAATACAGAAAGGAAATTTAGATTTAGAGATGTAATCACTTATCCTAAAATAGATTCTTGGAATTTCGATGGGGGAAGTCCTATTATTGATATTTGTGCTTGGGTATTAATGCCGAATCATTTTCATCTAGTTGTCATTTCACACAGGTCGGACCTGTGGAAATTGAATAATAACCCTGTAACTGAATTTATGCGCAAGGTCTTTACTTCTTATTCAATGTATTTTAATAAAAAATATAACCGTAAAGGCTCACTATTTGAAAGTAAATTTAAAGCTAAATTAATTAATAGAGAAAATTATTTTAATTATATATTTTCTTATATTCATTTAAATCCAATAAAGTTAATTCAAAAAGATTGGAAGGAAAATGGAATAATAAATAAAGAAGAGGCAATTGAATTTCTAAAAAAATATAAATATTCAAGTTTTCTAGATTTTTTTGGAATTAAAAGAAAAGAAAGTAAAATAATTTCTAATAATTCAGTCCCTGGTTATATTAGGGAATGTAACACAGTCGATTTGTTCACCTGGTTTGAGTTAAAAAATGAAGTAAATTAACCTTTCCACAGGTCCGACCTGTGGAAAGCTTTTAATTTAAGGTTTTTTCGGAGATTTCTTTTTGGAGTTTCTCGAGGAATGATTCTGGTGTGATGGCTTCTAGTTTTTCAGTTCGCCCTTCTACTGTTATAGTTCTCGCATCACGCTCTTTATCACCAATAACTACTAGATATGGAATTTTTTGCATTTTGGCATTACGGATTCGTTTGCCAAGTGATTCATTTGAGTCATCGAGTTC
>CAZLXA010000022.1:0-8629 GCA_964563715.1 uncultured Candidatus Saccharibacteria bacterium | reverse complement strand
AAAAAACAAAGGAAGCTCTCAATCACTAAACGCTAGCAATATAAACGCCCTGATACCCGAAAACATCGACCAGACAGCTGAGACGACATACTGGTTTGTCCAGCAAAATTCATCAAACAACTGCATGGTGTTTGAAGCAGTTCCGGTGAATGTAAACTTACAGAACCTGAGGTGGAAAGATGCCCGTTCAAAATCTACACAAAAAAGTTCTTCATTGTTTATGAATTCTTCCAATACCCTGCGATCTATTTCAACCGATATGGTCATGGTCCAGTGGCGAACAACTATGAATGTAAATAACAATTCTTACGGTTTCACTTCAACCCTCCTGGTCGCGTTAAAAATCTGGCCGACTTCTACGGTTTATAATAACGTTGTTGCTGTTGATGTAGGCCGATCCATAGAATTCAACAGTTACAATAGCAGTTCATCTTTTTCAGCAGAAACATAACCGGTAAATCTTAATGCCAAAAGGGACTCTCATTTTCGGGGGTCTTTTTTTATGCTAATTTTTAGACTTTTATTTTTCAAATACTAATTAGGAATGCTTGAAATATTTGACTTTATTAGAGATTATTGATATGTTAAACAAAATTCATTCAATTTATACTAATCGGGATTACAGAAAGGAGGTAACTTATCCCACAAAACAATGATTTATTAAATAAAATACTAATCTTAAATTTTTTTAAAATGAAAAAATTATTTGTTTTGTTGATTGTGGCATTTGTTTTTACAATGAATTATTCATTTTCAAGCCCGGTGCAAAGTTCTGATAATAAAATATTAGGACCACTGGTTGTAAAAATTGAAATCCCTGTGTCTGCTCCGTATTTCTCGGAATTGTTAAGTGATTGTATTTCCGACATTGGATCTGATTACGTGCCGGGCCTTGAAACAGCAACACCAAAATGCTATTGCCAGCAGATGATTGGTGGTGAAAAATGCAATAAGGTGATCGAATGTCCTGGAAGTTATTGTTGGAGTTGTCTGGGAATGATTCCCGAAGCAAGGTAAAAACCTTGCATAAAATTAATTTAAAAGCTCTCGAGAATAATTCTCTTGAGCTTTTTTTATACCCCGTGCTTTTTATGAAGTTTTTCGATTTCTTCACCTTCCAATTTTTCTTTCTTTTCTTTTCCTCTATCTCCTAAGGTTTTAAGTTCAGCATCACCGAGCATATCGAGAGATTTTATTAGTTCAGATAGATGCTCTTTGGTGTTTTTTGTTGGATCATCTAAGACTTCTTCCAAAAGAGCGCTTAAGATCCAGCCCATGCGAGGTCCAGGTTTCATGTGTAACACCTCAATCATATATTCCCCATCAATTGCTAATTGGCCAACGGATATTGGGTCGTGAAGAACTTCTTCAATCATAGCGTGATATTTTCTTAGTCTATATGGCATTTCTTTCTTTTTCATACCTACTCTGTCGCATTCACGAACATTCATCAGATCCCAAATATGTTCTTTGCCAACATTGGCAACAACACGACGAACCGCTGAGAGAGTAATCATTTCAGTATCAGAGAAAAACATATGTCCGCGGACCAATTTTAGAACTAGCTCATTTGTTTTTAAAGGGAATTTAAGTCTTTCCATTATTTGTTTGGTTATTCTAGCCCCAACGACTTCATGGCCGTAAAAAGTATATTTCCCTTCCCCTCCAGCTTTTGTCCCATCCCAACGGCGAGTCCTTGGTTTGCCAATATCATGGAATAAAGCTGACAATCTGATTTCTAATGGCCAGCCTTTTTGGGCGGCATGGTCAAGAGCATGAAGCAAATGTTCCCAAACATCATATATATGGGCACCTTTTTGTTCACAGCCAATTCCCTCTTCTAATTCAGGAATAATAAATTTTAATAGTCCTAGTTTCTGTAATAAACCGATTCCAACAACCGGATTGTCAGACATGACTATTTTAGTAAATTCATCCCTGATTCTTTCAAATGAAATGTTTTTAATTAAAGGTGCATTTTCAATAATAGCCTCCATTGTTTCATGTGAAATGGCAAAGTTAAGTTGAGTTGAAAATCTAATAGCTCGAAGCATCCGTAGAGCATCTTCTTTAAAGCGGTCATTAGCATTCCCAACGGCTTGGATCAATGTGTCCTTTATAGAGTCATGTCCTTTATAAAGGTCAATAATATGTCCTTTAGAAATTCTATAGGCCATAGCGTTTATGGTAAAATCACGTCTTTTTAAATCATCCTCTATAGTTTCACTGAATTTAACTTCATCTGGGTGACGATTATCACTATATTTTGCCTCAATTCTATATGGCGTGACTTCTATAATATTATATTTTGTTACATGTGAAACATTGTTATTTGTTTCATCTCCATACCCAAAATCATACATATCAGTGTCTTTGGTTGTTTCATGTGTAACCTTTGGGATACAGACCCCAACCGTTCCAAATTTATTCTCATATATTGTCTTTTCAAACAACGGAATAATTTCTTCAGGTTTAGCATTGGTTGTAATATCCCAATCTTTAGGCTCCCTTTTCATTATAAGGTCACGAACACAGCCACCAACTAAAAAAGCCTCAAAACCAGCATTTTCGAGTGATTCTGTTACATGTGTAACATAATCTGGAATTAGATTGGTATTTATGATTTTAGATTCTTGGTGTTTCATAGGAAACGATTGGTGCGCTCGGAGGGATTCGAACCCCCAACAACTGCTTCGAAGGCAGACATGATATCCATTTCACTACGAGCGCATTAAAAATTAATTATAATAATTCTATTATACATCTTTTTAAAACTTATCAAAATCGAACCATGGTGGTATACTAGTATATATGAGGAAAGATAAGGCGGTAGCTTTTACATTAAGGAAACAAGGTAAATCATATAGACAGATTCAGAAAGATCTTGGTGTATCAAGAAGTACTTTATGTGATTGGTTTCGGAATGAAGAATGGTCAATACATATTAAAAAATCTAATGCAAATAAAAATATTACATTAAGCACTGAGCGTTTGAGATTGTTGCAAGTAGGAAGAAATAAAATGCTTTTTGATAAATATAGTAAGGTTGAATTAGAAGCAGAAAAAGAGTTTTCTGTATATAAAAAAGAGCCTTTGTTTATGGCAGGTTTAATGATTTATGCTGGAGAGGGTGATAAAAAACATGGAAATTGTAGTAGAGTAAGTAATTCTGAGTTTTATTTACACAAAATATTCATAAAATTTTCTGAGAAATACCTTGATATTAGAAGGGAAAATATTAAAGTAGGGTTGATTTTATACCCTGATCTTGAAGTTAGAACTTGTTTAGAAAAATGGTCTCAGGAGTTAAACATTCCAGAATTAAATTTTTACAAAACTCAAATTATTAAAGGAAAAGAGAAAACAAAAATGTTGCAATATGGAGTTGGAATTAGTATAATATCTAGTATTGTTGTAGTAAAAAAGAAAATTTTAAAATGGTTAGAGCTATCTAAGGCAGAGAAATTTTAAAATGCGGGTATAATTTAGTGGCAAAATACGTCTTTGCCAAAGACGAAATCTGGGTTCGATTCCCAGTATCCGCACAAAAGAAAATTAAATACAAAGATTAATTTACGGCATGACCTTTATTAGTCCTTTATCCCCAGATAAAACCTTTAAAAAATAAGATTTATGTGGATAAGTATGTGTGTATTGTTTATAAAAGACATTTTTAAAAAGACTTTTTAAAAAACAAAAATCTCTTTTATCAAGAAATATGTTGATAATTAAAGATATTTTTATAAAAGATAATAATTGAGAAATTTTTGTGTCCATTATATTAAAAATGTTTCACGTGAAACGATTTTAATCGTTACACATGTAACAAATAATGTTTATGAAAAATTTTATTTCAAATACTCAAAAAATAGGTGAGTTGGGAGAGGATGTGGCCTGTAAATATTTAAACAAGAAAGGTTTTTTAGTGTTAGAAAGAAATTATACAAAGAAATGGGGAGAAATAGATATTATCGCACAAAAGGATAATATTTTATATTTTATAGAAGTTAAATCTAAAAGCGTTTCGAGTTTAGATTTTATTGCTAAAAAACTTGATAAATTTGATGGACAAATGCGACCAGAAGATAATATGCACCCTTGGAAGCTTAAGCGTATATCTCGAACGATTCAGACTTACTTAATTCACATGAGAATAGGGAATACTAGATGGCAATTCGACCTAATTGTTGTTTATTTAGATCTTGAACTCCGAAAAGCTAGGGTTAAAAGAATAGAAAATATTATTTTATAAACTGGTGAATAGTTATTAACTTTGTTAATTTGACTTTAGCTAAAATTTATCGTAATGTATGTGAAATTGATGGAATAAGTTTTTGGTTAGTTTAAGTGCCTAAATTATCTAGACTTTTAAACTAACTAAAAATTAAAACCATGAAAACAGAAAATAAAATTTCGCTACTCGCGGTAGTAGTTATGAATTTATTATTATTTTTGTTTACCAAAGAAAAGTCCACTTGTAAAAAAGAGGCTTTCATAAAAAAATATGGGCCAATTTGCCCAAACTAAACTAAGCCCTTGTGAATTTTTTTATAAGGGCTTTTTTGTTATTTTTGACAAAATTAATAATTTATGATACAATAATTAAAGTGTAAAAAGAAAAGTAAAAATATCTTTCTTTGCGATTACAAATTAAGTATAATATAAACAGGTCGCCTATTTAGTTTTATATAATAAATACAATATGACAACAGAAGAATTAACAGACTTAGCAAAAAAAATCAAAGAGGGAAATGCGACAAAAGAAGAAACTTTTAAATTTCATGAAGAGTTAAATAAACTATTATCAGAAACAAAAGGATTATTAGAAGAATAATTTAAAACATATGAACAGATCCGAAATTTCATTTTTAAATAAAGAGAATAATGTGGAGGTAAACGGAAATAGTACGGAAAAACTTTCTCCCGCAGACGAGGCAAGAAAAATAGAATTTGAAGAAGAAACCCAATTAGATATCGAAAAAATTACTGAATTATTAAAACCCGAGAATTTAATTAAACTTTCTGAAGAAAAAAGAAAATTCGTTATAGATAAAATTAAAGTTTTAATGGCAATTCTGATTGCTCTCGGAGTATATACAGCAAGCCAGAATTTTGATGCAATGGAATCTGCTTCTAAATTATCAGGACAAGCAACCACCGAAGCAATGGTTGGGTTTGCAGGGACTGTCACAGCTCTTCTTGGTGTTATAGGATTTGGAATTCGTAATGCTTATAATAAATTTAAGCTCGAAGAAGAGAGGCAAAATCCTAAAATAGAAACAATTTAATTTCTAAAAATTACAAAAAATCCCCTTGTGGGGATTTTTTTTGTTTATTTGTGCGGGATAAGGGAGTCTCGCCTTACCACCACTAACTAATTAGGGGGTCTTTCTCTCTGAGAACATTTTTCAACTGGTTCGTCGAACCTTACAGGTTCAGTACACCTTTTGTATTTTTTCAAAGCAGAGCTTTTCAAAAACATACAAAAGGTCTTCGCCTCCCTTACGCAAGCCAAGCAGTTGGCTTGCTATCCCGCACAATAAAAAAACACCAGAAGGTGATTTTATATTGTGCGGGATAAGGGAGTCGAACCCTTCACCACAGTTTGGAAAACTGTTATTTTACCGATAAACTAATCCCGCAAATGTATTTAACTATCAACGATTATAACCGAAAAATGAAAAATTTACAATGTTAATACCCGTTTAAATTATTAGCCTAAAATGTAAGAGTTGACAAAGGTTTCTCTAGGGTATATCATTCAAATATGCGTTTGAACGAATTAGCAAAATTAATGAGGACAGCGGGAGATGAAAGTAGGCTTAAAATTCTATGTGTAATCTTTAATAAGAAAAAAGTTTGTGTTTCAGATATGGCCAAAGAGCTTGATATAAGCATCGCCATAGCCTCACACCATCTCAAGGCGTTATCTCATGAAGGATTAGTTGTTCCGACGCGTGAAGGGAAGAATGTATGCTACGAACTTCCAATAGATCCATTCGTCAGGGATTTAAAGAAATTTATATGCAAATATAAATATTAGTAATTAATGAAAAACTATACAAATTATATTCTAAAAAAAGTCCTCGGACTTCCTCGCCAAATTTTTGGGGAAGCTTGGCCAGACATTTTTTTATAAAATAATTTGTTCCGTTTTAACAATTATATGAAAAATCACAATGTTATCGTTTACTCAACTCCAACTTGTCCGTATTGTGTGTACGCCAAGGCCTACTTTAAAAGTAAGGGAGTTACCTTTGAAGATATAGATGTCTCAAAAGATAGGGAAAAGGGCCAAGAGATGGTTCAAAAGAGTGGTCAAATGGGAGTACCAGTTATAGATATTGATGGAAAAATTTTAGTCGGATTTCAACCAGAAGAATTTGAAAGGTTATTAAAATAACATGAAAAAAGTATTATTTGGAATTTTAGGTTTATTATTTATCGTGGCCCTCGGCCTTACTTTTAAAACTACCAATGTTGGTGGTTTGCTGGCTGGTGATAATTTTATAAATAAATATAACGAAACTTCGGGAGCGGTGCTTTTAGATGTTAGAACACCCCTTGAATTTAATACTAGCCATATTTCTGATGCAGTAAATATTGATTATGAGAATATTAGCTTTAAGAATGAAGTAAAAAAACTAGACAAGACAAAAACATATTTTGTTTATTGTCGTTCTGGTAATAGGTCTGCGAAAGCGATTACAGTTATGAAGAATGAAGGAATAAAGAATATTTATGAACTTCGGGGCGGAATAAGTACTTACCCAGAATTACTTGAATAGAATTTTAAAATTTAAAAAACCTCTAACGAGGTTTTTTAAATTGTCGGGGTGCCGGGATTCGAACCCGGAGTCGCCTGTTCCCAAAACAGGAATGTTAGCCGTTACACCACACCCCGATGTAATTTTCTTATCTTAGCATATTTTAAGTTAAAAACAATTATTATTTAAGTGTTTAAATCTATTTGCAAGTAATTTGCATTTATGATAATATGGGTATATGTTAAAAGATGAACTTACAATAGAAGATTATAAAACGATATTAAAAGAAAAGGGTCTTAAGTGCACATCCACAAGATTAGATATTATTAAAATTTTCTTAAAAAATCATAAACCAATAAGTGCTGATTTTATTTTTAATAAATTATTGGAAAGTATCGATGAAGCTACAGTCTACCGGACATTGTCTTCTTTTGAAAAATCTGGGATCTTAAAACGAGTAGATTTAAGAAAGGATTCAATACATTTTGAATTAAATAATGATCACCACCATCATATTGTTTGCATTAAATGTGGAGATATTGAAGATTTTAAAGAGAATATAGAAATAGAAAAACAGTTACAACAAATTATTGGAAAGTCGATTAGATTTAAAAATATAACGGAGCATTCCTTAGAGTTGTTTGGACTTTGTAAGGATTGTAATTAAAAATGATGATAAATTATTTATATGGGTTTTATGGTGTTTTGATTGTTAGTCTTGTCTCATTAGTAGGGGTATTTTCACTTTCTATAAAGGAAGATATGTTAAAAAAATACATTAATTTTTTTATTAGTTTAGCGATTGGAGCCTTATTGGGTGATGCTTTTATTCATATTATTCCTGAAGCTCTTGAGGGTGGTTTAAATACAACATTAACAAGTTCGTTGATTATAGTTGGTATCATTTTATTTTTTATAATTGAAAAATTTATCCACTGGCATCATCATGGAGAAGACAAAGAAGAGGCACACATTCATCCAGTTGGAAAACTAGTTTTATTTACAGATGGATTTCATAATTTTATTGATGGAGCCATTATTGGAGCTAGTTTTTTAGTTAGTTTACCTGTTGGAATTGCTACAACCATAGCGGTTATTTTACATGAAATTCCACAAGAAATAGGGGACTTTGCTGTTTTAATTCATGCCGGCTATACAAAGAAAAAAGCCTTGTGGTTGAATTTTATTTCAGCCTTAGCATCATTACTTGGCTTGGCTTTTGTATTTATATTTGGAAATGTAATTGAAAATTTTGTGATGTGGGTTGTTCCTATTGCCGCTGGAGGGTTTATTTATATTGCCGTGGCTGACCTTATTCCTGAACTTCATAAAACAAAAAATGTTAAACATTCGTTGGTTCAAATTGGAATTATTATTGCGGGTGTTCTCTCAATGGTAGCTCTGACCTTACTTGAGTAAAAAAAATAAGACAAAAGAAAAACCACTCATAGATAGAATAGAGTGGCTTCTTTAGATTTAATTGCTATAAAACAATTAAATTATTTAACAGCGTCTTTCAAAGCTTTTGCAGCTCGGAATTTTGGAACTTTTGTTGCAGCTACTTTAACTTGCTCTCCTGTCTTTGGGTTGCGAGCCATTCGGGCTGCACGGGCCTTAACAGAAAAGATTCCAATACCTGCGATTGATACTTCGTCACCTTTTTTCAAAGTTGCAACGATGGCATCAAACATGGCGCTCACGATTTCTTCAGCTTGTACTTTTGTACCGCCTAGCTTTTCATGAACAAGTTCAACTAATGCTTGTTTATTCATTATTTTTTTTCTATTCTTTTAAAGAAATAGAATACTATCTGAATAATATTTCGACCGTTTGCAAACGATCCCTAATAAATAGGTATAATC
>CAZLXA010000021.1:5285-8733 GCA_964563715.1 uncultured Candidatus Saccharibacteria bacterium | reverse complement strand
TTTAAACTTCGTACAGCTAAAGCAGCACATCCTCAAATGAGAGAAGTTATGTGTCCTTTACTTGATGAATTTAAAAGTAAAATACCTATATTATTTGATGATATAAATTATTAAATTATGACAACTAGTGGTGAACAACTTATTAATAAAGATGATATTCTATGTATCTTTAATTTTAAAGAGAAAACGTATAATGAATATCCTTTAGATTGTGCTAAGTCACAATATGTAACTTCTACTAGGACTGGTAAAGAATATACTAGTCACTTTAATATGTCAGTTTCTGAGTTTATGTCTTATGATGAAGCTGTTGCTAATTCTACTGTTGAATGGAGAGATGATATTACATTATGGTTTTATAAGATTAAAGATAAAACTTATCTTGCTGGTATAAATTATAATGTGTTTACTCAACCTAATATATTTTCAAGTAAAGGAGTGATTACTATTCTAAAGAGAAATACTAAACATAGTGAGTTAAAAGAAGTATTTAATCTTTATCTAGATAATAAATTAGGAATTGATAACGAAGGTAATCTTGTTCCTTATAAAAGAGGAACTAATAAAAAGTTTAATTTAAAAATGTTATTAAAATGAGTATAATTAGTTATGGAATAGGTAAAGATTATCTGAAACATTGGAACATAAATGAAGCATTACGTGAGATATTTCAAAATTACTTAGATTATGGAGAATTTAAAATTGATATTAAAGATTTTAAAACTGTAGTTAGAGTAAATATATGGAACAATTATATTCCTAATAATCTTGAATTTCTACGTATTGGTCATTCTGTTAAAACAGGTGATAATAATATAGGTAAACATGGTGAAGGTCTTAAAATGGCATTTCTTGTTATGATTCGTAATAATTGGCATATACATATTAAAACTAATAAGTTTGTAATATATCCAAAATTTATAGATAATCCTGACATTGGAGAAACATTAAGTTTAGTATATGAAAATCATAATAAAGAATGTAATACATTTAATACTTGTATTGTTGTACCAAAAGAAGAGTTTTATAATTATCACAATAATATAATTAATGTTAAAGATATTATATTTACAGATAGTTATCATGGTGATATTGTAGATAAACCAACTGGAAATATATATTCTGGAAACTTATTTGTTTGTCATCTTGATAATCTATCTAGATCATATAATATCCCACCTTCTCAATTAGAATTAGATCGTGATAGAGCAATGCCTAGAGTATGGGATATTAATTATCACACATCTAAGGTTAATGAGAAATATGCTAGATGGTCAACTAAAGACACTAATTATAGTGATACTGAATACATATCTTATATACCTGAACATTTATTAAATAACTATGAACCTAAAGCTGTTGGTAATTCCATACAGTTTGTATATAAGAATACAGATGGTGAAACTGAAATACTTAAAAATGAAAGTATAAAACAAACACTATTAAAGCATTCGTATTTTACAAAAGCTATTCATTCTATTAAGAAATTCATTGCTAAACATTTAGGTTTATATGAACTACTAATTGAATTTGAAAAAAAACATATTCATAGTATAGAAGCAAAACAAGATTTTGCTATTATTTTAGAACTAGTTAAAAAATAAATACAATTAATGAAAGCAATAGCTATTGAATTTTCTAATTATATTACTGATAAACATAGACATACTATTGATATTATTAATAGAGATATGTTTTATTATCACAAGCAAAAAGATGGATTTATTAAAACTTCACATTTTAATGAATTTCCATTATGGGTTAATCATATTGCAGGAATAGTACCTAATCTTCAATTTCATGTATGTGTTGATGTTGAAGATACAATCAATATGCTATTAGCAAAAAAGGATAAGACAACTATATTCTTTAGTTATTTGGAATCTACATCTATTTATATTAAAACTATAATAAATGCTGTGTCTATTAAATCTAATCTTATTACTTTTGTAATTGGAACAGGTATAGGTAGTATAGTTGATATTCAAATTTCAAATAATGTAATTGTTCTTAATTCTATATCAGAGTTATCTAAAGTATTTAAAGTCAAAAAGAAATATGATTTAAAATATGTTGAAGGTAATGAGTACTATATTCCTAGAATATATACTACTATTGGATGTCGTAATAATTGTTCATTTTGTAAAAAAGATAAACATTTTTCATTAATATCCGATAAAGAAGTAATTAAACAAATACTTGTTTATGATTCCAAACTTATCTATATTGGTAATAAGACATTTGGACAGGGTAAAACTAGAGAGTTAACTCAATTAGATTTAATTAGAGATCATACCAATAGGTCTGTTAGATTCATTGTTCAAACTACAGTTAGACATATATTTGATAATCTATCTTCTGTTGAAAGATGGAAAGAAGCAGGTGTTAGATATGTTGAATTGGGAATTGAATCTTTTTGTGAAGATACTATTAGGGCACTAGGCAAGAATTATACTATGTGTCAATTGAAAAGAGTATTAGACATACTTACTAACAAAGGTATTAAAGTTATATTTAATCTAATGATTGGAATACCTAATGAAACAATAAAACATATTGAGTTAAATCTTGAACTATTAAAAAGCATAACTAATAAATATCCAATTTATGCTTTAAATCTTTATCATTATACAGATTATAACTCTATTATTCCTAGAGATAGAGATGAAAGAGTAATAATTAAATCGTGGAACGTTGGTGATGAATCTAAAATTTACTATTATTTTAAAGAATTATCTAATATTAATCTTAAACTATTAAGAAATGAATAAACAACAAATAAAACTATTATTGGGAATGATTTCAATGATAGATGAAGTATTTAATGAAGTACCTCTTGATACTGTAGTTCAAACAATAAGAGATCGTGTATATAGAAAACTATTCTTTATTTCTTTAATGATTACAAATGAAGATAAAGGATCAAATGTCAATTATTTTAGAGAATTAAGAAGTAATCCTGAAATAGTTGAATTTATACAATGGGCAATAGATAACTATGAATCAGATATGGAAATATCAGATATGTGGCATCCTATTGTTAGAATGTCTTTAATACTACTAGATACAAATGAAGGTCAAAGCTTAGTTAAATCATGGATAAGAATATTTTCATCGGAAAAGTTACCAGCATAGCTGCAAATAATGTAGTTAAAAAGGAGTTTAAACCTAGAGTTAATGCTTCTACAAAAAAGGAATATCCTAAAACTAGTGATGTTGTTCAATATAAAGAAGCTAATGATCTATTTTATATTGTCAGAGAACTAGAAGGTGTTAAAGTACCATATGAGTTAATATGGGTGCTTAATGCTGTTCATGCTAAGAAACTCTATTCTCATCCTCGTAATAATCAATGGCCTGTATGGACTGAAATTAACTGGCCTGAACTAACAACTGTTCCAGATAGATTAGAGATAATATTTAAACAATGGTCACCTTTTAAACCAGG
>CAZLXA010000021.1:0-5185 GCA_964563715.1 uncultured Candidatus Saccharibacteria bacterium | reverse complement strand
GAAAAAGATAATCCATTATTAACTGTTTTATCTTTATTAAGAACTGATATTGTAACTAGTGGTTCTAGGTTCTTACAATATATAGATAAGAATCCTCATTCCATTAATGATAATGGAGAAGGATATACTTGTGTTAATATGAATAACTTTACATCTTTAATGGTTGGTAGATTTAAGAATGAAGAACATAAAAAAGATGGAGATTATGTTAGGTATTTAGCTTGGAGAAATGTATCAGTTAATTCATGGAATAAGTTTATTAGAAAGAATCTATATTCTGAATCAATAGACATTCTAATTAAAGATGATATACTATTAGGATATAATACTATTGTTGATCCTACTAACTTTATGGAATCAATAGTTACTAATTCTACTCCATATACAATATCTAGTATTGAGAAGATACTTTGTCCTTATGGATTTTATGTATTTGAAACAGTAATAGAAGATGGTGAGAAGTCTAAACTTGTATCTATAGTAGATCATCAAAGTCCAACATTTAAGAAGTTTTATAATCTGGTTAATAATCTACATAAAGAAGCAATTTATTCTCAACCTTCAACTAGAAGTAGAAATTGGAGTAAGTATTATGAGTTTAAAAATCAATATCTTCTAATAAATGAATTTAACCTTAATGACAATACTGAAGATGGTAAATCATCTAGAGGTACAGTTAAAAAGGATTTGGATTACGGATATGGTATATCTACTCATAAAGCTCAAGGTTCAACTATTAAATATGTATTTCTTAACTTAATAGATATGGTTTATTATCAAGGTGATAAATCTAGACCTATAGTTAACACTAACTTTAATCCTAAAGCTATTGAAATGAGAAATAGATTACTTTATACTGCTCTATCAAGAACATCTAAATTAGCAATAATACTGGTATAGTTATGATTGATCGTAATGATATTAATACACCATTTACTATTAACACCAATAATACAACAAGTACTGTAACTGGATTTGATGATGATTTTACTAATCCTTATAACATTTGGATTTCAGTTGATGATAGTCAAGTAAAATTAGATAAACTTCTAAAACAAGAAGCAATAGAAGAAATGAAATCTGGTTATAATAATCCAATAGTTATGGGTAAACCATTAAAATCTAAAGTTAATAATAAAGATAAAGTAAGTAGAAGTAATTTAATTAAAAAGATAAGGAGTGACTAAATGACAATTGATATATTTGAATTAGATAAAATGTTTAAAAAGTTTGATATAGATGAAGCAAACTTTACACTTAAAGATAACGAAGATAGAGAGAATCAATCTTTCTATTATTGTAATCTAGATGATAATGAATTTCAATTAGGTGAAGCTGGTGGAATAGCAACTAATTATGAAAGTAAATTATGAAAGATGAACCAATAAGTTTTGAATGTGCAAAACTAGCTAAGGAAAAAGGATTTGACATTAAATGTGATAATAATTGGGTAACCGAATATGGAGGAGTAGCTTATATTGCAGGTAAAGAAAAAGATCCAGAATTATCATATTATTATAATCCAGCACCTACTCAATCATTACTTCAACGTTGGTTAAGAGAAGTACATAAAATTAATGTTGAATCTAATTATATGCCTAATATTGATAAATATGCTTGTTTGTATATTCTAATGACAGGTAAAGCCTCAGCTAAGTTAGGGTTTGAATCTTATGAAGAAGCATTAGAATATGGTTTAATTGAAGTATTGAAATTAATATGAAAATAGAAACTAAGTTTGATATTAATGAAGTTGTAAATATTAAACATCCTAAATTTGGAGATATGGAAGCAAAGATAGTAGATATATCAGTATTGGTTTATAATGCTCATCCTGATCGGTCTGTTATACAGTATAGATTATCTTTTACAGTTGATGAGTATTTTGACTATCTTATAAGAAATGAAGCTAGCTTATCTAAATTAACTGATATATGAAACAAGTAGTTTATGATATAGAGGTATTTCCTAATTTATTTACTGTTGGGTTTATATCGACTTCTATTAAAGAAGATGCTATTAAGAGATTTCAGCAATTAGATATAGAAGATGGTGATACTATTTCCTTATTTAGAAACAGTCTAAATGGAAGAATGTTTATTCTTTCACAGTTTGAAAGTATAACTGATACTTTAATTGAACTACAACAATTCGTAGATAATGTGACAATTATGTTTGGGTATAACAATAGTAGTTATGATGATGTACTGTTGTTTTATATTCTATATAACATAGATACTCTTATTGCTATGGAACGTAATGGTAAACGTAATGAAGCACTACTTACTATTTATAATGCTTCACAGAATATCATTAATTCTGATAGATATGTATTCACTGAACAGAAACGAGATTACAAAAGATATAAGAATAAGCCAACTTCTGTTGATTTACAAAAACTAAATCATTTAGATGCAGAAGGTGCTTTTGTATCTTTAAAGCAATGTCAAATTAATCTAAGATGGCATAATGTTAAAGAGTTTCAATTGCCTGATATTTGTGAAGAAGATGCTTATTATTATTATCACTATATAACAAAAGGAAACGAATATGAAAAAGTATCATTATTAGACTATCCTTCCGAATGGAGTAAAGTATCTAGAAAGATTAATGTATTTGATAGATATATTCCAATAAGTTATATTGATTCTGTTATTTATTATAACATTAATGATATAATGTCTACTCTTAGATTGTATATATTTAGTAAATCTGAAATACAACAAAGAGCAAAAGCAACAGTAAAATATAATGTAAATGTTCTAACTTTAGCATCTAGTACAGCAGGAGAAAGGTTAATATCTAATATTTATCTTAAACAAACTGGAGAAACATACAGAGAAGTTAAAGATAATATAGACCTTGAACCAATTGTAGTTGTTAGTAAGATTCTTGATCCTAAGATAGAACTACATCATCCTGTATTAAAAGGATTACTTGATAAGTTTAGAAATACTATAATTTTTCCAACTAGTCCTTCATTTAATCATGAGATAATATTTGGAGGAGTTAAGTTATCTTTAGGTAAAGGTGGTATTCATTCAGAAGATAGACCAAGAATATTAACATCTACTGACAAATATGTATATAGGGACTGTGACGTAGATTTTGCGTCAAAACTTTGTTAATTGCTGGAAACTCCTAAAGCTATTGTTGCTACAACATAATTAGAAATGATAAGTGTGATAGTTAAAAAAACAATAGATTATTATAATGGACAATCAGCAGCCAAGCATCTAAGTTTTAATAAATAAGATGAAGGTTCAACGACTATCGAAATTCAATAGAAAAGTAGAGTAGGAATATCTAATCAATATTTCCGAAACGCAAAGCAATTATTTATTTTTAGTAATTATCTATTTATCCAATTATCTTATTATCTTTGCTTAAATTTAAAAATTTAAAAGTATGGAAACTATAAAAAAAGAAATACAGTTTAAAGGAAAAGTAATAAGTGAGTTTAAAGAAAAAGTAAGTAAAACAGATAAGAATACACTTGATTCATTTATGAGAACTACTGATAATTTTGAATATGGCGAATTTGTTAATCTTTATAAATCAGGAGTATATGAAATACATTGTATTGCAACAAACAAGTTTTACATTGGGGCATCAAATAATGTAGGTAAAAGATTACAAAAACATTTTTCAGAATTAAGATTTAATAGACATCCGAATACTAGATTACAACAAGATTACAACACATTTGGACAATCTTCTTTTGAATGGCATATATTAGAGGAAACTTTAAATATTTATGAAAGAGAAATATATTATCAAAAAGATAGAGTGTTAGATTTACTTTATAATGATAAAATAACAGGACATTGGAAGAAAGAATCATTGTGTCATAATTCAGCAAGTAAAGATAGCCATAAAACACAAGAGTATAGAGATAAAATGTCAACTTTATTAAGTAGAAATAAAGTAGCAAGAATAGATCTCATAACTAAAGAATTATTGGAGGTATTTGAATCAGTACAGTCTATAGAATTAGAATATCCTGATTACAAAGTAAATGTAATTAGAGGGGTATGTAATGGAACTAAAAAAAGCTATAAAGGATATGGATGGATGTACTTGGATAAAGATATACCTTTAGAGAGTTATATAAAATAAATAATTGAAGATATAGTCTAATCTCATATGAGAGTATGAGGATTATAATATTAAAAGCTGATTACTTTTAATCTGGAATTATAATCAAAGTAAGAGAATCGTATTACCCAACAACAATTATAAACAACGAGCTTTCTCCTAAACACTTAAATAAGGAATATTTTATACCTTTATATAGTGATCTTAAAACTCAAAGAGTTTATGCTAAACGAAATAAATATAACACAGATGGGTCTATAAATCAAGAAAACTCAGATGTTGCAGATATATTAAAGTTAGTATTAAATTCTGGATACGGTAAAAGTAAAGAACCTAGTAGTTTTCTTTATGATCCTAATGTAACATTTGGTGTTACTATCAATTGTCAATTATATTTAATTGAACTAATGGAACGACTATATGAAAAAGGTATAGAGGCTGTATCGCTTAATACAGATGGTGTAGTTTGTAAAGTTCCATATAGTAAAGAAGATATATATTATAATGTTTGTAAAGAATGGGAAAGTAAATTTAACTATACATTAGAATACAATGATTATGCTAAATACTTTGGACTAAATGTTAACTCTTATCTAGCTATTACAACAAAAGGTAAGATTAAAAGGAAGAAAGACTTTTATTATGAAATGGAGTTAGGTAAAGGTTATATTCATCCAATAGTAGCTAAAGCATTAGTTGATTACTTTATGGAGAATAGTAACTCACCAATAGTTAATACAAAATGGATTGATGATTATCTTCGTAAATCTACAGACATCTATGACTTTTGTATTGCTGTTAAGATAGGTAGACAATTTAATGTTGAATACTCTTATCTTAATAATGGTCAATTAGTTGTAGACAAAGTACCACATACTAATCGTTACTATGTATCTAATTCAGGAGGTTCTCTAGTTAAAGCATATAAAGACAACAATAGAACTATATCTGTTGTTAGTGGAGAGTATGTTAAACTAATTAATAAGTTTTATCCTGTTGAAGATATGGCTGAATATGATATTAAATACAACTTCTATAAAACAAAGATAGTAGAAGTAATTAATACTATAGTTGGCAATTCCTTTAA
>CAZLXA010000020.1:0-11021 GCA_964563715.1 uncultured Candidatus Saccharibacteria bacterium | reverse complement strand
TTTGGTATTGAACCAGAAACAATTTTGAATGTTTTAAATCCTTATACTATCCTCGGCTTTTTAGCTGGAGGTTCTGTTATTTACTGGTTTACTGGAGCATCTATCCAAGCCGTAACAACAGGAGCTTACCGGGCGGTTGAATACATTAAAAAGAACATTCATCTCGATGAAGGTGCTAATAGTAGTGCTTCGATAGAAACATCAAAAGAAGTTGTAAAAATATGTACCCAATATGCCCAAACGGGAATGTTCAATATTTTTATTGCAATATTTTCTTTTGCATTGGCATTTGCATTTTTTGCCGGATACCGAGATTTAAATGCTCTAACCCCGGCATTAAAATATGCCGCAACTTCCTTTTTTGTCAGTTACCTCATTTCAATTGCAGTCTTTGGTTTATTCCAAGCATTATTTATGGCAAATGCCGGAGGTGCCTGGGACAATGCCAAGAAAGTTGTTGAGGTTGATTTACGTCAAAAAGGAACACCCCTACACGAAGCTTCGATTGTTGGCGACACCGTTGGTGATCCTTTCAAGGATACTTCTTCCGTTGCTCTTAATCCAATTATTAAATTCACAACATTGTTTGGATTACTTGCGATGGAGATAGCAATTTCGGATAGTTTCTACTATGTTGCGCCATATGTAGGAGTATTATTTTTTGTAATTGCATTATATTTTGTATACCGCTCATTTTACAAGATGCGGATTATAAAATAAAATGTTTTAAACAACATCAAACAGGTTTTGCATTACGCAAAACCTGTTTTTATTTTTATATAAACCAGTAACAGAGCGAGGCAAGACCTCGCTCTGTTACTAGTTAATTCTAAAAAACAAAACACCTATTTGTAAAAACAAATAGGTGTTTTGTAAGTAACTGCCCAATTATGCGCGTGATACTTTTGTAGCGGCTGGTCCTTTTTCACTTTCAACAACTTCGAAAGAGACTGTGTCTCCTGTTTGAAGTTCATCAAAAGTAACTCCTACCAATTCTTTAGAATGGAAGAAAAGGTCTTTAGCTTCGCCTTCGCGAGAGATAAAACCAAATCCTTTATCTGTAAGAGTCTTGATTGTTCCTGTCATCATATGATTTATTTAAAATTATTTTTACTTGAAACTTCGACGTGGTTCCTGTGTCTTTACACATTTTTAAGTATAACACATATATAAAATAAATGTAAATTTATCCACTCGATAATCACAGTTCCCTATTTTTGATATTTCTCTTACATGGTATATTGATATAGTCATTTTTGAAGTAAAATTCATGGTTTTATGAATGAATTTACAACAATTGTTGAAAAAGAATTAGCCCAAGGGGCCAACCTCTCTATCGTTAATTTGATCGACTTACTCATCTTACATGCATCCAGTCTCCACGCTTCCGATATTCATATTGACCCATTGGAAAAATCAATCCGAATTAGATTTAGGATTGATGGTGTTTTAGAAGATATATATTCTCTCCCAAAAGAAATTCACGGGGAAATAATTTCACGAATAAAAATTCTCGCTGGACTTCGTACTGATGAACATTACTCTGCTTTAGATGGTAGGTTTAGAAGTATTATTCCCGATACAGGCAGTATTGATATTCGTGTTTCTATCGTTCCAACTTATTATGGTGAAAATGTTGTTTTTCGACTCCTCTGTGATAATGCTGAAAATTTTACGCTCGAGTCTCTAGGTTTTAGTGAATCTGATCAGAAAAAAATTATTAACTCAATAAATAATCCAACCGGAATGATTTTAGTTACTGGTCCCACTGGCTCTGGAAAAACAACAACTCTTTATACTTTAATAAAAATATTGAATAAAAATGATATCTCAATTGTTACCATTGAAGACCCAATCGAATACGCTATAGATGGAATAAAACAAATACAAGTCAATGTAAGATCTGGTCTCACCTTTGCCAACGGCCTTCGTTCAATTCTAAGACAAGATCCCAATATTATCATGGTTGGAGAAATTAGAGATACAGAAACAGCGAGTATTGCAGTTAATACTTCCCTAACTGGACATTTACTTCTTTCTACGCTTCATACTAATGATGCTTCAACCACCCTACCTCGATTATTCGATATGAAAATTGAACCGTTTTTGGTCTCTTCAACTATTAGTTTAGCAATTGGTCAACGCTTAGTAAGAAAAATTTGTTCGAACTGCAAAATAGAAAAAATATTAAATAAAGATGAATATAATAGATTAAAAGAAACTATTCCACAAAAATTATTATTTAAAAATAGAAAATTTTTTGTTGGACATGGTTGCGATATTTGCAACCATACAGGTTATTCTGGTCGAATTGTTATTGCTGAAATATTAGTCGCAGATGAAGAAATACGAACTGCCATATTAAAAAAATTACCAGCAGATGAAATTAAACAAATTGCTATCAAAAATGGAATGACCCCAATGCTGCTAGATGGTTTTTCCAAGGCTATTTCGGGGATAACAACCATAGAAGAAGTATTACGAATGACTTATGAATAAATATAAAAAATATTATTTATATTTGAGAAAAATTGGAAGTAAAAATTATTATTCCAAACTCTCAACCAAAAAACAAACATTCTTTGTCAAAAGATTATCATTTTTAATTAAATCAAATATGGGAATGATTGAAAGTATAAATTTAATTAAAAATCAGGCTAAATCAAAAACTGAAATAAATATTTATCATAAAATTGCAAATGATATTAAAAATGGGAAATCTCTTGCTGCGAGCATGGAAAAATATCATGGTGTTTTTGGTACTTTTGCAATAAATTTGATAAAAGCCGGTGAATCAAGTGGGACGCTAAATGAAAACCTAAATTATCTAGCCCTTGAATTAAAGAAAAAAGAAATCTTGAGAAAAAAAATAATCGGCTCTTTTGTTTATCCGTTTATTATAACCATTGCAACCCTTGGAATTACTGGTTTTTTAGTTGGATATATTTTCCCGAAAATTATCCCAATTTTTTCAAGCATGAGAATTAATCTACCTTTAAGCACAAGGATAATTATAGGGTTAACTAATATTTTAAAAGACTACGGTTTATATATCAGTATTTTTTTGTTTTTAATTATTATTTTTTTTAATGTATTAATTAAAAAAAATAAAAGGATAAATTTAATTTTCAATATCTTTGTTTTGAAAATTCCGTTATTTGGAACATTAATTAAAAATTATAATTTAGCAAATATTTGTCGGACTACCGGTATCTTGCTTAAAAATAATATCTCTGTGATTGAAACACTACGGATTACACAAGACACAGTCGATAATATATATTATAAAAAATCTTTTTCCAATATTATAAATGGAGTTTCTACTGGTAAAACTATTTCTGAGCTTATAAACTCATATCCAAAACTTTTTCCTTTAATTGTTGGACACATGGTTGCTGTTGGAGAAAAAAGTGGTAATTTATCAGAAAGTTTTATATATTTATCTGAATTTTATGAAAATGAATTCGATGATTTAACAAAAAATCTTTCAAGTTCACTTGAACCATTATTAATGATTATTATGGGTGTAATCGTTGGTTTTGTGGCCATATCAGTAATTACTCCAATATATGAAATCACTACGAGTATCAATAAATAATAATTATGGATTTACTTTAATGGAAACAATGATTGTTATGGTAATTATAATATTCATCGGAGGTTTGGGTCTTTACTATAATTTAGATAATTTATATTATTCGTCTTTTTTATCAGAGCGTAATATTATAATTTCGACCTTACAGTATGCTAGAGGAAAAGCAATCGCCAATATTTGTAATGGATTTTGCACCGGAGGTATGTCACATGGTGTATATATTAAGAATGATAGATATGTAATCTTTCAAGGTGAAAGTTATTTAACAAGAGATCCTCTGTATGATATATCATTCGATAAAAATCCTAATATAATTTCAAGTGGAATAAATGAAATTATTTTTGAAAAACTCTCAGGCAAAGCATGGTCTGTTCAAATCGCTCCTTGGAACATACATATTAAAAATATCCAAACAAACCAAGAGTCCACTATTACCATTAACCCTGAAGGCCAAATTATATGGACAAATTAAAAAATATAAATAAAGGATTTCTAACAATTGAAATAATTATTTCTCTTACTCTTATTGCTATAATATCGGGAGCAATTATATTAATTTCTTTTGGTAATCAATATTTTTTAATTGACGCGCAAAATAATTCTAAAGCTATTAAAATTGCTGAAGATGAACTTGAATTTGAACAAGCATTAGCACGGAAGGATTTTAATTTAGTTAATAGTTTTGCCCCAATGATTAGCGGTATATACGAAAAAAAAGTTGAAGTAACATTATTACCTGATTTTATATCAAAAGAAATAAAATCAATTGTCTCATGGAAAAACGAAGTGGGATTGAATAGAAATATCGAGCTTTCAACCATAATATCTAATTATAATTCCCCCACAGCAAATGATACTTGTAACTCTACTTTATCTGGTGATTGGAATAATCCCATAATTAAAAAAATAATTGACTTCTCTTCTCTCCCTGGTTTACCAAGTGGAATTTATACCCTAAGTGATGTCGATGTTTACAAAAATAAATTATATATAACATCAAGTCAAACCGGCAGTGAAGCAACCCTCCCGACACTATTTATTTTTAATATTACAGATAAAGAAAATCCCATACTTTTAGGGAAAATAGATAATGCTTCAAACGTTACGAAAGGCTTAAACAATATTTTGGTTGCCGAAGATTTAAATGTAAATCCAAATAAAACCTATGCTTATGCAACAAGTAATACTAGCTCAAATTACTCTACTTGTAATCCAATTTCCAATCAAGCCTGTGGCCAAATTTATATTTTTGATGTGACGAACCCTAATATTCTAAATTCAATAATAAATTTAAAAATTACAAGCACACCGCCTGTTATTGGCCAAGTGGTAGGTAAAAATATTTTTTATAAAAATGGCTATCTATTTTTAGGATTAGAAAAAAATGATGGACCGGAATTTCATATTATTGACGTTCATAATCCTGGTTCAATAATCAGTGGGCTATATACAACGATAGGAAATTTCGAAATCGGGAATGATGTAAATAATATTTATATAAATAACAATTACGCATATATCGCATCCCCTAATGATCAAGAGTTAATAATTTTGAATATATATAATCTTAATAGTCCTATTCGGGTTGGAAATTTTGAATTAGGTTCAAGAAATGGCAAAAGTCTCAACTTGGTTGGTGATAAATTATATTTTGGAAAAGCAGATGATATTAGTAATGACAAAGATTTTTACATTCTTAATATTCAACAACCAGAAAATACTCTCCCTATAATATCGAGCACAAATATTTTAAATACAAGTATTAATAATATTATTGTTCGAAATAATTTAGGGTTTTTCTTAACTAACTCAGCACTTAATATATTTGATATTGGTAATCCATTAAATTTAACTCCTTTTAATATCAATAATCCACTCGTAACCTTATTATTACCAAAATACGGAGGAGCAATTAAACCCTCAATGGATTGCGAAGATAATTATTTCTATATAACAACAAATGATATTTCTGGTCGAGGTTATTTATCAATTATCACCTCAAATTAGCAATGATTAAAATCTCAAAAAATAATAATTATATTTTTAAAAAGATAAATTTGGTTGAGGGGTTTACCCCCACACCAAATTTACTAAATAAATTAAATTTGGTGTGGGGGTTTACCCTTATTGAAACAATTATTTATATAGGAGTATTTAGTTTTATCATTACTTCTTGTTTTATTTCACTTTATAGTTTAATTCAATCAAGTAATAAAAATCAAACTGTAGCAATGGTACAAGAAGAAGGTAATTTTTTAATCGGAAAAATTGATTATATTTTAAGTCAAACAAAAAATATTAATTCCCCTCTTTCTGCTGGAAATATTCTTTCTGTTGATACAAATAATCCAACAATAAATCCAATAATTATAGAAATAAATGACCACAATATGACAATTAAAAAAGGACCCAATGGACCGTTAATTTTAAATAATTCCAATATATTAATTTCCTGTCCTTTAAATGGATGCTTTAACCATATTGATTCAAATGAGATTGAATTTAGTCCTGAAAGTATTGAAGCAAATATTATTATTAACACCAAAACACTTGATGGACTTCCGTATACTCAAAGTTTTGAAACTATTAAATATTTAAGAAAATAAATATGATTATTATTAAAACAACTAAACATAATCTTCAGGGTGGTTTTATCGCTCTGATTTCTACAATTATTTTAATGATTGTTCTCTTAATGATTTTGACCACCACTAATGTTTCTTCATTTTTTGCTCGAATTAATAGTCAAAATGGTGAATTCAAAAGAATGAGTTTTGATTTATCTGAATCTTGTTTGAATATTGCCCTACTTCATATTGCTCAAAATTACAATTATCAAGGTGACGAAATAATAAATATTAATACAAACGAATGTTATATTTATCCAATAAATTATTCAAATCAGGAATTTGATTCAATTACTGGAATCGAAAAAAATAAAACTGCCACAATTACCACCAGAGCCAAATTCCCGATAAATAATGGTTCATGGAGTACTCATCAAATTAAAGCTGTGATTCAAAATGGATCTTATTCAAATGAAAATAATCCATTATTTAATCCACAAATATACATTGAATCATGGGTCGAAATTATTAATTAATATATTTTAATTGTATGAACAAAATTAGAAAAAATAAATCCTTGTTGAACAAACAAGCAGGTTTTACACTTATTGAAATCTTAATTGTTATTGGAATTATTGCAATTTTAGCTGGTATTGTTATTATCGCGATTAATCCTTCAAAACAATTTGCTCAAGCTCGTAATTCTGAGCGAGTTGCCAATGTTAATGCTATCTTAAATGCAATCGGTCAAAGAATCGCAGATAACAAAGGAATCTTCGCGGGTGAATTTACCGTTGGTACGACTACATATACTTGTGGACTTTTACCAAGTAGTAAAGAAGAAATCACAAGTAACATGGCCGACGATATAACAACTCCAACCTCCGATTTGGGTTGTCTTGTTCCAACCTATATCTCACTTTTACCAAGTGAACCAGTTGGAACAGAAGCGGATCAATACACCGTTCAAGTCTCAACCTTGGGCCGAGTAACAGTTTGTGCCCCTGAGTCAATCAATGAAACAGCTATTCCCGACCCCGAAGAAATTTGTGTGACTCGATAGGCATGATTTCTAAAATATAAAAACCTCCATATGGAGGTTTTTATATTTAGGAAAAAATATTAATTACAAATTCCATTTAATTTGAAATTCAATTTCTTCCTGCTTTTTTCCTTTTTCGTGTTCTATATTTATGACTGCTTCTTTAGGGACATCTATTTTTTGTCCGGCTATTTGAATAGAAAATTTTTTATCACTTTCAATAGCATCAGCTAACCGTCGTAATTTTTTAATAAATTCTCCTTTTGTATAATTTTTCTCAATATCTCTGTTTTTATTTTTTTTCATATTTTATTTTAAATTAAAATTAAATTTTATTAATCGTTTTTCAAATTCTTTAAATTTTTAATCATTTCAATAGAAATCTTATCTAAATCAAAATCATGCTTCCAGCCCCAATCATTTCTTGCCTTAGTATCGTCTATTGTTTTGGGCCAAGAATCAGCAATTTTCTGTCTTTCATCGGGTGTAAATGTACACTTGAAATTATCAAGATACTTAGTGACACTACCGGCAAGCTCTTTGGCAGAAAAACTAATTGCCGTTAAATTATACGAAGTGCGTATTGTTATTTTTTCTTTTTCTGCCTCCATCAACTCAAGTGTTGCCCTGACTGCGTCATCCATATACATCATTGGTAAGACGGTATCACCATTCACAAAACAATCATACGACCCAGTTTTTAGAGCCTCATAATATATTGCCACGGCATAATCGGTTGTCCCACCACCGGGTGGTGTTTTCCATGAAATTATTCCAGGGTATCTTAGGCTTCTAACATCTAAACCATATTTAATAAAATAATATTGACACAATAATTCTCCAGCAACTTTTGTTACTCCATACATTGTGGTTGGCTCAAGAATTGTTGTTTGTGGGGTGTTTTCAAGTGGAGTAGTTGGACCAAATGCCGCAATCGAACTTGGCCAAAACATTTTTTCTATTTTATATTCAACAGCTAAATCTAAAATATTTTTTAAACCATTAATATTCACGTTCCAGGCTAGGTTTGGATTCTTTTCTCCTGTTGCTGATAAAACTCCGACTAAATGAAAAATTGTATCAATATTATATTTTTCAATTAATTTTTTAATTGCTTCCTTGTCTTCCGTATCAGCAAATTCAAAAGGCCCAGAATTTTTAAATTCTTCTGTTGGTTGTTTGTGGTGTCCAACAGCTATTACATTTTCCTTTCCATATTTTTCTCTTAATTTAGGAATCAATTCAGAACCAATTTGCCCCAAAGCCCCTGTTACCAATATTTCTTTCATTTAAACATTATACCTCAATTATATAAAATATAAAATCCCCGTCTATTAAATTGACGGGGATTGTAAATTAAATAAATAATTTTCTTTACCAAATACTCACATGGATGTGCATTTGTTTAGAAGAAAAAATATTTGTCGTGATTGAAGCTGAGCATTTATTTTCCATTTTTATTGTGAAATCACAAAGATCTTCAATCATCATTCCGTTGTTAATTATTCTGCCCTCAAAACTAGAAAAATACTGTCTCATCTTTTTCCTAATTTCTGATTCAGTCTTTTCTCCCATTTCAAGAAGAAAATCTTCCTCATTAATTGGATTGCCTCTTTCGTACATTCCAAGCTCAGACTTTAAAAGAATCAAATCTGATTTCATTGGGCTATACCTATCTTCATAAACAGAACTTAGCCCTAGCTCTATTTGTAAATATTCTTGTAATTTTTCCATTTTTAACTTTTTATGTTTTTCTTATTTGAATTACCTTAAACTCCATTTAGAAATACAAAGTAACACAAACAAGAAACATGGATCAAAGTACTATCATTTATAAAATAATAACATAATTTTAGACATTGTAAAATTAAAATATATTTTTAACAATAAATCTATTTATAAATAAAAAAAACCGTCACTGACGGTTTTCTATAAATTTTTACAATTTAAATTGTTTTATTCATAATGAGCCTTACAATAACCCCGGGGGCATCATTATCTGGTGATAACTCTATTTCTTTACCACCAATCTTTGCTTTAATTTTTTTGAACTTACCACCCCGAATCGAGGATATCAAATCATCAATAGTGGTTAAAATATAAATGAACCATGCGTGCCAATGAGAGGATTCGAACCCCCAAGAGTTATTAGTTCCCCATCCTGGTTTTCTACATAAATGCAGGTACACTGGCTTTGATTTTAATGCCGTCCGAAAACCAAATACATTACAATCAATGAGACTTAGGAAATGAATTGCCCCTTTTCCTTCCGCTACCTTTAAGTGAAGAGGCATGCTTAAGTGAATTTTGACCAAATTTTTCTCTTATTTTATCTCCTACTTCTTCTAAAATATTCTTAGTCTCAGATTTATCTATTTGCCCAAACAAATCTTTTTGTATCTTCTCTCTTCGTAATAAATTTTGTAAAGTAACTCCTGTTGAACGAATTTTCTCTTCATTTTTTATCAACATTTTAAAGATAGGTTCAATTGCATTTAATATTACACTTGGATTGTTTGTGTATTCAGATAAATGACTATCTCCAGATCGATGTAAAAAAGTAGTATTTTTAATAAAAAATGAAACCGAATTAGTCACGAGATCAAGTTCTCTGGCTCTTTCGCAAGCTCTCTCAACATTTTCTGAAAGTTCAGCAAAAATTATTTTTGGGTCAGAAGAAGTAGGTCTAAAAGTTAGAGTTGATTGAATAGATTTTTGATCCCTTGGATCATGTTCAGAATCGATTTCTAAAACAGACTTTCCAGAAAGCTCTTGTTTGAGTTTAAAAAGTGGCAAAGGGAAAAATTTTTCTATTTGCTCATCTGGATAATTGACAAAATCATAAGCGGTCTTGATTCCCATATTGCGTAATCGTGGAATCGTCTGCCTACCAATACCCCAAATATCTTCTATTTTTGTTTTTTTAAGTGCTTTCTCTTCATCATCTTTATTTAAAAGTAAGACCATACCGTTAGGCTTATCTAGTTTTGAAGCAGTTTTAGCTAATGCTTTTGTTCTACCTAATCCAAAAGAATATGTGACACCAACATTCATTTTAATTTCCTCCTTAATAGCAATCACAAGTTTTTCTGGACTGCCAGCATATTTTATATCTGATAGTTTAACAAACATAAAACATTCATCAATACTATATGATTCAACATGCTCAAGATAAGATGAAAAAATATTATAAACATCGTTTGAAATTCTATTATATAAATCGAAATGGTGCGGAAGAATAATAACTTTCGGAAATTGTTTTTTAATTTGGAATACTGGCATTCCACGAGTGACACCAAGTTTTTTTGCTTCATAACTCATAGCAACAGCTATTCCCCTATCTTCCCCGACAACAACTGGCAATCCTATATATTCAGGATGCTGTGTTACTTCACACGAAACAAAAAAAGAATCGCCGTCGGCGTGTAAAAATAAATTGTTTGAATTACTTGGCATTTGAATATTGTATCAAAAATTCAGAAATTCTTTTCATGAAAACTGCCATTATAAAATATAGCTCAAATTTTATTATCTTTATTTTTTTACTACCACAATAGTACACTTAGTAAGGAGAGCTGCCACAGCACCTATTGCAGCTAAAGCAGGAACGAGAATAGCTCCAACTGCTCCCACATTAAGTGGAATAGAAACGATTTCTTTCCCCTTTTCATTCTTTATAATTATTTTACGCGCATTACCTTTTTTGATAATTTCTTTTACCTTTTTTAATACTTCTTCACCTGAAACTTTAAATTCTTCTTCATATTCATTTTTCATAAATATATTATATCATTTAATAAAACTTCTTGCTCCGAAC
>CAZLXA010000019.1:4511-11082 GCA_964563715.1 uncultured Candidatus Saccharibacteria bacterium | reverse complement strand
TAATGATGTTAAAGAATTACAGAAGTATTTAAACACTCACAATTATCCTGTATCATTAACAGGTGCAGGTTCTCTAAACAACGAAACTACTTACTTTGGTTTAAAGACAAAACAAGCAGTGATACTCTTCCAGAAGGCAAATGGATTACTTGCTGATGGAATGGTGGGGAAGATGACGAGAGAGAAGATGAAATAGGGAATTAAAAAAGTCGTTCTGATGACAGAACGACTTTTGTTTTTTAGGCGGCAATTTTAATATATTGTTTCTGAGATTTTTTTATTTTATAAACTTTTTGCAAGAGTTTAATTATCTCATTCAAAGTTTTATCACCAAATAATAAATGGATAGCAGGTTCTCTATACTTTTTATTAGGTAATAATTCCAACCTTTCATGAATGTTTTTTCCTCTCTCAAAAAAACAAATTATTTCAAATAATGTTTTATTTGGGAATAATAAGTGCCAAGCATCGTGTCTATACCCATCTAATTCAAACATGTTTGACATAATTGTTTCACCACCTCTTCCACTTGGAATTAATAGATGATGACCTTCATTATATCCCAATCTAGTATTGAACTTGTGGATTTTGTATTTCCCGTGTTGTTTGTTCATGGTTTTTAGCTTTTTAGTTAAAGGAGTTTAAGAAACAAGCTGTAGAGGTGGTAGAATTAAAAAATTCTAAAAAGAAGACGATATTTTTATTGTTTTTACCTGATTTGACCTTTTGCGGTCTGACAGAAAAACAATTGTGAAAGAGATTTTTTTAATTATATACCAATTTTAACTGTATGGGAATATCTTCTGTTGTTGACAAAATCTATGCAAAAAGTAATCTTAAGGTAAACAAATTTAAAAAACGAGAAAATGAAAAAGATTCTAGTTATTGTCCTGGTATTGTTTTGTGGTGTAATTTATTTTATACAAAACAAGAGCTCTGTTTTATTGCAAGCGATAGAAAACCATTCTGCTGTTCCTATGTGGGGAATAATATTTGTAGGAATGATTTTATTAGTAACGACAATTATTATTCAAATTGCTGCTTACAAAAAATCATACAAACTAATGTTATTCACTGTAATTAGCCTTGCTCTAATATTTTGGCCTTTTATGGTGATAGGAATGGCTGAGACACAAAACCCACCGTCATATATCTTGGCAATTTCACTTATATTTCTCTGCCCAGTCTTTAGTTTTATTTTTTCAATCAGTGGGTATTCTGATCAAAATTTTAATCTAAAGAGGAAGAGTAATTTTTATATCGCACTGAACCTATTTTTCCTTTTATTGCTTTGTTTGGTTCAAATACAGTTTTCAGTCCTGTACTTTTCGGCAATAATGGGAGTAATCATAGGTGTAATTATTTTTTCTCTTTTAGTATATATAAAGAAAAAAAGGAGAGAAAAGTACCTTATTCATAAATAAAAAAATTAAAATAATTTTAAAGTACCCTTGCTGTTGCGGGGTATTTTTTGATTTAAAGAAGTCGGACTTCCTAAAATATTTTCAGAAATTAATATGCGGATTTGCTAAACCAAGCTGTATTTATATGCTATTATAAAGATATGGAAAAACTATCACCCCAAAAAAGGTTTTCGATTGTGGCTCGATTAAAAAGTGTTACCAATGCTTGGCGAGGATTAGGGATTTTTTTAAAAACGACACATAATTCTTGGGTTCATATTTTCTTTTCAATTTTAGCAGTATATTTGGGTTTTGCTTTAAACATAAATAATACGGAATGGGTGATGATTATTTTTGCCATGGGTTTAGTTATTATCACCGAAGCTCTAAATACAGCTTTTGAAATTGATATTGATTTAACTTCCCCCACCTATCATCCTTATGCTCGTGACACTAAAGATGTGGCGGCTGGGGCCGTTCTCGTCTCAGTTATTGTTGCTGGTATTATCGGACTAATAATTTTTTTACCAAAAATATTAGCTCTATTATAAACACTTGACTCTATAACTTATATTTGTTAACATGAATTCCACGAGCTCAAGCGAGCTTATTTATATTATATATGACAAGATCACTTAAAAAAGGTCCATACGTTGACGAAAGACTCTTAAAAAAGATTGCTGGTAAAAAACCTATTGAAACAGGGATGATTAAGACCTGGTCTCGAGCCTGTCAAATCTCCCCAGAAATGGTTGGATTTGTCTTTGGTGTTCACAATGGTAAAACTCATATAGAAGTATTGGTTAGCGAAGATATGGTGGGACACAGACTTGGAGAATTCTCACTTACACGAAAATTTGTCAGACACGGAGGTAAAATGCAGAAAGAATTAGAAATGAAAAAGAAAGAGGCCGAAATTACCGCATCGAAATCAGCTAAAGCCGCTGTTGATTCAAAGAAAAAATAATTTTAAAATATGAAAGCATTTCTTAAAAACTACAGACAGTCCCCCCGCAAGGTTCGCCTTGTAGCGGAACTAATCAAAAGCAAAAGGGTTGCTGAGGCACTTTTGATATTAGACACATTGCCAAAGAGAGCATCTGGTCCAGTCGAGAAATTATTGGCTTCAGCTGTTGCTAATGCCAAACAAGCTGGTGTTTCAGTAGAAAATCTTTTTGTTGAGAATGTGACTGTTAATAAAGGAATAGTCTTAAAACGTTCAATGCCAAGAGCCCGTGGAAGTGCTTCTCGAATCAATAAAAGAACTAGTCATGTTATGTTGACCCTTATTGAAAAAGGAATAGAAGCAAAGAAAAAAACAAAAAAAGTAGAAAAAGTAGAGAAAAAAGTAGTTAAGTCGAAACCAACTAAGAAGCTAGAAAACTAGAACCTAATTTATATGTCAAAAGTAGTTCACCCATATGCCCATAGATTAGTAACACTCCGTGATTGGAAATCACGATGGTTTGCTGATAAGAAATATAAAACTTTACTTCAAAGTGATGTTGTTATTCGTGAATTTTTAATGAAAAAGCTTCGTGGTTTTTATATTTCTCGAGTTGAAATTGAAAGAAGTGTTAAAGCTACAAAAATTATGGTTTATACATCCCGTCCAGGTATGATTATCGGCCGTTCTGGCGAAGGTGTTACTAAATTAAAGCTTGAAATGGTTAAAGCTTTGAATAAAAAAGGTATTGCTATTCCCGAGGATTTTAAATTTGATATTATAGAAGTTACAAATCCAGATGCTGATGCTGCAATTGTGGCTTGCTCGATTGCTGAAGGACTAGAAAAAAGATTACCTTATCGCCGAGTTATTAAACAATCCATAGAAAAAGTAATGTCAGCTCGTGGTGTTAAAGGAGCTCGTATTTACTTGGGTGGCCGTTTAGCTGGAGCTGAAATTGCTCGTTCTGAACAAATTAAACGCGGGTCTATTCCACTTCAAACTTTCCGAGCCGATGTTGATTTTGCCCGTGAGAAAGCTCATATGAGTTATGGAGATATTGGTATTAAAGTTTGGATATACCGTGGAGAAGTTTTTTCAGCCCCAAACACAAATAGTTCAAATAAGAATGATAAAATAAGTTAAAATTTATATGTTATTACCCAAAAAAGTAAAATTTAGAAAATGGCAAACTGGTCGGACCGATATGACCAAAGTAACTCCTGATACACGAGGGATTACAGTGGCTTTCGGTTCTTATGGACTTAAAGCAACATCTGGTGGACGAGTTCGTTCAAATCAAATAGAAGCAGCTCGTAAAGTTACTTCTCGAACCCTTGGTAAAACCGGACGAATGTGGATTCGAATTTTTCCTGACCGACCTTTTACAGCTAAACCAGCTGAAGTCGGAATGGGAAAAGGAAAAGGAGACCCACAAGGATATTGTTTAGATGTTCGCCCAGGCCGAATAATTTTTGAAGTCGATGGAGTTCCAGAGGCAACAGCAAAAGAATCTTTGCGAAAGGCTGGAACCAAATTGCCAATTACTACTCGTATTGTTGCGAGATAAATTATATGGATCCCGTTCGAAGTCGCGATCGCGATAATAATGGAAATAAATAATATGAACAAAAATATAACACAAAAAAATATTGAGAATACAAACGATACTGTATCGCGCTCTACTTCAAACGGGAAGGATAAAAAAATTGTAAAAACAAATAAAATTTTAAAAGGGGTTGTTACTTCAGACAAGATGGATAAAACCGTTGTTGTGAAAGTTACTCGCTTTGTGGAGCATTCTAAATATGGCAAGCGAATAAAGAAAACAAAGAAGTACAAGGCCCACGACGAAGAAAATTTAAAGAAGGTCGGCGACACAGTTGAAATAGAAGAAGTAAGACCTATTTCTAAAGATAAACACTTCAAAATAATCAAGTAGAAAGTAAAAAGCAGAAAGTAGAAAGGAAATTCATAAAACAATTACTCTTACTACCTACTACTTACTACCTACTACTTCCAAACATATGATTCAAGATGGAACAATTGTAAATATCACAGATAATGCCGGTGGAAAAATCGGAAAGGTTTTCAAAGTACTTGGCTCATCCAAGCGTCGTTATGCTGGAATCGGAGATAAAGTTATCTTGTCTGTTAAAGTTGCTGAACCAAGAAAACTAATTAAGAAAAAAGATGTTTGCCAAGCGGTTGTTGTTCGAACTGTTAAATCATATCGCCGAAAAGATGGTTCATATATTCGTTTCGACGACAATGCTGTGGTTATACTTGAAAAAGATAAACAAGATCCAAAAGGAGGTCGCGTCTTTGGTCCTATCCCAAGAGAATTGGCAGAACGAGGGTACCAAAAAATTATTTCATTAGCCCAAGAAGTTATATAATATGAAAATAAAAAAAGGAGACAATGTAATAATTATTGCCGGAGCCAGTAAGGGGAAAAAAGGTAAAGTTCTAAAAGCAATACCTTCAGAATCTAAGGTTGTGGTTGAAGGGGTAAATATGAGAAAGAAAGCTCATAAAGCAAAAAAGAAAGGCGACATCAGTCAAATTTTAGAAATTGCTATGCCTATTCATGTATCAAATGTTAAAAAAATAGACTAATATCATGGAAACAATTAAACAAAAAGAAAAAAAAGCATATACAGCACTTAAGGGTAAATACGGTTATAAGAACGTAATGGCTTCACCACGCTTGGTAAAGGTGGTAGTTGCGAGTGGTACTGGTTCAGGCTTAAAGCGCAATAAAGATCACAATAAACTTGTCCTTGAAAGACTGACTAAAATTACTGGTCAACGCCCAGCTACCAAGAGTGCTAAGAAATCGATTGCTTCATTTAAAATTCGTATTGGGGACCCTGTTGGTGTCATGGTTACACTTCGTGGAGCTCGAATGTATGGATTCTTAGATAAATTAATCAATGTGGCTATCCCTCGAACAAAAGACTTCCGTGGAATTGAAAGAAAAATTGTTGATAATATTGGAAATTTAACTCTAAGTATTAAAGAACACACAATTTTTCCAGAAACAGGTGATGAAGAATTAAAAGATGTGTTTGGTCTAGCGGTGACAATCGTTACAACAGCTAAGACTAAAGCAGAAGCGACAGAATTCTTTGAACTCATCGGTGTCCCATTTAAAAAATAAAAAAATAAAAAAGGAGAACCATCAGGTTCTCCTTTTTTTATTTATACTTATTATTACTTTCTGAAATAATTCAGATTCGCGTATCCGATTACAAACGGACCGTTTTGGACTTGGCCATCGAATGTCCAAGTGCGGTTATTAGTTGTACCCCATTTGTCAGAAAAGCGATAAAGAATCCAATTTTTGTTCTTTTTCACTAGTACATACTCGGATTTTGAAGTTTGTGAATGCCAGTGGATGTTTTTCCGATTAGCACACATTTTTGCCCATTGGCTTGGGATCATTCGAGTTTCTTTAAAGTCCACAGACTTTGTAAAGAAAAAACTCTCTACAAAAATAATTAAATCATTCATTTTTTTTAATTATTAAATTAATACTATATTTATAGGATTTTCTTAAATTACTATTTATAAATAGGCTAAGAAAATCCGATAAATAAAGCGAAAACCTTTTTGAAGAACGAGCCTACCTAACATCTATAATACCCCGAAAAAACAAAAAATCAAGATTGTAATCGCCGTTCGCTGTTGACAGCATTTATCTTATCTGATAGTATAGGAGGACATGAGTTTTAGATCCGTTTGTCTCCTTCTTTGCCCGTCTCAAAGAGATTAGGGAAGGGTTCGGAAGAAAATAAACGAGATATCATACTTATGAGTCCACAGGTCCGACCTGGGGACAGAATTTTTTACAAAAAGACCCTAGGTCGGACCTGTGGGCAAGTTAATTTATGGCAAAAACATCAGTAACAGCAAGACATTTAAAGAAGTCAAAATTTAGCACACGAGAAACAAATCGTTGTTTTCGTTGTTCCCGTGGACATGCTTATATGAGAGACTTCGGACTATGTCGTATATGTTTCCGTGAATTAGCAAATGAAGGAATGTTGCCAGGAGTAAGAAAATCAAGTTGGTAATTAAAATTAGGTTATAGTAATTAGGTTATAGGTTCTAGAGAAATTAAAATCACTGGAAACTAGCCACTAGAAACTAGAACCTATCAACAATATATGGATCAAATAGCAAACATGATAAATATGGTGAAGAATGCAGGTCGTGC
>CAZLXA010000019.1:0-4411 GCA_964563715.1 uncultured Candidatus Saccharibacteria bacterium | reverse complement strand
AATATATGGATCAAATAGCAAACATGATAAATATGGTGAAGAATGCAGGTCGTGCAGGGCACGAGTTTGTTGTTGTTCCTCATTCAAAAATTAAATTCTCTATTGCAGAATGTCTCGTTAAAGAGGGTTTTCTTAAGAGCGTTACAAAAAAGACTAAAAAAGGATTTCCTATTATTGAATTAGGTTTAATTTATTCAGAAGACGGTACACCAAAAGTAACTGGAGCAGACCGCATTTCAAAATCATCATGCCGTGTTTATAAGGGTGTTAAGGATATAAAAAGAGGTTATGGATTAACCATTCTTTCAACACCAAAAGGTATTTTAACTGACAAACAAGCTAAAAAAGAAATGGTCGGAGGAGAAGTTTTATTTAAATTATATTAATTATATGAGTAGAATTGGAAAACAAACAGTTATAATTCCGACCGGTACAGAAGTTAAACTTACTGGTACAACTTTTACGGCTAAAGGACCAAAAGGAACTCTAGTTCGAGATTTTCCTGGTGCAGTCACGCTACATATTAATGGAAATGAAATTACTTTTACTCCCAACAAAGAAAAAGACCGAACTGTTAATGCTCTTTGGGGAACATACGCTTCACATGTTAAAAATATGATTATCGGTGTTAATGAAGGCTATTCTAAAAAATTAATTCTAGAAGGAGTTGGTTTTAAATCAGAAGTAGCTGGTCAATTTTTAAATTTAGCCCTTGGATTTTCTCATCCCGTTAAAATTGCTATTCCCGCTGGTCTTACGGTCACAGCTGAGAAAAATAATATTACCGTTTCAGGTATTGATAAAGAATTAGTTGGTTCATTTACTGCTTCTGTCCGGTCAAATAAAAAACCAGAACCATATAAAGGTAAAGGATTCCGTTATCATGATGAAGTTATTCGTCGTAAGCAAGGTAAGAAGGCAGCATAATATATGATTAATAAAAAATTAGAAAAAAGAATAAGACTAAAGAAAAAAATTCGAAATAAAATAAACGGAAATGCTAAAACTCCACGACTTTCGGTTTTTCGTTCTAATAATTTTATGTATGCTCAGATTATTGATGATGTGAAGAATGTTACAGTTGTTTCAGCTTCTGACCTAAAGGTTAAAAAAGGAACTAAAACAGAAAATGCCAAGGCTGTTGGTCTTCTAATTGCTGAGAAAGCAATAGCCAAAGGAATTAAAACATGTGTCTTTGATCGAAATGGTTTTAAATATACAGGACGAGTTAAAGCTTTAGCTGATGCGGCTCGATCTGGTGGTCTTAAATTTTAATATAATAATATATGGATACAGCAAAACCAAAACAAAATACAAATAACAATCGGACTTTTAGTAAACCACCTTTTCAAAAAAGAGATGGAGATACTCGTCGTCCTCGTCCTTCTTTCGAAAGACCAAAACCAGAATTTGATCAAAAAATGGTTTCTATTCGTCGAGTGACTCGTGTTGTAGCTGGAGGACGTCGAATGACATTTGCTGTGGCTATTGCTATTGGTGATAAAAAAGGTTCAGTCGGACTAGGCACTGGAAAAGGTGGAGATACTGCTATTGCTATCACTAAAGCTCTTCGCCAAGCAAAAAAGAATATGTTTAAAATTAAAACGACAAAAGAAATGTCTATTCCTCACGAAGTTAAAGCCAAGTTTTCAAGTTCTCAATTAACCATTCGACCTAACCACGGGAAAGGTTTAGTTTCAGGTAGTACAGTTCGAGATATGCTGACTTTAGCAGGAATAAAAAATGTGACCGCTAAACTTCATTCAGGTAGTAAAAATAAATTAAACAACGCTCGGGTTGCCTATAAAACTCTTTATATGTTGAAAGAAAAATCACCAGCAAGAGTTGTTCCTTTCGTTGCCCCCGAAGTGGTCGCTACCGAAGTTAAAGAAGCTAAATCCAGCTTTGCTGGATCGCCCGACGCTTCTGTCTAAGCGTTTAGGAAGTAATTAAATAAATTTTATGCAATTAGATACACTAAAAAGAGAACATCCAAATAAAAAAGCAAGACAAGTTGGTCGCGGAGGAACTCGCGGTAAGACTTCCGGCCGAGGAGGCAAGGGGCAAACAGCTCGTGCTGGTAATAAACGCCGTCCGCAGATTCGTGATATAATCAAGAAGCTTCCAAAGCTTCGAGGGTATCGTTTTAATTCTGGAGCTATTAAGTTTTCTCCAGTCAATGTTGGATCACTTAATATCTTCGAGGCAGGACAAGCAGTAACAGTAGCTGTTTTGTTTGAGAATAATTTAGTTCGTCGAGTTGGAGGAGTTTTACCACAAGTAAAAATTCTTGGCAAAGGTGAAATAACAAAAAAGCTTACAATCACAGGATGTAAAGTTTCAGATGCAGCTAAAATAAAAATCGAAAAAGCAGGTGGAAGCATAAAGTAGTTATAAAGTAAAAAGTTCATAAGGTTATAAAGAAGAATTTACTTTCAACTTTAAAAACTTTATAACTTTACAAACTAATCATCATGGAAAGTATCTGGATTAAAATAAAAACCATTTTTACCGATAAAACATTGAGAAATCGTGTTTTATTTGTGCTTGGGGCTTTGATTGTTTTCCGATTACTTTCAGCTATTCCAATCCCTGGAGTTGATGCAATCAAGCTTCAAAATTTTGTTAACAATAATCAATTTGTCGGGGTTTTAAATGTCTTCTCTGGTGGGGGGCTTTCAACTTTGTCTATTATCATGCTTGGAGTTGGACCATACATTACTGCCTCAATCATCATGCAGCTTCTAACGATAATGTCTCCTCGTTTAAAGGCTATGTATCAAGAAGACGGAGAAATTGGTAGAAAGAAATTCACTCAATTTAGTCGAATGATAACAATTCCACTTGCTATTGTTCAAGGGTTAGCCCTTCTTGTACTTTTAAGACGCCAAGGTATTATGACTGATATGTCAATTTTTTCGACAATCACAAATCTTTCAGTTATTGTTGCTGGTTCTATGCTTATTATGTGGATCGGTGAATTGGTTACTGAATTTGGAATTGGTAATGGAGTTTCTTTAATAATTTTTGCGGGAATTGTGGCCAGTATTCCAAAAGAGGTTTCTCAATTTATATTTACTTTCAACATAGCTCAATTACCACTTTATTTTTTATTTTTAGTGGTTGGACTTTTGATTATCGCTGGAGTTGTGGTTGTAACAGAAGCTGAACGTCCAGTCCCTGTGACTTACGCCAAACAAGTCAGGGGGGATCATGTCTCAGGTGGAACACAGACTTATTTACCAATTCGAGTTAATCAAGCTGGAGTTATTCCAATAATTTTTGCTTTATCAATTTTACTTTTCCCTCAATTAATCGGTAATGCTTTAGCCGGAATGACCAATGGAACACTTTTGGCAATTTCTCGGGGCTTATTGTGGTTTGTTCAAAATACTTGGCTTTATTCATTGTTTTATTTCATCTTTGTATTTTTGTTTACTTATTTTTATACAGCTGTGACTTTTGACCCTGAACAAGTTGCAACTAACTTACAAAAAAACGGAGCTTTCGTTCCAGGTATTCGACCAGGTGAAGCGACTCGTGAATATATTTCTAAAATTTTGAATAGAACAACAATGATGGGGGCCGTCTTTCTTGGCTTGATTGCAGTTTTGCCTCTTATTATTAAAGCTATTACCGGTATCACAGCTTTTGCTATTGGTGGAACGGCCCTGCTTATCGTTGTGTCTGTTGTCCTTGATTTAATAAAGAAAACCGAAGCGCAATTATCAATGAGAGAATATTAAAAAGACCTAATCAATTGGGTCTTTTTTTATATTTGTTCAATTTAGTATATAATAAATTAATATGGATAAAATAAACACATATATTTTTGTCGGACGCTCTGGTTCAGGCAAAGGAACTCAACTTAAATTATTAAAAGAATATTTATTATCAAAAAATAAAGATACTTCGATAAAGTCGATTGTTATGGGCGATATTTTTCGAGCATTTTTTAAAGAATCAAATTTTATTTCAAATATTTCTCGGGCTGTTACGATGGAAGAAGGAAAATTCCAACCAAATTTTTTAACTGATGCACTATTTATTCGAAATACGATTGATATCGTTGACGAAGAGTCTATTTTATTTTTTGATGGCTATCCCCGCAATATAAACCAACTTGAAACCATCGAAGAATTACTAAAATATATTAATAGAAAAGAACCAATCGTTATTAATATTGAAGTTAGCCGTGAAAATGTAAGAGAAAGAATGTTATCTCGAGGCCGAGGCGATGATAATGAAAAAGCTATTGAGAGCCGACTAAATGAATATGATAAATTTATTTTACCAATGTTGGAGGTTTTAAAAAATGATTCATATTTTAAATATATTGAAGTAGATGGTGAAGGGAAAATTGAAGATATTCATAATAATATAATTAAATCTTTAAATATATAAAATGGAT
>CAZLXA010000018.1:4498-11361 GCA_964563715.1 uncultured Candidatus Saccharibacteria bacterium | reverse complement strand
GCAAGCATTTTAGGATTTCCTCCTGGATGAGACCCAAAATAACTTGTAATATTATAAACCTTGCCATCAATCAGCATCCAGCAATCTGTTTGCTTATTGTGTTTCCCTATTTCTTCCATATTTAAAATTAAACTTTTACCTGTAGCCGTAAGTTGATTAATTGTATCTTGAGCTAATATTCCAGCTTGATTATTAGCTACTTGATTATTATTCTTATCTTGGTAAAAAACTAATCCTGCAACAAGAACAGCAGTAACAACTACTCCAAAAATAAATAATGATATTGTTGATAATTTTTTCATCCCGTTAGAAGCAGGTCGCGGTCTTTATTTCAACAACGATATGCTTGTGTTTTTAATATAATAAATTTAATATTTTAATCCCTATTTACAAACCGTGACCGCGGCTTCTAACGGGATTCATTCTCCTAAAAACTAAAATTTTCATAATGAATTCTTTTAATGTCGACTCCTAATGATAAAAACTGATTTTTTAAACTCTCCATAAAAACAGGGGGGCCACAAAGAAAAATATCTTTGTCGTTTAACCCCTTACTTATATTTGAAATTAAACCACTATTTATATACCCTTTTTGTTTTGCATCCCATAAATTAAATTTGAAATCTGAATTTTTTTCTGTAATTTCTTCAAACTCTTTTTGATAAACTGCTTCTTTCCCCTCTCTAATTGAATAATATAAATCTACTTGGTATCCTTCATCTAAACTTTTGGCCATACTATAAAAGGGAGTAATACCTATTCCTCCGGCAATCCAAATTTGATTTTTGTTTTCAATTTTTTTATAAGAAAAATTTCCATAGGGTCCATCCACAGTAACATCATCACCTTTCTTTAAATTCTTAAGTAGACTAGTATAATCACCTAAATTTTTAACAGTAATTTTCAAAGTCTCTTCCTTATTTGATGACGATATTGAGAATGGATGTGATTCAGATGAAACACTCTCTCCTATAAAACTAAAAAAAGCAAACTGGCCAGGCTTGAAATCCATTTTCTTATTTCCACCCTCCATTTCTATTTCCAAAATATCAGGATTTAACTGACTAACATTTTTTATTTTGTATTTAAATTTTTTAATAAAATACTTGCTCAGTAATGCTTGTCTAATACCAACAAACAATCCAACAAAAGCAAAAGACAGAACATAGTATTTCAAAAAATTATTTCTTGAAATATCACTATAAATAAAAATGGTGTGTAAAATTGCAAACATGAAAGCTAAAATCATAAACTTATGCGACATTTTCCAAACATTATATTTCAATTTTATGTAAAAAGTGAAACTAATAAGAATAATCATTATTAGTAGAGATATTATCCCCCAAGTAATTGGAATGTTAACAAAAGGAACAAAAAATAAAGCAGCTTGTTTTAGGGAAAAAGTAATATATTTGATAACTAAGAAAATTGGATGAAATAAAATCAAAGAAAAAGCCAGAGTCCCAATTTTTGAATGATACATATACACCTTATCGAGTCCGTCAAAATATTTATCTAAAAATTTGAACCTCCCACTTAAGATCAAATTAATTGAAAACAAAACCATCCCCATAAGACCAAATATCTGACCCAAACTTGTTGTAATAGTATTTAAGTCAAAAAAACGAGAACCGAGTGGCTCCATAAATGCCCAGATAATAACTGGAATAAGTGATAAAATAACTATTATAAACATAGGGATTATTATAGCACAAACAATTTAAAAACTAAGGATGTGTACTGTTGAGTTCTTTTTCTGCCCGACTGGCTAATTCCATTAGAATATTAATTTCTTCTAATTTTAATTTTCTTGGTATTATATCTTTAACACACAAAACTCCAACTGGTAATTTTGTTATATAATCGCGCAGACTAATACCAGCATAAAAACGAATGTGTGGCTCACCAATTACCATCGGGTTGTCTTTAAAACGATCATCTTTTAAAGTATCCTCCACAATAAAAATTTCTGTTGCCAAAAGAGCGTGCCCACAAAAAGAAACTTCCCTCTTGCCTTCGGTTTTACTTAAACCTTGTTTTGATTTAAACCACTCTCGATCTTTATCTATAATTGTTAAAGTTGAAATTGGAACATTCAATTTTTCTTTAACTTCTTTGGTAATATTATCAAACCTAGCTTCTGGCTCAGAATCTAGTATAGCTAAATTATGAACTGCGATTAATCTTTCTTGTTCATTTTTAGGAATTGGAGCTTTTTGCATAAATATATTTTATCAGGCAATAATAAATAAATTTTATTAAATAGAAAACTTTTTATCGACAATATATATTATAGTATAATTAAGATCTAAATGATATAGTTTAATAGTTAATTATATGCCAGATATCACATTATTATTAAGTTTATTGAAAGAATTTGCTTGGCTTGGCAACTGGTTTTTCTTTTTCTTGGCTTTTATTGAATCAGCCCCTTTCGTTGGCGTATTTATTCCGGGAGCAAGTCTAATTTCTGTTGGAGGATTCTTAGCGTATCAAGGATATTTAAATACTTGGGACATAATTCTTTACTCCACACTCGGTGCTATTATTGGGGATTTTTTTAGTTATTCCCTCGGGCGCTTCGGAGGAAAATGGATAAAAAAGAAAAAAGAAAAAAACTATTCTATTCTCCAACATGGAGAAGATTTCTTTTATCAATATGGCAATAAAAGTGTTTTTTGGGGACGTTTCTTTGGTCCAATCAGAGCTATCATTCCATTTGTAGCAGGAATATCTAAGATGAAATTACGACCATTTATATTTTGGAATATCGTTAGTGCTTTTGGTTGGGCAGTCTTGAATGTATTTCTAGGTTATTTCTCCGGAACTATAGTTGTGTCAATCTTTAAAAAATGGTCAAGTGGATTGAGTTTAATATTAGTCGCAGTTATAATAATAGCTACTTTATATTGGTTAATAAAAAAAAGGAATCAATCAATTAAAAATTCTTTCCGTTCTAGTAGTCAGAGTTTTGTTCAAAAGCTTTATACCTATAAGTGGTTTATTAAATTAAATCTACACTACCCATTTATTACAACTTTCTTTAAAGAAAGTAAACACGCCACCGAAAAATTATTTGGTAGCGTGCTTATTTTGTCTTTCTTAATAATTATTTATATCTTAACAATAATCCTAGATGTATTTTAAACTATAAATAACTAAGTTTATTTTATTAAGAATCGAAGTGTTGAAACTAAACGAATTTTCTTATATTCAGGCGAACCTGGATCTTTATCAGTAATATCAAATACACCCTGATTACCTCTTGTGACACTTCCGACTGAAGAATTTGAATTCTCTGCAAATTGGTCAGCTGTATCGCGAGCGTTCTTAATTGCTTCTGCCAGCATTTCTGGTTTGATACTATTTAAATCTGAAAATTCAAATGAGATATAATTTTGATTTAATACCACACCTCTTTTAACTAAAAGCAATGTTTCATTAGATGATGATTTAGCTAGATCAACTTTTTTTGTATACACAGAAATTTGATTTGTCGAATTATACCTAAAAGCTGCATCTTTGTATGTATCTTGATAAATATTTACAGGCGCGACATTGATTTCTGTTGCTTCAAAACCTTTTTCAACTAAAAAGGTCTTAATTGTTGTGATGTTTTTTTCTATATCGGAATATAAAGTATCAATATTATTTGATTTAACCTCAAAGCTCATTGACCAAATAGCCGTATCGGCTTTAACGATTTTCTCTGATAAACCTTTAACTTCAACATAAGATCCTTGTTTTGAGAAATCTCGAGCTGAAATGAAAAATGCGACAGAAATTAATAAAGAAAAAATGATAATGGCTCCACTTATAAAAGTGAATTTGTTATTTTTTATTGTTTCCATAATAGATTAATTATATCACTATATACACTTATATCATAATACATTTTAAAACATTTTGCGGAGGGAGGGAGATTCGCCGATACTACGGCTGGTACTTTTCCATCTCGCTTCGCTTGCAAGAAAAAGTCTTTCGAATCCCTCATGCACGACAAGCAGTTGTCGTGCTACCCTCCGCGCAACAAAAAATGCCCCAAAGGGCAATTTTTTGAACGCGCGGAGGGTGAGGGATTCGAACCCTCGATGATCTTTCAACCATACAGTCTTTCCAGGACTGCGCACTAGACCGCTATGCGAACCCTCCCTAGCTCAGCCGAAGCTGAGCCGGGCGATAAATTCTCGAAAGAATTTATTTAGCCATACACGTGGAAATTAATAATAAATATCCACGTTCTAAAAAGAACATCTAGGACTATAATACTAAATATTTACTATTTTACCAACTATGAATCTAATTAAAATATCGTCTAATATTATAAGCTTTCGGGGAATATTAAATAGACAATCAATTTAATGATTACAAAATTCACTCTATGATTCTTTATTTAGTGCATTGAAACCTTTTATAAACATTGCTCCCTGGTTTTTATTTGGCGGAACATAGTTTTTAAAATTATCATTATTTTTAATTGAAGGCGAAAGACTTTCCCAATAATTTTTCCATACTATATCTTCACCAGATAAGATTAAATTATTGAGTTTCCACAAAATTGGATCATTAATGTATTTAGTACCTATTCCTTGGGTAGATAAAATATGTGCATGAGGAGATAATGTTAAAATTGGTAAAATATTATTATACCCACCACAAGAACCTACATTCACAATACTAGCTTTACTTATATCTCCATCAATTCTAAAACCAAAACTATGACCTCTATATGTATAAACATTAATTTGCAACTTTTTATCAGCCATATATTTATTCATTTCATCAGCTCCATCAATTTCACCATTATCAAGCTTAGGAATATTAGCATAAATCTCAATAGTTTTTCCTTTGTTTATACCTCTTATTATTATAAATCCTTTATTGTTTCTGGTTATTTTCCACCTTGAGTCATTTTCAACTGTTTTTACAAAATTATTAAAAGAATTTACTCCATCTCCATCACCATTTTCGTAAAAATAATATTTTTGTATACAAAGACCCTTTTTATTGAATAGTTCACTAGATTTTAATCCTGTTACTTTATCAATAGGATATGATTTTGATTTATTTTTAAACCATTCTTTTTCAATTAAGGCATTATCTTTAAACATGCCACACAGTAAACCGTATATAATTTTGTCTTCTTTTTTGGAATTTGAATTTTTATCAATTCTTTCGTATTCAGCCTTAATATGTTTTTGAAGAGTTTTTAGTGTTTCCATATCTTCAATATTGCCTAGTATATTTGCAACCGTCACAGCTTGAGCCAATTTGTTTTCAGTAATTTCAATATTTTTAACCACTTCTGTTAATAAATTATCAGCCTCAACTTTATTCATGGTTGATAAAAATTCATTTAAGCGATTAAAACCAGCACATTCTTTTATAAAAATTCGAAACTTATCTTTTCCTACTTGATCTATTAATTGTTTGCCACTTATACCACCCTTTTTTGTATCGAGTCTTAATTTCAATCTATTAAAAAGACCATTGAATGATGAGGTAAAGATCTCTTCCTCTCCATAAACCATTAGACTATATAATTCTTTGGCCCCATACCCCTTTATACTTTTAAAACGCTTTTCGTCATTTGCTTCATGCAAAGAATTGATTTCTTGCACCATATTTAAGCAAGTTATTTTTAAATTTTTATCAATTGAGACTTTGCCTAAATGATTTGGGATAGAATTTATTTCAATTAATTTTTTTAAATAAATATTCTCATTATCTACAATTTCTATGGCCTCCTTCTCGGATAAATTATTTTTAACCATTAAATGATAAAGATTCGCAGCTTTAGGATTTTCTATTTTTAATAAAAAACTTATATTTTTAAGATTTATAATATTTTTATCTTTAAAGTAATCCTTACCATCTTCCCAATAAAAATTAGTTGGATAAGCCTCAAGTGCTTTATCCAATAAAATAAGCAGTTTGGATTCATCTATCCCTGATTCTAAATCACTAAATTGATCAATATAACTTTCTGGGTCTTTATTTGCTGCTTTTGATATTTCTTCAAATAAATCTAATCCTTCAATATCTTTGAGTTTAGAAACATTATAAAGAAATCTTCTAGGTTCCTTACTGGCAGCTTTTATTATCTCGTCAACCAATTCTAGTCCTGCTATTCCTTCAAAGTCAGGAGCCCTAGATAGAAATTCTGATGGACCTTTTTCTGCCGCCCTAGATATCTCTCCCGCTAAATTTAATCCAGGGATACCTTCAAAATTAGAAGCATTCAAAAGAAAAGCGGACGGGTCTTTCCTTGCGGCTTTCAATATCTCTTCTGCTAGTTTTAATCCTGGCATATCTTCAAAATTAGAAGCATTTTTAAGAAAATCATATGGTGCTCGATTTGCAGCTTTTAATATCTCTTCTGTTAAATTTAATCCAGGAATATCTTCGAACATAATAGCCTGATTTAAAAAATTAGAGGGAGAGAATTGATTTGCTTTTATTATCTCTTCTGCCAAATTTAATCCCTTGATATCTTTAAAATCGGATGCGTTGTCAATAAATTCAGACGGGGCATTTGGAGCGGCTTTTGATATTTCATGAGCTAAGTCTAATCCTGGGATATCTTTAAAATTAGACGCATTGTTCATAAAGTCAGACGGGGCATTTGGAGCGGCTTTTGATATTTCATGAGCTAAGTCTAATCCTGGGATATCTTTAAAATTAGACGCGTTTTTAAGAAAGTCATACTGTGCTCGATTTGCAGCTGTTGATATTTCATACGCTAATTTTAATCCGGGTATATCTTTAAACTTTGAAGCATTGTCGAGGAACATCCATGCGTTTATTTTTGCTGCTTTTGATATCTCATCAGCTAAATTTAGTCCGGGGATATCTTTAAAATT
>CAZLXA010000018.1:0-4398 GCA_964563715.1 uncultured Candidatus Saccharibacteria bacterium | reverse complement strand
TTGCTGCTTTTGATATCTCATCAGCTAAATTTAGTCCGGGGATATCTTTAAAATTAGACGCGTTTTTAAGAAAGTCATACTGTGCTCGATTTGCAGCTGTTGATATTTCATACGCTAATTTTAATCCGGGTATATCTTTAAACTTTGAAGCATTGTCGAGGAACATCCATGCGTTTATTTTTGCTGCTTTTGATATCTCATCAGCTAAATTTAGTCCGGGGATATCTTTAAAATTGGAAGCATAACTAAGAAATCCATAACTTTCAAGTTCTGCAACTTTTGATATCTCTTGCGCTAAATTTAGTCCGGGGATATCTTTAAAATTGGAAGCATATTCAAGAAAAAGATAAGGTTTTTTTTGAGCGATTTTTAATATTACTTCATTTAAATTTAATTCTTTGATATTTTTAAAAAAATTAATATTTTTAAAAACAGTTTCTATATTATCTTCAATATCTTTATTAATTTCTTCAGTTTTACCAATTAATTTTAAACTAATATCTATCTTAGACTCCTCGGCAAAAATAATTGCTTCAACATAATTAACCTCATCTGCACTCAGCATATTATCTAATTCTCTTTTATTTTCAATTTCAATACTTTTACTATCTATTTCAGAATTATCATTATTAAAATTATTACAATTTGTAGCCCCAGCAATAATTGCTCCAGCTAAAACTACTTGTTTTGTTGTCTTATCAACTTTTTTTAATATTTTTTCAACTTTTGCGAATCCTTCGTTAAATTTCATATAAAATATTTTATAAACTCTCTCTGAGTCTTTTGATTCGATCTTCAACTGGTGGATGGGTTGAGAATAACCCTTTAATTTTTTTGGCGAATCTTCCACTACCTTCTGGGTTAGCAATATATAAATGCGCAATGGCGCTTGATTGTTTTTTCATTGGTACACCATATTGGCTAATTTTCTCAAGCGCCGAAGCTAGGCCTTCGGGATAACGGGTTAAAAGTGAACCCGAAGCATCAGCTAAATATTCACGTTTGCGTGAGATTGCAAGTTGAATTAAGCTCGCGGCTATAGGAGCCAAAATCGCTACCGCAATTCCAATTATCAACATAAGTCCACCTCCTTCCCTATCGTCACGGCGTCCGCCAAAAATACTCATCCTTATCATCATATCTGAAACAATTGCAACAAAACCGACTAAAACTACCGCCACGGTCGACACAAGCATGTCACGATTGCCGATATGACTCATCTCATGGGCTAAAACACCCTCTAATTCAGTTTTATTCATTATTGAAAGTAAACCAGTAGTGACAGCAACTACAGCATGATTTTTATCGCGTCCAGTCGCAAAAGCATTTGGTGATGGGTCTTCAATAACAAAAACTTTCGGCATTAGAAGCCCGGCAGTAATGGCTAAATTCTCGACACTTGTATATAAATCAAAATACTTTTCTCTCGTTGCAGGATGAGCTCCAGCCATACGAAGTGCAATCTTATCAGAAAACCAATAGCTAACAATATTCATAATAATAGAAAAAATAACGAAAATATATAATATATTTGGATTATCATAAATTCTTGCAAAAACGAAACCAAGACCAATAACAATGATTAAAAAGACGCTCATGAGCATCCAAGTCTTGCGAACATTTTGTCCTTGATGTGTGTATAGTGTAGCCATATGAATTGGTTTTTGCTTTTTGGTTTTAGCTGTTGGCTGTTAATTTTTTAATCATTGAAGATAACATTTTTTGTTCTTCTTCTATTTTGATAAAGATATCTCTTGTATCAATTATATACAATTCTTTTGCTAAAGTTAATTGTGTTTCTAGTTCATACAAAGATCCTTGCGCTATATATAAAAAATTAGCAAAATCCTTCTTTGAACTCCTACCTCTCCCCTCTGCAATATTAGAAGAAATTGAAACTGCAGATCTGCGCATTTGAGAAGTTAATCCAAAAATCTCGTCTTTAGGAAAACTAGAAGTTATTTTATAAATATCTTTAGCAATCTCTAGGCCTTTTTGCCAAACAATTAAATCTCGGAATGATACAATTTTAGGATTATTATATTCCATATATTCTAAAAGCTAAAAGCAAGTAGCAAACAGCTACTCTATTATTACAGGGATTAAAATTTTCTTTGCTGGACCACCTTCCCCGTCTGACGGATCGTCATTTTGAATTTCAATGTAGCCCGGGCCACTATTTAATCCTGTAAAATCAATTAAAGTCGTAAATGTAACAGGTCCGGAAGTCATCCAGTCTGTCGTCGCAGTGCCGTAACCATTTTTTAAAACATTTTTATTGACGTCCAAAATATTTATTAAAACATTTGCTTCAAAAAAATATCCTCCTTTAATTACCCCCGTAACATTCATTGACCCTGAAACTTTTTGTCCGGGATTAAAAGAAAAAGAAACTAAATCATCTTTATTGCCGAGAATTTCATTGTTAATTTGACTGTTATTTTGATTTTTTTCTATTTCTGTTTTTTGATTTATTTGTTTAAATCCACTTAGATATATCTCTTTATTGTTACTCATGACTACAAGCGCAACTATCATTAAGATAATCAAAAATAAAAGTAGCACACTATTTAATTTTGAGCCAAAAAATTTATTTTCCATATTTTTTTATCTAACACCTAGAATCTAGATACTAGAAACTAATTATTAAAAACTAACCTTGACTGGTTCTTTCTCGGCGCTTCCCTCTTCTAGTTGGAAGAAATCCATTTTAACGAAATTAAACATTCCGGCAATAATGTTGCCTGGGAACATATCGATGGCAGTATTTAAGTCACGAACATTACCGTTGTAAAATCTTCGTGAGGCTTGAATTTTATTTTCTGTATCGGCTAATTCACTTTGCAATTGCAAAAAGTTAGTATTTGCTTTTAAATCAGGATAAGCTTCTGAAATAGCAAAGAGTGACTTCAATGTTCCAGATAGCATATTTTCGGCTTCACCTTTCTCCCCTGGAGTTCCGGCTTGCATAGCGCGAGACCTTGCTTCTGTAATTTTTTCGAAAGTTGCAGATTCGTGGGTAGCATAACCCTTTACAGTATTAACTAAATTGGGAATTAAATCATAGCGACGCTTTAATTGAACATCAATGTCGGCCCAGGCTTCTTGGGTCCTGATTCGAAGGGTGATAAAACTATTATATTTGAAAACTAAAAACAAAATAAAGGCAACAACAACTGCTAAAATAATATATAGTATAGACATATTTCTTTGACTCGCCAAAGTTTTAACAAGGCGGTTATAATTTTTAATACTAATAAACGACTTTATAATAAGACTCTACTAGTATATCATAAAAGCCCAAATCTGACATATGTCAGATTTGGGCTTTTACTAATACTAGAACCTACAAACTAATACTAGAACCTATTTTTTCTTTTTGTTTTGCATATTATTAACAAAAACGAGAAGTGGACTAGCAAGGAAAATTGAAGAATATGTTCCAAAAAACATTCCAATTGTAAGAATTATAGCGAAATATTTTGTGCTTGCAGGACCAAAGAAAACTAAAGCAAGTAAGACAATAATAACTGTCAAAGATGTTGCAATTGAACGAGTATAGACTTGATCTAAACTACGACCAACAGTTTCATCAAAAGTTTTAAAATGACCGATTCGAATATTTTCTCTAATTCGATCAAAAACAACAATAGTATCTGAAACCGAAAGTCCTAAAATAGTCAAAACCGCGACAACAAACAATGTATCTATTTCAACCCCAAAAAGATATCCGAGTAGAGCTAAAATTCCGGTTGGAATGATGACATCGTGAATTAAGGAAACAATCGCGATTAAACCATACTTCCAAGAAGATACTGGTTTTGAAACTTTTCGAAATGAAAAAGCAATCCAAAAAATTATTCCAAGTACTACGAGGATAAAAGAAATTAAAGATTTACGAACTAGCTCCGCTCCAACAGATGGTCCAATTGAATTAAAACTTAATTCTTCTGCTTTCTCTCCAAGGGATAACATAATCGAATCTTTCTCTTCTAGTGTTATGTCACGAGTCTTTATACTATAACCATCCACCCCCATTGGCTGAACAACTACAGAGCCCAAATATAAAGGTTTTATTATTTCTTCAATTTCACCTTGAGTTGGTCTCACTTCAGTAAATTTTACTTCTAGGAGTGAACCACCCTTGAAATCTATCCCGAATTTTAATCCAAAAAAAATCATGGAAAAAATTGATAAAGAAACTAAAACGGCTGAAATTAAAACGAATATTTTTTTGTATTTAATTATAAACATAGATTATGTTGAAAGTTTTTAAGGTTATAAAGTTTTTAAAGCATTCTTCTTTATAACTTTCCACTTTATTACTTTATAACTTGTTAACTGCCTTAGCGCTACTTAATCCTGACCCAAAAAAGAAATTTGTAAACTTTGTTGTCT
>CAZLXA010000017.1:0-13123 GCA_964563715.1 uncultured Candidatus Saccharibacteria bacterium | reverse complement strand
ATGCTAGTTGTTTTTTGGTAATCTTAAATAGTACTAAGCAACGACCACCCCAATTAGAAGAACATGAAAAATTTGAATTAACTTGGGTGACAGATGAAGATTTATTAAAGAAATTAGAATCTGTAAATCAAGAAAAAGATTATGATCATTGGATATATTTTATAAATAAAGCAAAAGGAAGGTTGAAAGAATTAGGGCATTTAATATTGTAAGAAAGGATATCTTGGAACGTCATGTTATATGAATGATGATATTAAACAAAAATTTGAAATGATATACGAAAAAGAATCAGATGCGATTTTCCGCTTTTGTTTTTTTAAAATTTCTGATCGTGAGCAAGCACTTGATATTACACAAGAGACTTTTTTGCGTCTATGGAAAAATTTATTAGAAAAGAATGATATTATAAATAATCGAGCTTTTTTATTTACTGTCGCCCGTAATTTGGTTATTGACTGGTATCGTAAGAAAAAAAGTATTTCATTTGAAGATATTGCCTTCGACGAGGAAGGAGGTTACGACCCATCAGATGAAATGACGGCCGAGCATCAAACGCTAAAAGCCGAAGGTAGGTATTTACTTGAAAAAATCAATGAATTAACATCTTCAAACCGACAGCCATTATATTTAAGATTTGTTGAAGATTTATCGCCACCTGAAATAGGGGAGATTTTAGGAATATCAGCAAATGCAGTATCTGTCCGAATTAATCGTGGGCTTGAAGAATTAAGAAAAATCACTGGCAATGTGGCAAATAAATAACATATGGAAAATGAAAATTTTAAAAATAGTATAAAAGAACTTCACGAGGTCACAATGACTATCGATGAAAAAAAACAGATATTTAATAATATCGTTAATTCTCGACCTGTGGCTGTAAAAAGTCCATGGAGTTTTGGTTTATTTTTTCAAGCCATCGAACGTAGTCATCTTGTGACTTATGTGATTCTCCTTATTTTAATTTTTGTGACAGGGAGTGGTGTAGTTTTTGATATTTTGTCAAACAAAAATCGTCAAACAGTTTATAACAACAATCAAGATGTATTTCAAAAAGAAAATAATAATTTTGTGAACCCAAGTAATAGTTCAAACAATATCATGAATGATAGTATAAATGATAGTATGATTCCAAATATTGATGATAAGACGGCAAAACCAGAGCTAATAAATCAAGTAAATAGTTTTGATAATACGAAAAATGACAATGTTGCGATTATCCCTCCTTCTAGTGACTCGAGCACTCGGGGAACAAGTCTTAGTATGATGAAAAGTGCAAGTCTAATACCCTCCCCGAAAGAATCGATACTTTCCACTTGGGTATGGCAGAAGGCCATTTTATATACTGGAGAGACATTATCACCTAAAAATATCGGCGATTTTACTTTAACATTTCGAGATGATAATAAAGTTGCCGGAAATACAGATTGCAACGGGTTTGTAGCTTCTTATTTTATTGATGAGTCTAGCCAATTAAATATTGGACCATTAGCGACGACCCTAATGTATTGTGAGGGTTCACAAGAGGGAATTTTCACGGATTACGTTTCTAAATCTAGTCGTTATCAGATAAATACTACCGATAATAATTTAATAATATATTTAGAAAATAATTTGGGCTATTTAATTTTTGTAAGGCAATAATTTAATTTTATAAAAAAGTTAGTATATATAAAGATAATATGCTACTCTTTAAAAGTCGTTTTAGCATAGATTAATGTAGATAAAACATATGAACGAAGATGAAGAAATAAAAGTTGAAGAAACTATCGAGACTCCAGTTGAAGCTCCAGTTGAAGCTCCAGTAGAAGCTCCTGAAGTTGAAAAACCCGAAGAAGAAACTCCTTCCGAGGAAGTAGCTGCTTAAAGTTTTAATAAAAACCCCTTTGATTTCGGTCAAAGGGATTTTTATTGCAATTAAGGGGTAAAAAGGGTAGTATTGGCAATATAATCATAATAACTTGTATTCAAAAACAGGTAACAAAAATATAATATATGGGAAATTTTCAAGGAGGAGGTAATAGAGGTGGAGGTTTTAGAGGAGGCAATGGAGGAGGTGGTTTTCGTGGAGGCAATGGTGGAGGAAGAAGTGAAGTAACAATGCATAAAGCAACTTGTGATGAATGTCACAAGAGTTGCGAAGTTCCTTTCCGTCCGTCAGGCGACAAGCCAGTTTACTGTTCAGATTGTTTTAGTACGAAGCGCGATGATGGAGATAGAGGAGGTGATCGTGGTCCACGAAGAGATTTCGGAGATAGAGGACCAAAAAGAGATTTTGGCAATAAACCTCAATCTTTTGCTAAGCCAACAGCTATGCCATCAAATGACGGTGTAGCAAAACAATTAAGTGACATAAATTCAAAACTTGATCGTTTGGTTAGTGTCATGGAAAAAATGACTACAAAAGAAGTTAAAGCCAGCCCAGTAGTTGCAATAAAAAAAGTTGAAGTCAAAAAGGCCCCAGAAGTTAAAGCTGTGGCCAAAAAAGCTCCAACTAAAGTAGTTGCTAAAAAAGTAGTAACAAAAAAGAAAAAATAGAAAATAAATAAAAACCCCCCGAATTTAAACTCGGAGGGTTTTTTATTATATGTTAGGATAAAAATATGCATCAGATATTTAGAATATTTTTTAAAAAAAAAGTTAGGAAAAAAAGACGCAAAATCAATCAATCCTCCTATTTAAAAAATAAAGAAAAAGCAAGAGAGCTAGTAAAAGAAAGACTAGGGCATTTTAACCAATTTTATGGATATAAATGGAATAAAATTGCCATTCGCAATCAAAAAACCAGATGGGGATCGTGCTCAAAAAAAGGAAATTTAAATTTTAATTACAAAATCGCACTTCTATCGCCGGAGAAAGCCGATTATATTATTGTTCATGAGCTTTGCCATTTGAAAGAATTTAATCACTCAATGAATTTTTGGAATTTAGTTGCAAAGACAATTCCTGATTATAAATTAATTCGAGCTAAACTTAAAAATAACCCTTTCAATTTGGGTGAAAATGATGTAAAGTAAGAACCTATATGGCTCATGGAGAAGTAGTAATACGATTTGAAAAGGTTTCCTTTGAATATGGTCACAACAAACCGATACTCGATGCGGTGGATTTTTCTATTCGTCGTGGAATGAAAGTGACAATTATGGGTCAAAATGGTGCAGGAAAAAGTACTATTTTTTCTTTAATAACGGGCGACCAGATTCCAGAAGATGGAATAATTAATAAAGCTCAAAAAACAACTATTGCTCATTCCCGCCAAGTTATCCCACGCGATGAACTTTCACTTACGGTTCGAGAATTTTTTGAAAAATGTTTTACACAAAAAGTTTATGATATCGACCCACGGATTGATGATGTCCTTGAAGTTGTAAATCTCAAAGGTCACGAAAAAGTTCACGAAAGAATTATTTCATCTTTCTCTGGCGGTCAACAAGCTCGACTTCTGCTTGCTTCAGCCCTAATTCAAGAGCCAGATATTTTACTTCTCGATGAGCCAACGAATAATTTAGATAAAGGTGGGATTGCCCATCTGACCGATTTCTTGGTGAAATATAAAAAGACAGTGATTGTTATTTCCCATGATGCAGAATTTTTAAATAAATTTACTGACGCTGTTTTATATCTTGATGTTTATACTCGTAAGATTGAGCAATATGTTGGTAACTATACCGATGTAGCGGACCAAATCGCTGCTCGAATGGAAAGAGAGAATCGCAAAAATGCACTTCTGTCGAAAGAAATATTAGCCAAGAAAGAGCAAGCCAACGCTTTTGCCATGAAAGGTGGAAACCTCCGCGCGGTAGCGAAAAGAATGCGTGACCTAGCGGAAGAATTAGAAGAAGAAAAAGTCGATGTCAGAAAAGAAGATAAAACTATCAGACCTTTCACAATTCCGGTTCAAGAAAATATAATTGGAGACCTGGTAACTTTTACATCTGTTTCAATTTTTAAAAATCAAAAAGTTAAAAAAATAAAAGCAAGTATCAAACTTCGAAAAAATAAACATTTACTTTTATCGGGTCCCAATGGTATAGGGAAGAGTACACTTCTTGAGCTTATTGCCAAACGAGATGCCGAAGGTATTTTTATCGCTCCCGATGTCCGTATTGGATATTATCGGCAAGATTTCTCAACTTTAAATTTTAGTGACACTGTGTATGAATCACTAGCCGAAACAACAAGGAGGGTCTCAGGAAGGGTCAATGAAGAGGCTATACGCTCAACTGTCGCCGGTTTTTTGATAACAGGTGATATGGTCCATACGAAGATTGGAAGCTTGTCGGAGGGGCAAAAGGGATTAGTTGCTTTTGCTCAGCTTGTCCTTACTCGTCCAGGACTTTTGATTTTAGATGAGCCAACAAACCACATAAACTTTCGTCACTTACCCGTCATAGCTAAAGCACTAAGTGACTTTCAAGGCGCAATGATCCTTGTTTCTCACACGCCAGAATTCGTCGAGCAAATCCGCATTGATGAAATTCTTGATTTGGATAAATAAAAAATATTATAAAGAAAAACCGCTCGTGAGAGAGCGATTTTTTTTATTTATGAATAATCATTGGACACCGGCAGCGGAATTTTTGTAGTCGTGATCTCTATTTATAAAGAGTAAAGCAAATAGAGAAAAAATGAAAAATCCAATGCTTAAATAAGTATAAGTCCCCAGAGTCAGGGTGAATAGATTTAACAGTTTGTTAGTTAGTGCCAATAAAATAGTGGCGATGATAACACATAATAAAGCTTGTGCGATCATTTTTGCTAGGAACTTTCCGTGCTTGCTCATGTTTTTCAGATTTAATTAAATTATGCCACTTAATTATTTATATTGCAAATGTATATTTTATTATTATCTATAATTTGATATAATATAATAACTTATTAGTAATTATAATTTTTATGAATTTTACATTTAAAATTGGAGAAAAAATAAAAGAAGCTTGGCCGTTGTATAAAGAGCATTTTGGCACACTATTAATTATGACGATTGCAACTTTTGTTGTGGCGGGTGTTGGCCAGAAGGAAAATATGGTTCTTAGCTTGATAGTAGCTCTTGTTAATATTTTATTATCTTATCTTTGGATTCGATTAATTTTTAATTTAATTGATAAAAAAGAATTTAATCTTTTTTCAAAAGAAGCACTACCAACTTTAGGCCAATTATGGAACTTCTTTAAAACAAGTATTTTGTATGCTCTTAGTGTAATCGCTGGTTTTATTTTATTTATTATTCCAGGGTTTTACGTTTTAGGCCGTTTAATGTTTGCTATTTATCTTTCTGTAGAAAAAAATCAAGGAGCTCGAGTAAGTATAAAAGAATCATGGGAGATGACACGAGGTTATGGCTGGTTAATATTTTGGAAAAGCTTTGTCATCGGATTGTTTATTGTATTAGGATTTATTGCTTTATTTGTTGGATCCTTCGTAACTTATCCTATTGGTTTTATGGTAATGATTATGATGTATCGAGAATTTGTAAAGTTTAAATCTCAAACACCAGCAAACTCAAATCCGATTGAAGTTGTGAAAGATTTACCAAAGGAAACTCCAGTAGATACAGTCGTGGTAGAAGAAGTAAAATAACATATTTAAAATAAGCTGATTACCTCAGCTTATTTTTATATGCGACAAAAAAGTATGTTTATGCGTATAATATATAGGTAATGATAAATCATGAATATTGTACAAATAAGACTGATGGTGAACTGGTCGGATTATCTCTTTTAGATCCGGATCATTTTTTGTGTTTAATCAAAAGGTATGAAAATAAATTGCTTTACTATATTATGAGGATTTCTAAATTGAGTCGTCCGGATGCCGAGGATATTCTCCAAGATGTTTTTGTTAAAACATATTATCATTTAAATGAATTCGATAGCGATTTAAAATTTTCTTCCTGGATTTATCGAATAGCTCACAACCAGACTGTAAGTGAAATAAGAAAAAAAGTCGCTAGGCCAACAGTTCCTCTTGAAATTGATGATATTGGCAAACTAGAAGATGCTTTTGATGTGATTAAAGAATTAGATAATTCTTTTGATAGAAAAAAAATTGATGAAGCCTTATCAAGATTAGATGAAAAATATCGTGAGGTTTTAGTTTTGCGTTTTTTAGATGATAAGGATTATGTCGAAATCGCCGATATTTTAAAAAAACCTGTTAGCACGGTCGGGAATTTAATATTAAGAGGTAAAAAACTCTTTAAAGAAGAGTACCAAAAATTATCCAATGGAAAATAAAAATATAAGCGAAATAGCATTTGAACGAATAAAAGAAAGTGGCATCAAACCAATTTCTAAAAATGTCTTTAGTTTTAAAAGATTTCTTTTCTGGTCATTAGTTGGGCTCTCATTAGCGTTTGGAGCTATATCTTTTTCCGTCTTACTTTCCGTTTTGCTCGATAATGATTGGTATTTATATAATAGATTTGGTTTTAATTTTATTTTTAGGTCTTTACCATATTTTTGGTTTGTTTTTTTGGCTGTCTTTACCATCTTGGGTGATTTTTATTACCGAAAAACATATTTAGGGTATCGTCGTAGCACGATTACAATAATTTTTATATATATTACAATAACAGTTATTTTCGGCTTAATATTACACACTATTGGTATTGGAAATAAAATAGAAAGATCTTTGTCTGAAAATGTTTCAGTTTACCGTGGTTTTATGTTTGATAAAAGTGAATTTTGGTCTCACCCTGAAGATGGATTAGTTTTTGGAAGTATTATAGCAATTGAGGGTGATTTAATAAAAATTAGAGATGATAAAAATAATCTTTGGAATGTAAAAATAAAAGAGGCATTTATTGGAGGACAGGTTCAAATAAAAGAAGGAGAAATGGTAAAAATATTTGGCGATGTGGAAGCTGACGGCCTTATAGTAGCTGAGCAGATTCGCCCATGGAAAAGTAATAATTTTAATAGAACAAATAAAAAATTTAATTTGAGATAAAATCAAAAAATCTTGCGTATTAGTAGTGTAAGTAACGACGGTTATTTATAAATAGTAATTATTAACAAATGTTTAAATTAATAAAATAATCAAATTATCTATTTTTATATATAAAATGTGTAAAAAATGATAATTTTAAAAATAAAATGAGAAATAAAATAGTAATGAGTGGTTTGATGGCTTTGGTTCTTGGTTTAGGAGTTTCTGGTACAGCATTGGCTTATCAGGGAGACTTTACTAAAAAGGGTCCCAATTATACTCCAGAGTTTGAATCTCAAATGACTGAAGTAATGGTAAATAAAGATTATGAAGGCTGGAAAGATTTGATTGAGGAAAAAGTTGGCAATAAAAGAGTCACAGAAGTTATTAACAAAGAAAATTTTCCTAAATTTGCAGAAGCTTGGGAATTGGCCCACGAAGGAAAAATTCAAGAAGCAAATGCAATTAGAAAAGAATTAAATTTAAGAACTGGTGATGGGCAAAGGGCTCAAGATGGACAAGGGCGCATGATGGGAAGAGGGAATGGAATGGGTATACATCGCGCAAATAGATAATATATAAAAATAAAACCGGTCATATTCATTTGAATGTGACCGGTTTTTAGAAGATAAAATTAAACAACCAAACTATTTGCTTCCATAACCAAAATAATAATTCAGTTATTGATCCTTCAAAAAAAAGAAATAAAGCGAATAATGAGGTGGTACAGATGATTACGCTTATCACAAAAATCTTTCGTGTACCTTTTGGAATATTATTCCACTTGTGGTGTCCTTTTCGGTAATAAATAGCTGCTACCGTTGGGTCAAATGAAACTAGACCAATTAATAAAGTTCTGTCACCATTGTTTCTCCATTTTAAAATCTTATTTGTAACGTAGTTATTTTCATTGTCTTCTTGGTTTTTAAATATTTTTTCTTTCAAATGTTCAATTAAAAGCCAGTCAATTTTTATTTTATCGTAGGCTAATATAATTAAGTATCTTGAAAGGAAACTAGCTAAAAACATTAAGACAGCGGCGATTTCTAAGTCAAAAATTTTGAATATAGAGAACTCAATTGCTTTTATTAACCAGTTTACAGCAACAAAACCAATGACTCCAATAATGATTATTAATTTTTTCAAATTCTACTCCCTTCTTTTTATTATTTTAAACAACAATCTATTGTTCCGTATATTAACCTATTTATAGCTTTTTACAAGAGCTAGAATTTAGGGTCTAATTTGTGGTATATTTTAATTAGAGATATACATCTCTTTTTATGGACTTTATTGTACAACACATCATTCCATATTTATTACTATATAAATATGTCACAATTTTTATCATCGCTTTTATGGCAGCATATATTATTCCTATTCCTTCTGGGAATGTTTTAATGATAGCTTCAGGGTTTGCTAGTGTTGGTTACTTTAATATTTATGGCATAATAATTATTTCGATCATCGGAAATATTTTGGGAGATAATTTAGGTTATTGGACAGCTCGAAGATACGGGGAAGGAGTATTAATGAAAATTGGTTTCGGGAGAATTGTTAAGTCAAAAAAATTTAAAAATATTGAAGTGGCATTCAATAACCATCCGGGTTTTATAATTTTTGCTAGTCGTTTTGAAGTTCTCTCGACCCTGTCAGTCAATCTTTTGTCGGGCCTTAGTCGAACTAAATATAAAAAATATTTATTACATGAATCACTCGGTAGTATTACTCAAGTGACAATGTATTCGCTTATTGGTTATTTTTTTGCTGATAGTTGGGAATCAATAAATACGACTGTTGGTCGGATCGCTTTGGCTTTAGGTTTGATTTTGATCGTCGTTATCATATCTTTTGGTCATAAAAAGATAATAAAGAAAAATTAATAAAAAGATTTTTAAATCAATTTGTGGTAATATTAGGAATATAAGCTTAATTTATATATAAATCTATGAAAGAATATTATGGTCAAGAAACAAAAAAAGCCCAGAAAAATTTCCCTTTTTCTGTCCATCTTGTTAAAACTGAGTTCATTTTATCTATCATCAAAATAAAAAAAGCCGCCGCCATAGCGAATTATAAGGCTGGCAATTTAACGCTAGCTAAGAGTCAGGCCATTGTTAAAACTTGTGATGAGATATTAAATCATAAACACAGTGATCAATTTACCTTATCTAGTTTTCAAGGGGGGGCCGGAACTGCTATTAATATGAATGTCAATGAAGTTATTGCTAGTCGAGCAACTGAGATTCTAAAAAATAAAATAATTGTCCATGCTAATGATGATGTGAATTGTAGTCAGTCGACTAATGATGTTAATCCTTCGGCTTTAAAAATTTCATCTTTTATTTTACTAAATGACTTGGATTTAGTTTTAACTTCACTTATAAAATCTCTTGAAATAAAATCAAAAAGTTTTAAAAAAGTTTTGAAACTAAGTAGAACTCATCTTCAGGATGCAATTCCCATGACTTTAGGGAGTGAATTTAAAACTTATGCTTCAAACTTAAAAAGTCATCAACAAAAAATTAAAAATATAGTAAATGTTTCAAGGGTCCTAAATTTAGGTGGAACTGCTATAGGTAATTCAATTAATGCTAATCCTGTGTATATTAAAAATGTTTATTTAGAATTAAATAAGATGACAAAGGGTCATTTCATTAAAGCTTCGAATTTAAGTGCAAAAACAAGTAGTCAAACAGATTTTTTAATTATTTCACAATTTTTAGTTTCTCTAACTGTCGAGCTCTCAAAAATAGCTAGTGACATGAGGTTTATGTCTTCTGGTCCGGGTGGTGGGATTGGAGAAATAGTTATACCAGAATTACAAAAAGGCTCATCGATTATGCCGGGCAAAATTAATCCAATCATCCCAGAAGTTGTTAATCAATTATATTATTTAGTTTCTGGTAATAATCTAATGATTGAAAAAGCCTGCGAAGGCGCCCAGCTTGAGCTTGGAGTCATGTTGCCAATTATCACCGATAAATTACTTGAATCTTTAAAGCTAACAATACAAACGATTTATCAATTCGACAAACTCTGTGTTTCAAAAATTGCTGCTGATAAAGAAAGATGCTTATATCACTTAGAAAACTCAACGGCCTATGCGACCTTACTTGTGCCAAAACTTGGCTATGATTTGGTCTCAAAAATTGTCGATGAGTCAATAAAAACAAAGAGAAAATTAAAAGATGTTGCAATTGAAGATAAATATTTAACAAATAATGAATTTGATAAAATAATTAATTCTTATTTAAAAGTGTTATAATTAAGTAAGGGATGAATCCCGTTAGAAGCCGCGGTCACGGTTAAAATGGGATAAATTAAGTAAATTAATAATTTTAATTAAAATGCAGATTCGGTTTTTAATAAAATAACGACCGCGACCTGCTTCTAACGGGATGAAAAAAGGATATAAAGGAAGTATTGAAAAATTAACAATTGAAAATAATAATTTTCGGGAAGTTTTGTATACCGGGGAGCATTCTCAACTTGTACTTATGAGCTTACAAGCTGGTGAGGAAATTGGGATGGAAGTTCATTCTGATAATGATCAATTTTTCCGTTTTGAAAAAGGTAATGGAAAGGTCATAATCAACGAGACAGAATACGAAGTTGTCGATGGTGATGCTGTCATTGTGCCATCGGGGTCAAAGCATAATGTTATTGCAGGGGAAAGTGGACTTAAAATGTATACACTTTATTCTCCCGCACATCATAAGGATGGTATTGTGAGAGCTACAAAAAGTGAGGCTGAAGAGAATGAGGAAGAATTTGATGGTGTAACTACAGAATAGTAATGATTAGACTGATTTATAAAAAAATTATTAAACCGATACTTTTTCTTTTTCCAGCAGATGATGTCCATCATTTCTTTTTAAAGACTGGGAGATTTTTAGGAAAATTTTCATTTTTTAGATGGAAAATAAAATTTCTGATGTATTTTAAAAGTACTTTCTTAAAACAGAAAGTACTCGGGATTGATTTTGAAAACCCTATTGGTTTGGCGGCCGGTTTTGATTATGATGCCGATTTAATAAATATTCTACCGTCAATCTGTTTTGGTTTCCATACCATTGGAACAGTGACTAATTTGCCTTATGCTGGCAATCAAAGGCCAATGTTGGGTAGATTACCTAAATCAAAGTCATTACTTGTTAATAAGGGTTTTAAAAGTGAAGGAATAAATAAAGTTTTAGAAAAAGTCAAAAAAGTCGCCTCATCGGCGACCCGCAGAGAAGGCGGGAATAGAATACCACTTGGTATTAGTATTGGTTCGACAAATAAATCCTACTTGAATATAAAAGAGATGGCCGATGATATTATTATTTCTTTTATGCAAGCATTAAATGAGAATTATTTTGATTATTTTGAACTAAATATTAGTTGCCCTAATTTAATTAATAGTGATAATATCATAAATAAATTTGATACTCCTGAAGGCTTAAATTTACTTCTTTTGAAATTGGAAAAACTTTCAATTAAACGACCACTATTTATTAAAATGTATTTAGAAAAAAGCGAAAATGATACTTTGGCTCTTGCGGAAGTTTCATCAAAATATTCATTTGTTAGTGGTTTGATATTTTCAAATTTAGTTAAAGACCGAGCAAATCCTACTTTTAATCAGGAGGAAATAAAAAATGCTGGCCGAGGGAATTTTAGTGGTAAGCCAACAGAAAAAATTACGAACAATTTAATAAGTGCAATTTATAAAAAATATAAAGATAGATTTATTATTATAGGCTGTGGGGGAGTTTTCACAGGAGCTGATGCTTATGAGAAAATAAAAAGAGGAGCAAGTCTTATTCAAATGATTACAGGGATGATTTACGAAGGGCCAAGTGTCATAGGAAAAATAAACAGGGAACTTGTTGAACTTCTAAAAAAAGACGGATATAAAAATATAAACGAAGCCATTGGGGTATATCATAAATAAAAAAAGAGCAGCATTTTGCTACTCTTTGTATTGGGGACTTAGGCCGTTTTTCGCTTGAAATCAGAATCTTTTCTAAATTTTTGAAGAATCAGTTTTTGTTTTTTGTCGACATGTTTACTTTTAGTTTTATTACATGCTTTTTTCTTTTCTTTGTCGTCGAAACACATAGTCCTTAATTTTTTTATGGTTAAAAATAACAGTTAATTGATTAATTAATATAGTACTACTTTAATAAAATCCGTCAACCCCCACACCTATATTTTTATTGTAGGTAAAGCCTACTTTGTAATCAACGATAAAAATATGGGCGTGGAGGTAAACCCCTATTTTTATTTAATTTTTAAATCATGATATAATCAAAAAATATGATCCCGTTAGAAGTCGCGATCACGATGATAATGAGAGTAAAAAATATATGATAAAAAATATAAAACATAAAGATATTAAAATTTCCGACAAACAAGTATCGCGATCTACTTCTAACGGGAGGGAGAAAGCCAATCATCTCAAAAAAGATAAAAATATTTTATACACCGGTTTTGGTGATAAGGGTACAACAACGCTTTTTGATTGCAAGCAAACCCGCATTTCAAAAAGTGCTATGTTGATTGAAGCTCTTGGAGCTATCGATGAGCTCAATGCTTATTTAGGGATAATTAAGGTTTATGCTGATATTGATAAGGTTGTTTTAAAAACAAATAAAAAGATTTCTTTCAGCCAAATTATTGAAGAAATTCAACAAAATCTTTTTGTCATTCAGGCTGAACTTGGAGGTTCAAAAATGCATGTTGATAAAAAAGAGTTAAATAAAATTGAAAAGATAATAAATCAAATTGGAGAAATTTTACCACCGATCACTTCTTTTACTATTTCAGGTGGTAGTTTAATTAGTTCTGGTCTTGATTTTGCACGAACCCTTGCTCGTAAAGGTGAGCGTCGAATTGTTTCAGTTTTTGATGAAGGGAGTCGGATTATTAGTCCGCAAACGATTTCTTATATGAACAGACTTTCAAGTGTTTTATTTGCTATGTCACGATACACAAACTATATTTTTTCAATTCCTGAAAGCCATCCAGATTATAATAAAAAATAAAAATAAAAATAAAATGGATCCCGTTAGAAGTTATACATGTTATATTATTGTAATTAATTATGTTAAAATGTTAGTGATATTTTGATTTTATTATTTAATTTTTGTACGATAATCTAAAGATTATCTACTTCTAACGGGATGGAAGACATAAAAAAAGAAAGAGA
>CAZLXA010000016.1:10824-15405 GCA_964563715.1 uncultured Candidatus Saccharibacteria bacterium | reverse complement strand
TGGCGGAACTGGTATACGCGCACGACTTAAAATCGTGTCTCGTAAGGGATGTGGGTTCGATTCCCACCTCGGGCACAAATTAAAAGCTGGCTTTGGCCAGTTTTTAATTTAGTGTACGAGAGCAAGAGAACTGCTTCTCTTGCGTGTGGAAATCGAAAGACTTTTCGTTCTCTGATGATAATCAGAGCGAAAAGTACCTGAATACGTAGTATTCGATAAGTGTAATCACGGTCCCACCTCGGGCACAAAAAAAGACCTAATTATAGGTCTTTTTTATTCTTTGCCGTTTATTAAATTATCTATTTCTTCTTCATTGAGAGTTTTTAGAACATTTTCACTAAAGTTAGTTTGTATTTTTTTAAGTTCTTTATTGGTTATGTTTGTAAAAGAATCTCCAACCTTCTTTTTCATTGGTCCGGAAATATATTTCTGCCAGAATGTTTTTACTTGCTCTTCTATGTATGAGATATTAGATTGAAATTGTGGTGATTTTATTTTTGATCGAATATCGACTTTAAATAAAATGAGTAGGATTATAATTAATACAATTAATCCTCCCATGTGAATATGTAATCTTGGTTTTCTTTCGTCTTTATCCATATTTATATTATAACATATTGATATTAAAAGTATACTATTTTTTGACCATTTCCGATGTTAATTTAGGTAAATATAAAAGTGGATCAAGATGAGCATCTGCTCTTGTTATCCGAGGTTGAGTTAATATTTTACCAGGACAAGCCTTACTTTCAAAAGAAGCAATTTCAACTCCATCTGAAGCATATACTGATAGATGCAAATGAGGGCCGGTAGATGAGCCTGAACCAAAGACACTTTTCATTCCACCTGATAACCCAATTGTGTCCCCTTTAATTAATTTTTGGCCCATTTTAACCGAAATTACAGAAAGGTGGGCATAAGTACTTGAAAGACCGTTATTGTGTTTAACGAGCACCCAATTACCAAAAGAGGCGCCCTTACAAGCGGTGTCCGTATTCCCGAGACCTATCACAACACCAGATTCGACTGATTTTACATTTGTTCCAACTTGGGCCCTAAAATCTGTTCCGTAATGATACGTTTTTATAGAAGAGTTAAAGGGATTAATTCTAACACCAAATTTAGAAGTGATTAAAATACTCTCAAGAGGCCAGGCAAGGACTTCGGAGCCAGCTTTAGGTAATAGTTTAGGATTGATTAATAGCTGAAGTTGATTTTCATAATCATCCATTTCTTTTTCGAAGTTATCTTTTCTTTTTTCAGCTTCGGCTAAAAGCTTTTGGTATTCAGCTTCTTTATTTTTGGTTTGACTAAGTAGAGTATCTTTCTCTTTTTTTGTTATAGAAACAACCTGTTCTTTTTGAATAAGGTTGTTCTTGAGGTCATTTAAGTTTTGTTGCTCACCTTCTTTTTGAACTTTTGAAGTTTGAAGTTCAACTTTTTTATTTGAAACATCTGTAATATTTTCTTTTATCTTTTGGTTTAAAGTAATAAGATTATTGTATTCACGACTAAATTCAGTAAAATTATTTACAGATAAAAGTCTTTCAATGATATCTATGTTATCATTTTGATTTAAATCTTTTATCATCTTTCCAAGAGTTAATTTTGAAATTTGAATTGATTTTTCTTTTTCTTCAATATCACTTGAAAGAGTATCAATTATTAGTCCTGTAGCAGATATTTTTTTCTGAATTTGCTCACGTTCTTTAATTAATTTATTTCTTGTTAGGGTTAATTCTTTAACTAGATTAGCCAATGTTGTCTTTTGGGCACTGGTTTCAGATATTTGTGATTGGTATTTTGCAATTTCTTTATCAAGGGCTTCAATCTGGCTATTTGTGTTTTTTATCTGCTGTCGAACTTCATCAGCCGTCAAAGCCTGCACTTGGTATGAGCTTATTGCCAAAATAACTATTAAAATAACGAAAAATAATAATTTTCTCATCTATACTGTCTATTATACTACATTTTTAAAATTTCTATGGCCTTTTCAAGACGAGAAATAGTCTCATTTTTACCGAGAATTTCAGCTAATATAAATGGGTCGGGAGATTTATCGAGCCCTGATAAGGCCATTCGCATTGGGTGCAATATTTCTCCTCGATTCCCTAAATGACTTGCAATTTCCATAAGAAAAATTTTGATATTTTCTTTATTGAAATCACTTTCTTCCGTCATCTTTAAAACATTAATTACTTCTTCCATGTTGCTTATAATTTTACTTGCATCTATGTTTTTGAAAATTATTTTTTCTTTTTTATATTCCGGCTCTTTATAGAAAAAATCTAGTTCCCCATTATCAACCATATTTTTAATATCGCCAAATTTTGAGATTCGCTCGACAATTACAGGAATAATTTTTTTAATTTGTAGTTGTTCTGGTAGCCAAGCAAAAACATGTTTCTCTAAATCATCAATTGATAATTTTTTTATATGCTCCTTATTTATCCAATCCAATTTCTCATCATTCCATTGAGCCCCAGATTTTTGAACTCTTTCAATATCAAAAAATTCTGGCAACTCCATCATTGTAAATATTTCTCTATCTCCTGTTGGATGCCAGCCAAGTAAAGCTAAAAAATTCACAAGTGCTTCTGGTAAATAGCCTTCTTCTTTATAATCAAGTGCATCTTTGGCTCCATCTCTTTTTCCTAATTTTTTTTGACCATCTTTGCCCATAATATGAGGTAAACAAATAAAAATTGGAGGAGTAACTTTTAGTGCTTCGTACAAAGATAAATATTTAGGTATTGAAGAAATATATTCTTGTCCACGAACAACATGAGTAATACCCATTTCTACATCATCAACAATATGACAAAAATTGTAAGTAGGATAACCATCACTCTTTATCAAAATAAAGTCGTCTAATGCTTCAGGTCCAGCTGAAAGTTCTCCGTAAACTAAATCATTCCACTTATATACTTTTACTTCAGGGACTTTGAATCGCAAAGGTTTTGAGCCATCCCATTTATCAAATACTATTGGTCTGTGTTCTCTATATAAAAATGGTCTTTTTTCTTCTTCAGCTTTCTTTCTTAATATTTCTACTTCTTCTTCGGTAAATGGATCGGGATAAGCTAAATCAGCATCGATTAATTTTTGGGCATATTTATTATATAAAGCTAATCTTTCTGACTGGGTGTAGGGGGTATTTGGTCCTCCAACATCTGGGCCTTCGTCCCATTTAATCCCTACCCATTTTAATACTTTCAAAATATGTTCTGTGGCTCCTCCAACTTCCCGTTCTTTGTCTGTATCTTCAATTCTCAAAATTAATGTTCCATTATATTTTTTAGCCAACAAATATGTATATAATGCTGTTCTTAAATTACCCACATGCATAAACCCTGTCGGTGAAGGGGCAAAACGAGTAACTATTTTATTGTTTTTGTTGTTTTCCATTATGTGTTTCCCTTGCTACTTTCTACTTACTACATACTAATTTATCATTGTTCATGACTTAAAGCCAAATTGATAGCTGACTGGCCAATTTTTTCTGCGGCATCTGGAGTTGCAAAGGCTAAGGCACTGTCTTTCATTCGAGTTAATCTTTCTTTAGAAGTAAGTAATTTGTCAATTTCAGAAACAAGAACATGAGAAGTTAAATTTGCTTCTTCAATTACTTCACAAGCTCCGGCTCTAGCATAATTGAAAGCATTTTTTCTTTGATGGTCACCGTTTGAGTTTGTGATGGGAATAATAATTGAAGGAATACCCCAAGAGGCAAATTCAAATATAGCAGAACCAGCTCGAGAGATAATAATATCGGCACAACCTGCCGCCATGCGAGTTGATAGATTATTTAAATATGCAACAGGAACATACCTTTGCAAATTGGGATTATTGGTCATTAATAATTTTGAACGAGATAAAACATCATCAATATTATTGAGTCCAGTTTGATGGATTATTTGATAACGAGAAAGTAATTCGGGTAAAACATCGACTAGGATGTCATTAATCATTTGAGCCCCCAATGAGCCACCAATAACTAGAATAACTGGCAAGTCAGATTTAAGTTTGAAAAACTGATGTGCTCCATTCGAATCTCCATGCAATATTTCTTTTCGAATGGGCTGACCAGTTAGTGCTGTTTTATCTTTTGGTAAGTAATCAGCAGCTTCGGGCCAAGAAACAGCAACATGCCAAGCAAATTTTGCAGTCCAGACATTTAATCGCCCTGGGTATGAATCAGATTCATGAACAATAACTGGTATCCTGAAAAATCTCGCAGCAAAAACTGCCGGAAAAGCAGCATAGCCTCCTTTTGAAATGACAACATCAGGAAAAATAAAAAACATGGAAATCATACCTAATATTGCTCCAGTTGTAGTTTTAAAAATATCAAAAAAATTACTGATTGAAAAATATGTTCGCATTTTTCCGCATGGGATTTGAATAAATGAAATTTTATTTTCAAAAAGCATCCGCTTGTCGTATGGTCGGTCAGACATATAATATAGTTTCAAATCAATAATTTTCTCTTTATCAGCTATGTCAATTAATTTTTCTGCGATTGCAATCAAGGGGTAAAAATGCCCTCCTGTTCCACCTCCAGTTAATAATATTTTCATA
>CAZLXA010000016.1:8821-10724 GCA_964563715.1 uncultured Candidatus Saccharibacteria bacterium | reverse complement strand
GAGGCAATATTCATGAAAGACTGAGCTGTAATGATTGAGACGAGACCGATAACAAGTAATTTAGAAAAAGCATCTGGACCATTTCGAATCGCAATTCGATAACCTCGTAAAGCAAAAGCAATATATAATAAAATTATTAGTGTTGTCCCCATAAAACCCAATTCCTCCCCTATTACTGCAAAAATTGAATCACCTTGTGGTTCTGGTAAATAATTAAATTTTTGTATGCTCTGTCCCAAGCCTCGGCCGAATACTCCACCTGACCCGACAGCGATTAGTGATTGTTGTAATTGATAAGATGAACTTTGACTATTCTCGTTAGGGTTTAAAAAAGTATTAACTCGTTCTTTTAAATAAGGTTGAAACGATACTAAAACAAAAAACAATACAATAGAAACTCCTAAAACCCCAAAAATATATTTAAGTGGTGTTCCCGAAACAAAAAGCATAATTAAGGCCGTAATAGTAATTAAAATAATACTTTTTGTATCTGGCTGTTTAAGTAAAACACCCGCAATAATAATCAAAAGTACAACTAATGGTAAAATACTAAAAAGTGGGTCTTTAACTTTATTTTTAACCCACGATAACCAAGCAGCAAAATAAATAATAAAACTAATTTTCAGAAATTCAACTGGTTGAAAAGAATAACCCAATATTTCAATCCAGCGTCGAGCTCCACCGTGTGATTGGCCAATCCCTGGAATTAAAACTAGGCCAGTCAAAATAATTGAAAGTATAAATAAAAGTAAAGAATATTTTTTTAATAATTTATAAGGAATTTTTAAACCAATATAAAGAGCAATGAGGCCACCAAGTATACCAAAAATATATTGACCAAAAATAACCCCATAAAATTTTGTTTCATTTTTTGCAAGTATTCCTAAAGAAGCGGAAGTAAAAGTAATTAATCCCACGACAACAAGAGCTATAACTATTCCAAAGAATATTTTATCAATATTATTTTTTTTCATCCCGTTAGAAATTATTCATGTTATATTTTTAATAATTAATTATAATAATCTTATAAATTTTATCCTGATATTATTATTTATCTTCCGAACGGAAGTCTCAGGACTTCCTATTTCTAACGGGATTCATTTTAATCAATCAGTGAAATTATTACCCCCACGATTGAAGACATGATTCCGACGATCCAATAACGCATGGTAACTTTATATTTCGGCCAACCTAGGGCTTCAAAGTGGTGATGTAGAGGTGCAAAAAGAAATACTTTTTTACCATTTCTAAATTTACGAGATGAAATTTGTAAAACATCTGACAAGGCTGTAATAAATAGCGGAAAAGCAATTATTGGTAAAAGTAAAACGGTATCAGTCATAAAAGCAATGACCGATAGTGTGACAGTCAGTCCAATCATGCCAGTCTCTCCCATGTAAAAACGAGCAGGAGGAATATTAAACCATAAAAAGGCTAAAATCCCACCAGTAATAACTGCACAAAAAGTGGCTAAATCAGTTTGGTTGTTGAAAAAAGCGATTAAGGTGTAAGCCATGAATATTGAAGCCAAAACTCCGCCTGATAGGCCATCTACTCCATCAATAACACTTGTTGACCACAAAGAAAGCATGATAAACATAAAAAACGGAATAAATAAATATCCTAAATTAACAAAACCATACCAAGGAATATAAAGCTCTGTGACTCCCAATTTAAAATAAAACCAAAAACCAATGACAAGCCCAAGCAATAAAATAATTCCAACCTTTATATAACGCAAGATAATTGGGTCAGTCGTCCATTTACCACGACCAAAGATTTGCAAAAAATCATCACCTAAACCAATAATTGAAGCTACAATTAAAGTAAAAAAAGGAAGTAAAGTTTGACTGCGACTAATAAAATATAATTTATCACTTAATTGATTTCGAAAAATAATATC
>CAZLXA010000016.1:2300-8721 GCA_964563715.1 uncultured Candidatus Saccharibacteria bacterium | reverse complement strand
TCGATTAAACCACGAACAATTAAATTACGAAGAATAAAACTTGAATTTACTCCTCTAATATAGTCGATTTCACTTCGAGAAACTTCATTTTTGTATAATATTATTGAAAGTGTATCAAGTGAAGCTTTTGTTAATTCTTTAGTAATTTCATCTTTGCGAATTGATTCGATTAAGGAGCTTAATTCTTTAGTGATACCCAAAACAACAGATTGATCTTTTCGAACTAAAACTAACCCTCTGTTTGTCAGTGAAATTTCTAGCTTATTTAAAGCTTCATTAATTTCATCTGTGCTCACTTTCAAAAGTTCAGCTAGTGTTTTAATTGAGACATCTTCGCCTTTATAAAAAAGTAAACCTTCAATTTTTGATTCTAAAGTTATTTCCATAATTATAATTGTTTATTAATTTCTATATCTCCAAACGACGAATTTTGCATTACATCAATTATTCCCTCTCTGACCAATTCTAGCATAGCTAAGAATGAAATAATAACATGGACCTTTGCCTCATCTTCATTTTGAGCCCCATGACTTTTTGTAAAATCTCGAAATGATAAATTGATAGCATTTTGGATTCGATCGGTTAGACTATTTATAACTTCATCAATATTTATTATTTTTTTGATTTCAATTTCTGGCAATTTTTCTGTTATTTTAGGGACCTTATCTAATGTTTCTCTGATCGATTGGGTGATATTTGAAATAGTGATTGAAGCATCTGGTGAAAAAATAGGTTCACTCCAAACTCGTTCAGTTGGCATAAAGATAATTTGTGTTCCAAAATTATTTCCTATTTCAATACTAGCGTTTTTAATAATTGCATATAATTTAAGTCGATTTTCCAAATCGGAAATTTTTTCTGTTTCATCGTCAGTTAAAGAAAGATTTGGTAATAATGATTTTGACTTAATTAAAATCAAAGTTGCAGCAATTAAAATAAAATAAGAAACATTGGCAATATGTTTTTCTGTTTGTATTCCTTCGATTGATTTTATATAAGCAATGTAATCATTCGTAACTTCCGCCAATGATATTTCATTAACAAAAAGCTTCTTCTGCTCAATCAGCGATAATAGAAGCTCAAGTGGTCCCTCAAAAGTTCCTTGTTTTATTTGATATGGTGAAATTACATCATGCATTATGATTTTTTTGTTATTTCTATTCCTAATTCTTTAAGTTGTTTATCCGAAACGCTAGATGGAGATTCCATCATTAAATCTTTCCCTTCACCGGTCTTTGGAAATGCAATTACTTCACGAATATTTGGTTCGTTTTCAAGAAGCATTAACAGACGGTCAAAACCCCAAGCAATTCCGCCGTGTGGAGGAGTTCCGGTTTGAAATGCATTTAGCATGTGACCGAAATTTCTTTCTATCTCTTCATCTTTATGACCAATAATATTTAATACTTTACGGAGAGTATCAGCTTCATGGGCCCTGATACTGCCCCCGCCAATTTCATAGCCATTTAAAATTATATCGTATTGAGTTGTTAATATTTCACCTAAGTTTTTACCTTGTAGCATATCATCCTTATGCTCTTTGATTGGCTCTGAAAATGGATTGTGAGTAAAAGTCCATTCACCTTCAGTGTTTGGATTATCAGATTTATCCGTTCTTTCAAAAAATGGAAAATCAACAACCCAACAAAATGCAAGTAAATCGGGGTCATTTTTATCATTTCGTAAATCAGGTCTATCATTACCATATTTTTCCATTGCCTCTTTATATGTAATATGTGGAAAAGGAATCTCTTGAATTTTCTTTTGAGGATATAATTTTTGTACTAAAGCAATAAGCAAACGCTCGTTTACATCCATAACATCATTTTTCTCAACGAAACTCATTTCCATATCAAGTTGAGTAAATTCTGGTTGCCTGTCACCACGCGTATCTTCATCTCTCATACAGCGAGCAATTTGAAAATACTTTTCCATTCCACTTGCCATTAAAAGTTGTTTGTATTGCTGAGGTGATTGAGGCAGAGCATAAAAATTACCAGGATATAATCTAGATGGAACAATATAATCTCGAGCTCCTTCGGGAGTAGATTTTGTTAGTATTGGAGTTTCTATTTCAATAAAATTTTCTTGGTCAAGAAAATCCCGTACAAATTTTGAAAGATGATGACGATTACGAATATTTTTCTGCATTCGAGGTCGACGTAAATCGAGATATCGGTATTTTAATCTATTTTCTTCACCCAGTTCTTTACCATCAGAAGTAACATCAAAAGGTGGAGTTATGGCTTTGTTTAGGATTTCAATTCCAGTAATTTCCAATTCAATATCACCATTTACCACTCCAGCTTTTACGTTTCGTTCTGGTCTTTTGTTAACAATGGCAGTGATTTTTAAAACCCATTCAGTTCTAACTTCTTTTACTGCTTCAACGGCATCTGTGTGATTCGGCAAAACGACGCATTGAACACGGCCAGTCATATCTCTCATATCCATAAATACAAGTTTTCCTTGATCTCGACGAACATCAACCCAACCAGCAACTACGACTTCTTTACCAATAAAACTATTCAAATCTTTTATATATATTCTTTCTTTCATATTATTATATTAATTATTAATGAGCCAAATGAGCTAATTTTTCACAAGGATAACCAAAGAGAAATGTTAGACCGACTATTATCCAGTAAAAAGGCGCAAAAGCAAAATATATAACTTTATCCTTTTGCCACATTGGTAAATACCACTTTTGAACTCTCATATAAAGCATATTGAGTGGTATATTTACGATATTTAAAATGAAAACTATTAAAGCAAAAACGTATTTCATATAATTAAAAATAATTAATTTTTAAGGCACTTCTTACTTCGGCCATTGTTTTTTGAGCAACTAATCTCGCTTTAGCTGTTCCTTCTTCTAAAATCTTCATTATCTCTTTTGGATTTTTAGCTAACTCTTCCCTCTTTGTTCGAATTGGATTAATTAAATTTTCTAGTATATTAATTAATCTTTTTTTAATTACAACATCTCCCAATCCTCCTTTTTTGTATTGATTTTTAAGATCTGCTAATTCATTTTTGTCTGGATCAAAAATATCTAAATAAGTGAAAACTACATTACCCTCTACTTGTCCGGGATCTTCCACATGTATATGATTGGGGTCTGTATACATATTCATAACTTTTTTTGAAATTTCTTCAAATGAATCTGAAAGATAAATTCCATTGTTCAAAGATTTTCCCATTTTAACATTTCCATCTGTTCCAATTAAACGGGGTGTATTTCCAACTAAATGTTTGACATGACTAAATGTTTCTCCATAATAACGATTAAAAGTATCAACAATTTCATTTACTTGTTCAATAACTGGTAATTGGTCTTCACCAACTGGAATTAAATTTGCGTGAGCGAATAAAATATCAGCCGCCTGAGACACAGGATAACAAAGAAAACCTGCTGGTACTTCTTCGCCAAAACCTTTTTGTTTCATTTCGTCTTTAACGGTAGGATTTCTTTTGAGTCTTGCAAGAGTAACTAAATTTAAAAATAAAACTGTCAGTTCAGCAATTTCTGGAATTTCAGACTGGATAAACATCGTAGTCTTTTTGGGATCAAGCCCACAAGCCAGATTGTCTAAAACAACTTCAATCAGATTATCACGAACTTTTTGTGGATTATTGGCATTATCAGTCAAGCCTTGAATATCGGCTATCATATAAAACGATTGGTCGGCTTCATTTTGAAGCTTTATTCTATTTTCAATAGAACCAACAAAATGCCCAAGATGGAGTTTTCCAGTTGGACGATCACCTGTTAATACGATTTTCTTTTCATTAGACATATTAAGTATAATACCAAAAAACAAATAGTTTTGCACATATTATCCCCACACCCATTTTTTTATAATTTAAAAAATAATAGTTTGTAGCAACATATACCCATATTTTGCAGCTCAAATAAAATATAAAAAATATATGTTTAAAAGTTATAAACAATGAAAAAATGGGTGTGGGGATTTACCCACATCTTTGTTCGAAAAATGCATTTTGAGACTTTTATTATTGTTGATACAATATTTGGACATGATCCCGTTAGAAGCCGCGGTCGCAGCCAAAAATAGGAACATAATCATTATTTAGTATTAATATAATTAAGCATGAATACGGTATATATATTATAGACCGCGACCTGCTTCTAAACGGGATGAATGACAAAAAAACTAAACTTCGAGTGCCCCCACAGAGTGTTGATGCGGAGAAGGCCATTTTAGGCTCAATTATGCTCCGCCCTGGAGCTGTACATGAGATAAATGACATCATTAATGCTGACTCCTTTTATGCCGCCAAACACGCTCAAGTTTATAAAATCATGCTTGAACTCTCGAGTAAAGGTGAGCCAATCGATATTTTGTCGGTTTCTCATAGATTGCAAGAAAAAGGTTTGCTTGACCAAATGGGAGGTAGTAGTTATTTAAGTGAATTAACTAATTCTGTTCCTGCTTCAACCAATATTAAATATTACGCTGATGTTGTAAATAAAAAACACATTCTTAGAAAAATTATTGAGGCTGGAGATCATATCTCGGAACTTGGTTTTCGTGAAGAAGTCGAAGATGTTTTTGATATTTTAGACCAAGCCGAAAAAAGAATGATGGGTATCAACAATAATGCTGGTGGACATGCTTTCGCATCTTTGAAAGATTCTTTGCCTGAAGCATGGGACAGATTAGCAAAATTACACGAAAATAAAGGTGAACTTCGAGGAGTGCCAACTGGTTTTCACGATCTAGACCAATATCTTTCTGGTTTACAAAAATCTGATTTAGTAATTTTAGCTGCTCGACCATCTGTCGGTAAGACAACACTAGCCCTCGACATTGCTCGCCAAGCGGCTCTTAATCACGGGACACCAACAATAATTTTCTCACTTGAAATGAGTACTCAACAATTAGTTGATAGGTTACTTGCTGCTCAATCAAAAGTTAATGCCTGGAATTTAAGAACTGGAAATTTATCATCGGAAAATGAATTTGCTAAAATTCGTGACTCACTTGATAGTTTATCGAAAGCTCCAATCTTTGTAGATGATTTAGCTGGTAACTCTATTATTCGCATGCGCTCTGTTTGCCGTCGAATTCGCGCTGAGCATGGCCTTGGTCTAATCATTGTTGATTATTTACAGTTAATGTCGACTTCGAAAAATTACGACAATATGGTCAATCAAGTCACAGAAATCTCTCGTTCATTAAAGGCTTTGGCTAAAGAGTTTGATGTGCCAGTTATTGCTTTATCACAGCTTTCTCGTGCGGTTGAATCGCGCGGTGGTAGACCTCGACTCTCTGACCTTCGAGATTCAGGTTCGATTGAGCAAGATGCTGATATTGTGATGTTTATGCACCGCGAAGATAAAGGTAAAGATGAAAGTGAAAAAACTAATATTGTTGAGATATTAATAGAAAAACACCGAAATGGTCCGGTTGGTAAAGTTGATTTATACTTCGATGAAAAATCAACAACCTTTGTTTCGATTGATAAAACTGGTAATGGAAATTTTAGTGGCGGACACGAAACAGCAATTGATCAATTTTAAATAATACTTAGCTTCACAAATTATATTCTAAAAAAAGTCCTCGGACGAGGGAGGACGAGGGGCCAGACATTTTTTTATAAAATAATTTGTTTCGCTAATTTAAAAACATGCAAGACCCAATAGAAAAATTAGCACAATATTTTAAAGAATTTCCTGGAATTGGCGAACGTCAAGCCAAGCGTTTTGTTTATTTTTTACTTCATAAAAATCCTACTTATGTCAAAGAGTTGGCTGATGAAATTTTATTTCTTAAAAATATTATTCATCAATGCCCATCATGTTATCTTTTTTTTCAAGGAGATAAAGATCAATTATGTAATACATGTAAAGACCCAAAGACAGACAAGACTTCCCTTTTGATAATTGAAAAAGATGCGGATTTTGAAAATATTAAAAGAAGTAAAAATTATTCCGGTATGTATTTTATTCTCGGCGGACTTGCACCAATCGTAACAAAAGAAACTCCAAGTTTTCTCAGGTTGAAGGAATTATTAAGTACTATTGAAAATAGAGCAAAGAATAATCAATTAAAAGAAATTATTATTGCATTATCATTAAATCCTCAAGGCGAACATACAGACATGTATTTAAGAGAAAAAATTTCCCCACTTGAAGATAAATATAATCTTAGAATTGTTTCTCTTGGTCGTGGCCTTTCGACTGGCACTGAACTTGAATACTCCGACTCTGAAACAATCAAAAACGCTCTATTAAATCGCCAATAACTAGCCATAGGCAAGGCCTATGGCTATGCATTAATCAAATAAATTAAAAATACTCTACAATTAAATTGCAGAGTATTTTTAATTTATTTGATTGATGAGATTTTGACTTCCATGAAAGGTTGGCGGTGGCCGTTTCTTTTTAGGTATC
>CAZLXA010000016.1:0-2200 GCA_964563715.1 uncultured Candidatus Saccharibacteria bacterium | reverse complement strand
CATAATTTTATTACTCTTAAATTTCAATAATATACTGAAATCTTCAAGTAACAACTATATTACACAAAAGTTGGTAAAAATGCAAGCCCCCACACCTATATTTTTATAGCAGGCTTTTTGCAATTCTAATCTTAAGTTGAGATAACGCTCGGCCGTCCTTTTTCAAAGAAGACTCTCTTTTCCTTGCTTCATCTTTATTATAATATGATTCATAATATCGAAGTTCAAATGGACGACGGCCTTTCGTTGAAAAAACCTTACCTTCATTATGTTCTATGAGCCTGCGTCGTAAATCATTAGTAGAACCAATGTATATATTATTATCCTTTTTACTTTTTAATACATATAAGTAAAACATATATGTATTATATGATTTACGACAATAAAAATATAGGTGTGGGGACAAGCCCATACACCCATATTGTCATTGCTTTATATTTTGCTGTTTTACTATCTAAATATTATTATATTTATTGTACTTAAGATTTATTTACACTTTTATATTATAAAAAGCAAAATAATGACAATATAGGTGTGGGGACAAGCCCATACACCCATATTGTCATTGCTTTATATTTTGCTGTTTTACTATCTAAATATTATTATATTTATTGTACTTAAGATTTATTTACACTTTTATATTATAAAAAGCAAAATAATGACAATATAGGTGTGGGGACAAGCCCCTGTATATTTTTCTAATTTTGTAAAAAATCCACTAAAAGGTATAATGAATTTTATATGATATCAAAATATAGCCACAAACAACTGGTCTGGATTGATCTTGAAAACCCTACAAATGAAGAAATCGTCCATATTTTAGAAGAGTATGAGATTCCCGAATATATCAAAAATATGTTTAAAACGGAGCTTGGACGCGATGCAATGTATTCAGACTATGACTATATTTTTGTTTGCCTACCATTTTTATCAGAAAAAAATACGATTGAAAGTCGATTGATTTTTATAGTTTCTGATGATTTTATAATTAGTTTTCATGATGAGCCGACTACTGTTTTGGGTCAATTTTTCAAAGAGGTTGAATTGAGTATTGTTAGTAACGATAAATTAATTATAGATAATAATAGACTACTATTTACTTATCTACTTAAGAGTCTTTATGTTAATTCCGAAAGACAATTAATAATGAATGAATCAATGGTTAAAAATTATCAAAAAAATATCATTAAAATTAATAAAAAAAATATGACCTTGAAAGTATTGTCGTTTATCTTATTAGGTGCGATAATACTTATATCAATATTATGCCTTTAATTATATTCAATACTCTTTCAAGAGAAAAAGAAGAATTTATTCCAATCGACGGTCACCAAGTCGGTTTATATACTTGCGGCCCAACGGTTTATAATTATGTTCATATTGGTAATTGGAGGGCGTATATTTTTGCTGATTTACTAAAAAGATATCTAAAGTACAGTGGTTATGAAGTTAAGCATGTAATGAATATAACCGATGTAGAAGATAAAATAATTCGTGAAGTCCAAGCTCAAAATAAAAGTTTAAAAGAATTAACGGAATTTTATACAAATGAATTTTTCAAAGGCCGTGACATTTTAAATATCGAGCCAGCAGATATCAATACTAAGGCCACAGACTATATAGATGAAATGATCTCATTGATAAAGAAACTCGAAAAAAACGGTTTTGCCTACAAAACCTCAGATGGTTCAGTTTATTTTAACATTCACAAAGACCCTCTATACGGGAAACTTTCACATTTCAAACTTTCAGACTTAAAAGAAAATGCTGATGGCCGTCTAAAAAAAGATGAATACGAAAAAGAAAGTGCGCAAGACTTTGCTCTATGGAAAGCCTGGACACCAGAAGATGGTGAAGTATTTTGGCAAACAGAATATGGGAAGGGCCGCCCGGGTTGGCATATTGAATGTTCAGCTATGAGTATGAAAAATCTTGGAGAAAGTTTTGACCTTCATACTGGAGGAGTTGATAATATTTTTCCTCATCATGAAAATGAAATTGCCCAATCGGAATGTGCTACTGGTAAAGATTTTGCGAAATATTTTATGCACAATGAACATTTGTTAGTAGATGGGGTTAAAATGGCTAAATCGGCCGGTAATTTTTACACCCTTGAAGATATAATATCCAAAGGTATCGACCCTTTAGCTTTCCGATTATGGCTCTATACTTCTAATTATTCAACTCGTACTAACTTTAC
>CAZLXA010000015.1:2600-15575 GCA_964563715.1 uncultured Candidatus Saccharibacteria bacterium | reverse complement strand
AAACTTTCAAAGGTGATCCATGGCGAGTGGGAGATACATACAACACTTCTATTGGCCAGTATGGTTTTCAAGTTACACCGGTCCAAATGGCTCGGGCTACGGCTGGTATTGCCAACATGGGAATTATACACACTCCACATATAACTTTAGCTGATGAGACTTATCAATCTCAAATAACAACTATTCCAATCGACCAAGAAAAAATGAAAGTAATTCACGAAGGAATGCGAATGGCTGTCACCGAAGGGACTTGTATGGCTCTCAATATTCCCTCAGTTGTTGTTGCGGCTAAATCAGGAACGGCTCAGGTCGGACTCGGTAATACAAATACTAACTCTTGGATTGTTGGATTTTTCCCATATGAAAATCCTCGTTATTCTTTTGCTCTTGTTATGGAGCGTGGTCCTAAAGCTGCCTCCGGTAATGCCACCCGCGTTATGAGTGAGGTTATAGATTACATGAGCGTTTATACGCCTGAGTATTTGAAGTAAAGCATAATTTTTCTTTGACTTATTATCAAAAACCGTGTAATATAATCCTATTATGGAAGAAACAAATTATATAACTGAAGAGAAAAAGAAAGCTTTACAAGAAGAATTAAATCATTTAAAAACTACTAAAAGAAAAGAGATTCTTGAAGCTTTAGAAGTAGCTCGAGCCTTGGGAGATTTGTCCGAAAATGCTGAGTATCATCAAGCCCGTGAAGATCAAGGAAAAACAGAAGACCGAATTATTCAAATTGATCACATGTTAAAATCAGCTATTGTTGTCAAGAAACATAAAAGTGATAGTGTTGAAATAGGTACTACAGTTAAGGTTAAAAAAGAAAATTCCAAAGAAGAAGTTACATACAGTATTGTTGGAGCTGAAGAGGCTGATATGACAAATAATAAAATTTCAAATAAGTCACCACTTGGTGGAGCTTTGTTTGGTCGGAAAAAAGGAGATGTCGTTTCTATTAAAACTCCGAAGGGACTAGTCAAATACACTCTACTTGATATACAATAGAGCTATGGCCTCAATGAAAGATTTACGCGATACGCGTATTAAAAAAATAGAATTATTAAAAGACGCAGGGATGGATCCATACACGGCTTCATCTTTTCGTACTCATACGATAAAAGAAGTTATAGATGGTTTTGAGATAATATCATCGGGGAATCAAGAAGTAACTATTTCTGGCAGGGTTATGTCCATCCGGGGACAGGGGTCACTTATATTTTTCAATATTACAGATGGAAGTGATATTTTTCAGGGATTATTAAAAAAGGGTGAAATAGATGAAAATCTTTTTAAACTTTTTGTTGATGCTATTGATATTGCTGATTTTGTTGAGGTGACAGGAACACTCTTTAAAACAAAGACAGAGCAACAAACTATTTTAGTAAAAAATTGGAGAGTTCTAACAAAGTCATTGGCCCCACTTCCAGAAAAATGGCATGGACTCCAAGACGTAGAAGAACGTTTCCGTAAAAGATATTTAGATATTCTAACGACAGATGAATTAAAAGATTTATTCATTAAAAAAGCAAAATTCTGGGAATCAACTAGAAACTTTATGAAAGATCATAATTTTCTTGAAGTTGAAACGCCAACTCTTGAAATGACGACAGGAGGAGCGGAAGCTAATCCATTTAAAACTCATCACAAAGATTTTGGCGTAGATGTATTTTTGCGTATCTCGGTAGGGGAGCTTTGGCAAAAACGCCTCATGTCTGCTGGTTTTCCTAAAACGTTCGAAATAGGCAGAGTCTATAGAAATGAAGGAAGTTCCGCTGATCATTTACAAGAATTTACAAATATGGAATTTTATTGGGCTTACGCTAATTATAAAGATGGAATGAAATTAGTAGAAGAGCTATATCAAACAATCGCCTTAGAAGTTTTTGGGACGACAATTTTTGAAACGAGAGGCCATAAATTTGATCTCAGTGGTAATTGGGGGGTGGTAGATTATAGAGAAGAAGTTTTGAAACAAACAGGTATTGATGTGCTTAAGTCGACAGAAAAAGAAATGAGCAATAAGCTAGATGAGCTTAATATAAAATATGAAGGGAGTAATCGGGAAAGATTAATGGATACACTTTGGAAATATTGCCGTAAGAATATTGCCGGCCCTGTATTTTTAGTTCATCATCCAAAACTTGTCTCACCACTTGCCAAATCATGTAGTGATAATAAAGAATTAACTGAACGCTTCCAAATTATAATTGCTGGAAGTGAGGTAGGGAATGGATTCTCTGAATTGAATGACCCAATAGACCAGCGAGCTCGTTTTGAGATACAACAAAAACTAATTGATCGAGGAGACGAAGAGGCGATGATGCCTGAATGGGATTTCGTCGAAATGCTTGAACATGGTATGCCACCAACTTGCGGTTTTGGATTTGGAGAAAGATTGTTTTCTTTTATGGTAGATAAACCAATCCGCGAAACTCAACTTTTTCCACTAATGAAACCAAAAGAATAAAATTAAAAACCTGCTGTGACCGCAGGTTTTTTGTTTATTCCCATAATAATAAAGTTAGATAACTCCATCGAAACAAATAGGATCTTTTTGGTCGTTATACCCATCAATATCCTGGATGAAGTTTAAATTTTTCTGCTGGGGGACAGAACCCATTCTTTGAATTTTTTCTTCCTGCAGATTTAAAAGATTTTCGGTCATGGGTGTATCGAAATAGTCCTTATCATTCCGATTTTCTGGTGGGAATTTTTTTGTTTGCATGGCGTACAGGTTTTTAGATTCAATATATTATATAACAACTTAATAATTTTGTCCAATTTATAATTAAAAAAGTTATACACAGTTTAAAGTGGGAGGACTTGTTTGTTTTGTGGGATAAAGTGGTGTATAATATAATCAAGTGGGATATAGTGGGGAAAAAAGAATTTCGTAATAATAACTATATTTCACTTCATTATTATGCTCATAGGAGAATATACTCACACATTAGATGACAAGAATAGAATGTCACTACCCGTAAAGTTCCGCAAGGAGATGGGGAAGAGTGTTGTTGTTGCACCTGGGCTAGATAATTGTCTTGCAATTTATACTTCAAAAGAGTGGCAAAAGATTTCAGAAAAATTATCTGATTCCTCAATGCTAGCATCCGACAATAGAAGTTTCTCGAGATTTATGTTTGGCCAGGCTGTGATTGTAGATGTAGATACAAACGGCCGAATATTAATCCCGGAAAATTTGAAAAATCGTTCAGGCCTAACTTCCAAGGTTGTGGTTATTGGTGTTCAAAACCGCGCTGAAATTTGGAATGAAAAAGCATGGAACGATTATAAATTAGTTGTAGAGAAGCAGGCAGATGCCTTGGCAGATAAATTGGGGCAGATAGGTGTTCTTTAATATGAAATCCCGTTAGAAGCCGCGATCGCAATTTAAAATTAAAAAATTATTATGAATATAAATATCGGGAACATTAATAAATTAATTTTAAAACAGATACGTGAGCTGATCGCGATCTGCTTCTAAGCGGGATGAAACATATTCCTGTATTACTAAGTGAATCAATCGACGGATTAAATATAAAACCCGGCGATGTAATTGTCGATGGAACTCTCGGTGCTGGTGGGCATACCCTCGAAATAATTCGACGATTTGGTAACAAGGTAAAAATTATTTGTTTTGATTTGGATTCTGATGCAATAACAAGATCAAAAAATCAAATTGACAAAACAAATGGTGATGTAGTTTACAAAAACAAGGGATTTCAAAATATTGATGAAGCACTAGATGAATTAAGTATAGAGAAAGTTGATGGAATATTGCTTGATTTGGGAATTAGTTCATTTCAGCTTGAAGAAGGAGATAGGGGATTTACATTTTCTAAGGACGAACCACTTTTGATGACGATGAAAAAGTATCCTGATGATAAAGATATCACCGCTCATTCAATTGTTAATACTTGGAGCGAAGAAACAATAGCCGATATAATCTATGGTTTTGGAGAAGAAAGATATTCACGCAAGATTGCAAAAGCCATTGTAGAAGCAAGGTTGGAGAAAGAAATAAAAACAACATTTGAATTAGTCGCGATTATAGATAAAGCCGTAGGGAAGTTTTATAAAGGCAAAAAAATAAATCCGGCCACAAAAACTTTTCAAGCATTGCGGATTGCCACCAATAGTGAGTTGTCAAATTTAGAGCAGGTAATACAAAAAGGTTTCAATCTGCTGCGAAATGGAGGGCGAATGTCGATAATCAGTTTCCATAGTTTAGAAGATCGAATCGTTAAACAAGCCTTTGTTAAGTTAAAGGAAAATGGGCAGGCAAAAATTATTACAAAAAAACCGATAGTGCCTAAAATTGATGAAATAAAATTAAATCCACGGTCACGAAGTTCAAAATTACGATTATTAGAAAAAATATAATTAACAAAATAAAAATATTATGACTAAAGCCAAAGCAATAACAAATGACATCGTCGAAAATATTAATACCCAAAAAATATTATTTCGAATATTAATTACGAGTTCTATTTTATTGTTTGGTGTATATATTTATTTAGTTGGTTCAATTACTTTCAATGTTATTGCTCGCAAATCACTCGATAAAACTGTGATTGTTCTAAAAAGTGAGGTTAATCAATTAGAATTATCATATTTAAAGACGGTTTCTAGTATAGATAAAGAATATGCTAAGTCTCAAGGTTTCGTCGATACTCATCAAAATATTTTTGCTTCTCGTAATATTAATCATGTTGCTGTTCGTTAATGAAAATCTCATCGTTTCAAATTAGAATAAGAATTGTTATTGTTTGTATTTTATCAGTTGCGATTATTCTATTGTTTAGACTTTTTTATCTTCAGGTTATTCATAAAAATGTATATGCTTTGAAAGCCGATAAGCAGTATGTTACTCCATCAAGTAATATTTTTAACCGCGGTTCAATATTTTTTTCTAAAAAAGATGGGTCATTGGTTACAGCTGGGACCATAACTTCTGGTTTTAAACTGGCAATGATACCTAAAAAAATTATTAATCCAAAAGAAACATATTTAAAACTTGAATCATATTTGGAAATGGATGAAGCTACTTTTATAAATAAAGCTGCTAAAACAAGCGATCCGTATGAAGAAATTGCGACTGGTTTAAATAAAGAACAAATAACAGAAATTGAAAATTTAAAACTAGACGGACTTTCAGTTTTTAAAGATAATTGGCGTTATTATCCTGGAGGTAATCTAGCCTCTCACACACTTGGTTTTTTAGCATATAAAGGAGACGATTTGGTTGGTCAATACGGACTTGAGCGTTATTATAATAATACTTTATCAAAACCTAAAGATGAAGCATATGTGAATTTTTTTGCGGAAGTCTTTTCAAATATTAGTGATACTATTTCAAATACTAGTACCGGTGAGATTGTGACTACAATCGAGCCAATGGCTCAATATACCTTAGAACAAGAATTAGCGGCTGCTCTTTTGAAATGGAATGCTGATCAAGCTGGAGGAATAATTATAGATCCACAGACCGGAGAAATTTATGCAATGGCTGGATTACCAGATTTTGATTTAAATAATTTTAAAGAGGTGTCGGATGTTGGTGTTTATCGGAATCCATTAGTAGAAAATGTTTTCGAATTTGGCTCAGTTATCAAACCTCTCGTTATGGCTGGAGCGATTGACGCAGGGGCTATAACTCCAGAGACAAAATATACCGATAATGGTTTTGTTGTTGTAGACAAAAAAACAATAAACAATTTTGATAAAAAAGGCCGTGGTGTAGTAACTATGCAAGATGTTCTTGACCAATCATTAAATACTGGAATGGTTTTTGCTGAAAATAAATTGGGTCATGATAAATTTCGTTCATATATGAAATCATACGGAATAGGGGAAAAAACTGGTATTGATTTACCGAATGAAACAAGTGGTCTGATTAATAATTTAGATAGTCCTAGAAATATTGAATACGCCAATGCCGCCTTTGGTCAAGGAATAGCTTTGACGCCGGTGGAAGCAGTTCGAGCTTTTTCAATTATCGCTAATGGCGGTAAATTGATAACCCCTCATTTAGCTAAAAAAATTAATTACGATAATGGTTTATCAAAAACTTTGGAATATCCAATTACTAAAGAAAATATTTTAAAAAAGGAAACTACCGATACTGTCACAAAAATGTTAATCCATGTTTTTGAATCATATGATAGTGGCGCTCACAAAATGACAAATCATAGTGTGGCCACAAAAACTGGAACGGCACAAGTAGCTCTTGAGAGCGGAAAAGGGTATTATACAGATCGTCATATGCATTCATTTTTTGGATATTTTCCAGCCTATGATCCTAAATTTCTAGTATTTATTTTTCTAGAAAATCCGAAGCAAGTTAAATATGCTTCTCAAACCTTAATACCACCATTTGTAAGTATTAGTAAATTTATTATAAACTATTATAATGTTCCACCAGATAGATAAATAAGTAGCAAGTAGCAAGTAGCAAGTAGCAAGTAGCAAGTAGCAAGTAGCAAGTAGTAAGTATAAAGAAGAAAGTATATGAAAAAAATTTATAAAGAAATTATTGTTAAAATTATAACTTGGCAAGCCAAGATAGTTTTAGCTAAATATAAACCCAAAATAATTGCTATTACTGGTTCAGTCGGTAAAACTTCTACTAAAGATGCAATTTTTACAGTTTTATCTAAATTTAAAACTGTTCGTAAAAGTCAAAAAAGTTTTAATAGTGAGATTGGTTTACCTTTAACTATCTTAGGTCTACCAAATGGATGGAACGATCCATTTATTTGGCTTGAAAATATTATTCATGGATTTATATTAATTATATTTAAAAAGCCATACCCTGAATATCTAATATTGGAAGTTGGAGTTGGTAAGCCTGGAGATATTAAAAAAAATGTCATTCCATGGTTAAAAACAGATGTAGTGATTATTACTCGTTTCCCTGATAAACCTGTTCATGTTGAATTTTTTGGTTCAGTTGAAAAATTAATTGAAGAAAAAAGTGCATTAGTTAATACTTTGAAAAAAGACGGTATTTTAATTTTAAATCATGATGATGAAAAAGTATATTCACTTCATCAAAGATTTAATCATCAAACTGTTTCTTTCGGTCAGCATGTCAATGCTACTTATCATAGTATTTATCCTACTTATTTATACACAACAAAAAATGATATAAAAATTCCAGACGGTTTGAATTTTAAATTAGAATATGATGGCAATACTTTTCCAGTCATGTTGCCAAAAATTTTAGGCGTGCATAATATTGGACAAGCAACTTGTGCTATTACTTGTGCCAAAGAACTTGGTTGTGATCTACTTGAATCTATTAATGCTATTAGCGAATATGTAAACCCGCCAGGCCGTTTATCGTTGATCGAGGGAGTCAATGATTCAATTATCATTGATGACACATATAATTCTTCACCTGTGGCAATGGCAGTAGCTATTGATGTTTTAAAAGAATTAGAGGGAAAAAGAAAAATTGCAGTTTTAGGTGATATGCTTGAGCTCGGAAAATTTACCGAAGAAGAACACCGTCTGGTCGGAGCTCAAATCATAGGGGTAGCAAATATATTGGTTGTTGTTGGGCCTAGGGCTAAATCAATCGCCGAAGGAGCAATCGACAATGGATTTTCTCAAAAAGAAATTTATAGTTTTGACTCATCTAAAACCGTTGCCAAATTCTTAGAGGGTGTTGTTGAAAAAGGGGATGTAATCTTAATTAAAGGTTCACAAGGAGTACGCTTGGAACGGGCAGTAGAGGCCATTATGGAGCATAAAGAGCTTAAATCTAAGCTTCTCTGCCGTCAGGACAAAGAATGGCGTAATCGATAAAAAGGTAAAATTTAAAACCCGCATATTATTGCGGGTTTTTGTTTTTATAACAATCATTTATCAATAGGATTTTCTGATATGATTGTTGTACATTTTTTTTAGGTGTAATGATCTGAAGTGGAGTTTCAGAATCGACTTTTTTATTTTATAAAATTGCCGGACTATGAGGATTCCCCGGTTAAATTTTTCAATTCTCGTTTTTGGTTTTTTTGTTACGATTGCCATGGTTAGCTGTTTTTGTTGGTTAGTGTTTGGTTGGTTAGTTTTTAAACATTTTAGTAATACTTTCCGTCTCCGGTTCTTCTTTTAATTCCGGCGCGGCGTGTACTTTTAAACTAGGATGAACATATTTTTTTTTATGTTTCCTGGGGTTTTTTGTTTGAGAGGTTTTTTTAGACATTTGCTTGGTTTTAGGTTAATGAAGTTGTTTTGATAAATATAAAAAATTATCTCTGAAACTCTCAATTGATTCGAATTTGGTAATCTCAGTTGTTTTGTTGTCTACTTCATTATTGATTCTGATGTTAACTTTTTTATTATTTTTATCAAAAACAATTGATAACTTTTTCAAATCGGGTTTTCCTTCAATTTTAAAAAAATAACAACAAAAGTTTGGGTCCTCACCCCTAAAATTATCGCTATTTTTTTTATATTTAACGATTTTTACTTTTTTTATTGATAAAAAAACAGAAAATGATTCAATCAATATCTCTATTCCTTTATCAGAAAAATCTTCAGCACTTAGAAATTCTGCCATATTTATTGTTTTTAAGTTACGAATTGGGTTGATTGTTTATAATATAATATGTTTATACACATTTGTCAAATAAAAATATCTTAACTCAAATAATATGAAGTTGTATTATTGTAGTGAGGTTTAAGTTGGTAACTTCTTGTATAGCATGGTTATTGTTTTTGTTTTCAACTCGTATGACAGTGAATGGTTAATTGAACCTCGGTATCCGTAAAAAGATACCGAGGTTTTTTATTTACTTATAGTAAGGACATTACTATAGGTTTAAATGTATATTTATTCTCAATTTTCTGGTATTATTATATATATTAGAAATCTTATTAACGATTAAAAATAAATGACAAAAATCAAAATCACATCAGTCAAAGCCAGAGAAATATTAGATTCACGCGGTAATCCAACGGTTGAAGTTAAACTTACATCAGGCGAAATTGAAGCTGTCGCTATGGTTCCATCGGGCGCTAGTACTGGAGTACATGAAGCTATAGAATTACGCGATGGAGATAAAAGTCGATATAATGGTCTCGGTGTTTTAAAAGCTGTAGAAAATATTAATACGGAAATAGCTAATAATATAATTGATAAAGAATTTGGTCAGTTTGAACTCGATGATTTTTTAATAAAATTAGATGGGACAGAAAATAAATCAAAATTGGGAGCCAATGCAATTTTGGGAGTTTCAATGGCTTTTGCTCGGGCCGGAGCTTTGAAAAATAATGTAGAGCTATATGAATATTTGGGAGCTCTAATTGATAATTCAATTTTCCAAATACCGCAACCAATGCTAAATATCATAAATGGTGGCAAACATGCGGATAGTGGACTTGATATTCAGGAATTTATGCTGGCGCCAATTATTTTCCCAACTCTTGCTCGTAAAATACAAGCCGGCGCAGAAATTATTCATAGTTTAAAGAAAATTTTAAATAAAAAAGGTTATAGTACTGGCGTTGGAGATGAAGGAGGTTTTGCTCCAAAATTTAAATCAAATGAAGAGGCCCTCGATTTAATGATTGAAGCCATCAAGGAAGCAGGTTACAATACAGACCAAGTAAAGATTGGTATGGATGTAGCAGCTTCTAGTTTTTATGAAAATGATATTTATAAAATTAAAATTGAAGGGGAGATGCAGGATTTAAATTCTGAGCGACTTATTGCATGGTACGAGAAACTTATTGAAAAGTACCCAATTATTTTAATTGAAGATGGTTTAGCCGAAGATGATTGGGGTGGATTTATTTCTTTAACAAAAGCTTTAGGAGATAAAATTAAAGTTGTGGGGGATGATTTGCTTGTGACAAATATAAAAAGAATAGAGAAAGCGATTGAAATGACGGCGGTCAATTCGGTGTTAATAAAATTAAATCAAATCGGCACAGTAACAGAGACAATCAAGGCCATACAAATGACTAAACAAAAAGGATGGGTGCCATTTGTTTCTCATCGTTCTGGTGAGACAACAGATACATTTATAGCCGACTTAGCTGTAGGCTTAAATTGCGAACTTATTAAATCTGGCTCACTTGTCCGTGGCGAGCGTGTATGTAAATATAATCGTTTGATGGAAATAGAAGAGAAAATAAAATAATTTTATAGCAAGTTTTAAGAAATGGACGAAAATTAAAAAGAGCTACACACAGTGCAGCTCTTTTGTATTGTTTTTTGGAAGGTTATTACTCATATACCTCTACATTGTCACCATTTTTTATGGTGACCGTGGGTTTTTGGGACTTAAAAACCCTCCCAATAATTTTTGCCTCAATATCAAAACTGTTTGATATTTTGATTATAGAACTGGCAGTTTCAATGCTCTCGCAATACAATTCCATACGGTAACCCATATTAAAAGTTTTATTCATTTCATGGGGTTTAGTGCCGGTCTCTTTTTGAATGACCTCAAACACTGGAGCGACAAGCCCTGTCAGGTCTTTGCGAATTTCTACATTACCGATAAAGTTTATAACCTTTGTTTGACCACCACCAGAATTATGAATAATTCCATGAATTTCTTCCCGAGGATTTTTTTCAAGGATTTGTTTTATCACAGGGGCATAAGTCCTAGTGGGGGAAAGGATTAATTTTCCAAAGTTTAGATTATTAGTCAATTTATGTTTTGAGATATAATAAATTGGATCTGTAACCTTATTTTTTCCTTTGTAAATTAGATCGGGGCATTCATCAAACATAGTTGGACTAAAAGTATCAGGATATTTACCAGCATATTCATTGCTGAAGATGTCGTGCCTTGCAGAGGTTAGCCCATTACTCCCCATACCAGAGTTGTAACTATCTTCATAAGAAGCTTGACCATAAGAAGAAAGCGCTACAATGTAATCGTCAGGTTTAATATCAATGTTAATGATTTCTGATCTTTTAGCCCGGCACACAATTGTATTATCTACGATGATTGTTCTAACAATATCGCCGACATCGGCAGTTTCACCACCACCGCTCTCAATACTGATACCAAATTTTCGGAGTGTTTTGTAGAATTCCTCTGCTCCATTTATCAATTCAGCAATAACTTCACCCGGAATCAGGTGTTTATTTCTGCCAATCGATGATGAAATCAGTATGGTGCTGTTTGTGGCTCCCACACACATTAAATCATCAATATTCATAACAATCGCATCTTGTGCTATTCCTTTAAAAACGGACAGGTCACCAGTTTCTTTCCAGTATAAATAGGCGAGTGAGCCTTTGGTTCCAGCGCCATCTGCATGCATGATTACGCAATAATCTGGGTCATTACCCAAGAAGTCGGGTAGAATTTTGCAGAATGAGTTTGGAAATATTCCTTTACTCAAATTTTTAATTGCATTGTGTACATCTTCTTTTCCAGATGACACACCCCTTTTTAAATAGTTGTCTTCCATTTTTTCTGTATTAAATTGTTAGTACTATACAAATTTTGTCCATACATTAACATAAAATGTATGTCTTGTCGATAAATTAGAAAACCCTTATCAAAGGATAAGTTCAAAATGCACAGCAAGATACAATATACTAATTAATTTTAAATCTTTTTTGGAAATATAATCGATAAAACAATAGACGAAACAAGAGCAAGCATTATAACCCCAAATGAAATTAGGGAAGAGATGTGTAATCCAAATATCCCCGATAGCATTTTCAAGCCAATAAATAATAGAATGATAGCCAAACCTTTCTGTAGATGATGAAATTTATGTAAAATATTTTCAATCAAGAAAAATAATGCTCGAAGTCCCATTATAGCGAAAATATTTGAAGTAAAGACTACAAATAAATTTTGAGAAATTGCAAAAACAGCAGGAATAGAATCAACCGCAAAAATAATATCAGTTGCTTCTACCATTAAAACCACCATAAATAATGATGTGAAGTAAAATTTACCATTTTCTCTGAAAAAGAATTTTCCACCATGATGACTGTCTGTGAAGGGAAGTATCTTGTGAGCAAATTTTATTATTTTACTATTTTTAAAATCAACATGCTCTTCTTTTTTATCTCGTAATAATTTAATTCCAGTATAAAGTAAAATTGCTCCAAATATATATAAAACCCAGTAGAATTGATGAATAATATAAGCTCCAGCTCCAATAAAAATTCCACGGAAAACTATGGCTCCTAATATACCCCAAAACAATGCTTTGTGGTGATATTTTTCTTCGAGTTTAAAATAACTAAAAATAAGCAAGATGACAAAGAGATTATCAACTGACAACATTTTTTCTGTAACATAAGCACTTAAAAATTCTACGGCAGTTTCTTTTCCAATAAATAAATAAATAAGAAGTCCAAAAATTAAAGAAACAACCACCCAAAACAACGATTGGTATAGAGCTGGCTTAAAACCAATTTTATGACTTTTCCGATTAAAGAATCCAAGATCTGCAACCAAGAACCCTACTACCACTACCGCAAAAAGTATTATTAACCATGTTTGTGCTTCCATAATATATTTATATGATTTCTGTGATTATTTCAATCAATTATTGTATCGTTATATACTATCAAATTTATATTAATAAACCAAATAGATAAATATTATTATTTTTAGGATTACAATTTTAACCCAAAAGTAATATGCTCGGCAATTTTTCTGTTAAAAAATTATGCCTCCATTTCAACAATGGCATCTAAATACCTATTCTTTTTTCTTTAAAATGCCAACTCTAATTAATGCGTCTTCTAAATATTCACCTGACTTAAGAATTATTTTTTCATTTGGTTGTTTTAAAAAATCTTTAAAATCAGTTTGAATTGAATTTGCAACCCTATTAACAAATTCTTCATTTGCACCCCTATTTCTTGCACGGGATTTATACTCTTCCTTGCAAATAGGATCTGGATACGCTAATGAAAAATCAATTCCATAATCTCTCATCTCTTTAAAAGGCATGCAGGGTGCGATGAGAATTATG
>CAZLXA010000015.1:0-2500 GCA_964563715.1 uncultured Candidatus Saccharibacteria bacterium | reverse complement strand
AATTCCATAATCTCTCATCTCTTTAAAAGGCATGCAGGGTGCGATGAGAATTATGGCATGTTCATTATTTTTACTTTCTTTAATGATCGCATCATAATAGTTAATTGGCCATTCTGGATTAATTTCACGTTTTGTTGACTTAAGAGATTCTTTATTTTTTACAGTTTTCTGTTCATCTGTTAAAATATACTTATAATCACCACTAGGCAGTTCAATTATCTTTTTATAGTTTTTTGTTAAATATGTTTTACCTGCACAAATCCATGCACTAATTATAATTGGTTTTTTGTTGATTACTTTTTTCATATATTAAATATTATTCTGATTCTCGTTCTAGCGCTTTGTGACCTCATGGCGTGGCTTTCTGAACAAAGTATGAAGAGAGAGTGGATAGAATTAGAAATTAAAGAGTTAGGGCAAATTATTTAAAAGACTAAGTAGGGAGTTTGAGTCAGTTATTGTTTTTAAAAGGAGATTAGAATTATCATCATTTATTTCCTTGTTATTAATTTTCTTTATTATTTCTTGCAATTCATTTAAAGTAATATTTTGATTTGATTTTAAATCAAATACTAATCTAAATGCACATATCCGAGCATAAACTTCTTCTGGTCTTTGGTAATATTTTGTAAACAAAGCTACGTCCGAAAGACCCTCATCTCCCGATTTTTTAATTGCATTTGCAATCATTGATATCATATAAGATGGCATTTCAGTTTGAAATACTTTTTTGGGTTGGTCGCCATAATTGGCAGGGAATGCATCATGTGAAAATTCATGAGTAAAAGCAGAATTTAATTCTGGCTTATTTAAAATTGCATCATCATAAAAAATGGTATCATTCCTCCATTCAGCGGTACCAAAAATAGTTGAAGATTTTAAAACGGAAACTTCTTTAAGTCTTTCTAGTACCTCAGGACGAATTTCTTCAAATTTTTTTTGATATTTATTATTATTAATTTTTCTATTAGAATACCAAGAAATAAGAAACTCTTTTTGTTTTTCAAATTCTAACTTTGCCTTTTCATCTACAGAGATAGATTTTTTAATAGTATCGATATTATCTATATTAGTCTGAGAAACGCCTTCTTTGGGGGATATAGCAAAAGAAGAAATAACAACGATTGCAAGATACAAATTATTTCCAAACTTTTTTCTAAATTTTTCAAATATGTTTGGCTTTTTCTCGTTAGTGTCAATATTTGTAAATTTTTCCATGATTCAATTATATCAGAAATTATTGAAAGTTCTGAACTCTCAAAAGGGTACAAAAAATTAGCTTAATAAATAAGGCTAAAAGCGAGGTGACGATACAGAGACCGCGAGTACGCTTATCGAACCTTACAGGTTCAGTACACCTTTTGTACTTTTTTAAAATAGAATTTTAAAAAAGAAACAAAAGCTTTTCGCTTCTCTGGCGCAAGTAAAGCAGTTTACTTGCTTAGGGTCACAATGTAAAAAACCTTTATAATATAAGGTTATTTTACGTTGTGACCCTACAGAGAATCGAACTCTGATTACCGCCTTGAGAAGGCGATGTCCTAACCGTTAGACGATAGGGCCAAATGTTGTAATCTATTCTTAATATACTTTCTACCAAATCCACTTTTAAAATACTTTTCTTTTTTTCTAGCTTCTATTATACTATCAACTTTTTCGAAATAGACCAATTTAAAAGGAGCCCTGGATTTAGTAGATTTTACTTCTTTATTATTATGATTTTTTAATCTTCTCTCTAGGTTATCGGTAAAACCATAATAATATTCACTATTAACTTTACTTTTTAAAACATATACATAGTACATATATTAAAAAATTAAACGACATAACCGTTACCTGCCCGCCCTCGCGTACTCGGGAGCAGGCGGGGACGATAGGGCCTAAAACAATCTTTAAAAAAAGATTGTTCGGCCGAACATTTTGAGTACAAAATGTTTTAGGCCATATAACTACAAATTTATTTGGGCGTACAAATTACTATCTGGATTAGCTAAAATATACACTCTTTTAAAATACCAGAAGATGAACGATTTTACAAGCAAAATAATTTTGAAATTTTATATAAATATTGTAAAATTATTACATGAATAGAAATCGCGGTTTTACATTGATGGAATTATTGATAGTGATCGCCATAATCGGAATACTTTCCTCAGTTGTTTTTGCTAGTATTTCATCGGCAAAAAGAAAAGCATATTACAGTCGAGCTTTATCTGAATATAGGACAATGGAAACAGCATTAGAGTTATACAAAGATGATAATAATGGTGAATATCCAGATGATGCTAATCGAGACCTACCTCCTGGTTTAGGTATATATTTAGCAGGAGGGGAAGAAGATACTTGGCCTAAAGCTCCTTGGCCAGGCAGTGTATATGATTGGGATAATTGGGAAGATCCTGATGATTCAGATTTAAGAATATATCAGATTAGTATACGATTTTGTCCAGCTGGAGGGGGTATAGCAACCTGTACTTTCCCTGACGAAGAATGGGCGGAA
>CAZLXA010000014.1:3162-16192 GCA_964563715.1 uncultured Candidatus Saccharibacteria bacterium | reverse complement strand
CCAATAGAAGTGTTGTATGTATCTCCCACTCGCCATGGATCACCTTTGAAAGTTTTAGCTTTCCATTCAGGAGTTGGAATATTTCCATCTTTTTCACCGTTTAAATTAATTCCAGTTTTTTCACCAATACCAAAAATTTTAGCATACTTGTCGATTTTAGCTATACCTAAACCTTTTTGACTTTCAAATCCACCGCCGATTTCATAAAAATATACATCAGAAGAAACAGCAATAGCTTCTCTCATATCTACATAACCGAAAATTCCATGGTCTTTGAAAACTGATTTTTTTTCTGGAAAATATGGATTCGGAATTGAAATAGAACCATTAGAAAGAATTACTTTAAGTGGTGAAATAATTTCTTCAACTAAAGCTCCGTAACCCAAAAATGGTTTAACAATCGAACCTGGACTATACAAACCGGAAACAGCACGATTTAAAAAAACTTTTCTCTTATCCTGGAAATAACCACTGATTGTTTTACTGTCTTTTCCATCGGACAAAATATTTCCATTATATTCAGGGAAACTAGTGATAGCTAACAGTTCCCCAGTTTTTATATCCATTAAAACTCCGGCCCCACCCTGAAAACTAGAATTTTGGGCCATATTAGAAATTGATTCAGCCATTTTTTTTTGTATTCTGGCATCAATCGAAAGACTAATATCTTGTCCGGCTTCAGGTGGTGAAATGACATTTTCCGACTGTATCTCCCCTCCTACATTTATTTCAGTAATTCGAACTCCATTTATTCCGGTTAACTTATCATTAAAAAAATTCTCAACTCCATCTTTTCCAATAAAATTATCTTGCCAGTAATAGCCCGATGAATCCTTGGCTGGTTCACTAACATAACCAAGAAGTAAACCAAAACCCGGAGCATCATAATATGATCTCTTTGGTGATGACAATTTATTTACATCTTCTTTTTCCCAACTATTCCAAGAAAGCAGTGTTCCAGCTCGATCATAAATCAAACCTCTTTCAGCAAAAACTGGTCTTTTAGTTAGTGTATTGTTTTCACTTTTTTTAAAAAATGCTTCACCTTTAACAATCTGGAGATTCACGACTTGATAAGTAAAAACCAAAGATACACCAAAGAAAAAAAATCCTAATAAAAAAATAGAATGCTTTGGAATAGCTTTTTCTAATCGCCCTTCAAATTGCTGAGTGTTGAAGTTCGGCAAATTCTTCGAATCAAGAAAAATTTCATCTGGGTCAATATTTCTATTTATTCTTTTATATTTAAGTCGTGATCTCATTTTATTTTTTATACAAAATAATATTATTACGAATTAACTGGATAATAACATACAAAACAATAATAATTCCTGAAAAAAATATCGGCGAGGAAAATAAGTTATGCTCAATTGGTGAGTAAACTGCAAACATGATTGCCCCGATTATAATAAACTCATAATATTGATTAAAGACAAATATACCTACAAATAAAAGAGGCAGTGTTATCCACCAAGGTAAAACAAGGACTGAAATCATTAATCCAATATCAAAAATAACTCTTTTCATTACAAGATTAGTATACTTCATTTAACCACGATTTGACAAATTTACCCCCAAACCCATATTTTTTGGTTGTTTACAATGAAGGTTTTTTTCATCTAATAAAAATATGGGTGTGGGGGTTTATTATCTATTTTTTATTTTACGATAAATAGCCCGAAGTATGTATAAAATAATTATAACTAAAAGACCATAGAAAACAATTTTTGTCGCTAGGGTAAAGACGATAATAGATAAAAGAATAAGTTTTATATGGGCGATTGGCTGTTTAACAGCATCTTCTAAATTCTTTTTTTCATTTAAGGATTCAGCGACGGTCTTTACTTGGCTCTCCATAACAGCAATGTCATTTTTTGTTTTATTTTTTAAGATTGTTGTTTTATCTAACATCTCAATTCTAAATTTTTCAACTCCAGACAAATTATCCGAGATAAAAGAATCAGCTTGTTCGGGCAAGAAATCATCTATTTTATTGTCGGAAGTATCATTGTTTGTGTTTGAACCGGAGTTATTATTTTTATTCACTGAAACAAATTTTTTATCACTTGAAGTAGTGCTATTTGAAAGTGTAATATTTTCTTTTTTACCAGAAACAGTTTGAGTTGAAGAGATTATCTTAGCTGAAATTAAATGATCTCCGGCGGTAATTTTCCAAGAAACACTTACCTCTTTTAGTTCGTTTGGACTGACTGTTACATCTCGACTACCTAAAACAACATTCTTATCATAAAATTCAACCTTAGCCGATATTGTCTCATTATTCCCGTTCCAGACAGCCGTATAAATATTAACTGTCTCACCTACAACTAAATTTGAATTCGAATACCAAATTTGCCCAGGAATAAATCCCGAGTTTGAAGTTGAAGCAGAATAAATAAAAGAAAATGGAGCTAATAATAAAATAAAAAATGAATATATAAATAATTTTTTCATTTCTTAATTATAGATTATTATTAGATAAAAGGAAATCTCCTATTTTTGAAGCTTCCCCGGCCCCCATTGTTACTATGACATTTTTCACGTCCATCTTTGGAAGTCGGACCTGTCTCGCCGAGCTCGCCTCGTGTCGAAGCAAGTCAAGGCGGGCTTCCAAAAATTTTTCAAGTGATAAAAAATCTGGAAAAGACTTAGCATTATGAGAATATTTATTTATTTCTTTCTCAAGTATCTCTGAATTTATACTTCCATCATCAAATTCCCGAGCATAATATATTGGTAAAATTAAGACTTCATCTGCATTTTGAAAGCTATTTGCAAAATCATTTAATAATAATTTTGTTCGGCTAAATAAATGAGGCTGAAAAACAACGATGAGTTTCCACTCTGCCATGTCGGCGGACAGGCCATCATTTTTAGGATATAATTCTCTAAATCCTTCTAATGTGGCTTTTATTTCAGTTGGATGATGAGCATAATCATCATATAAAAGTGCCCCATTTTTTAATTCTCCTCGAAATTCAAAACGTTTCCAGGTTCCTGAAAAATCAGCTAAATATTTAAGGGCATCATCTTTTGAAACTCCGAGGATAGTAGCAACGGCCAAAGCCCCTGCCGCATCTTTCTTATTATGAATTCCAGGAATTTTTAATTTTAAATCACTCTCAAAATAATCTTGCCAATTTATAATTTTAGCTTTTATATCATCAATCACTTCTTTAATATTTTTATCATCAGGATTACAAATGACATACCCATCTACTGGAACCTTCAAAACCATCGCGCGGAAAGCACTTTTAATATCTTCTATGTCTTTATAATAATCCAAATGATCTTCATCAATATTTGTAATCACTAAAATTTTTGGATTAATATTTAAAAATGACCGACGGTATTCACAAGCCTCAACAACAAAAAGCCCGCCTTGACTCGCGTAAAGCGAGGCAGGCTCACTCTCGCCTTTTATAAAATTTGTCCCTCCTTTTAACAAACTTCCAACAATAACAGTCGGATCCTTCCCCCCATCAACCAATACTTGAGAAATCATACCTGTCGTTGTCGTCTTACCGTGAGTTCCACAAATTGCAATTGTATATTTATTTTTACTTATAACTCCCAACATTTCAGGATATGATTTAATTGGTATATCATTCCTTTCTTTTAGTTTATTAAATAATTCCGGGTCATAATATTCTATAGCAATTGTATAAACAATCAAATCAGCATCAGTTGGAATATTTTGATATGACTGACCAATTTTAATATCAAAGCCTATCTTTTTTAGCTCTATAACAATTTCATTTTCTTGCATATCTTGGCCGGTTACAATTTTACCCTGACCTTTCATCATCCGAGCAATCGCAGAAATACCGATTCCACCAATACCTATAAAGTGAACATTTTTAATTTTTGATAAATCTAATTCCATACTTATATAATACACCAATTTTAAACAATGTTTAAATAATTACTATATCTCATCAACTTCAATTAATTTTTGTTCAATAATTTTGGCTGAATATTCTTTGGTCGAAGGTTGGTCAAAAAGAAAATCTCCCTTGAATTTTTTGCCAGATAATAACAATGGTAACCATTATATATATATTTTATATTAATTTTCATTAATCAAAAATTTAGTACGGGACAGGCAAACAAATCATTTGAGTTTATTAATAATTCCTACGAACTTATCATTACGCTCATATTCATTATTAAACATTCCAAATGACGCAAAAGCTGGTGAGAAAAGAATTGTATCCCCTTTTTTTGAATTTTTAACTGCATTTTGTATTACATCTTTCAAATCTTTCCCCACTTCATTTTTAATTCGTAATTCGTAATTCGTAATTAAATTATCAGTCCCCGTCCCTGGAATCAAAGAAACAAATTTACAATATTTATTTATATTTTTAACCAAATCCGTCAAATCCAATTTTTTATCTGAGCCGCCACAAATTAAAATCACATTTCTAGAAGTTATTCCAGATTTTTGGAAGTCGGACTTCCACAGATCTGAGAGAGCTTTCAGACCAGCAATGACTGCTTCTGGAGTTGTAGCATTATTATCATTATATATTTTTATACCCTTATAAACTCGAAGCAATTGCAACCGACCTTCAACACCCTCAAACTCCTTAACTGATTTTTTAATTTTTACATCTGGTATTCCAAACTCTTTTGCCACAGCCACAGCATAAGCTAGATTTTGTCTCTGGTGTTCACCGGGAACAATAAACTCCAAACCTGTTACTTCCTTTTTATCAACTAATAGAAGTTTGCTATTTAATTTTTCTTTTATAATTTTTTTCACCTCTTTACTTACTACAAGAACATCATTTTCTTTTTGATATTTAAAAATATTAGCTTTATCTTCAAAATATTTTTCCATTGAATTTTTATAATAATTCATATGGTCAGGCATAAATGAAGTGAAAACTGAAATATTCGGAGAGAAACCAGCTTCACCCAGCCTGCTCCCGGTTCGTGAGGGCTGGCAGGCAAAACCTTGCAATTGCCAAGAATCCAACTCGCAAACTAATATATCGCCTTCTTTAACTTTTTTAAGAAACGGCAAAGTAGAAACTCCTCGCATATTTCCACCCAATAAAACATTCTGAGCAAATATATTATCTTTCAAAATATGATATATAAGTGCTGTGGTCATCGATTTACCTCTAGTACCCGTCACTCCGACAACTTTTATCTTTGGGGACGATTTTATAAATAATGATACATCCATTTCGATCGGAATTTTGTTTTTCTTGGCTTCTTTTATATAAATTGAATCAAATGGGACTCCTCCTGCTTTGATAATCATATCTCGATTTTTAAAATCTTCTAATCGGTGCTCCCCTAGTGTATATTTAATATTTTTAAATTTCGCAAGTTGCTTTAGAGACGAGGCAAGTTGCTCTTTATTTTTTAAGTCCGTCACAATCAATTCCGCTCCGCATTCCGCCAAAAATTTAGTATATCCAAGTCCACGTCCAAGTAAACCCAATCCCATGATCGTGATTTTCTTTCCCTTAAATTGTTGTTTGTAATTTTTCATTTTATTTTAAATATTTTTCTAATTCTTCCATATCATCAAAATAAGTTTTGAGACCGTTTACTTCTTGATATTTTTCGTGACCCTTACCAGCGACTAAAATAAAATCCCCCGCACCGGCCAATTCACAAGCTTTTTTAATTGCCACACGTCGGTCAATTATTACTTCAACTTTTTCTTCGTGCTCAGTGGGTAAGCCTTTTTCCATATCATTTAAAATATCTTCTGGTTTTTCATTTCTAGGATTGTCGGAAGTCAAAATTAAAATATCACTCATTTCATATCCGATTCGCGCCATAATTGGTCTTTTACTTTTATCCCGATCTCCCCCACAACCAATAACCGAAATAACCTTTCCATTATTTTTCATTTTATTAATAGTTTTTAAAACATTCTCTAAGGCATCGGGAGTATGAGCATAGTCAACAATTCCAGTAATATTATTTGAGCTTTTAATTGATTCAAATCTACCAGGGACTGAATCTAATTTTTTAATTATTTCAATAACTTTATTCTTATCTTGTCCTAGTATAACTGCCGTAGCATAAATTCCTAAAACATTGTAGGCATTAAATTCGCCAATTAATTTTGTAGTAAATCTTTCATTAAAATCAGCTTCACCTTTTAGACTTAGAGTATATTTATGAGCTTTGGTGCTACTTAGCATATATTGCCCTTTATCATCATCAATGTTGGCAATAGCAAAACCACTGGCAGGTAAAATATCAAAAAAAGTTTTTTTAGCTTCAGAATAATTTTCAAGTGTCTTATGATAGTCTAAATGGTCCAATGTTAAATTTGTAAATATTCCACCAACAAAAGAAAGCCCTTCTATTCTTTTTTCAGAAACTGAATGAGAAGATACTTCCATAAAACAATATTCACAACCACTATCAACCATTTCAGCCAACAATTTATTTAGATTAACTGAATCTGGAGTAGTTCGTACTGCTTCTATTTCCCTATCATTGATTTTATTAACAACTGTTCCAATCATTCCAGCTTTGTGACCCAATTCTCTAAAAAGTTTATGGAGCAATGTTGCCGTTGTGGTTTTACCATTTGTTCCTGTCACACCAATCAATTTTAATTTAGAAGAAGGATGATCATAAAAATTATCAGAAATTATACCTACTGTGCTATGAGTATCTAAAACTTTAATATAAGTAATACCATTTTTAAATTCACTGGGATCATTTTCATAAATAATTACCTTTGCTCCTTTATTAATAACTTCATCTATATAAATATGTCCGTCAACGACATTACCTACAATAGCCACAAATAAGGAATGCATTTCGATGTTTTTCGAGGAAAGAGAAATAGAAGAAATATGAGCATCTAAATTACCATGGCTTTCAAGTATTTGCACATCTTCTAATATTTCATTTAATATTTTCATCTTATTTAAATTCCGATAAAGTTACTAATAATTTTTTTACATTCTTCTATTGCATCTTGCAAATTTATATTTACGATTACCCTATCAGCGAGATGTTCAAATTCCATTTCTTCTTTCACTCGATCCAGACGCTTTTTAAGATTTTCACCTGTCTCTGTATTTCTAGAAATTAATCTTTCTTTTAAAATATCGTATGGAACTTTAATAAAAATAACAAGTGCAGAATCTCCGTACATTTTTTTAAGGTTCATTGCTCCTTTCACATCTATTTCAAAAAGTGGATTTTTCCCTGATTCTTGAATTCTAGATACTTCCGACTTTAGAGTTCCAGAAAATTGCCCAGAATAAACTTCTTCCCATTCAATAAATTTCTCCTCCTCAATTTTCTTTTTAAAATCTTCATTTGATATAAAATAATAATCAACACCATCTATTTCATTTGAACGAGGTTTGCGGCTTGTTGCACTTACCGAGGCAGAAAGCATGGGAAATATCTCTTTTATTTTTTTAACTATAGTAGTCTTTCCAGACCCGGACGGAGCACAGAATATTATTATCTTATTGGTAGTCATACTGTGAGTTTATCACATTAATAGTCAAATAAAAACCCATGTGTTATAGTACGGAAATGAAGATTTTAGCGATTGAAACATCATGCGATGATACGGGAATAAGTGTACTAGATGTAAAAAAGCCTGCCTCGCATCAAGGCGGGTTTGGTTCAAAAGATGTTTTTACTATATTGGCTAATAATACTAATTCTCAAATTATGATTCATACTCCATACGGAGGAGTATTTCCGGCTCTAGCAAAAAGAGAACATCAAAAAAACTTACCAATCGTTTTTAAAAAAACGCTTGAGCAGGCAAAAATAAAAATAGAAAAAATAGATTTAATAACTGTAACTTACGGCCCCGGTCTTGAGCCAGCTCTTTGGACAGGTATAGTTTTTGCTCGTGAATTATCAGAAAAATATAATATTCCAATTATGCCAGTTAATCATATGGAGGGGCATATTTTTTCAATTTTCCCAAAAAATAAAAAAACTTTTACAATCGATTCAAGTAAAAATATATTTCCTATGCTCTCACTTCTTGTTTCAGGTGGACACACAGAACTAATATTAATCCGGGATTGGATGAAATACAAAAAAATCGGCCAGACCAGAGATGATGCCGCCGGAGAAGCTTTCGATAAAGTTGCACGCATGATGGGGCTTCCTTACCCCGGTGGGCCAGTTATTTCTTCTCTCGCTCAAAAAGCTCGAGAAGAAAAATTACGAATTACTAATTACGAATTACTAATTAAATTACCGAGGCCAATGATTTATACAAAAGATTATGATTTTTCTTTTTCAGGATTAAAAACTGCTGTACTTTATTTGATTCGAGATTTGAAAGAAAAAGATCCAAACATACTTGATAAAATAAAAATTAAGCAGTCGGTCGCTAAAGAATTTGAAGATGCTGTTGTCGAAACTTTAACTCATAAAACAATTAAAGCTATCAAACAATACAAAATCAAAACTCTTATTGTCGGTGGAGGTGTCTCAGCCAATAAATATTTACAAGAAATAATAACTAAAGATATTAAAAAATTAAGGAAGTCGGACTTCCTTAATGTTAAAGTTCACTTCCCTGTCTTAACCTTAACTGGTGATAATGCCATCATGATTGGCGTCGCTGGGTATTTCCAATATAAAAAGAAAAAAACTATAAAAAATATAAATTCTATTAAAGCTAAAGGAAATTTATCTTTATAGTAAAATATGTTATATTTTATATATGGAAAATAATATTAACCCAAAGTTTTTAAAACCCTATAGTCCAACAAATACCGAAGATCATATTTATAAAATATGGGAAGATAGTGGATTTTTTAATCCTGATGTTTGTATAGAAAAAGGAATTATAGATGAAAACGCTGAACCATTTTCTATCGTCTTGCCACCACCTAATGTCACTGGTATTCTCCATATCGGTCATGCAGCGATGCTAACAATTGAAGATATTATGATTCGCTATGCCAGAATGAAGGGCAAACGTACTCTTTGGCTACCCGGGACAGATCATGCGGCAATCGCTACTCAATCAAAAGTAGAAAAAATTCTCGAGAAAGAAGGAATAAAGAAAAATGATTTGGGCCGAGAAGAATTTTTAAACAGGGTTAATAAATTTGCGAAAGAAAGTCATGACACCATAGTTAGTCAAATGAAAAAAATCGGGACATCCGTTGATTGGTCTCGTGAAGCATTTACTCTTGATGAAAAAAGAAACTTTGCAGTTCGGACAGCTTTTAAAAAAATGTATGACGATGGTTTAATCTATCGTGGACATCGAATCGTCAACTGGGATCCCAAAGGTCAGACTGTGATTTCTGATGATGAGCTTGTGTACGAGGAAAGAAAAAGTAAATTCTACACTTTCAAGTATGGACCATTTGAAATTGGAACAGCTCGGCCGGAGACAAAGTTTGGTGATAAATATGTTGTTATGCACCCGGACGATAAAAGATATGCCAATTGGACTCACGGTCAAAAAATAACTCTCGAATGGATAAACGGTCCGATTGAAGCCATAATCATAAAAGATAAAGAAGTTGATATGGATTTTGGAACTGGAGTTATGACAATTACTCCTTGGCATTCGCATGTAGATTTTCAGCTAGCCGAAAAATACAAACTAGATAAAGAACAAATTATAGATAAATTTGGTAAATTACTCCCTATCGCTAAGGAATTCGGGGGTATGAAAATAAATGAAGCTCGAGAAAAAATTGTTGAAAAATTAAAAGAAAAAGGATTACTGATTTCTATTGATGAAAATTATATTAATCGAGTAGCTACAGCAGAAAGAACTGGTGGTATGATTGAACCTCAAATTATGGAGCAGTGGTTTATTGATGTAAATAAAAAAATTGTAGACCGTGGCAATAAAACTCTAAAAGAATTAATGCTTGCCCCCGTTAGAAATGGTGATATTAAAATTATCCCCAATAATTTTGAAAAAATTTATTATAATTGGATTGAAAATCTACGAGACTGGTGTATTTCTCGTCAGATTTGGTATGGACATAGGATTCCGGTTTGGTACCGTAAACAAGTTGAAGGTCATAAAGTTAATAAAGTCGAAAACACGGAAATTTATTGTGGAATTAATCCACCCGATGATATTGAAAACTGGGAACAAGATCCTGATACATTAGATACATGGTTCTCTTCCGGTCTTTGGACATTCTCCACTCTTGGTTGGCCAGATTTAAATGCAAATGATTTTAAAATATACCATCCAACAAATGTTCTTGAAACTGGTAGCGACATAATTTTTTTCTGGGTCGCCAGAATGATTTTAATGAGCACTTATTTACTTGATGATGTACCCTTTAAAACTGTATATTTCCACGGTATAGTTCGCGATGCTCAAGGTAAAAAAATGAGTAAATCACTCGGTAACGCTCTTGACCCACTTGTGGTCAGTGAAAAATATGGCGCTGATGCTGTTCGAATGTCTCTCATTATAGGTACTGGGCCTGGAAATGACAGTCGAATGTCGGAAGACAAAATTCGAGCTTATAAAAATTATGCCAATAAACTCTGGAACATCACCCGCTTTGTTTTAAGTAGTACTAATGATTTTATCTATGATAATAATTTTGGTGATTATACCAAAATAGATAAAATCCTAATTACAGAAAGAGACGAATTTATTAAAGAGATAACCAAAGAAATGGATGAATATAAATTCTATTTAGTTGGAGAAAAAATATATCAGTATACTTGGACTCGTTTTGCTGATATTATACTAGAAGAAAGTAAAAAAATATTTGAGAGTGGTACGGACGAGGAAAAATTATCGAGGAAACAATTTTTAATTGAAACTCAGATAATGATTCTAAAAATTCTTCATCCGTTTATGCCGTTCGTAACCGAAGAAATTTGGAGCATGATGCCAATTAATGATAAAAAATTATTAATGGTGGAAAAATGGCCTGCCTCGCCAAAGGCAAGTCAAGGCGGACCAATATAAAATATGGTTGAAATATTACAAGATCCAAAAGCATTACTCCTAGCCATTTTAAGTGGAGCTATTCCAGCTATATTTTGGCTTTGGTTTTGGCTACGACAAGAAGACCACGATGAACACGAACCTATTGGCCTAATAATAATATCTTTTCTTGTTGGTTCATTGATTGTTTTTATTGCTATTTGGCTTGAAAAATATTCACTAAATTTTATTAAAGATAAAACATGGCAAATAATAATTTGGGCATCAATTGAAGAATTACTTAAGTTCACCGGTGTTGCTATCATAATATTTGGAAATAGAAATATCGATGAACCAATTGATTATCCAATGTACTTTATTGCCACCGCTCTTGGTTTTGCGGCCCTAGAAAATGTCCTTTATTTATTGAATCCTTTTAGTGTCAGTGGTGCAGTGGTTGGAATGCTAACAGGTAATTTAAGATTTCTTGGCTCGACACTACTACACGCCATGTCTAGCGCGATGATAGGTAGCGCTCTAGGCCTATCTTTTTATTTAAAACAATACCGAATATTTTACCTTTTTGTGGGAATTATATGTGCGATTGTGTTGCATAGTGTCTTTAATTTTTTTATAATGAAAGGAAGTGGCGAAAATTTCCTTTCAGTTTTTGGATTCTTGTGGGTCGTCACCATTATTAACATTCTTATATTTGAGAAATTAAAACGTATGGGTAAATATAACCCAATACTAAAATAAATTATATGCCAACAAAAAGATCATTTTTAGAACGCCTTACAGGAAGTATTCGATTTGAAGAAAACGAAGAAGAATCAAACAATAAAGGAGAGCAAAGACAAGTAAAAAATTCAGAGCCAAATGAAATGCCTACCGAGAAAAAATGGGAAGAAGATGTTGATGCTGAATTAACTGTCGATTTATACCAAACTCCATCTGATATTATTGTTCAAACAATGGTGGCGGGAGTTTCCCCAGACAACCTTTCAATTACTATTACTCGTGACATGATTACAATTAAAGGTAAGCGTGAAGAGAATCAATCTATAGATAAAGAAAATTATTTTGTCCAAGAACTTTACTGGGGTTCTTTTTCAAGAACAATATCATTACCAGAAGAAGTAGACCCTGAAGAAGCTGAGGCTGTCGAAAGGCACGGATTACTTATTATCAAACTTCCTAAACTTGATAAAAATCGCGAGACAAAATTAAAAATTAAATCACTATAGAATAAAAAACCATCCAATCTTGGATGGTTTTTTATTTTAAAATTTTAATGTTCTACCTTTATAATTAAGAGCCTCCTTAATAAATTCATTACCTAACTTAGAACTATGTTCTACTGAATGGCAATTCGCACAAAGTAAAATACACTTTTTCATCTCATTTTTAATAGAATCCCAACTCTTGTTTGCAACATTACCTATAGTAAAATCTTTACCTTTCAAATGGTGGAATTGAAGTGCAGCTTGATCTCCTTTCCATCCACACTTTTTACACTTTCCTCCTAAAAATTCAATAGCGGCAGCTTTTGTTCTAAATCGCCTTATTTTAGTATTACACGAACCGCATCTAGTTCTACCCCTTTTTTGATAATCTTTAAATTTTTTATTACATAATTTACAAAATTCCATATTTTTAATATAACATGAAATGCTCTACCGAACAATCCACTAGTTGCAAAAATCCTATTTTTTAGTAATATAATATAGTATCTTGCCTAGATAGCTCAGCTAGCAGAGCATTCCCCTGAAGAGGGAAGGGTCCCCAGTGCAAATCTGGGTCTAGGCACCAGAAAAAAATACCCCTTCGGGCATTTTTATTTTAATTATTTAAATCATTTAACAAATCTCGAATCTGTTGCTGATCTTTCAAACTATTTGAAATTTCATCAAAATTTTGAACTCCCGAAACTCCTCCTGTATAAACATTCATTAAATTACCAAGATATGGCTTTAGATAATATAAGGCCCCAAATGAAGCTCCAATAATAGCAATCCAATAAAAAATACGGGTAATTTGAGCCCAGCGTTGAACGCTTCGAACCTTCAAAAGTAATTCATTATTTTCTTTCGATAACTTTAAATTCTCTTCTAATAAATGTTTTACTTCTGGATCCAT
>CAZLXA010000014.1:0-3062 GCA_964563715.1 uncultured Candidatus Saccharibacteria bacterium | reverse complement strand
GGATCCATAACACAGATATTATCACATTTAAACTAAAAACAAAAGTGCCCTTGGCCAGAATCGAACTGACATCTATCCCTTAGGACCCCAGTAGCAATGTCTTTTGTATGTGTCTCTGGCAGGAATCGAACCTGCATCTATTCCTTAGGACGGAACTGTTCTATCCATTGAACTACAGAGACATACTACGATGCACAGCGGGACTGTTCCCCTCCTGCTCCCGAACTTTCGTGAGGGCGGGCAGGTATCCATTGAACTACGAGGGCAAAATAAAAACATCATTTCTGATGTTTTTATAATACGCCATTATTTCAAAAATTACTACTCTTTAATTCCAAGTAATTCAACGATTTTAGGTTTATTGAAACCAATAATCATATTATCATCAATGTAAATAACCGGGACTCCCATTTGCCCACTTTTTTCCATCATTTCTTTTCTTTTTTCTAAATCAGTTGATACATCAAAATCTTGAAAAACAACTCCATTAGCTGTGAAAAAATCTTTGGCCATGTGGCAAAAATGACATGTTGGGGTACTGTAAACTGTAACTTTTTTCATAATTTTTTTTAATACGTCCAAGCTTAATACCAGGACGATTTACTAACTAATAATTCAACTATTTTATTATATCACAATCACAAAGATTACCACTCTTGACATATATGTCAAAATTATAAAATAATTTTGTGCGGAATAGGAGAATCGAACTCCTGCCCGATGCTTGGGAAGCACCAGTTCTACCACTAAACTAATTCCGCAATTTAATTATCAAAAATTCTTTTAACCCAATTCCAAAAACCATGATTAACTTTCCCTGATTGACCAGATGAATCGTTTATTTCTTCATCGACTATTGTTACCATTTTTTCACCTTCTTTGACAACTGGATACTTTTCTCGAATTATCTCTTCTCTTCCCTCTTCTGTTTTCAATTTTAAAATATCATTTGAAAGTGATGTCTTTTTTTCTTCTAAAGTATTTATTTCATCCAAAGTCAATTCTTTTATCTCGGAAGTTTCTTTTTCTTTTTTAATTAAATCAATCATACTATAACTAAAAAAGATTAAAATAAAGAAAAGGACCACAAGTGCTATAGGTGAATGCCAAAACTTATAATTGTTTCTCTTTTCTTTTTTCATAATTATGATATTATTATATCATGAATTTCAATTCAAAAAATAAGAAGAAAATCGAAAGAGCATTTGCGGTGGTTTCTATTCTTGTCATCATTAGTATGATATTGCTATATATCCCAGGACTATTGGGTTAATTATTGGTCCCCCGCATCATTTTCAAGAAAACATCATGAGAGATGTTTATTTTTGCGTTTGCCTGCATCCTCTTTTTACCTTTCTTTTGTTTTTCAAGCAACTTCTTTTTTCGACTTACATCCCCTCCTCCCACAACCTTACTACCATGCATTAAAACATCCTTACGAAAAGCAGAGACTGATTCAGACGAAATAATTCTCCCCAAGGCTTTTCCTTGGATTTTAAAATTAAACTGCTGCCTAGGAATAATATCTTTTAATTTTTCAACTTGTGATTTTGCTTCATCTTCAACTTTTCTTCTTGAGACAACTCGACAAAATGCTGCCATTGGTTCGTCGGCGACAATAATATCTAATCTAACAACATCTGCTTCTTTGTATTCACCTATCTCATAAGAAATAGAAGAGTAGCCTGAAGTTATACTTTTCATGTCATCAAAAAAATTACGCATAAGTTCCCGGAGTGGCATTTCTAAATCAATAGAAGAACGATTGTCTCCAAAATTATCAGTCTCATTCACCTGCCCTTCATGGTCATATAAAAACGGCATAAGTGAACTCAAATATTTAGATGGTGTGATAATTTTTACATTTACCCACGGCTCAAGGACTTTTATAATATTTCCATCATCAGGAAAAAGATGTGGCGAATATATTATTTCTTCCTTACCATTTCGTAATTGAACTTTATAGGTAATAGACGGCATTGTAACTATCAATTGTAAATCAAATTCACGATTTAATCTTTCTGTAATAATTTCTAGATGCAACATTCCCAAAAATCCACAACGATAACCTCGTCCCAATGAACCCGAATTCTCCTCTTCGTATGAAAATGATGAATCAGATAAACGTAAACGACTTAAAGCCTGCTTAAGGCTTGGAAAATCATCCTGACTCTCTGGGTAAATAGAGGCCCAAACTACGGGTCTGGGATTTTTATAACCTGGCAATGCCGGCATAGGATTTTTTAAAAAAGTAATAGTGTCACCAACTGAGGCAATACCTGGCTTTTTTATTCCTGTCACAATATAACCAATTTCTCCTTTTCCAATAAATTCTCTAGGTTCCTCTTCAGGTGAAAATGTTCCAACTTCAAGAGAAATAAATTTCTCAGAAGAAATTGCAAATAATAAAAACTCTCCTTTTTTAAATCTTCCATCAATGACGCGTACATATACTATTACTCCTCTATGATTATCATATTTGAAATCAAAAACTAAAGCTCTGCCACTATTTTGTAGTGGTATATTATTTTCCGAAATATGTGGACAAGGAATCTTTTTTACAATTTCTTCAAGCAATAAATCAACCCCTTCTCCAGTTTTTCCTGAAACAAGTAAAATTGTATCTGGGTCAATATCAAGAAGTAACGCTACTTCCATTTTTATTTCATCCACACGAGCAAGTGGTGAATCGATCTTGGAAAGTACGGGGATTATAATAAGCCCAGAATCACGAGCCATTTGTAAGGTGGTCAGAGTTTGTGCTTGAACACCTTGGGTCGCGTCTACAAGCAATATAGAGCCTTCTACAGCCTTTAAAGCCCGAGATACTTCATAGGAGAAATCGATATGTCCAGGTGTGTCTATTAAATTTAATATGTATTTTTCCGTCTTTGAATTTCCATTCGTAATTCGTAATTCGTCATTCGTAATTTCTTTTTCATATTCCATTCGAACTGGTTGCATTTTTATTGTAATACCCCGTTCACGCTCTAAATCCATCGAGTCCAAAACTTGGTCTTTCATTTTCCTTTTTTCAATAGTCCCAGTCACTTCTATCATTC
>CAZLXA010000013.1:5148-16707 GCA_964563715.1 uncultured Candidatus Saccharibacteria bacterium | reverse complement strand
GCTCCGTGGGTAGGGATCGAACCTACGACCAATCGCTTACATTTATCCTTAAATTACTAAAAGGGATGGACTATATCATACCCATGTTTCTTTTCGAAGAAATTTAGGGCCAAGGCGCTTCCGCTCCGACTATTGCCGGAGAGTACTCCCCGAAGGGATAGTCTCTACACCTTCCTCAATTTTTTAATTGGGGCTTGGCTCGGGATTACCCATATAGGGCTTCCCCGAATTCACCTCGTTTTTCAATCTACTTTTCAGTAGAAAGCTGCGTAATACCGGACGCGATTTCTCTATGACAATTTGCACATAGAAGTATACATTTATCTAACTCGTCACGAACTTTACTCCAAGATCTAGTGTACCCTTTATCACCAATACCAAATTTCTTTTTTGAAGAATCAATATGATGAAATTCAAGAGCATCTATACACTTAGAATAATTACAAAGTTGGCATTTACCACCTTTATACTCGACCGCAAGTTGTTTAACTTTCTTGCGTCTTTTCGCAACAGCTTTAATAAGTGCTTCGCGCCTATCGGCATATTTCCTATTATCAGACATATACTAATTATATATCCTTATGTGAAAATATCCACAGGCGATCGCTCTACCGCTGAGCTACCACGGAATGTATTTAATTTTTACTGAACATAATTCATTTCATGATAATACTTTACTAAGCGTTCGCCTGACACAGGCGATTCTCTTACAGAGACTGTACACCTTTCACATTTTGATTACAAAACGTTCAAGGTCTTGCGGATTGGGTCCCGTCCCAATCCTCACTCCACCGCAAAGCTACCACGGAATGTATTTAATTTTTACTGAACATATTACAGGCAAGGTTACCACAGAATATAATCTACATTTGTAGATGAGATTATAATATCAAAAATAGAGATAAAAAGCAAAAACCCCTCCTACTTAGATCGAAGGGGTTTTTGAAATCTGTGTTTTTGAATTAATGAGCATGAGCAGGATGAACATCGTGATCAGCGGGACTTGGTTTACGGATAAACATTCGAGCAATAACAATAATAATTAATATCAAGAGGACAACTAGAATCCATTGCCAGATTGAACTAGGCATAAAACTACCTGAGCCTTTTAATGATAGAGCAGTGATACCATTTCCATTTTGACCACTATCATAAACTGAAGCCCCAAGACCATTACTATAAACATTGTTATAATCATTTTCTCCATAACTATAGTTTGAATCATAGTTCGAATTATTACTAGAATTACTATTTGTATTATCTTTCGTAGTATCTATTGTTGACTTTGTAGTAGAAGAATTACTTGTCGTCGTCTTTGTTGTTGTAGGATAATAATAATAATTATTTACAACATTATTATCTGGCGTTGTTCTTTGGGTATTAGATGTTGAACTAACACTTGAATTTGATTCATAATTATTATAATAAATTTCTTCTTCTACGCAATTGCGATCAACTAATCTATTTGAGAAAGCATATCTTTGACAATAAGCTGAAGCACTATTTGTAAAAATAAAAGAAAAAACAATGATTCCAAGGATTATTAAATTTTTTGTTACTTTATTTTCCATTGGTGTATTATAGCATATATTAATCTAATTTGTCAAGGCCTAAGACTACCTAATTTACACTTGATATATATATAGACATAATGACAATTATCGATTTTTATTGAAAAAAGGTATAATAAAAAAATATAAGATGATATGAATCCCGTTAGAAGCTTTTGTGGCTAATTACGGCAGATTATATATATTTTTTTATTTATGTCGATTTTATTACAATAATAAGCAACGGAAATGTAAACATTTCCTGCTTCTAAACGGGATGAATAATCCATTTCAAAATGCCATGTCGCAATTAGAAAGAGCGACAAAAGTTAAACAATTCAGTCCAGATTTTTTAAAATTATTAGCCCAGCCAAATAGAGAAATTAGAATTGGAATCCCTGTCACGATGGATAATGGCTCTCTCCAAGTGTTCGAAGGATACCGTGTTCAATATAACAATGCTCGTGGCCCATACAAAGGAGGAATTCGTTACCATCAAGATACAGATATCAACGAGGTTAAAGCTCTCGCTTTTTGGATGGCTCTCAAGTGTGCTGTAGCAAATATTCCAATGGGTGGAGGAAAAGGAGGAATAACTGTTGATCCTAAAAAATTGTCAAAAAATGAACTTGAAAAATTGTCCCGCGGTTGGATAAAACTTATGGCCCCAGTCATTGGACCAAAGGTTGATGTACCCGCTCCAGATGTAAACACAACTCCTGAGATAATGTCTTGGATGGTAGATGAGTATTCAAAAATTACAGGCGACAAAACAAACGCCGTCATTACAGGCAAACCAATTGCGGTAGGAGGTTCAGAGGGCCGTGGCCCGGCGACAGGGCTTGGAGGATTTTATGTATTTGATGTTATTAAAAACAAATTAAATTTAGAGGATTCTTGTAAGGTAGTAATTCAAGGATTCGGAAATGTGGGAGGTAATGCAGCCGAAATACTATCTGATCATGGGCATAAGATTATTGCTATTTCAGATTCTAAGGGCGCAATTTTGAAAGAAAATGGTATTGATATAAAAGCATTAAATGAATATAAAAAAAATAATGGCTCAATTGCTAATTTCCCAGGATCTAAAAATATTACCAACGATGAACTACTAGAAATCGAGTGTGATGTATTAATCCCCGCTGCACTTGAAAATCAAATTACTGAAAAGAATGCCAAAAGTATAAAAGCAAAATTAATTGTAGAACTCGCTAATGGTCCCACAACTCCCGAGGCTGACGATATTTTATTTGCTCGGGGTATTCCAGTTGTGCCAGATATTCTAGCTAATGCTGGTGGTGTGACCGTCTCAACTTTTGAATGGGAACAAAATCTAAAGAGCGAACATTGGACAGAAATTGATGTTTTTGCCAAATTAAAAAAGATAATGGAAGACGAAACAGAGATTATTTGGAATAAATCTAAAGAATTAAATACAGATATTCGTCGCGCGGCGTTTATCGTTGCATTAGAAAGAATCGAACAAGCCTCAAAATAAATGAATACTAAAAACAAAAAATCGATACGACTACCGAATCATATTTCACCAATTTCATACAAATTAACAATTAAACCAGATTTAGAATCTTTTACTTTTTCGGGTAATGAAATTATTAAAATAAATACGACGAAGGAAATAAGTAAAATTACATTGCACAGTAAAGATATTGATGTAGAGACTGCTAGCATTGGTAGTAAGAATAAAAAACAATTTATCTCAAAAATAACTTATGATGAGAAAAATGAAACCGTAACTTTATTTTTTAAAAATAAAGTTAAAGGTAAAAGTGAAATATCCCTTGTTTTTAAAGGTATAATTAATGAAAACTTAAGAGGATTTTATAGAAGTAAATATATTTTAGATGGAGAAGAAAAATATTTAGCCACAACCCAATTTGAATCAACGGATGCCCGTCGCGCTTTTCCGTGCTTCGATGAGCCCGAACATAAAGCCATATTTGAGGTGTCATTAATCATCGCCGACAAACACACAGCAATATCAAATACCCTCCCCGTTACAACCGTCGAGCATAGTGCCGGACCTGCCTCGCCAGATGCAAGTCATGGCGGATATAAAGTAGTATCATTTTCTCCCTCTCCAAGGATGTCGACTTATTTACTTGCTTTTATCATTGGTGATTTTGAATACTTAGAAGGAAAAACAAAAGATAAAGTACAAGTTAGAGTTTTCACAACGGAAGGTAAAAAACACCAAGCTAAATTTGCTCTTGAAGTCGCAATAAAATCATTAGAATTTTATAATGACTATTTTAATATCCCCTATCCACTTCCAACCCTCGACCTCATTGCAATTCCTGATTTTGGAAGTGCCGCTATGGAGAACTGGGGAGCCGTAACATTTCGTGAGACTGCCATATTAGTCGACAAAGAAAATACTTCCCAATCGACGAAACAGTGGGTGGCTATTGTTATCGCCCACGAACTTGCACACCAATGGTTCGGTAATTTAGTGACGATGCGCTGGTGGACAGACCTTTGGCTCAATGAAGGCTTTGCTTCATATATGGAAAATTTCTGTGTGGATAAAATGTTTCCTGATTGGCATATATGGGATTTATACATAGCCGACCGTTATGCAGTTGCGATGAAGTTAGATGCACTCTCGAATTCTCACCCAATCGAAATAAAAGTAAATCACCCCGATGAGATTAGTGAGATTTTTGACATGGTTTCTTATGCGAAGGGTTCTGCTATTATTCGGATGTTGGCTGAATATATTGGTCATGATAATTTCAAGAATGGTCTCAGGCATTATTTAAAAAAGCATAGTTATAAAAATACCGACACAAAAGATTTATGGGATTCATTTGAAAAAGTAAGCCATAAGAAAGTTAATAACATAATGTCGACCTGGACAAAAGAAACCGGCTATCCACTGGTGACCCTAAGTAGCACAGGGAAAGGTCAACAGCTGAAACAAGAAAGATTTTTCTCAAGCCGAATTGAAGCTTCAAAATATAAAAATTCTTCCAAGAAAAATGTTTGGCCAATTCCGATAAAATACGAAAACAAAAATGAAAATCAGAAAACCAAAGAGTTAATTAATATATTAATGACAAAAAATTCTGTCCCCTTAATCGGAACTTCTATTGGAAAAATAAACAAAGAAGAAGATACCTTCATGCGTGTATGCTACGATAAATCTACTCTTTTAAAATTAGCCGAGGAGATAAAAAATAATTCACTTTCAACAAAAGACCGCTTGGGTATAATTAGAGATTTATTTGCACTTGCCGAGGGTGGATACATTAAAACCGATGTCGCTCTCAAATTCACCTTAAATTATAAGGATGAATTAGAATATATTGTCTGGGCTGAAATCGCTAGTGGTATTAATAAAATATTTAACTTAATTTCAGAAGAAGTTTTTGTGGATAAATATAAAATTTATGCTCAATCTTTGTTTTCACCTATAGTTGAGAAAATGGGTTTTGAGAAAAAAGTTGGTGAAAAACATTCTGATACATTTTTAAGGAATTTAGCAATTTCGCAATCAATACTCTACGGCAATACAAAAGTAATAAATAAATTAAAAAAAATATTTAAGAAAAGAAATATTAATGCAATAGATGTAAATATCCGCTCAGTTACATATAAAGCAGTAGCTTCAACTGGAAAACAAAAAGATTGGAAATTATTTGAGAACTTGTATAAAAAAGAATTACTTCACGAAGAAAAAGACCGACTAGGATATGCTCTTACAGCATTTTCTGATAAAAAACTTTTAGACAAAACATTATCTTTTATAATGTCTGACCATGTTCGTGATCAAGACGCCCCATTTTTACTTTCGGCAACTTGGCAAAACAAAGAAGGACGTGAACTAACTTGGATCTTTATTAGAAAAAATTGGAATACACTTCTAAAAAATTATGGAGATGGCGGACATTTTTTGTCTGGTATTCTCTCTCCACTTGGTAACCACACAAAACCAAGAGATTTAAAAGATGCCCAAAAATTTTTTGAGAAAAATGCGGCTCCTGGGGCCGAACGAGCTCTTGAGCAAATCTACGAAAAAATCGCTTCCAACGCCGCTTGGATTAAAGACGACAAAAAGATAATTAAAACTTGGCTAGAAAAGAACTACTAATTAATGTATAAAAGTTTTGCGGTGAATTGGTGTTTGGCCATGTTTTTTTATGGCATCATAATGAGCCTTTGTGCCATAGCCAGCATGATTTTCAAATCCATACTCTGGATAAGTTTTTGCGTAATTGGTCATTACTCTATCACGAGTAACCTTTGCGATGATTGAGGCCATTGAAATAACCGGGTGGAGTTCGTCGCCTTTGATTATTGTTTTTTGATTTACATATTCCTCTGGAGCATGTAATCCCCCGTCTAACATTAGTTTATAGGAACTAGGTTCTAGCCCGCTAGTTTTAGTTAAATTCAATAGTGAGGTATTAAGTGCTTTTTGAATACATTTTGCAATACCAAATTTATCAATATTCTCTGAGGACACAAAAGAAACAGAGTAATTACAATTACCTTTTTCTTTTTCCTTTTTCAAAAAATCAAACCAAATTTCTCTTTGTTTCTTTGAAAGCTTTTTTGAATCTCGTAACTTTGGTAACTTCTGGCCATAGGCAAGGCCTATGGCTGACTGAAGAAAATTTTCATCTTTAATTAAAAAAGCACAGACCGCCACCGGCCCAGCAATTGGACCCCTCCCAACTTCATCTATTCCTACAATATATTTAACCATCTTGTCCACCCCGATAGAGTTTTCCATTAAATTTTAATAAAGTTATAAATAATATTTAGTATATTAATAATATGAACCACATCAATACGATATAAAACTCACACGGGGTCCATATAGAGCAATCATACCTTATTTGCTATACTAAGAAAATATGGAAAAAACCGAACTCGATTCTAAATTCATACATCTACATACTCACTCACACTATTCCTTGCTTGATGGTTTGTCTAAAATACCCGATATGGTCAAAACGGCCAAGAAAAATGGCATGAATGCAATAGCCGTGACTGATCATGGCAATATGTACGGGGCCATCGAATTATATAAAGAATGTCAAAAAGCTGGAATTAAAGCAATTATTGGAGTCGAAGCCTATATCGCTGAACGAGGACGAAAAGATAAAGAACCGGGTGTTGATAATAAAAGATGTCATTTAACCCTACTTGCACGCAATAAACAAGGTTATAAAAACTTAATGCGACTAGTTACACTCGCTAATCTTGAGGGGTATTATTATAAACCCAGAATGGACAAAGAAATACTTCGTGAATTTCATGAAGGAATTATTTGTATGTCTGGTTGTATGGGTAGTCAACTTTCACGAGCAATCTTAGCTGGAAATAATGAAAAAGCTGAAGAAATAATTAAAGAGCATCAAGATATTTTTGGGAAAGAAAATTATTTTCTTGAAGTCCATTCACATCCCCATGTTGAGAATGATGAAAAATTACGAAAAGGTATTATTGCCCTTTCTAAAAAATTTAATATTCCAGTTGTCGCCGGTCAAGATTCACACTATCTGTGTGTTGACGATTATGATGCTCACCATACATTACTTGCTGTTAATACCGGAGCAGACGTGAAAGATGCTGGAAATTTTGAATTCCCTGAAGATGATTTTTCTTTGATTGATGAAAAAACAGCTTTTAAATATTTTAAAGATATACCTGAAGCTGTTTCTAATACAAAAATAGTCGCCGACTTGTGTGAAATATATGATCTTGAATTAGGCACTGCTTACTTCCCTGATTTCCCCATCCCAGAAGGGACAACAGCCGACCAAGTATTGCGAGACTTAGCGTATGAAGGATTTGCCTTTCGTGGATTAGAACAAACAAAAGTCTACATAGACCGATTAGAATATGAGCTTGGTATTATTAAGCAAAAAGGCTATCCGGCATATTTTTTAGTAGTTTCAGATCTTCTTCGATATGCCCGTGAAAATGAAATTTACACAAATATCCGAGGATCGGTGGCTGGCTCACTGACAACTTATTTAATTGGTATCACAAAAGTTGACCCTATTGCTTACAAATTACCATTCGAAAGATTCTTAAACCCTGAGCGTCCATCGTTGCCCGATATCGATATGGACTATGCTGATAATCGTCGCGATGAAATCATTGCTTATGCTAAATTAAAATACGGTGAAGATAAAGTCGCCCAAATTGGAACATTTGGTACGATGATGGCTAAAGGTTCAATTCGTGATGTAGCGCGAGCCTTGGGCTATCCATACAGCATTGGAGACCGTATATCAGGAATGGTGCCACTTGGCTCGCAAGGTATGCCAATGACAATTGATCATGCCATCAAAATTGTCCCTGAGTTAAAAGCTGCCTACAAAACTGAGCCTGATACAAAAAAAATAATTGACTTAGCAAAAAAAATGGAAGGTTGTGTTCGTCACATCTCCGTTCACGCCGCAGGTGTTGTCATGGCTCCTCGTCCACTTTATGAATTTACGCCTGTTCAATTTGATCCAAAAGGTGGAAATATTATAACTCAATACGATATGTATAGTATTGAAGATGCCGGACTTCCAAAATTCGACTTCTTAGGAATAAAAAATCTAGCCATCTTGGCTCTAGCCGTAAAACTAGTAAAAAAAATTCATAACATCGATATCGATATTGACCGCGTCGACTTAGCTGACAAAAAAACATTTGAAATGCTTGCTCGTGGTGAGACAATGGGGTTATTCCAACTTAATGGCTCAGGAATGACGCGTTATTTAAAAGAATTAAAACCTACTACTATTCACGATATCAACGCAATGGTGGCTCTTTACCGTCCAGGTCCAATGGAATCAATCCCCGAATATATTAAACGCAAACACAACCCAAAAGCCATCACCTATCTTGACCCCCGCCTTCGTGATATCCTTGATCAATCATACGGAGTTATAACTTATCAGGATGACGTCATGATGACGGCTATCAAACTAGCCGGATATTCATGGCTTGAAGCTGACAAACTACGAAAAGCTATGGGGAAAAAGATCCCGGCAGTGATGGAGGCCGAAAAAAGTAAACTACTGGATGGCTTCGTTAAAAATGGTATGACTGAGAAAAAGGCCCAAGAATTTTGGCATCTAATTGAACCTTTCGCCGCTTATGGATTTAACAAAGCTCACGCCGCCTCTTATGGGCTGGTTGCTTATCAAACGGCTTATCTAAAAGCCAACTTCCCTGTTGAATACATGACCGCTATTTTAACTTCTGAATCAGGTGACATTGAAAAAGTAGCGGAAATTGTTCATGAATGTGAAAAAATGAATATTAATATTCTTCCGCCAAACATTAATGAAAGTTTTGGTGGCTTCACAGTCATTGGTGATAGTCGAAAAGAAATAGATCGTGCTATTCGTTTTGGACTCTACACTATTAAAAATTTAGGGACCGACATCGCTGACGCTATTATTGAAGAAAGAAAACAGCGCGGGAATTTTAAGAGTCTTGCTGATTTTTTTGAAAGAATTAATCATAAAAATCTAAATAAAAAATCTGTCGAAGCTTTGGCAAAGTCCGGCGCTATGGACGACTTGGCTGAGCGAAATATGATAATTGGAAACTTAGAAACACTACTATCCTTTAATAAAGAAATAAAGGGTAATTCTAACCAAGACTCTCTTTTTGGATCAATTGGCGGAGTTGAAGTAAAATTGTCACTTCTTCCACAAGAGGTAGCCAATATGAAAGAAAAATTAACTTGGGAAAAAGAATTACTTGGTTTATATATTTCCGGTCACCCGCTTGCGGAATATAAAGAAAAAATTGAAAAATTTGGAACTTTAATTAAAAAAATTCAAACTGAAATAAAAGTAAATACTCCCGTTACCGTTGCGGCTATTATCGATGATGTTCGAATTGTGACCACTAAAAATAATGCCCGTATGGCCTTCATAAAACTCACCGACCTAACAGGCTCAATCGACGCTGTTGTCTTCTCAAAACTTTTTGAAACAACCAAGGATATTTTAATTATCGACAACATCATCGCCCTTCAAGGCAAAGTGACTGAACGCAACGGTGAGAAAAGTCTAATGATTGAAAGCCTAAAGAAAATATAAAACACCCCCACCAATTTGGTGGGGGATGTTTTATTAATATTATTTTTTAATTTCAGTATTTTCTATACTTTTCATTATTTTCACAACTTCTGCAGGATAATTCGTAATATATGAATTATATGTTCTTAGAATTTGCTCAGTTGTTTTTTCTTTGTAATAGCGACTGGTCTTTGGATTGTTTCCTCCAAGATTCATAGCCACAATTTCAATTGATTTTTCTATCGATTCGAAATTGATTTTACATGAACCCCATCCAAAAACACTATATGTGGCTTTTTTACAAGCTTGTTTACCTCCAGTTGATTCACGCATTGCGATGGCTGGCAGTAAATATGGATCTATATCATTCTTTATAGCTTCTTCGACGAACTTTTGCCCATATCCAGCTAGTGGTAAACCTTTTGATTCAAAATAAGAGTCTATTTTATCAGCAATTTCCTTACGAGCAATTTCTTCTTGTGCGGTTATCACAGAAGTTTCCTCTGTAAGACTATCACCGGTTGCAGTCATACTTGGTAATGTTGCCAAACCTCCGAGAGGCATTGCTATTGCAAACATTGGGATTGCAATAATTGACTGCAAATAACGTATAATTTCTTGTTTTTTCATAATTAGCGATTTCGTACCGCCAGACGCCCATGCCAATTGGGTAGTTTAGAATGTTTAAATATATTAGATAAATAGACTAAACTAAAAAATTCCTTATATATCATCAAATGTAAACATAAGATAACATACTGGGAATTACTAATATAGTAGCACATAGAGATATATAAGTCAATAGTTATAACATGATTTTGACCCTCGTCAAACATAAAATACCCTTATTATATAAGGGTATTTTATGTTTGTTGACTTGACAGCCTTATGATTTATGTGTCAAAATAAGGCCTAAAAACAAGGCTGTTAGCAGATTTTTGACAAATAACCTCTTTTGTCCTATAAATATCATTATTTTATAACGATATTCGCTATTTATCTTTTCCTATGTCAATTTATAAATAAATTAACCGGACGACAAATTATTACTTGTTTAGTCCGTGGCAGTTTTTATACTTCTTGTTTGATCCGCAAGAGCAGGGATCATTTCTTCCGATTTTTTTAGATTCATTTCGAATTGTTCCTGGGTTATCTGACCCGTCTGATGAGCTTAGTATCAATTCTGGTCGCTCTTCAACAACCTCGTTTTGAGTATTATCCACGATACCAGCATTAATTTTACTAATTAAGGAATAAACCTGCTCTTTAAAATTGATTTCCATTTCTTTAAATAAACGCAAACCCTCTTTTTTATATTCAATCAAAGGTTCCCTTTGGCCATAAGCTCGTAAATTAACTGAAGACCTGGTGTATTCCATCGTTTCTAAATGTTCAACCCATAGTGTATCGGTAGTATACAAAGCAATTCGACGAATTGTTTCAAAAAACATCGCATCCCCTATTGCGGCTCTTTTTTGCTTAACCATTTCTTCTAACTTTGGATATTCAAGATATAATGAGTTCAAAAAATTCTCTATTTCCGTAAAATTACCTGAAAGCATGATTCGGCGTCGTTCATATATAATCTTACGCTGATGATTCATGACATTGTCGTATTCGAGGGTATGTTTACGCGCATCAAAATGGAAACCTTCAATTTTGGCTTGGGCATTCTCGAGCGTATTTGAAATAAATTTATTTTCAATTGGCTGATCTTCTGGAACGCCAAGTTTAGCCATCATTGATTTAATTCGATCAGAACCGAAAATGCGCATCAAATCATCTTCAAGTGAGACATAAAACTGTGTAGCACCAGGATCACCTTGTCGGCCAGAACGTCCTCTAAGCTGATTATCAATACGGCGGGCTTCATGACGCTCCGTTCCAATAACAAATAAACCACCTAAGGATTTTACTTCGTCATATTTTTCTTTATTAAATGGAACTCC
>CAZLXA010000013.1:0-5048 GCA_964563715.1 uncultured Candidatus Saccharibacteria bacterium | reverse complement strand
ACTGTATAATCTTCTTCTTTTTTTAATTTCTTGGCAATATCAGCAAAAGTATAATATAAATCCTCACTATCTTCGGCTTGCGATGAAATGATTAAAGGAGTTCTCGATTCATCTATTAATATAGAGTCTACCTCATCAACAATCGAATAATAATGACTCCTTTGAACAACATCATTTATATTATTAGCCAAATTATCTCTTAAATAATCAAAACCGAATTCATTATTTGTTCCATAAGTAATATCTGCCGCATAAGCTTCCTTACGGGTGCAAGGGCGAAGAAATTCATATTGAACTTTAAAAGCTCCCAACTCACTTCCCTCTATTTCTTCTTCATTTTGATGAGTGGGGTCATAGACGAAAGATGTATTCTGAGAATTGATAACACTAACAGAAATTCCAAGCATGGAAAAAATCGAGCCCATCCAAACTGCGTCACGACGAGAAAGATAATCATTGACTGTAACAATATGAACACCAAGACATGTTAGTGAATTTAAATATGCCGGCAAGGTGGCCATTAAAGTTTTTCCTTCACCTGTTCTCATCTCCGCCACATTGCCTTTATGAAGTGCGATACCTCCAATAAGTTGGACATCATAGGGTCTTTCATTGTGTGTTCGGTAGGAAGCCTCACGAACCATCGCAAAAGCTTCTGGCAATAAATCATCTAGTTCCGCTCCGTCTTTAATTTTTTGCTTAAATTCTTCAGTTTTTATTTTAAAATCAGCATCAGTCAGACTTTGTATTTGTGGCTCAAATTTGTTTATTATATCGACAAGTGGAGCCCATTTTTTAATGAGCCGATTACTTTCTGTCCCTATTATATTCTCTAATATTCCCATAATCCTTCTATATTAACACTCTAAAGTAAATATTGCTAGTAAATAAATATCAGCTAAATACATAAAAACCTACATAATCTCCTCCTTCAAACAAAAAGAAAACCCCCGATAGAGAGGGGATTTTCTTTTTGTTTAAAGAATATTACTTCTTTTTCTTTGTAGCCTTTTTCTTAGCTACTTTTTTAACAGTTTTCTTAACTGCTTTTTTAACTGCTTTCTTTTTTGCTGCCATATATTTGTTTAAAAAAATTATTTTTAAAAGATGTGTGACCTCACGACCTTACAAAAAATTTATAAAAAATATTTTGTAAAAAAATTTATCACACTCACACATATATTATCTAACATAAAAGAATATACTGCAATACTTTTTTCAAAAAAAGTGTGGATAACTTTTTATTTTTATTTTTGTTTCATAAAGAAAAAATTGAGAACCCAATAAAAAAATTTTGATTAATTAATTTAATTAAAAAAAATAACTGAGTAAATAAAAATTAGTATCAGTAAATTTTTTGTTTTAAATTTTAGTATGGAATAGATAATAAAATAAATAAACTCAAATGAAAAACACCATGCTTTGGACAAGGTGTTTTTCATGTATTAATTTGTAGCTATAAGCCGAATTCTGTTCCCTATTTCTAAGGCGATAGATATTTATCTAGGATGTAAATTACTCTACACCTCAAGCGATTCAGACTCCGAGTAAAGCTCGGAGAATACGATCTTGCACACACATAAGGATTTAGCCGTTTCACTCTTCAATTTCATCCTTTCGGATTTATATGAAGACTCATCCATTGCTGGAGCTAGATTCTTTCGAATTACTAGCGTCTCTGCTCGCACCTCTACAATTGCTTGCGATGGGTATTACCCACTATGATTTCCCAACCGAAGTCGAGATATGTGTTCGGACTTTCCTCATCCGCCGATAAGGCGGACGCATCTATTCACTACAAACCATAAACAGTATATCAGATTAATTAGTGCTTGACAATATCATTCTAATCTGATATACTCTATTTAGTGAGGAATTCCCAACGCTTGATACAAATTTATTTTATCAAAGCAATTGCATAGCAAAACCCCAACGAGTAATCGTTGGGGTTTTGTATTATAACCTGAAATATTATATACTATATGTGTAGCCGTTGTGTGCTTAAGTCAGCGGCTGCACTCACATATGCAATTGTGTTGGAGTTTAGCACCCGCTGACTCAGGCACATAACAAAAAATCTTCCAATTTCTTGGAAGATTTTTTGTTTCTTTTTAATTTTCTATTTCATCATCCCCCTCGTCATCTTCCCAACTATTCCATCCCCTACCAATCCATTCGCTTTCTGGAAGAGTATCACTGCCTGTTTAGTCTTTGCCCCAAAGTAAGTAGATTCATTATTAAGTGAACCAATACCAGAGAGAGCAACCGGATAGTTATGAGTATTAAGATAGACTTGGAGAGCCCTAACATCACCACCTGTCATCTTGTATTTTAGAGTTCTAGTTAATGAAGGATCAACCCTAACTGATGTTGTAGAAGTGGGTTCGGAAGATATAGTTTCTAAGGGTGGAATTGTTTTAATTCCATTTATTATTATTGGCACAACAGATGAGCCTCTTGATGATGATTTTTTATTTATTACCACACCTTCACTTAAAACAGGAAGACCTATTAAAGTTCCAGTTAGGGCAATGGGTGTAACTTCAAATACGATAGTCTTACCTATATCATCTTTTGACGTTGTATAAGTAGCAAGTATTGCAGAGGGTATCGCAATTCCATCTCTAAGCCATCGATAAGTTGAGATTCCCTCAATATCATTATCAATGTCATTATAAATATGAGAGCCTGTAAGAATTTTACCTTCAGTTGGAATCCCTGAAATTATTGAAGTTGTAGTTGGAGCAACATTATCTGGTGCATAAGTATAAAGGAAACCACCTGAAGCCCCTGCCGCTATTTTTGATCCATCTGAAGAAGATACTAAAGATGCCCATTCACGTGAACCAGCAGCAAGTTGTATTTGCCAAGTTACACCTGAATCATTTGATACATATATATATTTATCGGGACTATTAATATAGATAGCAGCAAGTTTTGTTCCATCAGCAGAAGATATAATATGAGACCAATTACGTGAACCAGCAACCGTTCGAGCTGTCCATGTTACCCCCGAATCAATTGAGGTATAAATGTAACTATCAGTATTTCCACCATCAGTAGCGGCTAATTTTGTTCCATCCGACGAAGAAGCAATTGAAGACCAATAACGCTGACCGGAAGCTGTTTGCTCAACCCAGGTTACCCCTCCGTCTGTAGAAGTATAAATATAACCAAAACTTTGTACAGTAGCAGCAAGTTTTGTTCCATCAGCAGAAAAATCGATCGAACTCCATCGACGGTTCCCAGCAGGCACATTTTTTACCCACGTTAATCCAGAATCAGTAGAAATAAAAATATTTCCGCCACCCATGCTAAATGTTGTTCCTGCTAATAACCTCCCATCTGCAGAAGAAGAAATAGAAGTCCACCCGTCAACAGTATCTTTTGTTCGAGCCGTCCAAGTTAAACCTCCGTCATCCGAAGTATGAATATTATTAATACCACCAGAATATTCTGCTGCTACAAGTTTTAATCCATCAGCAGATGAGGCAACTCTGATCCATTGATGTAAACCAGAAGCTGGTTGCTCAATCCAGGTTACCCCTCCGTCCGTAGAAGTATAAAGATAATTTTTATCCATAACATAAAAAGCTGCTACTAATTTTGTACCATCACTAGAAGAGGCAATTGAATCCCAAGAATGTAAACCTGAAGATGTTTGCTCTGTCCATCCAGCTTCCACATGATTGGGTAATAAAGTAAATACAGAAGCTAATAAGATAAACGCAAATACAAACAAATTTAAAACACAACTTTTTACACCTCCAAAAGAGTTTTTATTTTTCATATATTACTTATTACAATTAGAAATATTTATTTAAGATTTATTTCTTAAAATTTCTAACGGTGGTAAGTTAAATTAATTTTTATAATAGTTTCGATGTTTATATTGTAGCACATACCCCCCCCCGCTAGGAAAGGATAGTTTCTAGTGATTAAGTTCTAGAAAGTTATAATTATCTTAATAACTGTGTTACTAATGCAACCATTTGATCTTTATCTTTAGGATTACTTTCGGCAATAAGAAGAGTGAGAATTGTCAGTATGCTAGGATTTATATTTCTAAAACCTTTGGCTTTAGTTTTCCTTAGGAACCAAATAAATGTGAACGCTCCAGAACGTTTATTGCCATCTATAAATGGATGATTCTTGATCATAAAATACAAAAGATGGGCGGCTTTTTCTTCAACTGTCTCATAAAGTGATTTACCACCAAAAGTTTGCATAACATTACCAACTATTCCCTCGATACTACCTATCTTACTTTCTTTGGCAAATAAATCTGTTGTTTCTCCTTTTCTTATTAATTCATTTTTCAAATCAGAAATAGCTGAAAGTAATTCATCTCCAGTTAGTTTAATACTTTTCTTTGTAACTCCTTTTATTTTCAGTAATTCTTTATCATAAGCATCAAGCGATACCCAAGTACCAGCAAACTCTTTAATTAAATCAAGTATAGCTTTTGGATCAAGAGTAATATTCTCTGGTAATAATTTTTGGATAGTAGCAACTGTTTTCATAAATGAATCGTAATTCTTGGCTATCTGTTTGCGATTTATGGTATAACCTTTTGTAATATGCTCCCGTAACGTTTTTGTAGCCCATTTACGAAATTCTGTAGCTATTTTTGAATTCACTCTATAACCCACTGAAATAATTGCATCTAAATTATAATATTCAATTTGACGTTTTATGGTTCTATTCCCCTCAATTTGAACTGTTGCATTTTTTGCAACAGTTGCTTTTTCATCCAATTCTCCTTCTTCATAAATATTTTTTAAGTGACGAGAAATAACTGACTTATCACGCCCGAAAACATCAGCTATTTGATCTAATGTTGCCCATATCGTTTCCTTTTTAATATCCCCGCGAAATTCAATTGAACCATTTTTCGCTTGATATATTACTATTTTCTTTTCATTTAACTTTTTCACAATATAATTATATCACACAAACATTAACTCATGCACATAACAAAAAATCTTCCAATTACTTGGAAGATTTTTTGTTTAATTATAAATTTATATATTTACTTCATCTTCTCT
>CAZLXA010000012.1:1316-18064 GCA_964563715.1 uncultured Candidatus Saccharibacteria bacterium | reverse complement strand
AATTGTACCACCGTTGGCTCCCGTTAAACCTCCAACTCGAGAACCTCCAATAACTTTTGCTGTTGAATAACTTTCAGATATTTGACCACCTGAATTTCTGCCAACTAAACCACCAGTACCTTGATCTGTTCCATAGATTCGGCCAGTTGTATATGAATTTTTGATAGTCTGTCCATCATTAAATCCTACTAGTCCACCAACATCACTTAAGCCATTTATATATACATTTGTTAGTCCAATATTTTTGATTAAAGCATCACCATTTTCTCCAATATATCCAAACAATCCAACGGATTGAAAATATGGACGATTGATGTATAGGTCTGAAATAATATGACCAGCACCATCGAAAATACCATAAAACTCATCTCCATAGTCTATGTCATTATCATTATCATATGTATATCCGAGTGGCATAAATCCTTGACCTTCGTTCCAATATTCGGCATCTGAACAATCGATGTCGTTATTTAGAATGAAAGAATATCCTGCAGAATAATCATTTATTTTTTGTAATTGTTCACAAGTTTCGATTTGATATGGATCCTCTTCTGAACCATCACCGCCATTAAAAAAATTATCTGCACATTCATTAGTGGTGAGGGTTTGATCATTACCATACCCAGTACCCATACTGTTTGTCGCATAACTTCTAAAGTGGTACGTATTTCCACAAGTTAGAGAATCTAGATTCCAAGAGAATGGATATGATTCTTCTGATTCTGCTTGAGGATTTACAGATTTTGGTTCACCTTGCATTAGAGAAAGTGTTGTTCCGTAACTTATTGTTTCTCCAAATTCAAAACCGGCATCACTTGGCTCTTCGCCGCCGAAGGAAGTGATAGTTCCATTTAAAATTACAGTAGTTGTTGTTATCGATGTGGCAGGTTCGGTGGTGAGAGTTGGAATGATTGGACAAGATCCAGTTGTGAAAGTTACATCATCTCCATAAGAAGTACCAGCACTATTTGTTGCATAGCTTCGGTAGTGGTAGAGAGTGTTACAAATTAGACTTGTGACTTCATACGAATAACTTCCAACATCAAAAGATCCTGATTCAATTGTTGTTTCTACGTAAGTATCAGTTTGACCATATTCAAATCCTCGTATTGAGACTTCTCCCCCATTGTCGGTGATGGTTCCATTTAGAGTAGCAGTGGTGGGATTAATTGATGAAGCTTCTTCGGTAGTTACTGATGATATAGTTGGACAAGTAGAGGTGGTGAATGTCATATCATCTCCGAAACTTGAACCTACACCATTTGTAGCATATGCACGATAGTGGTATGTAGTTTCGCAGATTAGGTTTGTGATGTTTGCACTGTAGGTTCCTTGCCCGAATGAGCCTTCTTCGAGGATATTCGTTCCATAGCTATCTGTTAGACCATATTGGAAACCTCGGATAGTTGGATTGTCTCCGCCAGTATTAGTAATGTTACCATTTAGAGTTGCAGTGGAAACAGTTGGGGTCGCTGAATCGGTGGTGAGAGTTGGAGAGTTGGCTGGGCTGTAAGTGTAAATGTAGTCACCACTACCAACCCCTGCTGCTAATTTTGTACCATCAGAGGAGGAAGTGATGGAATACCAATAACGTTGACCAGCAGTCGTACGCTCTGTCCATGTGGCTCCACTGTCTGTTGAAGTGTAGATGTAGCCACTTTGAGCTACTGCTGCTAATTTTGTTCCATCAGAGGAGGAAGTAATTGAATTCCATTGGAGTTGCCCAGCAGAGGTTCTCTCTGTCCATGTGGCTCCACTGTCTGTTGAAGTGTAGATGTAGGCACTTTGAGCTACTGCTGCTAATTTTGTTCCGTCAGAGGAGGAAGTTATGGAACGCCAATTACGTTGACCTGCGGAAGTACGCTCTGTCCATGTGGCTCCACTGTCTGTGGAAATGTAGATATAGCCATTATTATTAACTGCTGTTAATTTTGTTCCGTCAGATGAAGAAGTGATGGAATACCAATATCTTTGTCCAGCAGTCGTACGCTCTGTCCATGTGGCTCCACTGTCTGTTGAAGTGTAGATGTAACCATTACTAGAATTCACTGCTGCCAATTTTGTTCCGTCAGATGAAGAAGTGATGGAACGCCAATTACGTGAATTAGCCAAAGTTCTCTCTGTCCATGTAATTCCACTGTCTGTTGAAGTGTAGATGTAACCATTATTAACCCCTGCTGCTAATTTTGTTCCGTCAGATGACGAAGTGATGGAATACCAATATCTTTGTCCAGCAGAAGGTCTTTCTGTCCATGTGGCTCCACTGTCTGTTGAAGTGTAAATGTAGCCACCAGTATAATTTACCCCATAATAAGCTACTGCGGCTAATTTTGTTCCGTCAGATGACGAAGTGATGGAATACCAATATCTTTGTCCAGCAGAAGTTCTAACTTCCCATACATACGGAGTTGTTAAGAAAGTCATATCTTCCCCATAACTAGTACCAGTAATGTTGCTAGCATATGAACGATAGTGGTATGTAGTGTTGGGAGTAAGTGAGGTTAAGTTAGCTGAGAATGTTCCAGTAGAGAATGATCCATTTTCTGTAGTTGTTGTTCCGTAACTAGTCGTTGGGCCGTATTCAAATCCTCGGGTCGTGATATTGTTTCCACCGAGTGCTGTGATGTTTCCATTTAATGTGACGGTCGTGTAATTATTTGTATCTGGTCCACTTGTAGTGACAGTAGGAGAAGAAAGACTAAGTGTTGTAAATGTCTGGTCAGAACCGAATGATTGACCTACTCCATTAGTTGCATATGAACGATAGTGGTATGTGGTGTTTGGAGTTAACCCTGTTAAGTTTGCCGTATAAGCACCTGCACTAAATGAACCATTTTCTAATATATTTGTTCCGTAATTTGTATCAAGGCCATATTGGAAACCACGAATAGTTGGATTGTCTCCGCCTGTATTTGTGATGTTGCCATTTAGAGTAGCTTCACTTGCATCAACTGATAAAGCCGATTGGGTTGTGAGAGTTGGAGAGGTGGCTGGGCTGTAAGTATAGATATAGTTACTGCCTATTGCTGCTAATTTTGTTCCGTCAGATGACGAAGTGATGGAATACCAATATCTTTGTCCAGCAGAAGGTCTTTCTGTCCATGTGGCTCCACTGTCTGTTGAGGTGTAAATATAACCATTATAAGCCCCAGCTGCTAATTTTGTTCCATCAGAGGAGGAGGTGATGGAACGCCAATTTCGTTGTCCAGAGGAAGTTCTTGCTGTCCAGGTGACTCCACTATTTGTGGATATATATATATAAGTACTATTCTCGGAATCAACTGCTGCTAATTTTGTTCCATCTGCCGAAGAGGCAACGGAAGTCCAATTATGTGAACCAATAAAAGTTCTTTCTATCCAAGTGGCTCCACTGTCTGTTGAAGTGTATAGATATCCCCCATAATCAACACCTGCAACTAATTTTGTTCCATCAGAGGAGGAAGTAATGGAATTCCAAGAACGTTGCCCAGAAGAAGTTTTTGCTGTCCATGTGGCTCCACTGTCTGTGGAAGTATAAATGTAACCATCCCTAACCACTACTGTTAATTTTGTTCCGTCAGAAGTGGAGGTGATGGAATACCAATAACGTGAACCAGCGGAAGTACGCTCTGTCCATGTGGCCCCACTATCTGTTGAGGTATAGATGTAGCCACCATAAACCACTGCTACTAATTTTGTTCCGTCAGAAGAGGAAGTGATAGAATTCCAAGAACGTTGCCCAGCAGAAGTTCTATCTATCCATGTGGCTCCATTATCTGTTGAAGTGTAGATGTAGCCATTTGAAACTACTGCTGCTAATTTTGTTCCGTCAGAGGAGGAAGTGATGGATTGCCAAGAACGTTGCCCAGCAGAAGTTCTTTCTGTCCAAACATATGGAGTAGTTAAAAAAGTCATATCTTCACCATAATTAGTACCAGTGATGTTCGTGGCATATGCTCGATAGTGGTATGTCGTGTTTGGAGTAAGAGATGTTAAATTTGAAGAAAATGAACCTATTCCAAATGAGCCGTTCTCTGTCGTAGTTGTCCCATAACTAGTAGTGAGGCCATATTCGAATCCTCGGGTCGTAACATTGTTTCCACCGAGGGCTGTGATATTTCCAATTAATGTCACGGTCGTGTAATTATTTGCATCTGGTCCGCTCGTAGTGACAGTTGGAGATGAGAGTGGAAGAGTCGCGAATGTTTGATCTACACCAAATGATTGACCAACTCCATTAGTTGCATATGAACGATAGTGGTATGTCGTGTTTGAAGTTAATCCAGTGAGATTTGCTGTATAGGCACCTGCACTAAATGAACCGTTTTCTAATATATTAGTTCCATAACTTTCAGTTAGACCATATTGGAAACCACGGATAGTTGGATTATCTCCACCAGTATAAATAATGTTACCATTTAGAGTAATTGTATTTGCATCAATTAATGAAGTTGGTTGGGTAATGAGGGTTGGAACGACCGCTGGGCCGTAAGTGTAAATGTAGCCCTTATCATAATTCCCTATTACTAATTTTGTGCCATCTGATGAAGAAGTGATGGAACGCCAATCATATTGCCAAGAAGAAGTTTTTTGTATCCATGTGGCTCCGCCATCTATTGAAGTGTAGATGTAACCACTACCAACAGCTGCTGCTAATTTTGTTCCGTCAGAAGAGGAGGTGATGAAATTCCAATAACGTTGCCCAGAAGAAGTTCTTGCTGTCCAAGTGGCTCCACTGTCTGTTGAGGTGTAAATGTATCCATCCCTAAACACTGCTGCTAATTTTGTTCCATCAGAGGAAGAAGTGATGGAATTCCAATAACGTTGCCCCGAGGAAGTTCTTTCTGTCCATGTGGCTCCACTGTCACCGGAGGTATAGATGTAGCCACTATAAGCTACTGCTGCTAATTTTGTTCCATCAGAGGAGGAAGTGATGGAATACCAATAACGTGAACCTGCGGAAGTCCTTTGTGTCCATGTGCCTCCGCTATCTATTGAAGTATAGATGTAACCATTATTATTATTAACTGCTGCTAATTTTGTTCCATCAGAGGAAGAGGTGATGGACCACCAATATCTTTGTCCAGAGGAAGTTCTTTCTGTCCATGTGGCTCCACTGTCTGTTGAGGTGTAGATGTAGCCATTTATAACCCCTGCTGCTAATTTTGTTCCGTCAGAAGAGGAAGTGATGGAATACCAATTTCGAGAACCAGCAGAAGTACGTTCTGTCCATGTTGCTCCGCTGTCGCCGGAGGTATAGATATAACCACCACTATAAGCTACTGCTGCTAATTTTGTTCCATCTGAAGATGAAGTGATGGATTGCCAATTTCGTTCCCCAGCAGAAGTTCTTTCTGTCCAAACATATGGAGTAGTTAAAAAAGTCATATCTTCACCATAATTAGTACCAGTGATGTTCGTGGCATATGCTCGATAGTGGTATGTCGTGTTTGGAGTAAGAGATGTTAAATTTGAAGAAAATGTGCCAGTTCCAAATGAACCGTTTTCTGTAGTTGTTGTTCCGTAGCTAGTAGTAGGACCGTATTCGAATCCTCGAGTCGTAACATTGTTTCCACCGAGAGCTGTGATATTTCCATTTAAGGTGATTGTTGTGAAATTATTTAAAGTCGCCACATCAGTAGTTACCGTTGGAGCAGAATCTGCTGATACATTTTTTGTAATTAAAAATAATCCAAAAAAGAAAAAAAATAGCACAGAAATATATTTTATATTTTTCATTTAATTCTATCTAATCTCAAGAGATCATAAATTATAATGTATTTATTATAACATATTTATAATAAAAAAAATAACTTCTATAATATTTTGAAATTTAATAAAAAAAAATGTGTGGGCGAAGCCCACGCATTTTTTTATTGTTCACTAATCACTAGAACCTAATCACTAATTTTATATTCCTTTCAAATCTTCAAGTGCAGAGTCAACAGACTTTGAAGCTTCGCTTGCTGTCATTGTTGGTTGCTCTACATCAGCTACTACTGGCGCATCAACTCTTCCCCCTTCTGGTTCGTTGATCTTCAAATTCACACGAGCATTATTCTTCATCCCAATTACTCGAAGAAGTGTTCGGATAGCTTTTGCTGTGTTTCCTTGGCGACCAATAATTTTACCCATATCTGAACTATTAACTGTCATGGTTATAAGTACACCCATCTCATCTACTGTGCGGTCAATCTTTACATCATTTGGATTATCAACCAAGGCTTTCACAATATATTCTAAAAATGCTTTATCGTCTGACATATTTTTTATAGTATTATTCGTAAATATCTGCAGTGTACCGACTACGACTGCTCTTAATTATTATATCACAATGTTCTTCTTACTTGCAACACAAAAACCTAAAGTATTTTAATTTAATAAAACCCGCTTAAAAGCGGGTTTTATTTAGGATTTCTTTAATTCTTTGCGGGCTTTTGTTGGAGATTTTTTAGATAAGACATTCTTCTTTTTACCTTCGATCAATTTCTGGTGGACAAGGAAATTATGAACGGTGTCAGAAGTTTGAGCTCCCATACTCATCCAATATTTTATTCGGTCAGTTTTAAAGAGAACTTCTCCTTTTTTTAAATTATATGAGCCCAATATTTCTTTAAATTTACCACTCTTAGCAGAATTTTTTGAATCTGTTAAAAGGACCCGAAAAGCTGGATCATTCTTGCGCCCGATTCTTTGTAATCTAATTTTTAACATAAAAGTATCCTACCATATGAGCATTAAAAAATCAATACGATTCGTTATTTTATGCTATACTCAAATAATGAATCCCGTTAGAAGTCCCATATGTTATATGTGCTAACGGGCTTATATCAAGATAATATACAAAGATGAAGTTATTAATTAATTAAAGTACGGGAATCTAAAGATTCCCTACTTCTAACGGGATGAAAGAAATACCGAAAGGCAAAAATTTTAATAATAAAATTGAAGGAATAATCAATATTTCTCATAGGGGCACAGGCTCAGTTAGAAGTATCGGTAATAACAATGTTATTGAAATCGAACATAGTTTTTTGCGAACAGCTTGTAATGGAGATACTGTTTCTGTTTTACTGCACCCACAAAAAAAAGACGGAGCCCAAACTGGAGAAGTATTGAAAATAATCAATCGTTCAAAAAAGGGCTATGCCGGTGTACTTGAAAAAGAAAATGAAATATATTTTCTAATTCCGTCTGATTTAAAAATGTATTCAGATATTATAATTCCACAAAATAAATTGGCGGGGGCAAAAATTGGCCAAAAAGTTTTTGTGACTATCACCGAATGGACTGATGCCAAAAAAGCTCCAATCGGAGAAATCACAAATATATTGGGTATGCCAATGGAACACAATGCTGAGATGGAAGCTATCGCTCTTGAAAAAGGATTCAATGCCACCTTCCCGACTTTTATTTTAAAAGAAGCCCAAAAAATATCTAATTTAGGAATCACCGAAAAAGATTTAAAAGGTAGAAAAGATATGAGAAATACGACAACCTTTACCATTGATCCAATTGATGCTAAAGATTTTGATGATGCTATTTCGTTTAAAAAACTTCCAAATGGCCATTTTGAAATCGGCATCCATATTGCTGATGTTTCTCACTATGTCCGATTAGGGACAGAATTAGATAATGAGGCAAAAAATCGTGGAACCTCTGTTTATTTAGTTGACCGGACAATACCAATGCTTCCGGAGGAACTCTCGAATGGAATTTGTAGTTTAAATCCTAATGTTGACAGACTAACTTTTGGGGCAATTTTTGAAATCGATAAAATAGGGCAAATTCATAATGAATGGTTTGGACGAACAATAATATACTCTGATAAAAGATTTTCATATGAAGAAGCCCAAAAAGTCTTGGATGATAAAAAAGGAATTTTATTTGAAGAACTTTCTATTCTAAATAATATTGCCAAGAAACTTCTAAAGAAACGTTTTGACGAAGGAGCTATATCTCTTGAGCAAGACGAAGTCAAATTCCAATTAGATAAAAACGGTGTTCCTTTATCTGTCTTTACTAAAGTCCGGGGTGACACCAATAAACTGATTGAAGAATTTATGCTCCTGGCTAATCGGCGTGTGGCTGAATTTATGTCAAAGAAAAAGAAAGATGGAACAGACGGAGTTTTCGTATATCGAATTCACGATTTCCCCAATAAAGAAAAAATAAAAGATTTAGCTACCTTTCTAAAAAGGCTTGGACATAAAGTGACACTAAAAAATGGATTAATCCCAACTGAAGAAATAAATAAATTAATAATTAAACTTGAACATAGTCCAATCCGAGATACGATAAATACGGCAATCATCCGTACAATGGCCAAAGCTATATATTCAACAAAAAATATTGGTCACTATGGTTTAGGTTTTAAATATTACACTCACTTTACTTCCCCTATTCGCCGGTATCCAGATGTTATTGTTCATCGTTTACTTTCTGATTTTCTGGAAAATAAAACTATTCCAAAAGAGCGATGGTTCGAATATGAACAAATGAGCCAAGATGCATCATTGCGTGAGAAAGAAGCCGCCGAAGCTGAACGATCATCTATTAAATATAAACAAGTGGAATACATGTCAATGCGTATAGGTCAAAAATATGATGGTATAATTACTGGAGTCACAGAATGGGGTCTGTATGTTGAAGATAAGAAAACAAAATGTGAAGGAATGGTTCGCATGAGAGATTTAAAAGATGATTATTATACTTTTGATAAAGAAGGCATGAGTATTAAAGGTAAAAGAACTCACAAAAAATATACCCTCGGGGATAAAGTTAAATTTGTAGTTAAAAATGCTGACATGAATAAAAAGACAATCGATTACGAATTACGATAATCCCCTTTTTGTTAATATGAAAAATATAAAAATTATTTCAATATCACTACTCATCTCAATAATTTTCTTTGTTGGGATAGTTTTTATAAATGAAAAAATAAATATCAAAAATCTCGACCAGACCGCTCAAGCCCTAAAACCTAAACAAGAAGAACCTATTGTAAAAAATACTACGATATATTTCGTCGGAGATATGATGCTGGCCCGCGGAGTTAAAAGCTCAATTGATAAAAATTTTGAAGGAGATTATAATCGACTATTTGAAAACTTAGGTGAATTAAAAGAAGCTGATATTTTATTTGCAAACCTAGAAGGTGCAGTCTCTGATGTTGGGAATAATGTCGGAAGTAAATATTCTTTCCGGATGGACCCGAGCATTTTACCTGTAATAAAAGAGGCTGGTTTTGATATTGTCTCTTTTGCTAATAATCATGTTGGCGATTGGAATATTACGGCTTTCAAAGATACCTTAATGCGATTAGAAGAAAATGGAATATTAAAAACTGGGGCCGGTATCAATAAAATTGATGCAACTTCTCCAACTATCATCGAAAAAAATGGAATTAAATTTGGCTTTTTAGGATTTACAGATGTTGGACCCAATTGGCTTGAAGCCAAAGAAAATACCGCAGGGATACTACTTGCAAGTGACCCTAACATAAATACAATAATCACAAACGCCAAAACAAAATGTGATGTACTTATTGTTTCATTCCACTGGGGTATTGAATATAAAACAATCCATAATAGTAGACAAGAAGAACTAGCCCACAATGCAATAGATAATGGTGCTGATATGATTATTGGGCACCATCCCCATGTAATACAAGATATCGGAGAATATAAAGGCAAAATAATAGTCTACTCGCTTGGTAATTTTATTTTCGACCAATATTTCTCGACTGACACAATGCGTGGAATGCTTTTTTCTGCAACATTTCTGGGTGCAAATTTAAAAGAAACGAGTCACCGAATAATTACTTTGAATAAAAAATATCAACCTGAAGGAATTTCAAGTGTTGAAGAAATTGAGGAAAAAGATGAAGAAAATAATACAGCTTGCATGAAGTCGGATGAAGATTATGATGATTTATTATTACTTGATTTAGGACAAGAAATAAAATTACCAAATATAAATTATGTTCCCAAAAAATTAAGAGAAATCGATACTAAATATAGTACCAGAAAAGTTATTTGTCTAATCGACGAAGCAAGAGACGCTTTTGAAAATATGTCCCAAGCCGCTCTTTCTGATGGTTATGTTATCAAAGCAACTTCAGGCTTTAGAAGTTATGAGACGCAAAAAACTTTATTTAATAATGCTTTGAAAGTTGATGAAAAAAGAGCAAGAATTTCTATCGCTAAACCTGGTCATTCGGAACACCAACTAGGAACAGCCGTAGATATTACCGGGCCAACAGTCAATTACTCTTCAGCTACAGGTAAGTTTAGCGACACACCGGAAGATTTTTGGCTTAGAGAAAATGCACATTTATTTGGTTTTGTGCAAAGTTACCCACAAGGCAAAGAAGAGACTACTGGCTACAGATATGAATCATGGCACTATCGTTATGTTGGTCTTGAAAATGCTAAAAAAATAAAAGACGGAGGACTAACAATTACCGAATTCTTAAAAGAAAATATATAGATGAAATAAAAAACAGGCTCCACTTTCGTGAGAGCCTGTTTGCATTTGTTTAGTGGTTTACCACTATTTTTTTTCATCAGCGGTGGATTTTTCTGAAACTTTTTTCTCTGGAGGTGTAAATTTGAATTTTGCCTGCAATCCTAATGCGTCAGCGTTACCGTCAATTGTTAACTCATGAATATCTTCCCTGGCAGCAAGGATTTTAGCAATATCAAGAATTAACATTTTTTGTTGATGAGTCTCTGATCCAAGGATCACCGGTGTTGTAATAGGTGCCTGTTCTTCTACAACCTGCTTAGTCTCAGCAATTTCCGCAGCCTCTGCTGGAAGCGGACTTTCAGACCCATCCTGACTAATAATCACATGTGGCCGGAACTCAAGATCATCTCCAGTCATATAATTTCCCCCGCGTGCATCATTGCCGCATCCCTGAAGAAAGTATATAGTCTGCTCTCTTCCGTTGATCGTTGCCTCACCTGCGTAAGCTGCAACATCTTTTAATTTGAGTGTTTTTGTTTTACCCTCTGCGTAAAACACCTGAGCCCAACCAGAGAGCCATCCACGCCTAATGTTTTTAATAACGATTTGTGATCCAGGAAATCTGTTTTGTGCAACCTGATTCATTCTGGAATACGCTTCGTTGTCTCTAACTCCTCCATTTACTTGCGGAGGGCCTGCAGTTACGGGATTTTGTCTTCTGTTGTTATACAGCATCTCAAAAAGCTTACCACCAATAACCAATACAGCAATAACAAGAAGTAACCATCCCCATGGAAATGACCACCACCAATGAAATGGTTCCGTGATGGAAGAATCAATTGGCATAGGTTGAGGCAAAAGTGGCACCAGCGTATCTTTAACAGGAGAAATAATCTCACCGTGCTCGTTCTTTAGCTTATCCAGCTTGCGAATAATCTTCCATTGATTGTCGCCTTTTTCAACGATTACTTCATTCCAGGTTCCATCCTCAAATAGAAATGTAAGAATTTGACCAGGCCAAATTTCATTAGGGTTTTTAATCCCATGCGAGGAGTTGTATTCCTTGCTCATTTGGATTATGTTGTAGATCTCAGTGTTAGTCTTCAGCCCAAAAGAGGACAGCGAGGCGCATACCAACAGAAACGCCATCATTACTGAAAAAATTGCTTTTTTCATGATAAAAATTATTAAAGGACGATGATCGCTGAGGACTAGCTATCCGACTGGCTCCAGTAGGACCAATTCTTTAGATACTAATTTGCTCACTCTCATTCTTTTAAATATTAGCATAATATTGACTGTTTGTCAATATTATTACCCAATAAAATACACATCAATATAAATTGAGAAATACAACAATCTCCGGAAGTTTGGAAGTCGGACTTCCAAAGATTTATTTGGCGTAGGAGGTGGCGTCTTTGAGGTGAATAGACAAAAGTTTCGATGCCCCTTCAGCACTCATCGTCACTCCGTAGAGGACTTGGGCTCGAGACATTGTTTCGCGATTATGAGTCACAACTATAAGCTGAGAATACTTTGATAAATTCTCAAGCATATTTCCGTATTTACGAGAATTGGCTTCATCAAGGGCCGCGTCAGTTTCATCAAGAACCAAGAATGGTGGTGGATTGACTTGTGAGATAGCAAAAAGAAGAGCGATAGAAGTCAACGATCTCTCTCCTCCTGAGAGCATATGCAAATCTTTAACTTTTTTATGAGGCAAATTAACATTGATCTCTATCCCCCGTTCAAAACCAAGTTCACTTTCCTCTTCATTTTCTACTTCTTCCTCTTCATCTTCAATAGACTCATCATTGTTTTTCTTTGGTTTTTTATTTTCCATGGTAATAGATAAAAAGGCACCTCCACCACCAAACATTAGAGCAAAAAATTCCTGAAACTGTTTATTTATTTTTTCTACTCCACCCTTGAATTCCGTATCTAACTTTTCTTTTAATTCCTGAATTAAAATATTACAATCTTTAATACTTTTATTTAAATCATCTATTTCTTTAGCTAGAAATTGATCGCGTTCAGTGGTTTCTTCAAATTCTTTCATTATATCCCCACCACCACCAGAACCAGCATCTTCAATTTTAATTTTTATTCTTTCTATTTTACGGCGCAAATCTTCTTGAGCTTGTCTATTTGTTTCACCCTCCATTTCTGTTTGAGCAAAAGTCATGATCTCTCGGCCAATTAAAACTCCAGCTTCCATTAATTCCATTTCAAATGCATTCTTAAGAATAGAAATTTTTTCTTCTTCAAAAGAAAGAGAATGAGTATTTGAAGTGACTTCATTCTTCTGGCTCAAAAGTTCATACAAAATACGCTCACTATCTCGATATGATGATAAATTTTCTTGCTCTTTTTGTTTAAGCTCTCTGATTATATTGATAATTTTTTCCTCATCAATTTTTATTTTCTCAATATCACTCACTATGCCCTCTCTGCTCTTTTGCATTTCTAGATATTCTATATTTTCATTTAATGGTTTTGGAGCATCGAAATTTTCTTCTTTTTTATCAAAAAATTCTACTAAATGTAATTTAATCTTTTTAAGAGTCTCAATAATACTTGGCAAATTTTCACTCGAAATTGCTTCATCGATTTGCACCGATAGATCATCGATAAATACCCTCATTTCACTTTCACTAACAGTTTTATTTTTAACTTCTTTGACTTGTTTAAATTGATGCTCAATTCCTTCAATAATTCCTTCAATTCGGCCCAATTTTCTAACAAGCTCGTTTTTATTTTCACGAATAGTAGAAACTAAATTTTCATTTTCTTTTATTTCTTTTTCAAAAATATTTTCAATTTTATTTTCATCTTTTTGTTTCTGTAATTCACTTATCCTCACATCAAGATTTGTTCCTTTTTCTTCTAGATTTTGTCTTAAATTAACTAAGCGAACACCTTCTTTTTTTATATAAGTCCCTTCATTTGATAAATAAATTCTATACAAATTCTTTAATTCTTCACGCATCTCTCGAGCCTTCTCAACAACCAAAACTTGTTTTTTCAAGAATGCTAAATGCGGGGCAATCTCCCTACGCAAAGCTGCAACCTCTTTTATATTTAAAAGTGTTTTTTCTAATTTTCGAGTTGATTCTTTAATTCGAAATTGATAAACCTTAAGGCCAAGGGCATCCTCTATCATCCCTCGGCGTTCTTTATTGGAAGCATTCAAAACCCGATCAGCTTCACCTTGAGAAATAATATGATGTCCAGAACTACCAATATTAACCGAGGCTAGCAAATCTACCACATCTTTCAAACGAACTTCTGTGTGGTTAATAGAATATTTATTTGCACCATCGGCAAAAACTTCTCGGCCAATAATTATTTCATCAAAATCAAGTGAAACTCCTAAACCACTATTTGTAAAAGAAAAAATTTTATTTGTATTATCAAAAGTAATTAATACTTGTGCTCGATTTGATGATGATAGTCCTTTTGAGCCTTTAAAAATAAGATCAACTCCGCCCTTTCCGCGAAGCGATTTCATTGATTGTTCTCCTAAAACAAAACGAATAGCTTCGACAATATTGGACTTACCTGAACCATTAGGACCAACAATCGAAGTAATCGGTGTTGTAAAATCAACAACACTTTTTTTACCAAACGATTTAAATCCTGTTAGTTCAATTGATTTTAGGGTCATTTTAATCAAGCCATTCTTTAGTTTCTAATGCGTTTCGAGCTGCCGCTTGTTCTGCCTCTTGTTTAGATTTTCCTTTACCTTCAGCAATTAAATCTGCTCCGAAGAAAATTCCAATTGTAAAATGTTTATCGTGGTCAGGCCCTGCTTCATGAAGAACTTTATAAGAAGGTGTAACATTCAAAAATTCTTGTGATTTTTCTTGGACTAAACTTTTTGGGTCACGCCACAATTTCTTAGCAACAATTGTGTCAATTTTATTCATTAAAGTTTTAGCTATAAAACTTTTTGCTACATCATAACCACAATCAAGATACACTGCTCCAACATATGCTTCATAAGTATTGGCTAAAATATACCCCCTGGCTTTGCCGATATCTTTAGCCTCTCCTTTTGATAAAAGCAAATATTCATTCATTCCAAGAGATAGTGCCACTTCACCAATTATGACAGCATTAACGAGTGCTGAACGATAAGCGGTCAAATCACCTTCATCGTGGTCAGGATATTTATTGTATAAATAGTCAGTTACAATTAATTCAAGCACCGCATCGCCTAAAAATTCTAGGCGTTCATTGTGACAAAGTGATAAACCGGTATTTTCATTAATGTAAGAACGATGAATAAAAGCCTGTTCGAGTAGCTTTTTATCATTAAAAATTATATTTGTCTTTTTTTCGAATCCTGAGAAGTCAATCATAAATTAGGTTCTAGGTTCTAGTTTCTAGTGACTAGTAAGGTTTTTAAAATTATTAATTCTAAAACCTAATCACTAGAAACTAGCACCTAATTATTAGTTGTTAATATTTCAATCGCTTTCGTCAAAAGTGGAATCATATTATCGTAAATTTTAAGTCCAGCCACTTCATTAATTGGAAACCAGCGGGCATCATCAAGCCCACCTGTACCTTTTTCTAAAACAATATCGGTATATTCTGATTCAGCCAAAAAGAAAACAACTTGTTTTCGAATTTTACCTTTCTCTGGATGATTCGCAATATATTCATTGCGTCCAAGTAGATTTTTTATTTTCATATCAAGGCCCATCTCCTCTTTAATCTCTCGTATTGCACCCTCTTCTTCGTTTTCACCCTCTTCAATGCTACCTTTAGATAAAGTCCAATATCCAAAAACATCGTGAACAAAAGCAAAATATATTTGTCCCTCGTGGCGGGCGTAAACAACCGCTCCGGCTTTTTTCTCAATTGGAAATTTAGCTGGATCAGTTTCAATATGTTTATTTTTCTTTTTACTTACGTCGTCTTTGCCCGGTTCACCTATCTCTTTATAGACTCCACCTAAAACCCCATTAATAAATTTACCAGAATTTTCTCCGCCAAAGCTTTTTGCTAATTCAATCGATTCATTAATCGCGACTTTTGGTGGAACTTGTTCTCTGTCGCCGAATAATAATTCATATAATCCAATACGTAAAATATTTCGATCAATGATCGAAATTTTATCTATTGGCCAATCTGGTGCAGCTTTTTCAATTATTTCATCAATGATTTCTTTCTTTTTAACAATACCAAGAAAAAGTTCGGACATAAATGCCCCATCATCAAGCCCCGGTCCAAATTCTAAAATATTACGCTCAAGCATCTCGTTAGTTGTATCACCCGAGACAGAAAAATCCCACTCGAAGAGTGTCTGCAAAACAATTGAACGTGAAAGGTGCCGATTTGCCATAGTTTTTGTAGTATGAAGTATGTAGAATGTAGAAAGTAATAAGATTTAAACCTTACTACCTACTACTTGCTACTTACTACTTTTCTTAGCTTGTTTCTTTTCCACTTTTTTAACCACATCAAGAACTTTTCGTCCTCGATAAAAACCACAATGTTTACAAACGATATGAGTCTCCTTCTTCTCTTTACAGTTTGTACATGTAGTAAAAATCACTGCCTTAAGAGCGTGATGTGATCTTCGGTTCCCGGTATGGGCCCGTGTATGTCGCATTCGTATTACCATATAGATAGTATAGCTATTTTCAGGAAAAATGCAAACCCCCACACCTATATTGTCATCGTTCTGCTTTTTCAATATAAAAAATAATAATACTTGTATATAAGTATAAAATATTGATAAAGGATAATATTAGATCTGCAGAACAAAAAAGCAATGACAATATAGGTGTGGGGGTAAACCCTTTTAATTCCTATTTTATCCTTTAAATAAATGTGTTATGATATTTAAATGGAAAACAATGAACATTTATCTCATATCCGCCACACTTTGGCTCATCTACTTGCTCAAGCCGCAAAAGAGCACTACAAAGATGGACAATTAACCCTCGGTCCAGCCGTCGATAACGGTTTTTATTATGATATCGATTTTGGGGCAGATAAAATAAATGATACAGATTTAATTGAACTTGAAAAAACAATGAAGAAAAATCTTCCTTCATGGAAAGAATTTACTCACAAAGAAGTATCCGAAAGTGAAGCTAAAGAATATTTTGCCGGCAACATTTATAAAACTGAATTGATAGATGAAATTATTTCTCGCGGAGAAAAGATAACTCTTTATACTTGTGGCGATTTTACCGACCTTTGCCGAGGTGGACATACAGAAAACCCATCAAAAGAAATTCCAATTGATTCTTTTAAACTCGATCGTGTCGCTGGTGCTTATT
>CAZLXA010000012.1:0-1216 GCA_964563715.1 uncultured Candidatus Saccharibacteria bacterium | reverse complement strand
TCAAAAGAAATTCCAATTGATTCTTTTAAACTCGATCGTGTCGCTGGTGCTTATTGGCGAGGAAGTGAATTAAATAAAATGCTAACGAGAATATACGGACTTGCATTTAATACCAAAGAAGAACTGGATGCTTATATAATTCAACAAGAAGAAGCCAAAAAACGAGACCACAGAAAAATTGGGAAAGAATTAAAACTTTTTACTATCTCTGATTTAGTTGGCCCCGGTCTTCCCCTTTTGCATCCAAAGGGAATGATAATTCGCAAAGAAATTGAAGATTATCTTTGGGATTTACATAAAAACAAAGGCTACGATAGAGTCTGGACTCCCCATATTGCAAAACAAAGTTTATATGAAACTTCAGGTCACGCTGCTAAATTTGGTAATGAACTTTTCCGGGTTAAAGGTGGAGATGAAGAATTTTTTATGAAGCCAATGAACTGTCCACATCATATGCAAATTTTTGCCGATAATCAATTCTCATATCGCGATATGCCGGTTCGATATTTTGAACCAGCAACAGTTTATCGTTATGAAAAAGCCGGACAACTCTCCGGTCTGACACGCGTTCGAGCTATCACCCAAGATGACGGTCATCTATTTTGTCGTGTATCTCAAATCGGAGAAGAAGTTAGTAGTATTGTTTCTGTTATAAAATCTTTTTATACAACAATGGGCATGATGAATGAGTACCGAGTTACTTTGTCGGTTCGAGGTGATGATAAAAGTAAATATTTAGGTAGTGATGAAGTTTGGAATAAAGCTGAGGAAACTCTCGAAAAATCTGCTAAAGAAAATAATTTAAATTATAAAATTGCCCGAGATGAAGCAGCCTTCTACGGCCCAAAATTAGACTTTGTCTTTAAAGATGCTATAGGTCGTGAATGGCAATTAGCCACGATTCAATGTGATTTTAATTTACCTGAAAGGTTTGAACTTAAGTTTATAAATGAGCGTGGTGAAGAAGAAAGACCGGTTGTTATACATCGTGCTATTTCTGGTTCATTTGAAAGATTCATGGGTGTTATGATTGAACATTTTGCAGGCGCCTTCCCTGTTTGGCTTTCTCCTGTCCAAGTTGTTGTCTTACCAATTTCGGAACATCAAAAAGAGTACGCTAATGAAATATTTAACTCATTAAAAAATTCTAACATCAGAGTTGAACTCGATGACTCAAATGAATCACTTGGCAAACGAATCCGTAATGCCAAAATGC
>CAZLXA010000011.1:4987-19652 GCA_964563715.1 uncultured Candidatus Saccharibacteria bacterium | reverse complement strand
AATTGGGGTGGTCGTTGCTTAGTACTATTTAAGATTACCAAAAAACAACTAGCATATGCAACACGATTCACTTCTTTATTTGTATTAAAATAGTGCGTTATGACTTTATCAATTTTCTCGATATATCCGAAATCAAATAGTCCACTCTCTTCAATCAATTCTCTGAGTGAACCCTCCATTTCATTCTCCCCTTCATCAAATCCTCCTCCATACAAACCCCATCTATCGTTTTTTAAATTTGTATAAACCGCATATCTTTGACTTTCAGGATCGAAAACAACCGAACAGCCTCCATCCCGCCTTTCTTCATTTTCTCTTTTAATCCCAAATTCCAAAATTTCCGACATATTTTAATTATACACAAACTTGACAGTTTATAAAATATAACTAATATATAAACAAATATCATTTTACCCGAGGAAGTAGCTCAGTTGGTTAGAGCTCAGCCCTTTTAAGGTTGGGTCGTAGGTTCGAGTCCTATCTTCCCCGCGAAATTATTCAAAAAGAGTCATATCATTATGCCTCTTTTTTTTATTGGCATAAAAAATAATTTACTTGCCAAACCTTTTGCATTGGAAGAGAGTTTAATTATCTCTTATTAAAAATTTGAACTTAAGATATAAATGTCAGTAAACAAAAAATACAAACTCCGGCTGAGAAAAAATGCCAAAGACTATGATTGAAATAGTAACCCCCTTTTGATCTTCTAAAATAGAAAAATAAAGCAACTAACGCAAAGAGAACAGCGATGATACTATATGGAAGTAGCCAATGTCCCATGAAAAGTAAAACAAAATTAGAAAGCATGATAATACTAGATGAAACAACATCTAAGTAATAAACTTGTTTTGCTTCATGAAAAAAATGGAAATCAAAAGAAACAATAAACATAAAAAACATAAAAATTGCATACCAATACACACTATAAATAATCGCAATTAATAGTGGAATTAATAAAAACAAATTACTCCATTTAAGAAATTCACCCTGGTATATTTTTTCATAAATAGATTATATCAAAAAATTAGATAATCATATATAATAAAATTATTAATAAATAAATTACAAAATTATGTCTAGATATCGATGTATGGATTGTGGTTGGATATACGACGAAGAAAAAGGAGATGAAAGAAGAGGAATCGCCCCAGGAACTAAGTGGGAGGATTTACCTGATGATTTTAAATGTGCCGAATGTAGTAATAGAAAAAGTAGCCATAAATGGGTTAAATTAGATTAAAATTTAAAATAACACCAGCAAGAATGTCGCTGGTGTTATTTTAATCGAAATGAAATTACCAATTTAGTAATTTGTTTTCTAGGCAATATGGCAAAACTCCATTTTTAATAGAATCAGGAATTTTTATTCCTTGATTAATAAAATCTTTATCAAAAAAACGATACTCAGCAAGTTCTGGGTCTTCAAAAATTATCGGCCCCTTTAATGTTACTAAATAAGTCGATAGGCGGACGATAGCATCATCTTCCCCAGCTTTGGCTTCAAAATCTCCCAATTTCTTTTCTAACTTTGCCTCGCAACCCATTTCTTCTTTTATTTCACGAATTAATGCCTGCTCTTCAGTTTCCCCTTCTTCTGGATGGCCACCCAAGCTTGTCCAAATTTCTGATTTATTTTTACGAACCAATAAAAACTTATTATCTTGTATAACTACCGCGGCGATTTTGTGTATTATTTTCATAAATATATTATATCAAAATATTTTTAATTTATAATTAGCAATCTGTAAAAATATTTTTGGTTTTAAGAGATTCAATGTTGGGCTTGTGTGGTTTTGTTATATTGTCAGGCAAATTATTTAAATCAAACCATCTCCATTCTAAACACCTATCGGGCTCTTTGAGAATTGGCTCACCTCGTGGATTCTCTGCAATAAAACTAAATTGAATATAATGGTCTTTATCTAAAGTATCATTAAAAACATTAGAAAAAACAAATGAATCACACTCCATTCCGGTTTCTTCAAAAAGTTCTCTGGCAACTGCTTTTTGTATATTTTCTTTAAATTCCAGATGACCTCCGGGAAGCCCCCAACTTCCATCTCCAAAACCACCTTTTCTTTTACCCAAAAGAATTTTGTTGTCTCGGACAACTAGAGCATTAACTCCAACACAAAATTTATTTCTTTCCATAAATTTATTATACAATATTAAACCCACAGCAAGAACCGTTCTTGCTACAGTTTTGCTATAGCTTTAAATTTGTAAGAATTTTAATAAATGGTAAACAAGTACTCCTGGCCACGCAATCGATTTTCCAATCGCAAGCATGATGGCTCCAAAAGTTACCGCCCCTTTTAAGAAATAGACCAAAGACCCTATGAGAGCAAGCCCGTAAATACATCCCGAGCCGCCTTTTGATATATTATTTTTCATATAATTATATTATACAACAGATTTATTAAATTTTAATCAATCAAACTGTTGAAAACACTTATTAAATAATAATTTTAGAATTCACTTTTAAAATTTAAACTCTCAGACATAGCCTGGAAATCTTTCAGATGTTTTCTAATATTTATAGAAGTTTTTCCAAGAGTAATATACTTATTCATATCTCCACCAAACTCTCCTTCCATCTCTTTAAGTTCAGGAGAATCGAAATATGGGATGAAACTAAAGTAAGGCTGAATAACATAATATACTCCGAAAGTTTTTTCCACAAAGAAGGTATACTGTGTTCGTCCTTCAGTGTTTAATCTGCTGGCGCTAGAATTAAAAATACCAGAAAGACCATTATCATTCGTAATTGAATTAAATTTAACAGAAGACAGAGCTTCCGGATAAATTTCCTTATTTGCAATTTTCAACAAAAAATCATCTCCGCATTCATTCAAATCTTTTGGATCAAGTTCATAAATGCGAATACCAGTTCGGATAAAACTGTCCGAATTAGGCAACTTAATGTCAGAAAAAGAATACTCCCAATCATAAGTATTGAGCGTATCGGAAGTGCGGTAAGTATCTTCCTCTGGGCAAGTTTTCCTACCCTCAATGATAGAAACTTCCCCCCAAGTTCTCGGATATACAAAACTCGGACTGTATTCTGAACTTTTATATGAAACATAATCAGACATCGATTGAGTTTGAGGAATATATAAAACTACTTTTTTGTTATAGACAAAAAAGTAATAACCTACTCCAATTAAAACCAGTATTATTATTGCTATATATACTTTTTTCATTTTATATTTAAAATTTTGTGAATTTAAAACAGTTCTTGCTACAGTTTAACAACAATACTTTATTATTTTTTTGGTTCGTAAATTACTGTGCCTTTTGCTTTTTTGTCATTTTCTTCATTTTCACGATCTACTGTGTTAAATACAATATTAAATTCTAAATTGTCACCAGCAGAATTTTTTTTAATCTCTACTGACTGTGGATGTCCTTCGGTCGTTTTGTCAGCCCCGATAACTTTAACATTATAAACATTTGACATTTCCTCAGCTAACCCGCCCTTAGCACCAGTAAGACAACTAGACAATATAACTTCTGCATTATCCTCAAAAAGTCCTTTAATTCTTTGGATCCCCTTGCCCTTCAGATCTTCTTTTAAAAACAAGCTGTTGCCATCTCTTCCTTCACCAAGTGCCACTATGTCTGTATTGCCATGCATGCGCATATACATAAATTTTATTTTCTGTTTATATTTATCTCGGAGGAATAATAATCTTTTTGCTAAATCGATTTTTCCGTCAGCTTCGATAATTCTCATAATAAAAGAATTTTCTTCTACCTTCTCTCCTATCGTAGCAGATTCATGACTACCACTAAAAGAATTGTTCCAATCCATAGCTGCTTGAAAAAACAAACCATATGGCCCCATATTATCCCTTTCATCATATTGTTTTCTAAGTTCTGGTCCCTTGTATCTTCCAAAGCCATGAATACCAAAATTATTAAGTAAATATTTTGCAGATCCTTTCCGCTGATCTTCGAGCCATCTTATTTTTTTTAAGTTTTCAGAAATACAATATTCTGGATTTTCATCCTCTTCCACTGTAAGCCAGCTTTGAATGAGTTTGTGTATTTCGTCTTCTGAAAAGTCAAATTTTTTTAAAATATGATCAGCAAGATTCTCTTGTTGATTAATATCTTTTTCTTTAGATTTATATAGTTCTCTTTTTCTTAAAATATCCCGCGCAATTGAATAATCTACATCACCAGATGCCATAAAAAGCCTTGCAGTCATTTCTTTGCTCGGCTCAGTAAGTAAGTTTAACCTATCAATAAGTTCAAAATAATATTCAAGATTTTTGTCCATAGAAAAATGATATTCAGAATTTTCTTCTCTTTCTATTTGCTTTTTAATTTCATTTTCAACCACTGGTTGAATTTTAATAAACTCTTCCCTAATTTCAATAAATTCTTTGCTTTCAGGTAAGCATTTTGAAACATCCTCAGCTAATGATTTTAATTTTGTCTTTATTTCTTCAATGTTTATTTCTCCCTCATTCTCCTGAAGAGGTTGATCTACATTTTGTTTTTGTCCTGGATTAGATTCTTTCATGTTTTTATGTTTAAATAATTATAATTATTATATTTTTAATTAAGCGGGTGCTGCCAGTCAGGGATTTAATTTCTCCAGAGGGCCTATTGTCTATTTTATTTCCAAAGCTGGGAGACTAGGATTCGGACCTAGATAACCTCCTCCAGAGGGAAGTGTCCTACCATTAGACGATCTCCCAGCTCTGAAAACAAAATAACAACAATTTCTTAGAGAACCGGATGAAAAGTAAAGCAGATTACTTTTCATTGCCGCCATTACACCATTCGGCAATGAATTATCTAAACAAACACATATTACCATATAACCCTGAAAATACAATTTGAAAATAATAAAAAATAATATATAATAACCCAATATGAACGAAATAAACAATGAATTTGACCTCAACGAATTAAAATTAAAAATGATTAACGATGAATTTAAAAATGGAATTCATGTCGTTAATACATTTAATCCATCGGTAACTTTCTATGGTTCAACGAGAATCACTGAAGGCCAGCCATATTACGAAAAAGTCCAAAAATTGACCTCTAGAATCGTCAAAGAGCTCGGTTATGCTGTTTTATCTGGTGGAGGCCCTGGAATCATGGAAGCTGCCAACAGAGGGGCATTTGAGGCCGGAGGACGCTCAATTGGTTTAACTATCAAATTACCCAATGAGCAGATGAATAATCCCTACCTCACAGATGAAATCCCTTTTAATTTCTTTTTTACTCGTCAATCAGCCATGTCTTACACAACGGAAGTTTGTATTTTTTGTCCTGGGGGTTTTGGAACTCTAAATGAACTTTTTGAAATTTTAACTTTACAACAAACTAAAAAAATCGGGAATATTCCAATTATCCTTTTTGGTTCTGATTTCTGGACTCCAATTGATAAAATGATTAAAGAAAATTTATTAGAAAAATTTAAAACTATCAGTAAGGGAGATATCGACCTCTATGCTATCGAGGATGATGAAAATCAAATCTTAGAAATAATCAAAGCCAGTCGGATACGAAATGGTGATGATTCATTAAGATAAAAATAAAAAACGGCAAAGTCATTGCCGTTTTTTATTTCCTAAAATTTTTTATTTATTTTTCAAACAAGCTTTTATAAAGGCCGTGAAAAGTGGATGCGGAGAAAGTGGTCTAGCTTTAAATTCTGGATGAAACTGTGTTCCTAAGAAAAATGGATGAACTTTCTGTGGTAATTCGGCAATTTCACAAAGCTTACCATCGGGTGACATGCCAGAGAATACCAAACCGGCTTTTTCTAAATTTTCTTTATATAGATTATTCACCTCATAACGATGACGATGGCGTTCAGAAATTAAACCAGTCTTATAAGCATCGTATGCCACACTACCCTTCAATAATTTAGCCGGGTAAGCACCAAGACGCATACTTGCTCCCATTTTTTTATTCTCAATTTTTTCTTTTTGATCAACCATGAAATCAATGACCACATCCTTCGCATTTGGATTTATCTCACGAGTATTAGCGTCCTTTAAATGAAGAATATTCCGAGCATACTCGATGACCATCAATTGCATTCCGTAACACAAACCAAAATATGGAATTTTTTCCTTGCGAACATAATTAATAGCCGAAATAATTCCTTCAATTCCACTTTCACCAAAACCTCCTGGAACAAGAATACCATCATATTTTTTCAAAACTGAAAGTGGTAATTTTTTCGATTCAAAATCTTTTGAATTGATGCAAGAGATTTCAACCTTTGTATCACAGGCATAAGCTGAGAATTTCAAAGCCTCAAGTACCGAAATATAAACATCGGAAAGAACAAAATCTCCCGAATCAAAATATTTCCCAACAACTGCGATCTTTATTGTCTGTTTTCCATTTTTTGTTTTAGCTACAAAATTTTTCCATTTTGACAAATTTGCGGTCTTTTTTGGTAAGCCCAATACTTTTTCCAAGGTTTCTCCTAATTTATCTTTCTCAAAATTGAGCGCTACATCGTAAATACTTTTTACATCCGGAGCAGAAATTACATTCTCTTCGGGAACATTACAAAATAAAGCAATTTTTTCTTTTCTTTTCTGGTCCAAAGCTACAGCCCCACGAGCAATAATTACATCGGCCTGAACTCCAGCTGAATTGAGTGTTCGAGAAGCATATTGAGTTGGCTTTGTTTTCATTTCCCCTAAATTAGATGGGACCGGTAAATAAGACACCAGTACAAAGGCTACATCGTTATGGCGTTTAGTTTTAAGCATACGAGCAGCTTCGAGGAATAAGACATTTTGATATTCACCAACCGTTCCTCCGATTTCAATAATTGTAATATCGGCGTTCGCTTTTTTAGTGGCTTCTTCGATTCGACGAATTACTTCAAGAGGCACATCGGGCACCACTTCCACATTTTTGCCTTTATATTCAAGATTTCTTTCTTTCCGAATGACTTCTTGGTATACACGACCAGTGGTCATGTAATTGGTGCGAGACAAATCGACATCTAAAAATCGTTCATAATTACCCATATCTTGGTCACATTCATCTCCATCATCAAGCACAAAAACCTCACCGTGCTCAGTCGGATTCATTGTCCCGGCATCAATATTTATATATGGGTCAATCTTAATCGAAGTCACCACATGGCCGCGAGCTTGCATAATTTTTCCAATAGAAGATGAAGCAATACCCTTCCCAACACCCGAGATAACTCCACCGACGACGAAAATATATTTACAACTTGGCTTAGATAATTCTTTTTGAATAGTATCAAGACGCTCTTTCATATAAAAAAATTATTTTCGTAAATAACGATGAATGGCAAAAATACTAGAAATACTACCAATTGTAACTCCTGAAGCGAGCATGATAATAAACAATTGAACAAAATTTGATTTATAATAAGTAAATAAATTTATACCAATAAAATCAGTCATTTGATTGCCTAACCAAATCGAAACCGGAATAAAAATAAGACCGGCGGCAATGGCAGATATAATACCAACCAAAATACCTGAAACAATAAACGGTCCACGAATTAATCTACCCCCTGCCCCGACTAATTTCATAACACTAATTTCGTCGCGTGACATATAAATAATCAATCGAATAGTACTAAATGTAATTATCAACGAAATTAAAACAAGAACCAACGAAATCACAAAACCCAATCGTCGAGCTCCAGCAATAATCGAAGTCAATCTGTCGATCACAACTTTATTTTGATGATAATCAATTTTATCAACTGAATCTAAGGCTCCAATCGAGGCTGCATCGTTACTTTCAAAATACTTTGAAATACTTTCATATTGAGAAGGGTCTTTAGCTTTAACATTAAGTGAGGCTCCAAGCGGATTTTCATTAAGCTCATCTAAAGCTTGGAGAGTTAAATAGTCATTGGAATGCCTTTCTTTAAATTCAATTAAAGCTTGTTCTGACGATGTATATGTCACTTCTTTAACTTCTGGTAACTTTTTTAAAGCTTCTTCAATATTTTTAATTGAAAATTCATCCGCATCAGAAACAAAATAAACAGTTACATCAACCTTTTCTTTAATATCATTAAGCGATGAATTTAAACCAGCTTGGATAAAAATCAAAGAAGTGATAACAAATAAAGTAATAGTCATGACTAGAATACTAGCCAAGGAAGTAAAACCACTTCGAGTAAAATTACGATAACCGGAAACTATTATTCTTTTTAATTTAATTCCAAACATATAAAAAAATTATAGCATATATTTACCATCTTTATCATCCCGAACAACCCGACCGTTCTCAAGAGTAATTACGCGTTTATTTATTTTATCTAGAACTGTCTTATTGTGAGTAGTCAAAATAACTGTCGTACCTAATTCATTTATCTTTTTTAATAGATTAACAACCTCATTTGTATTGATTGGGTCTAAATTACCAGTTGGTTCATCAGCAATAATTAAATCCGGTTGGGTAATAATAGCTCTGGCAATAGCTAGGCGTTGTTTTTCTCCGCCTGAGAGCTGATGAGGAAAATGATTGGCTCTCGAAGTCAGATCAACCAACTCAAGAACATGAGGTACATCGTTTCGGATAGAATCTTCGTCTCTTTCAATCGCCTCCATGGCAAAAGCGATATTCTCATAAACTGTTTTATTTGGTAATAATCTAAAATCTTGGAAAACAACACCAATTTTACGACGGAAATTTGTTAAAGCTTTGCTTGAAAGTTTATGAATATCAGTTGACTCAAAAAAAACTGTCCCATCTGATGGTGACTCTTCGGCTAAAATTAATTTTGTTAGAGTTGTTTTCCCCGCTCCGGAGTGACCGACAATGGCCACAAATTCACCCGCAGTTATAGTGATACTAATATCTTCTAGGGATGTGTTGTCTTTGTATTTTTTTGTAACATTATTAAAATAGATCATTACCTTATAAAGAATATCACAAAATGCGTTCGGCTTCAATAAATTTATCTATATCACCATCTAAAAGGATAGAGTCAACATCGTGAATTTCAATTTCTGTTCGATGATCTTTGACCATTTTGTAAGGATGAAGGACATATGACCTTATCTGGCTACCCCATTCGATATCAACAGTCTTTGAAATCGATAATCCATCTTTTTCCCGCAATTTATCCTCTTCTCTTTTCTTAAATAGTTTACCTTTCAGCATCTCAAGTGCTTTCTCTTTGTTTTGTTCTTGAGATCGTTCAGATGTGACGTGGACAGACAGATTAGTTGGTAAATGAACAATTCGAACAGCAGTTTCGCGCTTGTTAACATTTTGTCCACCAGGACCACCTGATTTAGATAATTCAATTCTTATCTCTTCAGGCCTGATTTCAATCACCCCATCATTTTTTTCTAATTCAGGGATAACTTCAACAAGTGAAAATGAGGTATGACGAAGACTTTTGGCATTAAATGGTGAAATTCTGACAAGTCGATGAACACCAGATTCGTTTTTGAGTGTGCCGTAAGCATTTTTGCCAGAAACTTCGATTGAAATATTTCTATAGCCACCCACATCATTTTTGTTTTCATGGATAACGCTCCAATTTAAATTCTTTCTTTCAAAATATTTTATATACATATGGACAAGCATAGAAGAAAAGTCCTCAGCATCATCACCGCCGGCCCCAGATAAAATAGATAAAATGCAGTTACCTTTATCATATTTTTGCTGGCCCAACATTTCATCTTTTAAAAAAGCAATTCTTTTTATTACTCCTTTGGCTTTGTCTTTATCATCCCAAAAATTTCCTTGAGTCATATCATTCTCAAGTTGTTCAAGTTCTTTTTTTATTTCATCATTATTTTCAGCCATAATTGTAAAATTATACCATATTTTGCACAGGCCTTGCCTATGTACATAGGCAAGGCCTGTGCAGGATTAAATATTCAAAGTTCTTTCGGGTTTAAAATACTTTTTGGGTAAGACCGAAAAATAATCATCGACATATGGAAACATAGTATCGCAAGCAAGGAAAGTTACCAATATTTCTCCTTTTTTATTTTTATATTTATTTAGTGATTTATTTTTCTTCAATATTGGTATAAGTTTGTTTATCATCGCCAATTGCATACCTGTTGAGGGCCCAACAAGAAAACCAAGACGGATTAACTTTAAACTTTCTAAATAGGCCGACTCCTGATCAACAGCAACTGTTTTATCAACAACGAAACTCCAAGGAAAGCTCAATTTATTTATGGCCTCTTCACCTCTCGGCCCTGGGATAGAAGAACCTTTTTTTATGGTGGCTCCACAGATAAAAATTTTTTTGTTTTTTTCTTTCAAGAATTTACCAGCCCCAAATATTGTTCCTGATGTGCCTATGGTGGACACAAAAATTGAAAGTTTATTTCCTAATTGATTCCATAATTCTTTACCAATATAGGTCTCTGATGCTATTTGGCTATTTTTATTCGTATATTGATTTAAATTATACCAACCAATTTTATCACCCAGTACTTTGGCCTGATAAACTCCGCCAGTCTGCGACGAAACATCTGGACATCGTGGACCGTCTGATATTAGAATGTCGGCCCCGGCTAATTTTAATAGTTTTTTCTTGTGTTCTAATACATCCGGAGTAATAATTGCATGCATATTTGGAATTCCAAAATATTTAGATAAAATAGCCAATGAAAAGACAGTATTACCTGACGAAAATTCTACTAAATTTTCAATAGCATTTATTTTTTCTTTAGGGATACCTGAAAGCATCTGCCAAGCCGTAAAATACTTAATATTTAATAGAGGTGAAGAATTTACCAATTTTATAAAAATTCGAACTTTGTCTTTTTTAAAATTATTTAATGACTCGGGCAACTCAACAACCGAAGTCATCTTTAGGGCTTCAGGATTCAAAAAATCAAAAACGGCATCACTCCCTTCAAAAACTTTCATTAAATTCTTTTTATTACTTTTCATATTTATAAAAATTTATGTTACTTTTTATATAACTTTGAAAATATTTCAACAGTTCGACTAAAATCTTTTTCTTTAACTATAAAAATCAACTCTGTTGATGTCGAAATAAGCTCTTCAATATTAATACTCGCCCGAGCAGTAACAGATAAAAGTGAAAAGAAGGTATTTGGAATATCAAAATTTTCTGGACTCAACGATACTCCAATGGCAGCTAAATTTTCATTAATTATTTTTGGTTTTTTATTAAAATGTTTAATTACCTTCCTTGATAAGTTTGAAGAAACAAATATATTCATTTCATTTATACTGGTCGTGGCCACAAAAAAATCATCTCTAGTGATAGATACTTCTTTATAAAGAGTTCCAATTTGTTCTATAAATTTATTATCATTTTCAAAGACAAGTTCGGAAAGTGGCAGCTTTGTGGTAATATTTTTTATAACAACATCTCTAATTAAAGGTTTTTGTTTTTTTAATTCTTTCTTAATTCTAGATAAAGCGACAACTAAGCTGGTTATAGTCACTTTCTTTTTTGTTAACTTTTCTATTTCAGGACGAATCTTATAAGCATAGCTACTCATATTCATATAATCCTCAGAAAGAGCAATATAAGCTTCTAATTCTTTTAAGATTATTTCTTTCACAATAGGCTGTATTTTTATCATATTAGTTATTTTAACAGATTTTACAAAAAGTCACAAATCAAAGCCCGATGTTAAAAAACTTAACTTCCCTACTGACTTTTGTTATTTTATAAGTAAAGAATTCAAATTTAAAAACAATAAACCCAAAAAAATGAAAAAGTATTCAGTAAGTAAAATTGGCGGAGCAGGATTAATGATGCTCTATGAAAAATTAATTGAGTGGGTTGGACTTGTCTTAAAAAATAAAGAACCAAATACTCAAATAATCATTGTTGTCTCGGCACTTGCCAAGACGACACGCATGCTCCAAGAGATTTTTCAAAAAAAATTGAACGGTGAAATCAGTGATGCTCTACGGGTGTTTGAATTAATAAAACAAATCCACTTGCAAAGATGTAAAGACCTTTTCATTAAGGATACTTCTAAAATTTATGAATATTTTTATGAAATAGAATACTTCGTAAAAGAGGGATCTATCAATAAAGAAAATCCGACAATCTCTAATGCCCACATATTAAAATTCGGTGAGCTATTGAGTTCGGAAATCTTTCGGCAATTTCTGTTAAACAGGAATTTATCAGTTAAATTAATTGATGCTCAAAAAATGATTTACGCGTCAGGAGATGATTATTGCTATTCAGTACCCTTACAGCCGAAAACATCGGAAAGTATTTCAAAACAAATTGGTCTTCACTATGGCAGTGAAATAATTCTGACTCAGGGATACATTTGCTACGAAAGGTTGCTTGGTTTAGATGGCAGTGATTTAACTGCCGGTCTTATACCTTTTGGTTTACAATTGTGTAATTCAACTCGTAATCCTGAATTAACATTCTGGAAAGATGTTGATGGTGTAATTGTTGATGGAAAAGTTTTAGACGAAATTAGTTTGAGTGACTATATTCAACTAGAAACGACACCTGTCAGAAAAGACGCTATCTCGACAAACCTACGGTATAAACCAAAAATCTGGGTTCGTTCTTTCTTAAACTTAGACCATCCAGGGACTCTAATCACCTGGTGAAAATAAGTACAATTAATATGACTCGCTATACATGAAAATGCTATAGCGAGTTTTTGTTTGAGCCATCCTTATACAGAGCGAGGCAAGACCTCGCTCTTTTATTGGTTATTTGAGCCATCCCCGAGACTCGAACTCGGCACCTATTCATTACGAATGAATTGCTCTACCAGATGAGCTAGGATGGCACACCTTGAGCCGTCAGTGAGAATCGACTACCACGTAGTCAGGTGGTTTTATATTTCGTTCCTCAATATATAAAACCCTTCCGATTCTCACACAAAGACACGAAGGTGTCTTTTGAGCCGTCAGTGAGAATCGGACTCACGGTCTCTGTCTTACCAAGACAGTGCTTTACCACTAAGCTATGACGGCTAAAACAAAACCCTGTTTTGCTCGCCCGACCCTTACGGTTTAGGGCTATAACAATTTTTGCTAAAATTGTTCGCCCGAACATTAGTATGTTTTAGGGCTAAAAATCATTAAACTTCTTAAGAATACTATAAAATATGATTATTTTCAATCGTTGCAATTTTAAGATATATTATGTATAATAGGTTTATTAAAAGACTAATAAATAGACCTACAAATAAGGTATTATTTATTGCTTTAAATTATCGTGGGGTAGACCCGCCTAGCCGTCGAGGCTGGGAAATGGTATCCCAATTTTGTTTTATATCGCGGGGTAGAGAAATGGTATCTCATAAGGCTCATAACCTTAAGACGGCCGTTCGATTCGGTCCCCCGCAACCATGTAAAGAAAATTTAGTAAAATTTTCCACGTGGCGCGGCCCCAAGCCATGCCATGTAAATAAAAAGTCATTGTAATTAATGGCTTTTCATTTTAGGTGAGCCCCGTGGAAACTCTATTTTTATTGTACATATGTGATGCTATAATGTAGCTGTATGTCTAAATTGGATTTAAAGGAAAAATCAAGGTCACTTAGGAAGCAGGGATTTAGTCTGAGTGAAATTGAAAAAAAAATTAACGTCTCAAAAAGTACGTTAAGTTTATGGTGTCGTGATATAGTACTTACTAAATTACAAATTAATATTTTAGAGAAAAGGGCTCAAATAAAAAATTATGCAGGGGCATTAAAAGGAGCACATTCCAATCATTTAAAAAGACAACTCGTTGTTGATGATGAAAAAAAGAAAGCCTTAGATTTTCTAGGTAAAATTTCCAGTCGTGAAATTTGTTTCATTGGTACAGCTCTGTACTGGGCAGAAGGCAACAAAACTGGAACGACCTTTGGAATAGTTAACAGCGATCCTGCAATTATTTTAATTTCCATGAAATGGCTTTATATTGAATTTGATATTAAAAAAGATGATTATTTACCTAGAATTTTTATAAATGAAGATCATAAAGACAGAGAATTTGATATTATAAAGTATTGGAGTAATTTAACTGAAATCCCAATATCCCAGTTCAGAAATACCGTTTTTATAAAATCCAAACATAAAAAAATATTTTCCAATCGATCGTCTTATCTTGGGGTTATGCATTTACGAATAAAACAAAGCTCTAAAATTCTTTATAGAACATTAGCCCAAATTGAACTATTAAAAAATATTTAATGCTTGAAATTAATTGATATTATGCTATATTGTATACCATGTCGGCGTAGCTCAGTCAGTAGAGCATCTCACTCATAAAGAGAAGGTCGCAGGCGCACTCCCTGCCGTCGACACAATAAAGTGGAAATTTTTTCTGTTTTATGTTAATTTAGTATCATACGCAGTCGTAGCTCAACTGGTTAGAGCACCCGCCTGTCACGTGGGAGGTTGAGGGTTCAAGTCCCTTCGACTGCGCAAATAGTAAAAAGCTTCTTTTAAGAAGCTTTTTACTATTTGCGCAGGAGAGGAGCCAACTGCTTGGCTCCGTAAGGGATCTTGAAAGATTTTTCGTTGCCGAATTTATGAGGCCGAAAAATACCAGCGCCCGTAGGGCGAAAGTCCCTCCCCCACAAAAGTCGCGAGATTTTTCAGCAGAAAAATACTTGTGACCAAGCCCCCCCATTTGTCTTTAAATAAAATGAGCAGTATAATATGTATTATTATCTAATATTTTAAAAATATGACTTATATA
>CAZLXA010000011.1:0-4887 GCA_964563715.1 uncultured Candidatus Saccharibacteria bacterium | reverse complement strand
AATGAGCAGTATAATATGTATTATTATCTAATATTTTAAAAATATGACTTATATAATTATTCTAGGAATTATTTTATTTATCGTTATCATCAGTATTCGCCAAATTAATCAATACGAAAAAGGAGTTCGTTTTACTTTAGGAAAATTCACTTCAGTTATGGAACCTGGATGGAGACTTGTTTGGCCGATTATTCAGACTTATCAAAAAGTCGATATCAGAATAAAAGCTGTTGATGTACCCGACCAAAATGCTATTACTCGCGATAATGTTTCAGTTAAGGTTAACGCCGTCATTTATTACAAAGTAAGTGATGCACCAAAAGCAATTATTGAAGTTGAAGATTTTCGTTATGCTATTTCTCAGTATGCTCAAACTACAATGAGAAATATTGTTGGAGAAGTTACACTCGATGAATTACTTTCAAGTCGCGATAAAATTGCCGACAGAATTAGAGAAATTGTTGACCTTGAGACTGATGCTTGGGGTTTAAAAGTAAATAATGTTGAATTAAAAGATGTTAGTCTTCCTGCCGAAATGGAAAGGACAATCGGTAAACAAGCTGAAGCCGAAAGAGAAAAAAGAGCAGTAATTATTAACTCAGAAGGAGAACTTGCAGCCTCAGCCAATATTGCCAAAGCCGCCGGTGTTCTTAGTGCTATTCCCGGAGCCCTCCATTTGAGAACTTTGCAATCGATTAATGATATGTCATCGGATGATTCAAACACGGTCGTTTATGTTGTACCGATTGAAGCCTTGAAAGCTCTTGAAGGGTTTGCTAAAAAATAAACAAAAATAAAAAAGAAGGCCGTCGGCCTTCTTTTTTTATACTACTCTTAACTCTTCAAAAAAGTTTTGGAACATTTTTATAACCCTCCTTCCTTCAATTTGGCTGATAGGAAAATCGGAACCTTGGTGAGCAATTTGATTTCGGACAAGATGAGCATCCCAAGCGTCTTGAATACTTCGATAACCACTTTCTTTAGCCCCTTCTAGTAATTCACTAACTGTCGAACCTGCAATTCCCTTTTCTTTTAAAATTTCTTCCATCATCGAGTCGGCTTCAATTATTGCTACTCGCCAATCAGATTCGTTTGGACTTTCAATTAATGTTTGAATATAGTGCCAGCGAGGATTGGCATTACGATTTCTTTCATTTTGACGCAACATGGCCTTATGAATTTCATGATCAATTTCCTCTTTATCATAAATCTGAATTTCTACCATTCGAACCAAAGAAAAGATAATAATTCCAATACACAAAATAGTTATTAAAGCCGAAATAACACCCAAGGTTGACCACATTTGTGGGTCAGTTAAAAAATCCCAAATCGGACCGACAGCATTAACTATTTTACTAAAGACATATTCAACATTTAAATATGCTGGAGTAAAAAGTGGTTTTTCCATAACTGTTTGTATAACTGGTTGTTCCATCCCGTTTAGAAGCAGATCGCGATCAACTCACGCGTCTGAATTATTAAACTATTAATTATTACATTTATCATTTCCATAATTTATTTGTATTTATATTGCGATCGCGGCTTCTAACGGGATCCATATATCTATATTACATTATAACTGTTTTTCAAAATCTTTCCCAATACTAAAGAGAATATCTTCTCGCAAAAAAGGAGCGGTAATTTGAATTCCATAAGGCAGACCTGAGGCAGATGTGCCTGAGGGAATAGAAATAGCTGGGATATCAGCTAGATTGGCTGGAGCCGAAAAAATATCTGATAAATACATCGAAACCGGGTCATCCAATTTTTCTCCCAATTTAAAAGGTAACGATGGAGCCGTTGGTGTCATAAAAGCATCAAAGTCCTTAAAAAATTCATTTAATTCGCTCTTTATTATTTCTCGAACTTTTATGGCTGTATTGTAATAAGCATCATAATAACCATGAGAAAGTATATAAGTGCCAAGTAAAATTCGGCGGCGAGCCTCTTTACCAAAACCCACTCCACGGCTTTTCGTATAAACTTCAAAAAGATTTTTACCTTCCTCCGATAAACCATAACGAATACCATCATACCGAGCCAAATTACTTGAAACTTCCGCCGGCATAATAATATAATAAACAGCCAAAGAATATTTTATAGATGGCAATTTTACATCGACAATTTCATACCCGGCATTCTTTAATTTTTCACAACTCTCTTCAAAATTTTTTAAGACATCTTTATCAATTCCCTCTCCCGATAAAAACTCTCTTGGTATACCAATTCTTTTTTTCAAAGTTTTATTTTCAATTTTTCTTAATTCATTTGGAATCGAAGTGCTATCTTTCGGATCATAACCATTGATAGAATTAAAAAGTATTTCTACATCATTCACATTTTTACCAAAAGGTCCGACTTGATCAAGCGATGAACCCATAGCAATAATTCCCGAGCGAGAAATAGAACCATAAGTAGTTCGAAGTCCTACTAAACCACAAAAAGACGCTGGTTGGCGCACTGAACCACAAGTCTCTGTTCCAAGTGAGGCTAGGCACATATCAGAGGCCAAAGCCGCAGCAGAGCCACCCGATGATCCTCCTGGTACCCTAGCTATATCGTAAGGGTTCCTAGTAACACCGTAAGCACTTGTTTCGGTTGAAGAGCCCATAGCAAACTCATCCATATTTGTTCGGCCCAAAAACACAACTCCTTCTTTTTTTAATTTCTCAACAACAAATGAATCATAAGTGGCAACATAGTTTTCGAGAATTTTCGATGAAGCCGAAGCAACATGTCCTTCAAATAAAATTATATCTTTTAAAGCCATAGGAATGCCGGTCATCATTGTGGCTGTTTTATTTTTAAACATCTCCTCGGCAATTTTCACTTGTTCATCTATATCATTATAAACCTCAAGATAAGCATTTATTTCTGTATTCTTTTCTTTAATAGCGCCCAAATACTCATCAACTAATTCTCTGACACTAAAATCACCATTCAAAAATGATTGATGTGCTTTTTCAATTGTTAAATCTTTTAAATTAATCATAGGATTTTTTTAACTTTCAAATATCCGTCCTCTACTTCGGGAGCATTATTTAGAATTTTCTCTGTATATTGCCCTCTTTCATTTGTCGCAACATCAGTCCGCATTACATTGTGTAGAAAATAATCTTCTGGTTTTTTGTCATGAGACATATTATCGCTTAATTTTAAAGCTTCTTGAACTTGTCCGACATAAGCCAAAATAGGGTCGAAATCTTTAGCGATTCCAACCATCTCTTCTTCGCTCATATCAATCCGAGCCAAATCGGCTAATTTTTTAATATCAGATAACTGCATCCCGTTAGAAGCAGGTCGTGGTCAATTCTATAATTAAACCAGCCTGAGTAAATTAATTAAATAATATCTTTTCTTAATGTTCCAATTAGACATCATGACCACGGCTTCTAACGGGAGCATATGAACATAATAGCATAATTTTGTAGTTACATAAATAATCCCTCCCCAAAAGCTTCGCTTTTGGGGAGGTTTTATTTTTACCAAAATTATTTTAATTTAGTTCGAGTCATTGTAAAAATCCCCTGTAATAGAGCGAGGCAAGACCTTGCTCTGTATATACTTATAAATAGCTGGTGAGAATTACTTCATTTTCTCTTTTGTTTTTAACCCTACTATTCCATCTCCGACAAGCCCATTAGCAAGTTGGAATTTAACTACCGCTTGTTTCGTTTTTAAACCGAAGTATATCGTCTCGTTGCCGAGTGAGCCTGCTCCAGAGAGTGATGCAGGATAACCGTGAGTATTTAAATAAACTTGCAAAGCTTTAACATCATCACCTTGCATACCGAGTTTTAAGGTTCGATTAATCGGAGTAGTTATATTTACTGTTTGGTTTGTTTGATATGGCGTAGTATCTAATCCTGCGTTAATTGCCCGTTGCAATTGTTCTTGTTGAAAACTGGCAAGCACTACAGGTGATGCATAACCTAATGAGCGAGTACGTGTGCGAGCAGGAGCTGGTTCTTGTTCTTCTTCAAAATATGGATTTTCAATTAAAAATACATCAGAATATTCATTTGTATCTCCTTCAGCCAACAAATCAGAATCAGAGGAAAATGTTATATATTTACCATCCGATGAGATATAAGCTCCGAAATGTCCCTCGCCTTCAACTAATTCAATTAATTCATTTGTTTCGGAGTCAAAGATATAAATTGATGGGAAGGTGTAATCTCCTCCAGAAAACATACTTGTTATATATGGTTGTGAAATTACAACAAAACGTCCATCGTCTGAAATTGAAGTGAGTGCTGAACCCTCACCAACAACATCAGCCCCTAAACTAGATTCAGATAATACAAAACTTTCATCAACAGTATCGTAAACACCTATCTGATAATTAATTTCTCCTTGGGGTAGAAAAAATGAAATATATCGACCAGTTGAAGATATGTTTGGAATAAGTGCTGGACCACCTAATTCTAATTGACTTGTTTGCCTAGTTAAAACATTATAATTAAACAAAGTTGGAAAATCTGATAACTGCCCATAGATGATATCATTTCCACTCGCAGAAATATTAGCTGAGTAATTAAAAATCATACTCTCTTCTGTGTCTTCCGATTCAGCAATTGTTATATATTCTTCTATACTTGAATCATAAAAGACAATCGGTGGAATGGATATCGGGTTTTCTCCTCCCATCATTGCCATAATCAACAAACCAGTTCCTGGTGAAATCAAAATGTTTCCATTATTTGAAATCGAAAAGGTACAAAAAAACAATCCTTCTTCTCCTAACTGGAGCAATAGTTCATTATATGATTGGTGTAAATCGATTGTATTAGTAACTCCTGTATCTGTATTATATATTTTTATAACTAGGCCTGATTCCCCAAGTTCAACATAAGCTACATACATTCCATTATCAGAAATTGTCGG
>CAZLXA010000010.1:4993-20655 GCA_964563715.1 uncultured Candidatus Saccharibacteria bacterium | reverse complement strand
CTGATTCCCCAAGTTCAACATAAGCTACATACATTCCATTATCAGAAATTGTCGGGCCAAGTCCAAAAGGATTTATTAATTTCAATCTATCCTCTGATGCTTCACTTGTTGCCTCTCTGTCGTATAAATATACACCAGTGCCAACTTCTTCTTCTGTAAAATTAGTTGCATACGAATTTAAGACTGTATATCTTCCATCACCAGAAATTGTTTTTAACGAACTAAAATTCATACTATCACCATCTCCTTGTTCACCATTATTACTAACACTTATTCGAGTGATTCCTTCTGGTATATTTAGTATATCAGTTGTGGCACTTGCTTCATTCGAAACACCACCTACCCCAACAATATTAATAGCTGAAACTCTATAATTGTATTCTGTTCCTTGTTGTAGGTCTAAGTCGGTGTATGTTGTATCTGTATTTTGTGTATCCTCAATTAAAGTAGTAAAACCTCCTCCTACTGGTGACTCTCTTTCTATTCTATAACCTACTATAGAACTACTTCCATCCTCTGGTTCCAACCAAGAAAGTGCGACCGAAGTTAGGCCTGTTGAAACAGCTAATAGATCGTTTATTGGGAAAGGAGTATACATTTCAGAATTAAGGAGGATTGAAACCGTATTACTAGAATAATTCGCCACAGCTAAATCTAAATAAACATCATCATCAAAGAGACCAGAAGTAATTGAACTAACATTAGACTCAACAGTATAATTACCAGCTTGATCAAAACTACCATCACCATTACCAAGGAGAATAGAAACGTTATCTCCATTTACCACAACCAAGTCTAGATAAACATCATCATCAAAGAGACCAGAAGTAATTGAACGAGGATTAAACCCAGCACTATAATTATAATTACCGGCTCGATCAAAACTACCATCACCATTACCAAGGAGAACAGAAACGTTATATCCATTTGTCACAACCAAGTCTAGATAAACATCATCATCAAAGAGACCAGAAGTAATTGAATCAACACTCGACTCAAAAGTATAATTAACAGCTGGATCAAAATCAAAACTACCATCACCATTTCCAAGGAGAATAAAAACTTTTCCACTAGCACTCTGTGTCACAACTAAATCTAAGTAAGTATCCTCATCAAAAAGACCTGAGATTACAGAATAAAAAAATATTGAAGCAGAAGAATTAACAGCTTGATCAAAACTACCATCACCATTTCCAAGGAGAACAGAAATACTACTGCTATTAAAATTTGTCACAGCTAAATCTAAATATACATCACCATCAAATAGACCAGAAATAATTGAACTAGGATAAGACCCAACATTATAATTAACAGCAAAATCAAAACTACCATCACCATTTCCAAGAAGGATAGAAATATTATTACTACCACTATTCACCACAACTAAATCTAAATATGTATCTCTATTAAAGTCACCCAGGGTAACAGACCGAGGCCAAGTCCCAGTATTGTAATTAACTGCAAAATCAAAACTACCATCACCATTTCCAAGAAGAATAGAAATATTATTACTATCACTGTTAGATACCACTAAATCTATATATGTATCTCCATTTAAATCACATGAGATAACTGATCGAGGGCTAGTCCCTGTATCATAATTAACTCCTGATGAAAATCCTCTTTCAGCAAAAGTGGTCGACGGTAATAAAATGATTGATAAAATAGCAAAGGAAGAAAAGAATAACCCTTTTATTATAGTTGTTGTTTCAGTTTTCATATTTATATTATATCACACTAATACTTTATCATTCAAACAATTTTATATTAATTTTATAAATTCTTCTTCAGAAAGTATTTTTACTCCAAGTTTTGTGGCTTCATCGTATTTACTTCCGGGCTTGTCACCCGAGACTACATAACTAGTATTAACCGAAACGGATGATGAAACACTTCCACCGTTTTCCATAATTTTCTTTTTGGCCTCGTCGCGAGACATGGTTGTGAGTGTACCTGTTAAGACAAAACTTTTGCCTTTGAGTTTTAAACTCTTGGCTTTTTCATGATAAATAGTTACTCCATTTTTAAGGAGCTTATCGACAAAATGTAAATTTGCTTTATCTTGGAAATATTCATATATACTTCTTGAGACCACAGGCCCAATATTGGCTAAATTGTTTATTTCGTCTTCTTTGGCTTTTATTATTTTATCTAAACTCCCGAAATGGCTGGCTAAATCGTGGGCTGTTTGTTCGCCAACATGAATAATTCCAAGAGCGTAAATAAATCTCCAAAGTAAAACTTTTTTATGTGATTCAATTGAAGAAATAATATTATCAGCTGACTTTTCTCCAAAACGCTCGAGTCCCGATAAATCAGCTTTTTCTAAAGTAAATAAATCGGCAGAGTCACTAACTAGCCCTTCGTCTTTTAAACGGTCTAAAATTTTTGGACCGATAGTATATATTTCAAAAATATTTACAAAGTGTTGCATCCCGCGTCTGTTCTTAGCTGGGCAATTTTTATTGGTACAATAGTATGCAACCGAAGTTTTTAAACTAGCAGAAATGTCAAAGCTCCTCAAGGACTTACCTCTCTTCGCTTCGCTACGCGAGGAAAGACCTTTCCCGTTTTGACCCGCTTCCTCGAAAACTTTAGTGGGCTCGGCCAGACCATTGCTCATTTGTTTGCTTCCAGCCTCTCGTTGTTCCACTTTAAAATCACAAACAGGGCAAACATTTGGCATTTTAAATTTCTTTTCTTTACCGTTTCTTAATTTAAAAAGTACTTCAACTACTTCCGGAATCACATCCCCAGCTTTTTGAATAACAACGGTGTCACCTATTCGAATATCTAAACGGTTTATCTGGTCGATATTGTGAAGTGTGGCTTTCGAAACTGTCGAACCAGCTACCAGTGTCGGACTAAAATGGGCAACCGGTGTTAATACTCCTGTGCGCCCGACATTGACACTTATATTCTCAACTGTAGTGGTTGCACGCTCAGCTTCGTATTTATAAGCCACCATATATCGTGGAGCTTTACCCACTACCCCCAGAGTCTCTTGTAAATCAAGGTCATCAATAGAAATGACAATTCCATCTGTGCCGTAAGGTAATTTCTCTCGAATTTTTTCTACATCTTTTATAAAAGAAAAGACTTCATCAAAATTATCTGCATTTTTCTCATATGACGGTACGTGAAAACCTAATTTTGTTAAAATTTTATGTTTATCTGAATGGTTTAGAATTTTACCATCATATTCTTTCCCTTCTATACGAACTAAATCCCAAGCAAAAAAATCAAGCTTCCTTTCTTTGGCAATATTTGGGTCTAGTTGGCGTAAACTTCCCGCGGCGGCATTTCTGGTATTGGCAAATGGTTGTTTGCCTAATTTTTCTTGAATTTTATTTAAATCTCTCCATACTTTTTTTTGCATAACAACTTCACCGCGGATTTCGACAAATGAAGGGTATGGGGATTTTAATTTAAGTGGAATACTCCCAATCATTTTTAAATTTTCAGTCACATCTTCTCCGACAAATCCATCACCCCGTGTCGAGCCTTGGGTAAATACTCCATCTTTATAAATGAGCGAAGCCGATAATCCATCTAACTTTAATTCACAAAAATATTTCAACTGTTTAGAATTTCCAAGAATTTTTAAAACTCTTTTTTCCCAATCTAATATTTCCGGAAATGAGAAAACATCGTTTAAAGACAACATTCTTATTTCATGTTCAACTTTCACAAATTTATCAAGCGGTTTACCCCCGACTCGATTCTCAGGAGCATTGGGGTCAATAAACTCTGGATATTTTTCTAAAATAGATTTTAATTCTTTATTAAGCGAATCATAGATATCATCAGTCACAGTTGGATCGTCTTCGACATGATAAAGAAACCTCAACCTAGAAATCTCATCCCGAAGTTTTTGTATTCGGTTTTTTGCCTCTTGTTTATTCATAAAATAATCTATAACTCTTCGTCAAAAATAACTTTAATTTCTCTTTCAACGGTTCTAATATTATTAATATTACAGAAATTATACCCTCTTGCCGATATTTCAGTTAAAATATATCCTGGTTTGGTATTATCTATATCTTTCAAAACTTCAATACGGAAACATGGGTTTATTGTCTCACTTATATCCGTCGGATAGATAATATAGCCATCAGCTTTTTTCTCAAGAGTTAAATCTATGCCTCCACATATTAAATTGCCCCCACTATCAATAATACCTTCAGGGTTTGTCATATCAACATATAAACCACAATCGGATGCCGTATCAGCTTGGTAAAAAGCTACTTGGGAATCTTTTGCTAATGATGAGAGGACAAGCTGTTTACTCATAGTATTTAGTAAACCTGCGGTCACAACCGAGATTACACTAATAATCATAATAGTAAAAAGAAGTGCATAGCCTTTATTATTTTTTTTGAAAAGTGTTTTCATAATTACCAATTCATTAAACTAGTTTTTAATGAAACTGTTCTAGTCGTACCACCATTTAACCAAGAAATTATTACTTGTGCTTCCATTTGTTCATTTGTAGTATTTACAACAATTTTTCTCTTAAATGATGTTTTAACTCCTTCATTATTATAATTATAAAAAGAATTCGTACCATCTTTATTAAAATAAAAATTACAATTATCCTCTGCTAAATTACAAGTTGGAAGAACTGTAATTTCATCTTCGTTTGAGACATCTAAATAACATCCATTTTGAGGATCATCAGTGCATTTCGAATATTTTTGAGTAAATAAATCCCAAGCTTCTTGGTTATTTAAATTTTGTTGCAAAAAAACTGTTGTGTCACGGTCATTTCTTATATAGTCGATTGCTTCTTGAGCTAAATAAGTAGCTGTGACTTTATCTCTTGTATATCTTGCGGCAAATAAACTGCTGGTTACCACGGTCATCAAACTAGTAATTGATACGGTCATAATAAAAACAGCCACTAATGTTTCAATCAAGGTAAAGCCAGATTTTTTATTAATTTTTATTTCTTGATTAATCATATTTTAAAAATTTCTTTGTGAAGCCAATGTTTGAATCGAAAAATCATTAGCTTTACCTTTAATCATAATTGATCCTTGAACCATCATATAAACACTAGCCTGAACTCCATCTGTTTCATCTGACCCTTTAACTATAAAATTTAATTTATGAATATCAACATCCGAAGAAACTATATCAACACAAGTAGCTGGTTGAGTAGAACCGTCACATCTTTTTAGGGTATGAGTATCTTCATTTTCTCTTTTTACTATTTGATAACCAATTCGAGAAAAATGTTCATCTGGTAATTGAGGCACAAAAGCAATAAAAGTTCCACCATTTTCACAATCCTGATTTTCTTCTTTATTGTCCCGCATTGGAACTTGACTTCCAGCCTCGGCACAATAATAACTAGTCCCCATTCGAAGTGAGCGAGTCATACTTTCCATCGCGAAATTAACATTATCCATAGCTACCCGCAAAGCTCGAGAATTTTTGGCTGTATTGAGGGTAACAATTAATGCTCCAATACAAACAAGCATAATCATCGCAAAAATAGAAGAAGCCACCATTAATTCAATAAGTGTGAAGCCTTTATTTTTTTGTATATTTATTTTAATCATATTTTACAAAACACTAATTTGCCCTGTATTGGAAATAGTAATAACTTTGTAGACTCCAGGGTTCGCATCATTTGAAATAAAAATTTGGACTGCGGTTATTTCACTTGACTGTTGGCAAGTATTTGATTGGCCATTTCTATGACAAAATTTTGGCTCAGGGCTTGGTCTTTTAAAGGTAATATCAACTATCCCCCCAATTGCTTTTACAAGATTCCCATTTATAACTAAATTCATTGCCACAATTTTATCTCCACTCGTAATTTGAAGAATTTCTAAGCACTCATTATCGGGAGTTGGTATCCCGGCTGGTTCGCCACAAGCATTGGACGAATCTTTGTCATATATTTTTTGATTAGTAATATCGGTAAATAAAATAAAACTCTTATTTGAACCTAGGGATGGATTTAAATTATCTTCATTAGTACTAAAATGAATTCCATAACCATAATCAAAAGAATCGGTCGAACGATGAACACCAATAGCATAGCTCTGAGCTTTTCGAATCGATAATGCTATATCGTCGGCTAAATTTTGAGTAACAATAGTTAAACGAGAATTTTTATAATTAGCTATAATTGTGGCAAACATAATTGCCAAGATGGCCATTACAACCATAAGCTCAACAAATGTCACTCCTTTATTATATTTATTTTTATTTAAATTAATAAACATATTATTATATCTTTATTATATACTAAATAATCGAACAAGGGAAAACAAATCAAGACTAAAAATGAAAGTGATAAGAATACTGATGATTAAAAATGGAGCAAAAGGTATTTCTGATTTCATATTCATTTTCTTTTTTGACCAATACATAAAGATTAAACTTACAATTGTGCCAATCCAAAAAGATAAAATAATTACACAAAGACCAGCCGACAATCCAAAAAGCCAACCAATACCTAAAATCAACTTGCCGTCACCTAGACCCATAAACTTACCTTTTGAAAAATACCAAAGTAAAACAAACGGTAAAGATAAAATCGGCCCGGCTAATAAACTCTGCCAAGAAGGAACAATCAATAAATTACCCAAGCCAGAGTAATTTATAAATATTGAAATGAAAGATAGTAAAATAAAGGTAAATACTAACTTGTCAGGAATAATTTTATGTCGCAAGTCATAGACTGAGATAACGATAAGTAAACAAAAAATAAAAATGTATAAAACTACGGCCAATAAATATGACCAAAAAGAGATAGCCAAAATCGGCAAGAATTTAAAAATAATAAGAGCAAAAATTATTCCTGTTCCGAATTCAACGAGTGGATATTGATGAGAAATCGTACTTGCACAACGACGACATTTACCTGATTGTATTAAAAAACTTAAAACTGGAATGAGTTCATACCAGCGAAGATTGCGATTACAAGTCATACAAATAGACCGGCCACTAACAATTGTCTTACCAGTATTGAAACGGTAAATAACTACATTTAAAAAACTACCAATAATCAAACCTAATAAAAAAATCAAAACAAATATCAGTACATACATAAATATATTATATCACATCCATATTTAAATTACTTCCAAATATTGAAGAACCGTATTTTTTCACCAAACAAAAAACCACCCATTGGGTGGTTTTTTGTTTAAAATATCTAGATTAACAACCTGTTGGAGGTAAAACTGAATTTTCACTAACTGTCCAATTTGCGTTACATTCTGTTTTTGAACTTCCAGTAATTGCTACAGTGTATGATTGTGCTCCTGCAGTACCTACTACAGTATATGCTGCTGTTACTCCAGTTGTTGGAGTTGCTATTAACAAAGATGATGAACCAGTACAAATAGCTGATCCTGTTGTAGAACCTAATGCAAGACTATCACCATTACAAATTGCTATCGCTGGTTGCAACGAAGACATTGATGCTTTAATGGCTGCTGCATTTGCTTTCGTACGAGCACTACTTAGAGATGCTAAAACGACTGATGATAAAATACCGATGATTGCGATAACGACTAACAATTCGATTAATGTAAAACCTGAATTTTTTTTCATAATTTATTTTCCGCTTTGTGGCGGATCCGCTTTTGGCGGAAAATATTAATATTAAAACTGATAATAATTTGTCTCGTAAAAGACACGACCTTATTTATAATGTTTTTATTATATCATATATATAATATAAAAACACAAGGAATAAAATATGTGGATATCTTTTATGATACCCCACCGGCAATATTGTATATTGGCATTAAGATGGAAGCCAGTAAAATTCCAACTCCTAAACCAAGAACAATTATCATAACCGGTTCAATCAAACTAACAAGAGTATCAACAGCTTCATTAACTTCTCGAGTATAGAATTTACCCAATGTTTTCAAGATATTTTCTATCGAACCAGTTTCTTCCCCTATCTTTATCATTCCCGCCATAATGGGTGGAATTTGTGGATGTTTAGAGAAAGCACTAGAAAGTGAACTTCCGCTTTTAACATCTTCCGAAACTTGTTTTAATAAATCTTGATAGACTCGATTCTCAACTACTGCACTTGTTAAATCGATAGCTCGAATAATTGGAATTCCAGACGAAAGCATCGTATCCATGTTGTCGGAAATTCTTGATAAATAAAGTTTTTTATAAATATTTTTAAAAACAGGCATAGTAATTTTGAGTTGATCAAAATACATTTTGCCTTTTTCAGTTCGTGAAAAATGAATTATATATGCCACAAACAAAACAACAGCAATTAAAACAATTAGACCATATTTAACCAAAACATCACTTAAGCCCATGATAATTTTTGTAAAGAATGGAATTTCGGCTGCTGATTCTTCAATAATGGCGGAAAGTTTAGGAATAATAAAAACAAACATAAGAGTCATAACCATGACGAATACCCCAACAACAAAACTAGGATAAATGAGGGCATTTTTAGTCTTTGAAGTTAATTGATACTGCCGGTCCAAATAATCAGCTAAATAAGAAAAGGTTTGGGTCAATTTACCTGACTCTTCCCCGGCTTTAACCATATTGATATAAAAATCGGAAAAAACATTTTTATGTTTACTTAATGCTTCGGAAATAGTAACTCCTGATTTAATACTTTCTGCCACATCGGCTAAAACCCTTGCCAATTCTTTGTTTTCTGTATTTTCTGAAATTAAATTAAAAGCTTTTAAGGCTGAGACTTGTGATTCAAATAAAGTTGAAATTTGTCGTGACATAATCACCACATCTTTCATGGCAATTCTCTTTGGTCCAAAAAAAGGAATATCAAAAATACTTCTTTTGCCTAAATCTTCTTTTATAGATGTCACAACCAAACCTCGACGCTGAACAGCTGCGATGGCTAAATCCTGAGAGATTGCATCAACAACTCCGTTTCTTTTTTCGCCCGTATTAGTTGTAACGGCTTCATAATTAAATAACATATATTATAACATTTGCTCTAAAGCCTTAGGATTAATTGAATATTCATAAGCAATTTCTAAACTTATTTCACCTCTTTGGACTAAATCAACTAAGCATCGATTCATATCTACCATCCCCTCATGTGATGAAGTCTCAATTACTGTATCAATTTCATGAGTTCTTTTTTCACGAATTAAATTGGCCACCGCTTTATTATTAATTAAAAGTTCATAAGCTGGAACTCGGCCACCGGCAATACGAGGAATTAATCTCTGGGAGAAAATTCCAAGTAAACTTGAAGCCAACTGTAAACGAATTTGTCCTTGCTGAGAAGCTTCAAATGAATCAATAATTCTATCAATCGTCTGAGAAGCATTGTTGGTATGAAGAGTCGATAAAACTAAGTGGCCTGTTTCAGCAGCCGTCACCGCGGCCGAAATCGTATCACTATCGCGCATTTCACCGATTAAAATAACATTGGCGTCTTCTCGAAAAGTCGCTTTTAAAGCTCTAGTAAAATCACTTGTATCAACCCCGACTTCTCTTTGATCAATAATTGATTTATCGGGTTGATAGACAAATTCGATTGGGTCTTCAATAGTCATAATATGAGCCGATGACTCACTGTTTATTAAATTAACCATTGTTGAAAGTGTTGTCGATTTACCCTGACCAACTGGACCAACGACAAGGAAAAATCCTTGTTTTTTTCTAGCAAAATCTTTTAAAATCATCGGCAAGTTCAATGTCTCAAATGATTTTGCTTTTGGTACAAGTCTAATAGCAATACAAATTTGATTTCGTTGGTAAAAAGCATTACCTCTAAGTTGTACTTTGCCATCATTAAAATTACTTGAAAAATCTATTTCTTTTTCAGCTTGAAATTTTTTTAGACGCTCAGAACCAATTAAAACATTTAAAATCCCTAAAATCGTAGCTTCATTTATTACGTCTTGGTTGACCAAGAAAAGTAATTGGCCATTGATTCGGATGGCTGGTTTTCGTCCGACACCCAAATGTAAATCTGACCCATCTTCATTTATCAAATTTTCTATTAATTCATGTATGTAACTTTTAAAATCCATCCCGTTTAGAAGCAGATCGCGATCAACTCGCTTTTCTGCCATATTAAGCTAATAATTTTTTCGTCATTTAATTTCATAATTTTGATTTGTAATCTAATTGCGATCGCGGCTTCTAACGGGATCCATATTTTACTTTATTTATTATTACTAATGATTTTAACCACCTTTTCAATAACTTCACTTGGAGTACTTGAAGCTTTAACTATGTATCCGGCGGCGCCTAAACTCTCAGCCCGAGAGATATCGGATGGTTGACCTCGATTTGAAAGGAAAATAAAAATTGAATTAGGTGAAATTTTTTCCTCCTTGATTTTTTCTAATAATTCAAAACCATCCATATCAGGCATCATTATATCAAGAAGAATAATATCAGGAGTTAATCCTTGACGAAGTTTCTCTAAAGCCGAAAGTGGACCGAGTGCCGCAGAAACACTAAAATTAGATTTACTAAATTTTAGTGAATACATATCAAGGAGAAAACTATCATCATCAACTATTAAAATTTTTTTATTCTCTGTTTCCATCCCGTTTAGAAGCAGATCGCGATCAACTCGCTTTTCTGCCTTATTAAGTTAATAATTTTTCCGTCATTTAATTTCATAATTTTGATTTGTATATTAATTGCGATCGCGGCTTCTAACGGGATCCATATTTTTATTATAATACAATTAAAATTTTAACGCTATATCCCCACACCCACTTTGCTATTATTGTGCTTTTTTTCTAAATTTAGCTAACCAAAATTAATTTTAAATAATAATTCTACATAAAAACTGTCATGTATGGCTCAATAAAAGGAATAACAAAGTGGGTGTGGGGATAAATGTTTAAAAGTTATAAACCTCTTGTAGTGGAATAACCCCATCTATACATTTTAATATGGCGTCCTCACGAAGCGTAATCATTCCTCGCGAACGAGCTAAGTCGTATATATCTTTTTCTCCCTTATTTTGAAGAATAAGACTTTGCATATCATGATCAATTTTAAACATCTCAAATAAGGGTACTCGGCCAGAAACACCTGAAGCGCATTCAGCCGATGGCACTGCTTCATAAACGGTATCTCCAATGTTTAATTTTGCCTTAAACTCTTCCGGTAAATCACTAAATTGTTTATCAATCATCAATTTAGTAGCCGGGTCGATTGGAATAGCATGTTTTGAATTTGGATGAATTTTTGGAGATAGACGCTGAGCCATACAAAGATTGAGTGTTGGAGCAATCAAATATGGGTCAATTCCCATATCGATTAATCGAGGAATAGCCCCAATCGAATTATTAGTGTGCAAAGTTGATAAAACCAAATGTCCGGTCAAAGAAGCCTGAATCGCAAGTTCAGCAGTTTCTTTATCTCGAATTTCTCCAACTAAAATAATATTTGGGTCTTGTCTTAAAATAGAACGTAGTCCTGAAGCGAAAGTATAACCAATTTCTGGCACAATTTGTGATTGATTAACTCCATCAATTTTATATTCAACTGGGTCTTCAAGTGAAACAATATTTTTGTCCTCTTTATTTAATTCATCGAGCATCGAATATAAAGTGGTAGTTTTACCTGAACCAGTCGGACCGGTAATTAAAATTAAACCATAAGGTCTAGCTAATGCTTCACGAATTAAAAATAAATTTTCTTTCGATAACATCAATTGGTCAAGTTTTTGAATACCTTTTTGTGAATCAAGAATACGAATCACAACTTTTTCTCCATAATAAGCTGGCATCGTTGAAACACGAAAATCAATTTTACGATTATCAATTTTTGCAGAAAATCCACCATCTTGAGGTTTGCGTTTTTCATCCAAACGAATTTTTGAAAGAATTTTTATTCGGGCTACCACTCCGTTAAAAACCGACAATGGCAAAAGAAGAGATGTATGCAAAACACCATCGACTCGAAATCGAACTTTAACTTTTTCCCCAGTATTTTCAATGTGAATATCAGAAGCTAAGCCTTCGGTTGCATTTCGCAAGATGACAGCCACGATTTTTATAATCGGAGCATCTTCAACAATCTTTTCTTCTTCACCTGGTTTTAAGCTTGCAGATGTTTTAGCATCTGACTCAATCGTTACTCCCCCATCAGAGGCTCCAGCGATTTCTGAATCTAATTCACTTAAGGCCTGATCAACTTCTCCACCACCAACTCCCTCATAATTTTCAATTAATTTTTTATAAACGGAAGTCGCAATTAAAAATAATTTGAATGGTTTATTTAATTTAGCGGTAATAAAAGTGAGTGCATCAATAGCTTGGATATTATCTGGGTCAACCATTCCAACTTCCAAAAAACTATCGGTCATATTAATTGGAATGAAACGATATATTTTGGCGGCTTCGACTGGAATTAATTTTAAAACAGAAGATTGAACACTTTTAGGGTCGATATTTTTAATTGGAATACCATAGATATCTCCTTTTATTTCAAGAATTTTTTGTTCATTTAAATCAAATTCAAGTAGGGCCTCATCAATGTTGCCATCGTATTTTTCTGTGGCAACTTTAATAACCTCCGAAGCTTGCTCTTCTTTGAGGATGCCGCGTTTTACTAACTCTTCAATAAGTATCATATTAATTTGTAGTAAATGAAACTACTTCTCCGCAAATTCTGATACTGTTAATATTCGTACAAGCCTTAACGAAGTAGGTTGTTTTAGGACTTAATCCTGAAACATTTTTAATAAATGTCCCAACCAAAGACTCTTTGACTATAGATGTTGTTGTGCCCAGAGCGTTGGTTAGGCCGTATTCAAAGAAAGAACCAGTTGTTCCACTTGGTGTATTAATCGTTCCATTCAAAGTTGCTGTTGTACTTGTAATTTGTGTTGGTAAATCGGTCGTAATTTTAGGAATTGGAGTATTTGAAGTAGACAAATTTGTATTAATTGGAGCAAAAGGATTTGTTCTACCAACCATACCTGTTTCCATTTTAACTGAATTGTTTCGTAGTCCATTAAATAAATTATTACTAAAAATTGAAGTATCTATCTTTATTCTTTTCAAAGCAGACAATGTGGTTAAAAAAGAAATATCGGAAGCGACAGTATCTACAACTTCTATTGGGTTGTAAGGCTGGCCATTTGATGAAACAAGCGAACTGTCGGCTTTAGCCATAGGAAAAATTTCATTATTTGAATCATTCAAAAAATATGAATATACACCAAAAATAAATAAAGCTAGAGTTGAGATTACTAAAAATTTTTTATACATCATAATATTATTATTTAAGCCAATAAGTATCTACTTGTAAAGTGTAACTAAACAAATCTGGATTTATTTTTTCAGTTGTAGCTACATCTTTTGAGGGAACAGCAAAAGAGACATATTTAACATCGACTAAGCGTAAATTATGCTCTAGGTCGTTTAAAAATAACATAAAAGTGTCATACCGGCCTTCAACTACAAACTCCATTGGAAAAACTCCGTAAGGTAAATTTTTAATTTTATCGTCGGGCACGACAATCGTATCGAGCTCTGTCTCATCATTTCCACTCAAAATGTCGGTATCAAATTTAATATTTTTGATTGGCATTCCGTAAGTATTGGCAATTTTTTCTATCTCTAAGATTAATTCAATATTGTTAATTGAACTTGGTAAAAAATGCTCCAATCTTTCTTTGTCTTCTTTTGTAATATTTTTATAAGTTTCAACCAATGAATCTCGGACACCTTGTAGTTCAGTTGAATTATCTAGTGCCCCCTTATAAGCCGAGACATCGGCTTTTAATTGTTTGACATCGTTGTATTGAGGATTAATTAAAAAGATAAACAACAATAGAGATATAACTACAAATGAAATTGGAAAAATAAGTTTCATATAATTAATTATTTGATAAATTTTGATTTAAACCATTATTCTCATAATAAAGAAGACTAGGGTTAACATTAAACTCAAGATCAAAACTAACATTATTATTTTTTGTTTTTTCTAAATTCGAAAAAACAACATTCTCGAGCATTTGACCCTTTGGTGTGTTAAAAACATCTGCTTGCATAGCAATAGCTCTGTAGTCTGTGGCAAGGCCGTTGATAGTAACTTTATAAGAACCACCAATTTCTTTTTGCTCAAAATTAGTATATTGAATTGATGGAATAGTATTTTCTTCTAGTAATTTAAATAATGGGGTTAAAACAATGTGTTTATTTAATAATTCAGTAATAATATTGGTTCTTTTATCATATAAATCTAGCTCTTCGATTGTAGCTTTTTCAAAACTACCACGAACTTCAGATAGAGATTTTGAGGAAATATCTTTTTGATTATTTAAATAGGCTTTATAAAGGAATAATCCACCTGAAGCTAAAAGTGAAACAATGAATAAAAATAAAGCGATGTAGAAAAAAAGACTTCTAGGTTCTTTGGCAAAAGGGCGAGCCGTCATTGTCATTGGCTTCTTGGGAATAAATGATGTTTGAAATGAATTTTCCATATATTTAATTTAATAATAAAATTACTAAACAACTTAAGACAACTGACGCAGAGCCAAACCTACTGCAACCGCGAACTCTGGACCACTAACTTCTAGTATCGGACCAAGAAATGCTGGAGCCTCTGTTTTTGAAAATGGATTACTGTAAACTACTTCGATTTGAAAATTTACTTTGGCTTTGGCCAAGAGTCCCTTAAGAAGTGACCCACCACCAACCAAAACAACTTTACTAATACTTTTATTATACTTCTTCTCGTAAGCAAGCACAACACTGTTGATATCTGAAAAGATGTAATCAATCGACATCCGAACTATTTCCTCAACTTTTGGATCAATACTCTTATCCAAACCTACATCCTTTTTTAATTTTTCGGCCTCTTTAAATGGAATGCTTAAAGATTGTGAAATATTTCGACTTATGTCTTGTGACCCACGATTAACAACATGAAAAACTCGAACAATACCAGACTCAACAATTGAAATCTTTGTTTTTGAAGCTCCGAAATCAATTAAAAGCACCGGAGCTAAATCATGAATAAAAGACGAGCGAATATTACTAAAAATTTCCATTTCAAAAGTATTGAAATTTAAATCAGTCTTTCTTATAATATCTTTATACTTAGATAAGGTGTCATTATTGATTGCCACGACTAAAACTTCCATTTTATTTTGGGTAGAAATATTTGCGACTTGTGATGTCTCGTAAGATTCTGCTTCTTGAGGAATAATAAACCAATCGAGAGTGACTTCGGCCATTGGAACAGGAATATATTTGCGGGCTTCGAGTGGAATTATTTTTTCGAGCTGATTCTCAGAAATATTGCCAGGTAATGACAAAGTAAAAATTAAACTAGAAAGTGAAGGGATAGAGATGACAGCCGATTTGCTTGTCGCATTTGATTCTTTAATAACATCGATCAAAGCTCGAGCCAAATCTTCTGTTGATAGATTAACTACCGCTCCTAAATCCGTATTACCATAGGGACCAAGAGAAAGAACACCGTAAGTTTCAAGAACAGCTTTACCATTTTTCTTTTTGAGTTGGACGATTTTAATTGCGGATGAACCGATATCAATACCCAGAGCTTCTTTATCTGAATTATTTCGACTAAAAATAGATGAAATACTACTTAGTCCCTCTGTTAATATTTTTTTTAATGAATTATCCATAATAACTACCTTTATTATAACATATCTATCATAAAACAAGAACATGAAA
>CAZLXA010000010.1:0-4893 GCA_964563715.1 uncultured Candidatus Saccharibacteria bacterium | reverse complement strand
ATCCATAATAACTACCTTTATTATAACATATCTATCATAAAACAAGAACATGAAAACCATATTAAATCTTAAGTCAATAAAAAAAAATATCCTTGATGTATTTTTCCCAACTGAATGTCCAAATTGTCATACTAAAAATGAAGTTTTTTGTGATAATTGCGTAGATAGAATCAAATTAGCTCCTAAAAATGATAATGATAATATCTGGTCATTATTTGATTATCACGACCCAATCATTAAAAATGCTATTTGGGAATTAAAATATCATCATAAAAGATATTTGGGGCAAAAATTGGGTCAATTACTTTATGATTCATTTGTCGAAGAAATTTCTGATTTAAAAACCTTATCAACTGGCCGGTCTATATATATCCTCCCCGTTCCAATCTCGAAAGAAAAAATAAAAAAGCGTTGGTATAACCAAGCATTATATATTGCCAAAGGCTTTTGTAAAAGTAGCGATAAAGAAATATTAGAATTGAAAAATAATATCATTTGTAAAAAAACAGAAACTATTCCTCAAGCCAAAATTTCAAGCCGAGAAAAAAGATTGAAAAACATTCAAGGGGTATTTCAAATTAAAAATGAAAAAATAGTCAAAGGCCGAACGATTATAATCATAGATGATGTGACGACGACCGGCGGGACAATTTTAGAAATCATGAAAATTCTAAAAATTACTGGTGCCAAAGAAGTCATCGGTCTCACCGTCGCTCATTAAACCCCCACACCTTATTATAATAATTCTATTTTTCAATATAGAAAACAATAATACTTGCATATAAGTACTAAATATAAATAAAAGATAAATATTCTATCGGCAGAACAAAAAAGCTACAGCAAATTGAGTGTGCGGGTAATTTCATGGTATTATAGGATAATGACAAAAGAAAAAAAACACTGTGTTGATTGTGGGGGTGCGCCGGTTAATCACTTTGTAACTTATCTAACAATTTTATTAGGCTATGTTGTTGAGCCGTGGACGAATTGGATGGGTAAATTATTTCCTGAATCTTCTTTTGATTGGCTAGGCAAATATTTAACAAAAACTTTAGTTTTTCTAAAACTAGGAAAAATTACAACTGAGCCACAAAATGATGACAGTGGCCGTACAAAAGTCCTTTGGCAAGAAGCCATAAATCGAGGCATCAATATGTATGAATTTAGATTATTTGGAGTTGGTCATGATATTTTCGTCTCAGAATATAAAGGCCAGAAAAAATTTTTTGATGTTCTTCCTCGTCCTAAAATTTATAATCCAAAAGGTCTTGAGTGGATGGATAATAAGGGCGAGATGAAAAAACATTTTGAAAAAGCTGGAATTAAGGTTGCGCGTGGTGGAGTTGTTCATTTGGTGAAAAATGCATTAAAACTTTTCCATACTCTTGATAAACCAGTTATCACAAAACCAAATCTCGGCTCCCGAAGCAGGCACACTACTACTCACTTAAGTGAAGAAATAGAATTTGTAAAAGCTTTCAAATTGGCTCGCCAACTTTCGCCTTGGGTTATGATAGAAGAAGAACTTTCTGGTTATGTTTTCCGTGGGACCCTTATTGGCGGAAAATTAATTGCCGTATTGCGCCGTGAACCAGCCTATGTAATAGGAGATGGAATTCACAATATAAAAGATTTAATAGAAATTGAAAATAAAAATCCCCTCCGGGCTGGACCAATATTCCATCTTCTTCATTTAGATGAGGAAGCCAAAAAAGAATTATCTCATTGGGGTCATGATGAAAATACAATTCCCCAAAAAGACCAAGTCATAACTTTGGGACAAAAAACAAGCCGTGCGGTTGGTGGAGGAATTACGGATATGACCGATATTGTCCACCCTGATAATAAAATAATGCTAGAGAAAGTCGCGGAAGTACTTGATGACCCACTTATTGGAGTTGATTTTATAATGGATGATGTCTCTATATCTTGGCGCAACCAACCTCGTTCAGGTGTTATAGAATGTAACTCAGCACCATTTATTGACCTTCACCACTTTCCACTTGTTGGCCAACCACACAATGTCGCTGGCGCTCTTTGGGATATAGTTTATCCTGAGTCAAAGATTAGTAGTTAGTATTCGAACCTAATTCTTTAATCCTTCATCGATTGTTAATTCAGATTCTGGAGCAATATTTACATCGGGTTTTAGATGAGAAATATATTTTCTTTGAACGATAAAATCTCCCAAGAATTTTTTAAAATCTTCTATTCGTGATTCTTCGTTTATTTCTATAAAATGGTCAACCGGTTTACTTTCAGGTGTGTATTCATGATGACCTCTTATTTCTCCGTCTTTAAAAACTCGAATATGATATTGGTAATCAAAATTTTCCAATTTGCGCCAAGACAGGACTTGACCATTATCTTGCCATGCCACGAAATGATTACCAAAACCCCATTTGTCATGTAAATGTTTTTCTAGGTCTTTAAGTGTTTTTCCTGGAGCAAGCCATCCAATGTGATATGGTTGTCTTCCTTTTTCATGCCAAGCTAAATGCCATTTTAAAAAATGACTTTGAACCCATGGAAAAACTGGATAAATTCTTCTCCAGATATTTTTTTTAATTGTTTGACTTAAAGTTAACTTAACTTTTGTTTTCATAATTTTATTATAGTCCTTTTTGATTTTGATTTAAAACAATAACATCATCGATATAATTTTCTAATTTTTCAGAAAGATAAACAAACAGAACAATATTCATAATGATAATAATTGAAACTAAAACCCAGTATCTATCAAAAGTTACTTTCATCTTATTAATATAGCACTAAAATAATTAAATAAAAAATAAAGCCGTCCCCAATGAAGAGAACGGCAGTATAAGATAAACGACAAAATGAAAAAATGAACTTTTCTTATTTCAATAAAACTTTTGGTGTTGGCTTAGGCTGATCTTGTTTCAGCTTGGCTTCCATCGAAAGTGTGGCATGAGGAACGCTTCGTAGCCTTTCTTTCGAAATAAGTTTGCCGGTTTCGCGACAGATTCCGTAAGTTTTGTTCTCGATGCGGACCAAAGCATTTTCGAGGCTCTGAATAAATTTTTCCTGCCGGCCTGCCAATCGCGCATTTTCTTCTTTCGACAAAACCTGGTAACCTTCTTCCAATACTTTAAATGTTGGAGAAGTGTCCATAATATCGTTACCTGCGCTGTTAGTGTATGCCTCGGTAAGCAATATCAAATCGTGACGGGCTTTTTCGAGTTTGAAAAGTATTAACTCTTTAAACTCGACAAGCTCCTCATCGGAATAATGGGTTCTACCTTTTTCGTCTGCAATGATAGAATGATTTTTTCCGTTTGGAGGGATTGGTTTGTTAGTGTTTGGTTTGTTTTCAACCGAAGCAATTTCAGCTTCAATGTTTAAATTACGTCCGTTCATTTCGTTTGTTTTAGTTGTTTTGTACTTAGGTTAATTTTTTTTTAAATTATACACCAAAATACACAGTTGTCAAATGCGGATCCGGCTGGATTCGCCGATACTGCGGCGGGTACTTTTCTATCTTCGATAAAGAAAAGTCTTTCGAATCTCACACGAAAGCCAAGCAGTTGGCTTGCTCGCCTCCGCAAACAAAAATTGCCCGACTAAAGTCGAGCTCATTTTGTATTTGCGGGCCATGTGAGTTCAGTACCCACGAGTTCAACCCTTGTAAGGGTATTCTAGCATATTTAGGAAACTATAAACTAGGGATGTGAGTCTAAGACTGGAATGTAATAATCCACAGGAAATTCTTTTTTTATATTATCAACCCCATTAATACAATTATCTTTAATTTCAAGTCCTACTTCTTCAGAACCGAAATCATTTTTAAATTTATCAAAAAGAGCGCTTCCAACACTTTGATCCTCAGAAGCGTATTTTATATTGTGCAATTCATTTTCTAGATAAAATGTTTTTACCTTGTCATCTCCTAATAAACGCTTCGTACTTTTCCCTAATGCAGTTACTTTTTCTGTTGTCTTGTGCGGGTATTCACCAATTTCTAAATCATATTCATTATTAAGAATATGATTTATACCTGCGACAACGATTGTTAAATCATATTTTTCTATTGATTCTTTTAAGTATTCGAGCATTCCCTCATCTCTAATTAATAAGTATTCATCATCATTAATGCTTTCATTATGATATTTATCACCAGCACAGACGTTTAAATTAAGCTCTTTTGCTTTTTCTAATATGGGTAAAATTTGAGCTAAAGAATAGTGGTCATCTAAAAAAGTACCTTTAAAATTGTCTGGGATATTGAAACTTTCCGTTTTCATATCATCGTATACTTTTTTATAAAAATCTTCATTGTCAGAATTAATAAATTTTCCTGTACTTAAAAAATTGTTTATATTTTCTTGTATTACTGGAGGATATTCGATAAATAAATTAATTTTTTTGTTTTTTGGTAAGTTTGATAAATATTCTGATATTCTTTCGTGACTAATTGAACTAGAATGATAAACCCCAAAAAAGACGACTTTTGAAGATTCGAAGGTATTTTTTATACAACCATTTAAATCATGAATTACTGAATCAGGATTTATGTTTATTTTTTCTAATAATTTTTCATGGTCTAATTTACCATGAAAACCACCATTTATTAGGTCTTTAAAATTAGATTCATTTTTTTTATTTTCTAAAATATTAAATCCTTCCATGTAGAAATTATACCTTAAATATATGATTTAAGGTACTTGAGTCCACCGATATTTTATATTTCCTGCGGAGGCGGTGAGACCGCGAGTACGCTTTTCGCCTATTACATAGGCAGGTACTTTTCGCTCTGTTTAACAACAGAGAACGAAAAGTCTTTCGAATCTCACACGCAAATGAAGCAGTTCATTTGCTCGCTTCCACTCAACAAAAAAGACCCTTGATAGGGTCATTTTTGTACGAGCGGAG
>CAZLXA010000009.1:15405-30895 GCA_964563715.1 uncultured Candidatus Saccharibacteria bacterium | reverse complement strand
TTACTACTGGAATACCTATTAATTCTCCTGTTAGTGCTACTGGTGTTACTTCAAATTTGATTGTCTTACCGGAGTCTATTGGTAATAGGGTGTAAGTTAGAGATGTGGCAGATGGTATTTCAATATCATCACGTAACCATTTGTATGTTGATGTTCCTTCGAGGTCTCCATCTACATCTGTGTATGTGTAGTTACCTGTGAGAGTATTACCTACAGTGAGAGAACCTGTGATGGTGGGGAGGGAGGAAGAAGGAGGGAGGTTGGTGGCGAGGGAATACACGTAGCCACCAGTACCGTTATATCCAACTGCTGCAATTAATTTATTACCAGAAGAAGAATATGCTATTGGAAGCCAACTACGTGAACCAGCTCCTGTTTGTTCAGTCCAAGTTACACCACTATCTGTTGAAGTGTAAATATATCCACCTGTAACTGTAGCAGCAAGTTTTGTTCCATCAGAAGAGGAGGTTACTGATTGCCATTTATGTAAACCTGAATTTATTTGTAGTGTCCAAGTGACTCCGCTATTTAAAGAAGTATAAATATAGCCTTCATCCACATTATCTCCTTGACTTATATCTATTGCTGCTAATTTTGTTCCATCAGCAGAGGAAGTTATAGAAGTCCAATAGTGATTCAATCCGGTACTTTGTTGATCAACCCAATTTAAACCAGAATCAATCGAGGTATAAATATAACCATCTCCTGATCCATTATTATCAGCTGCTGCTAATTTTGTTCCATCCGATGAGGAAGTTATTGAATACCAATATCTTAAACCAGCACTTGTTCTTTCTGTCCAAGTAACACCACTGTCAATGGAAGTATATATATATCCATTATTTACTACCGCGGCTAATTTTGTACCATCAGCAGATGAAGTGATTGAGTACCATTGTCGTGTAACATTATTAAATCTTTCTGTCCAAGTAACACCACTATCTGTGGAAGTATAAATAAAACCATTATATGCAACTGCTGCTAATTTTGTACCGTCAGAAGAAGATGCAATACCCTTCCATATACGAAGTGAGTCTGTCATTCTTGCGGTCCAGGTATAATCAGAATTTGATGTATAGATATAATCTCTAGTTCCTACCACAGATTTTTTACCGTCAGATGATGTAGTAATTGATAAATAACTTCTAAGACCAGGTCCTTGTCCTGACCAAGTTAAACCAGAATCAGTTGATTTATAAATATAGCCACCATTAACAACAGCAACTAATTTTGTTCCATCAATAGAAGAAATTATTGACTGCCAAGTTCTTGAACCAGAATTATTTTGGACTACCCAATCAACTCCATTATTAGTCGATGTATAAATATAACCATTACTAACAGCTGCTACTAATTTTGTTCCATTAAAAGAAGTCGATATAGATTTCCATGAACGTAAACCTGAACCGGCTTGTAGTGTCCAATTTTCTCCACTATTGTCGGAAGTATACACATACCCATTAGATACCACTGCTGCTAATTTAGTACCGTCAGACGAAGAAGTAACACCTCTCCATAAACGTAATTGATCATTATTTTTAGGAAACCAATTTACTCCACTATTTTCCGAAGTATAAATATAACCATTATTTACAACTGCTGCTAATTTTGTTCCATCAGAAGAAGAAGAAATAGAAGTCCAACTACGTGCACCTGAATCAGTTTGCTCTGTCCAATTTACTCCACTACTTTCCGAAGTATAAATATAACCAGAAGAAACACTGGCAATTAAATAAACTCCAGTTGAAGACGAAGACAATGAAGACCAATTACGTATTCCAGAATTAACTTGTTCATTCCAAGTTTCACCATAATTAATTGAAGTATAAATATAACCACCATAAACACTAGCTGCTAGTTTTGCTCCGTCAGAGGAAGAAGTTATAGCTCTCCAATTACGAACACCAGAACTTTGTCTTTCTACCCAAGTTGTACCAGAATCAGTTGATGTATAAATATAACCGCCATTATTTACCGCTGCTAGTTTTGTACCGTCAGATGAAGAAGTAACTGAATACCATGAACGAGCTCCTGCTCCTTCTTGATTTATCCACTCCGCCATCACTCTCTCTGGAGACAAAGAAAAGAGAGAACAAAATACAATGAAAAATAATAAGATTAACTTAATGTGTCTAGAGAATATCTTTTGTTTATTCATGTATTTATTTTAGGTGATTAGATATAATTATTTAATTATATCATAAGAATATAGATGAAACAAAAAATACCCTGTGAGATTTATAAATTACCTCACAGGGTATTTTTTAAATTTATTTCATCCTCTCTCTCGTCATCTTCCCCACTACACCATCAGGTGTCAATTTGTTTGCCGTCTGAAATTTAATGACAGCCTTCTTTGTAAGAGAACCAAATGAAGTTGTTTCTTTACCTAAGGAACCTAGATTATAGAGTGCTATTGGATATCCGTGAGTATTTAAATAAACTTGCAAAGCCTTAACATCATCACCTTGCATACCTTGTTTTAATGTTCGAGTAAATATTGTATTTGTTGTTATAGGAATAGTGGTTGTAGTAATAATTGGACATTTTATTCCTGTTAGAGGACTAAAAAGAGTATAAGGTGTACAACCTTGTGGTATTTCGTTTGATGTAGGACATTTTAATCCTGTGGTTGAATCAAAAATGTCACCGGGTTTACAATTGTTTTTATTTTCAACTATTGGTATAACTTCCGTTAGTGTTGTTTCTACTGTAGGGATTGTAGTTGTTCCTCCCCCGCCTCCTCCGCCGCCAGATGATTTCTTTTTAATCAACACTCCGTTACTTTGAAGAGCGGAACCAAGAGTAGTACCAGTCAAAGAAATTGGCGTTACTTCAAATTTAATTGTCTTATTTATATCATCTATTGTTGTGATATATGTCAGAGAAGTGGCAGATGGTATTTCAATATCATCACGTAACCATTTGTATGTTGATGTTCCTTCGAGGTCTCCGTCTATATCTGTGTAGGTGTAAGAACCGGTGAGGGTATTACCCACAGTTAGAGAGCCAGAGATTAATAAATTAGAAACAACAGGTAAAGAATTCTCGATGGTAACACCTATACTTTTTTTTGATAATCCGACAATTGTTCCAGTAAGTGCGATAGGAGTTACTTCAAATTTAATTGTCTTACCTAAATCAATAGGTAATATATTATATGACAAAGAATTAGCTCCATTGATAACTACATCATCTCTAAACCATCTATATACCGATGTTCCTTCTAAATCTCCTTCCATGTCTGAATAATTATATTGCCCCTCAAGAGTGCCTCCAGCAGATATCGAGCCAGAGATTGAAACGGAAGTACAGATAGGTCTATTGTCTGGGGCTGTATAAGTATATGCATATCCCCCATTAACAACTGCGGCTAATTTTGTACCATCAGAAGAAGAAGCGATAGAAGACCATAAATAAGAATTGGAACTTATTTGTTCAACCCAAGTTGCACCACTATCACTAGATGTATAAATATAGCCGCCACGATCAGCGGCTGCTAATTTTGTACCATCAGAAGAAGATGCAACAGATAACCAAAATTTATTTTTTTCATTCATTTTTTTTGTCCAAGTATTACCTCCATCAATAGAAATGTAGACATAACCATGATTGGAAAAAGAAGACTCACCTAAAATTAGGATACTTCCATCAGAAGAAGATGCTATAGATCTACCTTGAAAAGTATTGTTATTTTTTTCTATCCAATTTAATCCCGAGTCTAAAGATAAATATACATAAATAGAATCAGTAATCGCAGCTAATTTTACACCATCAGAGGAAGACGCTATGGAATACCAATCACGTTGTCCCGAACTTTGTCTTTCTACCCAAGTTGAACCTGAATCAGTTGATGTATAAATATATCCCCCATTAACAACTGCTGCTAATTTTACGCCATCAGAGGAAGACGCTATGGAATACCAATCACGTTGTCCCGAACTTTGTCTTTCTACCCAAGTTGAACCTGAATCAGTTGATGTATAAATATATCCCCCATTAACAACTGCTGCTAATTTTACGCCATCAGAGGAAGACGCTATGGATTGCCAATTTTTTTGACCAGAATTATTTTTTTCAACAAAAGACATAGATTTAAAAACAGAATCTTCACTATAACTCGTACCTATAGAATTTGTAACATAGGAACGATAATGATAAGTTGCTCCCTGTAAAATATTAAAAGTTACTGTAAATAATCCATGTTCAAATATTCCATTTTCATTTTTAATATTTCCATAGCTTGTATCAAAACCATATTCAAAACCTCTAGAAGTAGAATTTGTATCAGTTATGGCACTCAAAATAACTGTATTATTATTAATAGAGGCAGTTTGAGTTTTTGTATTTGGTATTTCAATTAAACCATAAGTATAAATATAATCTGAAAAACTAGACCCGGTTACAACACTTAAACCATCTGAAGAAATATCTACTGAAACCCAATTTCGTAAACCTATATTAGTTTGAGGGACCCATGTTAAACCACTATCGTTTGATATATAAACATATCCTGTGGAAGTGTATCCACCATCAACCGCTGCTAATTTTGTTCCATCAGATGAAGATGTTATTGAATACCAATTTAATAAACCCGAACTTTGTCTTTCTACCCAAGTTGCACCACTATCAGTTGAGGTGTAAACATAACCACCATTAACAACTGCGGCTAACTTTGTTCCATCAGATGAAGAAGTAATCGACTGCCAATTTCGTGAACCAGAATTTTTTTGTTCTACCCATGTTAACCCTCCATTATTAGATGTATAAATATAACCACCATTAATAGCCGCGGCTAACTTTGTTCCATCAGATGAAGAAGTGACTGACTTCCAGTAATAATAGTCTTGTCCTGCACTAATTCTTTTTACCCAAGTTGCGCCACTATCGTTGGAAGTTGAAACATAACTTGAAGTTATAAAATTACCCCAAATATTATCAAAATAAATATCAAAAAAAGTAGCAGCTAATTTAGTTCCATCAGATGAAGATGTTATAGAATTCCAGGCATGTATTCCTGAACTAGTTTGTTCTACCCAAGTTTCACCACCATCTATTGATGTATAAATATAACCTTCGTGATTATTGTTATCTCCTCCAATTGTCGCGGCTAACTTTGTTCCATCAGATGAAGAAGACACAGAACTCCAATTCCTAAGTCCTGCATTTATTCTTTTTACCCAATTTAAACCAGAGTCAACTGAGGTATAAATATACCCTGGAGTTGGGCCATTATAATAGGATTCAGCAGCTACTATTTTTTTACCATCAGATGATGATGCCATTGAAGCCCAGTAATTATTACCTGAATTAATCCTTTGGGTCCAACCGTATGAGTATAAATTATTACTTTCATTAATTGAATATATTGTAACTATTTTTATAGTACCATAAATAGGTTCAGTTGCTTTAACTGTAAAATTATTAATCGAATTTTGATTTAAGATTACATTAATATTAAAATCTATATCTGTTGGATCTAACTGTAAAGAACCAACAATATCAATACCATTATATATTTCAACAAGAGAGCCAGCATTCGTTGAACCAATAATATTATAATTATCAGCATTAACATTTAAGGTAGTTAAGGGGTCTAATATATTTATTTTTTGTATAAAATTATTTACTGAAAAATCTTCACTCACCATATAATCACTTGTATTAATACCATTTGTAACCTTAAAACGAATTTTTGTATCACTACTTATAATATTGTTTATTCCTATTGATTCAATATTTCTACTATCAAATATAAAATTATATGCACTCCCATTGTAATCAGTAGAAGATATATAATTATTTTTAGACCATGATTCAGGTAATGCTAAAGAACTATCACCCCCCACTGGGACTTGCCAGGTAACTCCCCCATCTGTACTATATGAAAAATCACTTAACTGCTCTGTTAATCCAGGATATAAATCTTTTACTTTAAAATTAACTGTTATCAATCCCGTATCACTTGCATAATTTATTTGATTTGCCGGAATTATATTATCTACCACATATCCCCCGACTGGAATGTAACTTGATAATGAATTTAAGGCAAGTAATGCATTATTCGCATTAACTCTTTTTCCTGTTAATATCTTTGTACTCAGTGATGGTACAAAATCACCTGAAGAAAGAATTATATTTTTTACTCCAAGGTTAGTTAAATTAGGATTTGTTCCCCAAATTAATGCGGCTAAACCAACAACATGAGGTGTAGCCATAGAAGTTCCATTCATATAACCGTAGCTCTGACTGTTACAATCAGAAGAACAAATTGTACTGTAGATATTTACTCCTGGAGCAGCGATATCAACTGATTTTAATCCCCAATCAGAAAAACCGGCCAAGGTATCACTTTGCCCTGTAGCGGCAATAGAAATAATCTCATCTATGTTATCAGACGAGGGTGAAGTAGGAGTAATGTCATTATTTCGACTCCAATTCATAGCCGCAGCGATAAAAATACCGCCGGCATTTGTAAAGCGCTTTACTGCATAAAAATGAGAAATTGAGGTTAACCCTCCATAACTAGCATTAATAACCTTTGCTCCATTTTGAGTTGCAAAATCAATACCTTTTACAACACTAAAGAGATTATAATTTGTACTAAGTGCCATTATCTTAACATTCGGCGCAACCCCAATTATTCCCATTCCGTTATTTTTTGTTGCCCCGATAGTTCCTGCAATATGAGTACCATGACCATCTCCATTAGGTAGAGGAATTTTTGTATTGTTAACATAATTATATCCATGCTCACATCCTCCTAGAAAAATTCCATTTTCATCTACACAATTTGCCCCATCCCACATATTATTTATTAAATCAGGATGATTATATGCTACCCCTACATCAACAACTGCCGCAATTATTGAGGCATTCGTTCCTTCATTAATTGCCCAGGCTTCGGGTGCATCTATATCTTTATCAAGAATACCCACCGTCCCATTTACACTTTGCCCTGTATTATCTAAACCCCATAGATTGTCTTTGTAAGTATCATCTGTATTAATAGCTGCAGATTGATATATGTAGTTTGGTTCAGCATATTCCACATTTGGATTCTTTTTTAATCTTTCAATTAAAACTTCCACTGATTCACCTTCTTTTGTTTTATATAAACCAAGACGTCCAGGAGTAAGAGTATCTTTTAATACTAAATCTTCTTCCTCTTCTAAAATAGAAGCTGCTTGATATATTGCTTCCGTTTTTACAGAAGCAGAAATCATCTCTCCTGTTTGTAATTTTGTATTTAGTTTTAAGCTTGAATCCTTAAACTTTACAATAACTTCTCCAGGAACATGAAGAGGGGTAGCTTCAGCTGATTGTGACTGGTCTATATATTGAGCAAAACTTAAAAATGGAAAAGCAAAAATAATAACAACATATATTAGTATAAAATTTTTAAAAACATATTTTTTATTTTCTTTCATTTTATTTTGGGCTGTATAGTTTTCTAATTTTCTACCTCATCCTCTCCCTAGTCATCTTCCCTACCATTCCATCAGCAAGTAATCCATTTGCCTTCTGGAAGAGTGTCACTGCTTGTTTTGTCTTTAAACCAAAGTAAGTAGTTTCGTTGTTTAGAGAACCTGCACCTGTTAATGATACAGGATAATTGTGAGTATTTAAGTATTTTTGTAATTCTTTAACATCATTACCTTCCATTCCTTGTTTAAGTACTCGAGTAATAGTTGGTGGTGTTACGGTTGGTGGTGTCACAGTAGGAACTTGTATATTAGTAGGTGGGATAGTAACAGTAGGACACTTTCCTCCAGTTAGTGGGCTAAAGAGAGTTGTATTTGTACAACCTTCTGTATTGTTTGTTGGTATTGTTGGGACTTGATTGATTAAAATAGGCATAGCACTAGAACCAGAGGAAGATCTTCGGACAACTACTGGTTTGGCAATGATTACTACTCCTTCACTTGTACTTGGTGTACCAGTCAATATACCAGTAAGAGCAACTGGAGTTACTTCAAAACTAATAGTCTTACCTGCATCTTCAGTTGTGGTTGTATATGTGAGAGATGTGGCAGATAGGATAGGTGTAGCGTCTCTTAACCACCTGTATGTGGATGTACCTTCGAGGTCTTCATCTACATCTCCGTATGTGTATGAACCGGTTAAGATATTACCTTCGGTTAGGGAACCTGTGATTAATGGTATTGATGATGTTGGGGCAGTGTTTAGAGTTGATACACCAACACTTTGTATTGGTTCACCTGTAGTATTACCAGTTAATGCTATGGGTGTTACTTCAAATTTGATTGTCTTACCGGAGTCTATTGGTAATAGAGTGTAAGTGAGAGATGTGGCAGATGGTATTTCAATATCATCACGTAACCATTTGTATGTTGATGTTCCTTCGAGGTCTCCATCTACATCTGTGTATGTGTAGTTACCTGTGAGAGTATTACCTACAGTGAGAGAACCTGTGATGGTGGGGAGGGAGGAAGAAGGAGGGAGGTTGGTGGCGAGGGAATACATGTAGCCACCAGTAACACCTGCAGTTAATTTATTTCCAGAAGAAGAATATGCTATTGGGAACCATTTTTTGATTCCAAGATTAGTTTGTTCTGTCCATGTTACACCACTATCTGTGGAGATATATACATATCCATCTGTAACTGTAGCAGCAAGTTTTGTTCCATCAGCAGAAGAAGTTATCGATGCCCAATTTCTTAGACCTGAATTAGTTTGTGGTGTCCAAGTTACGCCGCTGTCTATGGAAGTGTATACGTACCGAGTCGTGCCTGATGTAGAACCAGATACTGCGGCTAATTTTGTGCCATCAGCAGATGAAGTAATTCCTTTCCATGTACGAGATGAGTCTATAGCTCTTGGCGTCCAATCAACTCCACTATTATCTGAAGTATAAATATACCCCGACATAACAGTGGCAGCTAATTTTTTGCCATCGTAAGATGAGGTAATTGAGTTCCAGCGACGTAAGCCTGAGGAATTTATAACTGTCCAACTTAAACCTGAGTCTTCGGATATATATATATAACCACCTGAACCAGACCCATAATTATCTACTGCAGCCAATTTTACACCATCAGCAGATGAAGTAATTGAATACCAATTAGGTGCTACATCGTATGTTCTTTGTGTCCAAGTAACCCCACTATCAGAAGAGGTATAGATATAATCAGTGTTTACTGCTGCCAATTTTACACCATCAGCAGATGAAGTAATTCCTTTCCATGAACGAAGTGAATCTGTCATTCTTGCTGTCCAAGTACAATCGGCATTTGAGGTATATATATAACTACTAGTTCCTACTGCAGATTTTTTACCATCAGAAGATGTAGTAATTGATAAATAACTTAGATTACCAGTACCACCTCCTGACCAAGTTGCCCCACTATCTGTGGATGTATAAATATATCCACTATTAGGAACTGCAATTAGTTTTATACCATCAGAAGAAGAAGCGATTGAAGACCAAGGACGAGAACCAGCGCTAGTTCTCTCTATCCAAGTAACACCACTATCTGTGGAAGTATAAATGTATCCATCTTGAGTTACTGCAGCTAATTTTGTTCCGTCGGAGGAAGAAGTAATAGATTTTATAATTTGATAACTTGGAAAACTTAATTCTACCCAATTTAATCCACTATCTGCAGATGTATAAATATATCCACCACCAGAACCTGCAACTAAATTTATACCATCACTAGAAGAAGCAACTGAAGACCAATAATTCAAACCTGCACTTGGCCTTTCTACCCAGGTCGCACCGGAATCAGTTGAAGTGTATAAATAACCAACTCCATCATCAAAATCACCGTTATCTCCTACTATTAATTTTGTTCCATCAGAAGAAGAAGCGATACAATTCCAAAAAAGTAATCCAGCATTTGTCCTTTCTTCCCAGGTCACACCGGAATCAGTTGAAGTGTATATATAACCACCTGTAGTAAAGTCTGAATTATATTTTACAACTGCTGCTAATTTTGTACCATCAGAAGAAGATGCAATAGATGACCATTTTTGTATTCCAGAATTAACTTGTTCTGTCCAGGTTGCACCATAATCAGTTGAAGTATAAACATATGTACCTTCACCTACTGCCGCCAGTTTTGTACCGTCAGAAGAAGAAGTTATAGCTCTCCAATTACGGAAACCAGAACTTTGTCTTTCTATCCAAGTCGCCCCAGAATCAGTTGAAGTATATATATAATCATCCATTTCTGCTGCGGCGGCTAATTTTGTTCCATCAGATGAAGAAGTAACTGAATACCATGAACGAGCCCCTGCTCCTTCTTGATTTATCCACTCCGCCATCACTCTCTCTGGAAACAAAGAAAAGAGAGAGCAAAATACAATGAAAAATAATAAGATTAACTTAATATGCTTCGAGAACATCTTTTGTTTATTCATGTATTTATTTTAGGTGATTAGATATAATTATTTAATTATATCATAAGAATATAGATGAAACAAAAAATACCCTGTGAGATTTATAAATTATCTCACAGGGTATTTTTTAATTTCTATTTCATCCTCTCTCTCGTCATCTTCCCTACCATTCCATCAGCAAGTAATCCATTTGCCTTCTGGAAGAGTGTCACTGCTTGTTTTGTCTTTAAACCAAAGTAAGTAGTTTCGTTGTTTAGAGAACCTGCACCTGTTAATGATACAGGATAATTGTGAGTATTTAAGTATTTTTGTAATTCTTTAACATCATTACCTTCCATACCTTGTTTTAATGTTCGGGTGATGGTTGATATAGAATTTGATATTGTCGGAGTTGTAATAATTGGAATTGTGGTTGTTATAGGACACTTTATACCTGTCTTTACACTAAATAAATATCCAGGCAAACAACCTTCATCTACGATAGGTACTACTGAAGGAATAACTTGTACTGGTATTGTAGGTATTGTCGTTGTATTACTTCCTCCACCACCTCCACCCCCGCCCCCACCTGAAGAAGTAGGTTTAATAATAATTACACCTACGCTGACTACAGGAGAACCTACTAATTCTCCTGTAAGAGCTACTGGTGTTACCTCAAAAGTAATAGTTTTACCTATATCTTCTGTTTTGGTTGTATATGTAATTGATGTAGCCCCAGATATAAAAATACCATCTCTTAACCATCGATAAGATGAAATACCTTCTAAATCATTTTCTAGATCAAAATATGTATATAAACCCGTGAGGGTCTGCCCTGATTTTAAATTTCCATTTATAGATAATTCATTAATAATTGGTTTAGTTTGTAGCACTTCATCACACGGAAGTGTTGTGAATGTTCGGTCATCACTATATCCAATCCCTATATCATTAATAGCATAACTACGATAATGATAAGTAGTATTACAAGTAAGTGTAGATACTGGCTGTGAATATTCTCCTGTACTATATAAACCAGTCGTATTAATTAATGTTCCGTAGTCTATAGTTAAACCATATTCAAATCCACGAATAGTTGGATTAAATCCACCTGTTCCTGTAATATTACCATTTAAGGTAGATGAATTTTGTGATATCAATGTTGCGTCAGATATTGAAAGAATTGGAACTGTACTTGCAGGAATATATTTATAAATATAACCACCAGACACTGTTGCAAATATTTTTTCTCCACTAGAAGTAGAAGCAACAGCTGACCATAAAAAATTATTATCGCTTGTTCTTGGTATCCAATTTACTCCTGAATCAAAAGAAGAATATACTCCATGATCTGCAATTGCTACTAACTTATCTCCACCTAATGATGATTTAAGATAAGACCAATTACGATTATCATCAGTAGCTTTTTCACTCCAGGTCAAACCAGAATCATATGATATATATATATGACCATTATCAACTCCGGCAAATATTTTGGAACCATCAGAAGATGCTGTTATTGACCTCCATTCATTCAAACCAGCGCTACTATTTTCTAGCCAAGTATTTCCTGAATTATGGGAGGTATAAATATAACCACCTCCAGTGTTAGCACCACATCCTTGCCCCCCATAACCATCTGCGGCCAATAATTTTGTACCATCTGGTAAATAATATAAATACAAATTACCCGAAACAGAAACATTATTCCAAGATAAACCTCCGTCATTTGAATTAAATAATGTTCCCATATTAACACATACATTTTCTACAAAAGAAATTTTCATTGCATCAGAAGATGAAACAATGCTCTTCCAAGATTTTACTCCCAAAGAGGTTATTTCACTCCAAGTATTACCAGAATCATCAGAGGTATATAAATAACCTCCATTGACTGATGCTATGAGTTTAGTTCCATCAGAAGAAGATGCAACAGAAGACCAGTTTCGAGAACCAGCAGAAATTTTTTCACTCCAAGTATTACCAGAATCATCAGAGGTATATAAATAACCTCCATTGACTGATGCTATGAGTTTAGTTCCATCAGAAGAAGATGCAACAGAAGACCAGTTTCGAGAACCAGCAGAAATTAAAGAGTGCCATTCATAAGGTATATCTTCTTCAATTATTAGTGGTATAGAAATTATTTTCTCGGAATTATATATCGGCTCTTTTGTTTTGACAATAAAATAATTAGCAGAATTTTGTTCTAAATCTACATTAATAGAAAAATTTTCTTCTTCTAATCCTAATTGTAAGTATTTAACAAGAATATTATCTTTATATATTTCTATAATAGAACCACTATCTGTATTGCCTACTATAGTATACGTATCAGCATTCAAAGAAACAGAAGAAGGGGGTTGTATTATATTTAATTCTGGAGAATAGTTTGAAATCGAAAATGATTCACTAATAACAGAATCACTAGAATTTATCCCATTATTAATCTTAAATCTTATTTTTATATTATTACTTGTTATATTACTAATTATTCCAGCACTATCAATATCACTATTAAAAGTAAAAGAATATGAGGATCCAGAATAATCTGTTTTTGAAATATAATTATTTGAATTCCAATTTGGAGACAAGGAGAAAGAACTATCACCATTTGTTGGGGGGGACCAAAATGTTCCACCATCAGTACTATATGAAAAATCACTTAATTGTTCTGTTAATCCTGAATATGCATCTTTTATTTTAAAATTAACTGTTACTGCCCCATTTAAAACATTTATTTGTGATGCTGGAATTATATTATCATTTGTGTATCCTCCTGTTGGTATATATAATGATAAATTACTAAGTGAGTTAAGGGCATTATACGCATTTATTCTTTTACCAGTTAAAATTTTAGAGTTAAGAGAAGAAATAGAATCCCCTGTTGAAAGAATTATATTTTTAACTCCTAAATTAGAAAGTGAGGAATTTATTCCCCATATCAAAGCAGCAAGACCTGATACTTGTGGCGTAGCCATAGAAGTACCGTTCCAATATTGATACTGAGAAGCAATACTAGTAGTACAATCAGAAGTACAAACGATACTAAAAATATTTGAGCCAGGCGCCGCAATATCAACAGTTGCTAAACCCCAATTAGAAAAAGAGGAAATTCCATCTAATTGATTTGTTGCCGCCACCGAAACGATTTCATCAAGATTAAAAGAAGCTGGATAAAAAGAAGTTGTATCATTATCTGAAGTATCATTTCCAGCTGCAGCAATAAAAATACCACCATTATTTATAAAACTATTTATTGCATTATACTCAGTCTGTGACATGCCCGTACCTCCATAACTAGCATTAATAATTTTTACATTATTCTTAATAGCAAAATTAATAGCCTTAACTATTTGATAGCTAGATAAGTCTACTTTCAAAGCCATTATTCTAGCATTTTGAGATATTCCAATAATGCCTAAACCATTATTTTTTTTTGCTCCAATTATACCCGCAACATGAGTCCCATGACCAGGATTAATTGGGGCACCGGGTAGTGGATTTTTTGTATTATTAACATAATTATATCCATGTTCACATCCACCCAAAAAAACTCCATTTTCATCAAGGCAATTTGTTCCATCCCACATATTGTCAATCAAATCAGGATGATGATATCCAACTCCTACATCAATAACGGCTACAATAACATCATTTGTATTTACTCCAGGAATTTCCCAAGCCTCAGGCACATCCATGTCAGCATCAGAAGTACCTACAGTTCCATTTAATGTCTGACCTGTATTATCTAATCCCCAAAGATTGTCTTTGTAAGTATCATTGGTATTAATAGTGGCGGATTGATAAATGTAATTTGGTTCGACATATTCCACGTTCGGATTTTTTTTCAATCTTTCTATTAATTTTTCAATAGACTCACCGTTTTTTGTTTCATATAAACCAAGGCGTCCAGGAGTAAGAGTATCTTTTAATACCAAATCTTCTTCCTCTTCTAAAACAGAAGCGGTTTGAGCTAGGGCATTTGAGACAACCGCAGTAGGAATATTCCCTTCTTTAAAATTTGTATCTAATTTTAAACTTGAATCTTTAAACTTCACAATAACTTCATTAGGTGTATATGAAGTAGAAGAAGTTAGAGTGTTTTGGCCTGTATATACAGCATATACAGAAGTGGAAGAAACTAGTAAAAAGATAATTATGACTAATAAAAGAAAACCTTTTTGTTGTTTTTTCATTTTGATATAAAGCAAAACTTTTATTATATATTATCTATAATATTCTATTTCATCTCTCCTTTTGTCATCTTACCAACAATACCATCACCAACTAATTTATGAGTAAGTTGAAATTTAATCACGGCTTGTTTAGTCTTTAATCCAAAATATGTTGTTTCATTTCCTTGTGATCCAGGGCCAGTCAACGAAACTATATAGTTATGATTATTTAAATATTTTTGTAATTCTTTAACATCTTCTCCTTTCATACCGTATTTAAGAGTTCTAATTGTTGTAGTAGGGCTTGTAGATGGTGCAATATTTGGTGTTGTAATGACCGGGGCAATAGATAGGCCGACAGATGCTGCTCTTTCTTGTTGTTCTTGTTGGAAGGTGGCAATAGTGGATGCAGAGGAACCAGATGATGGACATTTACTTGTTTTAAATGATTGATCTTGTCCTTCTGTTGTTCCTTCTTCATTTGTAGCATATGCAAGGAAGTGATATGTGGTGTTACAGCTTAAATTGTCGATGCTTAATTCATAGAGACCAGTGGTTGTTGGTCCATTTACTGTAGTAGTACCGTATGATGTATCTGTACCATATTTAAATCCACTTACTGATATTGTTCCAAAACCATCACTTGTTATATTACCGTTTAGTGTGGCTGAGTTTTTGGTTATTGATGTAGGAATTAGGGTTGTTATTGATGGTACTACTGCTGGCGGTAGAGGGAGAGGATAGGTGTAGATGTAGCCACCATATACTACTGCTGCTAATTTTGTGCCGTCGGAGGTGGTAGTGATGGAATACCATTGACGTGAACCAGCACTTGTTTGCTCTCCCCAAGTGTTAGCAGAGTCTGTGGAAGTGTAGATGTAGCCACCATTTACTACCGCGGCTAATTTTGTACCGTCAGAGGATGAGGTGATGGAAATCCAAGAACGTGTAGCATCACTTGTTTTTTG
>CAZLXA010000009.1:0-15305 GCA_964563715.1 uncultured Candidatus Saccharibacteria bacterium | reverse complement strand
ACGTGTAGCATCACTTGTTTTTTGTATCCAAGTGTTACCTCCATCTATAGAAGTGTAGATGTAGCCATTTTGTACTACCGCGGCTAATTTTGTACCGTCAGAGGATGAGGTGATGGACTTCCAATTACGTTGCCCAGCTCCTTGTTGTTCTATCCAAGTATCCGCACTTACAACACTAGGAGTAAAATAAGCGACACTGATAAAGACAAACAATGAAACAAATAAGATTTTTAAAATATTTTTCATTATTAATAACTTATTAATTTATATATCATTATAATATCACATAATAAATAATAGATGCAACAAAAAATACCCTGTTCCCCGACAAAATTAAAATTTTGTTTAGGGTAAGGGTATTTTTTGTGATAGAGTTTTTATTTTTATTTCTAAAATTATTTTGCTTTTCCCTGCCAGCCCTCGTGTACTCGGGAGCAGGCGGGCAACTTTTCGTTCTATTTAATATAACTAATATTATTTAGACTTTCCAACCTTTCGACGAGAGACAATCCACATGTTTGAGTATTTCTTTGGTGTTCTTGTCTTTTGTCCTTTTCCTGTTGGTTTACCCCACATACTTTTGGCTCGGCGTAGTCCGCGTCCTTGGCGTCCTTCACCTCCACCATGTGGATGGTCAACTGGGTTCATGGCTGTACCACGAACTGTTGGGCGAATTCCCTTCCAACGAGAACGACCTGCTTTCCCAAAGTTTTGAAGTTTGTATTCACTGTTTGAAACTTCTCCAATACATGCCCATGCATTTTCTTGAATTTTTCTAATTTCAGTTGATGGCATTTTGATATTGGTATATCCAAGGTCATTAGCCACAACTTGACCAAAAGTTCCCGCTCCGCGAGCAAGCTTAGCCCCATTGCCTGGTTTGATTTCAATGTTGTAAACAAATGTTCCAATTGGAATTATGCGTAAAGGTAATCTATTCCCGACAGTAAGCGAGGCTTTGTCTGAAACAACAAAAGAGTCTCCGACTTTCATTGTTTTAGGAACAATGACATATCGTTTTTCTCCATCAGCATAACAAACAAGACTTATGAAAGCATTACGATTTGGGTCGTATTCGATTGAAGTTATCTTGGCCGGAATATCATGTTTGTTGTACATGAAATCAATTTCACGATAAAGACGCTTGTGTCCTCCTCCTTTGTGGCGAGTAGTAATTCGGCCTTGATTGTTTCTTCCGACTGAACGCTTAAAACCTTTTGTTAAAGATTTTTCTGGTGTACTCTTGGTTAACACATTGCGATATGAAACAGTTGTCTGATGTCTTTTTGATGGACTTGTAGGTTTATATGTTTTCATAATAATTAAGCAAATGTTATTTTATCTCCTTTTTTCAAATGTACGACCATTTTTTTACCACCTTGTTTTATACTTAAAATTCCTCGGCGTGTAACTGTTTTCTTGGCAATTTGTGTAATCGAAATACGCTCTGGATTTACTCCGTAAATAAAATTGATAGCTTTTTTAAGTTCATTTTTATTTGCATTCTGGGCAACATTGAAAGTATAAATACCCTTTTCTGCATTAATAGCAGATTTTTCTGTAATCCGGGCACCCTTTATAAGTGGATGTGTTTTTTCTTTTTTATCTGAAACCTCTTTTGTATTCTTTTTTGTTTTTGTAGCCATATTATTTTTTTTCTATTTTACCACCCAAAAAAGCAATACTTTCTTTAGGTTGTGAGATAATAATATGTCGGAAAGCAAGTAAGTCGACAGGATTCAAATTTCTTACTTCATCAATCTCAACAGTTTTAATGTTGGCAAAACTTTTTTTCAAAGATTCACTTTTAGCTGGAACAGTAATATATAGATTTACTTTCTTCCCTCCTGTCATTTTTTCAAATCCTTTAACTAAACTTAAATCTTTAATTATATTTACCGCCTCTTTAGTTTTTATATCTTTAAGAGCCAATTCTTCAACAAAAAGAATCTGACCTTTTCGATACTTTTCTGACAAAACTGTAAAGAGGGCTTTGATTTTCATCTTCTTATTTATTTTTTGTTCGTAAGATTTTTCATTACGAGGTCCGTGAGTTACACCTCCACCTTTCCAAATCGGTGAACGAGAAGAACCATGTCGAGCTCGTCCTGTTCCTTTTTGTTTCCAAGGTTTTCTACCTCCACCCCGAACATCAGAACGATCTTTGGTGTGAGCAACGGGAGTTCTTGAATTGGCTTGCATGGCTGTAACAACTTGGTGAACCAAGTCCCCATTCCAACTCAAGCCGAAAATTGTTTCAGGTAAACTAAGCTTTCCAACAGATTTACCTTTTTGATTGTAAACTTCTGTTTCTAGAGAGATAGTTGTTGGTTTAACTTTTTTCTCCGCTGTAGTTTTATTATTTTTTGTATTTTCTTTAATCATCCCGTTAGAAGTAGAACGCGATACGCCCTCATCGGAATCCTTTATATTTTTTTGTTTTATATCGTTTGTCATATATTTTATATCCCCCTATAATAATCGCGATCGCGACTTCTAACGGGATCATAAATCATCTATCCGACGATTTCTACGAGCGTCCCACGGCGTCCTGGAATCGCACCTTTAATAAGTAATTGATTGTTTTCTTGATCAACTCCAATAATTTCTAAATTTTTTATTGTAATTCGATCTCCGCCCATCCGACCACCCATCCGCATTCCCTTTGGAACTTTATTTCGAAGTCCTCCACCGATCGAACCTGGTTCACGCTCTGAATGTTTTTGTCCATGAGAACGTGGTCCACCATGGAAACCGTGGCGTTTAACAACTCCTTGAAATCCTTTACTTTTTGAAACACCAGAGACGATAACAATATCTCCGACAGCAAAAGCGCCAACGGTTATTTTGTCTCCTTCTTTTATTTCTTCAATATCACGAAATTCTCGAAGGTGTTTATACGCAACTTCTTCTCCGTCTGTCGGAGTTACATGACCCAAATGAGCCTTTGTAGCTCGACTTGTTTTTTGTTCTTCATAAGCCACTTGGACAGCAGTATAGCCATCAACATCGGGACTTTTTACTTGAGTGACAACAAGTGGGCCAGCCGAAATAACTGTAGCTGGAACGGCTGTTCCATCATCTTGAAAGCACTGCATCATATGCTGTTTTTTTCCTAGAATAAATTTCATATAGTTACATCATTTTCACATCTATATCCACTCCCGATGGAAGCGATAAATTTGTGAGTGCCTCAATAGTCTTCTGGTTAGGATTTAGAATATCGATGACACGCTTATGGATTCTTATTTCAAATTGTTCTCGAGCGTTTTTGAAAACAAAAGAGGCTCGATTAACGGTATACTTCTTGATTTCTGTTGGTAGAGGAATTGGCCCAACTATTTTTGCATCATATCTGAGAGCCGTATCAATAATTTGTTTGACGGAAGCGTCAAGAATTTTATTTTCATAGGCTCGGACACGGATACGAAGTTGGACAATAACATCCTCTTTCCCTTTTTTTATTTTTGAAACTTTCTTTGTAGTCATAAGGGTAGGTTCTAGCTTCTAGTTTTTAGGTTCTAGCTTTTACCCTAGAACCTAATCACTAGCAACTAATTATTTAACTATTTTAGTTACAACACCTGCTCCGACGGTCTTACCACCCTCACGGATAGCAAAGTGCATTTGTTCTTCAAGAGCAACTGGGGTTACGAGTTTAACAACAAGTTTAACTGTATCTCCTGGCATAACCATTTCAACTCCAGCTGGTAATGTTGATTCACCTGTCACATCTGTTGTTCGGATGTAGAATTGAGGTTTATAACCAGTAAAGAATGGAGTATGACGGCCACCTTCCTCTTTTTTCAAAATATAAACTTCACATTCGAATTCTGAGTGAGGAGTAACAGTTCCTGGTTTAACCAAGACTTGTCCACGAGTCACATCTTCTTTTTTAATTCCACGGATAAGAATACCAGCGTTATCCCCTGCCATTCCTTGTTTTAGATTTTTATTAAACATTTCAATACCAGTAACAGTTGTCTTGGCAGTATCTTTAATACCAACAATTTCAACGTCTTCACCGACGTTCACAACTCCGCGTTCAATTTTTCCTGTCACCACAGTTCCTCGGCCTTCAATTGAGAAAATATCTTCAATCGGCATTAGGAAAGGTTTTGTAACATCACGTTCTGGAACTGGGATATAAGTATCAAGAGCTGTAACTAAATCCATGATTTTCTTTGCCCATTCATCATCATTACTACCTGATTCAAGAGCTTTCAAAGCAGAACCTCGGATAACTGGTGCTTGGCCGTCAAAACCTTGTTTTACAAGGAGTTCACGAACTTCTTCTTCAACTAAATCAAGCATATCTGGATCATCAACCATATCACACTTGTTTAAGAAAACGATAATTTTAGGCACGTTAACTTGCTTAGCAAGTAAGATATGCTCACGAGTTTGTGGCATAACACCGTCAGTGGCAGCAACAACAATAACCGCTCCGTCCATTTGGGCCGCACCGGTAATCATGTTTTTAATATAGTCGGCGTGTCCTGGCGCATCAATGTGAGCGTAGTGACGAGTTGGTGTCCAATATTCATTATGAGAAAGAGCGATCGTGATACCACGAGCTTTTTCTTCTGGGGCTGAGTCAATTTGATCAACACCTTTAATTTTAGCACCATATTCCCCTCCTTGTCGGGCTAATATACTTAAAATAGCCGCTGTTAATGTGGTTTTCCCGTGGTCAACGTGACCAATAGTACCCACATTTACGTGTGGCTTATCTCTGTTAAATTCTTCTGTTGCCATATATTTTTATTGGTTGATAATTCCCCAATTTAACCTTAATTAATTAGAAGTTACCAACATAAATTATTAATAATATTTTACCCTGCAAAAGCAAGGAATTACGATTGAACTTCATACTAACAAATTTGAAAATAAATGCAAGCTCCAAACAAAAAATCCCCTTGGGGGATTTTTTGTTTACTACTTACTACTTGCTACTTACTACTTGCTACTTGCTACTTATTTTCTAATTTTCAATTATAACTGGAACAATGACTTTAACATTTGCAGTTTTCGTCACCTCGGGTGATGTACTACTCCTACATGTTAATGTATATGTGGTTGTAATTATAGGATTTACCATATCACTACCATTTTCTTGATTATTTGTATTAAAGTCTGTTCCATTACTTTGTGACCCGCTACATCCTAAATCGGCTCCTTCTGAAGTCCAAGTAAGAGTAGACGACCTGCCCTTTAAGACTCTCTCTGGTTTGGCGATAAAAGAGGTAATAGTTATATCTCCTGGATCTCCGATTGTTATATCTTCCGAACAAAAAGCAGTCCGGCCACCTGGCTCTCCATCACACTTCCATAAATATGATTCGGGGCTATCGTTTATATCAACCGATGTTCCAGCAGAGCAGAAATTATGCGAGGCTCCACATACTCCATCGATGGGATCATTGGGATCTTGTGCTATACACCTCTGTTCTGCAAAACTAAATTGGGTATTAATTGGACACCTAGCCTCAGCGACTCTGGTTACCATTGGAGGTTGCAAACCATCATAATTGTTGTGATATAAATAGAAAACTCTTATTCCAAACTCAACTGGATAAGTTGTATTTGGTGGATTAGTATTACCTGTTCCAACTTCTATGTTAGGGTCAGTTGTTACAGCTGTGTCTGCTCCGACTACAGGATTAACAACATTCCAAGTTATATTACTATCACAACTATTTCCAAATAAAATCGTACAATCAGTTGCATTTAAACTGCCGGTCGTTACACCCACATCACCGACATTAAATTCTATCCAACTACTACTACAGTTATTATCTTCTTTTGTTTCTGCAATAGCTCCAAATTCATCTTTTGATCCACTTTTATCAGCACAAGCTCGAACATAATATATACCTGGTGTTGTAAATGTTATTGCTGGAGATTTTGCAATATTTGAATTCCCCGAATTTAATGCTGGCATTGCTAATGTTGGATATTCCATTAAATTTTCCGTTCCATCACTTGAAGTTGATGTTTGGAATAAGTTTACAAATTTCTCAACAGTTGAACCCTCTCCTTCATTTTTTATTATTGATGAAAAGATAATTGGACTATCAACTACAATTGCCGAAGCCATTGGCTCCGAGGCTGTTAAGTCAGATAAAGCCATTCCAAAAATCTCGATATTAACCCAATCACTACAGTTATTTTTTTCAGCATCACCGGTCGTATTTGATTCGGCAATAGTTCCGACCATTGAAGTGTCATTATCAGCACAAGCTCGAACAGAACGTGTCCCAGCTAAACCTGTAAATGTATACGATTCAGAAATAGCTACATCATACGTACCATTACCAAGCAACGCCGGCATCATTTTAGGGTTTGAAGAAAGGGGTGTTATTGTCCCTGCCCCATTTGCTTCGGATGCAACCTGAAACATGTTGTAGAAAGATTTTATTGTCGAATCAGTTCCATTGTTTGAAATTAATGATTTAAAATTTACTGGAGTTCCAACCGTTGCATTATATATTGTTGGACCAGAAGCCATTAAATCTATTCCAGTTGTTGGATTTGAAACTGTCACGGTTAACCAATTTGGGCTACAATTATTATTTTCATTTGACTCCACAACATCACCATAACTATCTGTCCTATTTTTTTTGTCTGCACATACACGAATACTATATTGGCCAGGATTCGTAAATCTAAATGACTCGGTATAAGTACTACTTGCACCTGCCTGAAGTGCCCCCATTGGATTCTTTGAGACAATATCATGAATTACTAATGGATTATTTAAATCTATCCATTGCAATAAGTTATAAAATGGAATTCCGGTCGATAAGGATCCTTGATTTTTTACTGTCGCGGTAAAGACTTGCGTCACTCCGACGATCGCCGTTGAAGGACTAATGTTTGACATTATCAAATCAGGTAAAGCTGATGGTTTTATAACTGTCACTTGTGTCCATGGCGCACTACAATTATTATTTTCATTTGACTCTGCAACTACCCCCATACTTCCTGCCGAATTCTTATCGGCACAAGCTCGAACAAAATAAGTACCTTCTACCGGGAAGGTAATATTCGGCGAAGTTGTAGCAGAAGTTGCCCCAGCTAGAAGTGTTGGAGTTGAAAGTGGTGCTGGATAATCTGTAATTGGAGCAGCTGGTAAAACCGATGTAGTTGTTTGGAATAAATTATTAAATGGTTTTCCAGTTGAAGCTGATCCTTGATTTTTAATTGTTGAAGTAAATTTAATTGCTGTACCAACATAAGCTATTGTTGGACTTGGACTTGAAGCTATTAGATCTGGGGCGCTCGCTGATGAAACAGTAATATTTACCCATCCGCTACAGTTATTAAATTCTCCTGTGCCAAAACTATTTCCTTCTGGAATTATTCCTGTATCTGCGGCGGTACTTTTATCTGCACAAACTCGCATTATGTATGTACCTGATGTCGGAAAACTGATTGATGGTGAAACTATATTTTTTGAAGTATTGGCAGACAATGGACCTGTTGAAACTCGTGGATGATCAACTAAATCAATTGGATTATAAGCATCATCTAAACCAGATGCAGTTTGAAATAAATTAAAGAAACTTCCGCCACTTGAAACTGTTCCTTGGTTTCGAATAGTTGTATTGTAAATTGTTGGAACTCCGGTAATGGCGACTGTTGGCGTCGGAGCAAAAGCAATAAGGTCGGGAAGCGGAGTGGCATTCGCAGCACAAATTGTTCCATTCCATAAAGTATTGTCGGCACAATATACATCAACTGCTATATTGTCGAGTTCATTTTCGACTGCGGCTCCATTGTTTGAGCCATCAACTTTATTTGTCGAGTTAAAAAGAACTAGACCAAAACTCTCTCCCGGAGACATTACTCCACCGGGAATGGTAAGCGTTTTATTTCCAGAACTTCCTTGTCCCAAAACAGTCACATTATTGAAAAGGTTTTTTATAATTGTATCAACTCCAGACATTGGATTTATTGTTGTCCAAGTTGCTGGAATAGTACAACTACTTTGATTAGCATTTATGGTACAAGACTGATTAACGGCATTTAATGTTCCTGATTGACCAAAAACCTCAATAGGATTACTTTCTGTATTACCGGGGTCATTACAAATAAGTTTAAAAATATTTTGATTAGAAAGAGATGAAACTTGTCTTGCTGGAAAGTTTCCGTTTGTAGTATAACGAGCACCTATATCGATATCTGGAGCTGTCGTTATATTTCTTAGGCCACAACTATAACCAGATGTTAACCCACTTATAGTAGGCACAAGATAGGTCGTGCCAATTTCATCTGAACTATTTTTTTTCACTAAATCTTTTACATTGCCTGACTGAAAATCAAGTGTCGGAAGCAATTGAGTAGCTTGAGGAGTCACCGTAATCCCAACAGTTACGGAAGCAGCAGGTGGAAGACCCCCCTCTGCAAAAATTTTCGGAACAAATTTTGAAAAAATATTTCTTATTTTTTCTATCCAATTCGTTCCCTCAATATTGTTGGCAATCTTTATTGATGAATTATAGTTTACCCCGACAGTTCCATCGGCTCCAGGACCATTACAATCACCACTTTGTGGCATTTCATAATAACTTCCCACACCACATGATACAAAATAAGAAGTTGCTATATTAGTATCACCAGTATTTGTGAAGGCCCCTGTATAATACATTCCTGAAGTTGGGCAACGCTTACCCCCTGCATCAACAGGAATTCCAGCCAAATTATCTAATTTGTATATATCACACGACTTGGAAGCAGTAGCAGTATAACTAATAACAGAACCATTACCCGACATTATAGGTGATTGCGCTGTGGCTGAAACACTCGGAGCCGGCACATATACCATAGCTACAGCTATATCTTGTTTAGCTCCAGGAGCACCTTCCGGTAAGCTATTATTACATACGACAGTATATGCATTCATCGCATACAAAATTTCTGTTTCAAAAGTACCAGAAGTCCCGTTAAGATTACCTCCTTCCATTCTTGAACACGAAATTCCAGTTAATGGATTAGCTTGTGCCTCCCAATGAATAGTTGAAGTCTGTCCAAAACTAATTGTACTTGGAACTGCCCAAGCATTCACAATAATATCGCTTGGGTTACGTATCTTAAAATCAAACTCTCGATTCACTATTTCATCACCAAAAGCTTTTGTTTCTATTCTAATTCTAAAATCACTATATTCTTGTGGCAATGAAAATGTTGTACTACCAGTTACTGAATCCTGTTGTAAATCAAAATTAAGATTAGTATTAGGTGGAATTATATACTGAGGGCTCATAAACAGAGATTCTCCTTGGCTGGTGACTTCATACATCGTAGCTTTCATAGACACAGTCGTATTACCAAAACTAAATAGATTATTATCTGTTTTTATTTGACCTGAGAGCGTCAAGGTCTGCCCAGAAAAAAAATTAGTTTGGTCAGGAATAGTCTGCTCTGCGGTTACAAATCTTAAGGTTGTTGCATTTTCAAAAATAGAAAAACTATTTTCATAAGCAAAAACTTTTTGAGTAAATCCGACTAAAGAAACAAAAACTAAAACCATTAATAAAACTGCGAAGGATTTTTTAAATAGATTCATATAATAAAAAATTATTGATAATAATAAAAGACAAAACAACTTTAATCTTTAAAAATTATACCACAGAAACCAATCTATAAGAATAGTTATCCACAAAAAAAAGACTGCCTAAAAGACAGCCTTATTTTTATTAAATCAAAAAGTTAATTTAATTTAAAAAAGTATTGGTTACTTCGAGCCACATGTCGACAGTGTCCCAAACTTTTTTCTCCTCATTCCAGCTAGATGAGGAACTCTTTTCAATCCAAATAATTTTCTCTAAATTATAGGATTGTAAATAAACATGATTTCCTTCCATCAATAACGAATCCCCAGCAATTGTCCAATTGGATGTTACTGGTTCGACATAGCCACCTCCACACAGTTGTCCTTGGCTATAAACAATTTTATAGGTGGGTAAAAATCTCCTTATATTATCAGCCATGCAAGGATCTGCATAATTTACATTTTTTGTTATCCATGGACCATTCGGGCTAATTAATGATTTCCTGGAAAATGTTTCCACCATTGGATTTGATGTAATTATTTGTTCCAAGGGTGTCAAAGGGACGACCTCTTTAACCGGAATAACAACTTTTGTGTTTAGAGTGCCCCCGGGGCCCAAAATTTTAAAATCTAAAGTTGTAGTATTTGCAACATTTACATTTAAAGATCCATTTGGCCCATATTCGACATTATTCCATACGATTTTCGTACAGTTTTTTGTCGAGTAAACAAGTTTACAAGTTCCGCCACCTTCTGACAGTGTATCTATTTTATTAAAAAATATCTCCGGCAGTGGAATTTTTGCTATTACAACCTTTTTTGAGACTGTTTCTCCATCGTTAGTAGCATCAAAAACAAAGGTTGTATCCATATTAGGAATAGTAATCGAATCATGGACAGCAACTATTCTGTTTTGCATCAGTAATATTTTAGTATTTTGGGCGTCCCAACTAAGGGTAATCAGACCATTGTCCGCGGTTTGATTTGTCTTGATCTCTGGCTTGTCTACCGGAACAACTAAAGGCGTTAAGTCTTTTTCACATCCTGGTAATAGTATTAACACCAGGGAAAGAAAAAGAACGAGCAATCTTGCTGGCTTTTTCATGGTGTTTATTTATTTATTTGATTTATTGTTATGGAATTAATTGTATTTTACCTTGGAAAATATAGATTCACCGAGATAAATTCCAATTAATCCGAACAGATTCTATTTAAACCAATTATCTAAGTAAATTAAGCTTTTGTCAACAAAGTTATCCCCTTTTTATCCTCATCCTTAAAAATCTTTGGAAGTCCGACTTCCAAAGATAGATTCGCAGATTTATGAAAAATTTTGGAAGTCGGACTTCCAAAGATTATTCTAAAACAGTCTCTTTTAATAGATTTTGCTCATAAATATCCCCAAATGATTTTAGCCAATTTATGACTTCTTCCTTATATTTTTCTTCACTGCCTAATCTACTCAATAAAAAATCTTTATTAATCACCGAAGGAAAATTCTTCTTTCCAATATAATCGAGGTAACTACTCCATCGATAATTAGCTATAAATTCCAAGGCTTTTTTAAAATCATTAATTTTTCCTTCTCTCCATTCTTTAAACTCATAGTCTAGAGGGTTAAAATGTATGTAAATTGGTAAATACATTAAATGTGCATCTTTCCCCACGTGGACTGATTTAAATTTACCTTGAAACAAAGCCCCATTTCTGTCGTATTTTTTATTTATATAATTTGTATACCCCGTCCCTATCTTTCTCATAAATATCGTTATACCATTTGCTTCTTTTTGCCTAATCAGCATATGAAAATGATTATCCATTAAACAAAACGCCAATATTTCCACTAACATCTCCCTCTCCCTCCTCTTAATCTTTGGAAGTCCGACTTCCAAAGATTTATTATATATTTTTTTATTAAGATAATTATTTAAAATAATTGCTGGATTTTTATCATTAAACTCATATAAATCATGGATAAAACGGTAACGATCTTCGTCATCCATAAAAATATCACGTTTATCCACACCCCTATTATATATATGGTAAATCTGACCTGAAACTAATTTTGTTTTTCTTAGCCCCATAAATTAATTATATAACTATTTATAAATTATGAAATAGTAACTAACAAAAGATAAAATCTATCTTAGGAAGTCCGACTTCCTAAGTTCCAGAAATTCACAGATTGACCGGGAATAGACTTTGTAGTAGTATTTTAAGTAGTAAGTCCGTTCTCGAACCGGGCTTTTATTTTTCCAAAAATGACAAGTATATTGTATATTTTTGAGAAACTCGTTAAAAATTGATTGATAATTTAGATGAGTAACTAAATAATCTATGCAATCAAAGCGAGAAAACAATTTAATAGTAAGTAAAATTTAATAAAAAACGAATCCTAATTTTAATTTTTAATTAGTAATTCGTAATTAATATATATGTTAGATTTAAAAACAATGAAGTCTGCTCTCGAGCAACTTGAGCAGGAGCGCAAAATTCCGCGCGAAAAAATAATTGATGCGATTGAGCAAGCAATTGCAGCCGCCTACAAAAAAGATTACGGCAAAAAAGGTCAAATAATTAGAACAAAAATTGATATCGAAACTGGTGTCATGGAATTTTACCAAATCAAAATTGTCGTCGACGATACTCTTGTTCGCATGACCGACGAAGATGATGAGGAAGAAATTTCTGAAGATGATGAACGCGTTCGTTTCAATGAAGAACATCATATTCTAATTGATGATGCAAAGAAAATAAAAAATGATGCAAAACCAGGCGAGGAATTAATTTTTCCACTTGAAAACAAAGAAGATTATGGGCGCATCGCTGCACAAACTGCTAAACAAGTTATCATACAAAAAATTCGCGAAGCAGAGCGTGGCGCAATTATTGATGAATATGGAACCAAAGAGGGAGAAATAATTAACGGCTTCGTTTCAAAAGTTGAGCGAGGAATTGTTTATATTGATTTCAATCGAGCGACCGGAATAATTTTACCCGAAGAACAAATTCCTGGAGAATTTTATCGCCGTGGCGAGAGAATTCGTGCTTATCTATATCAGGTTGAAGAAACTCCTCGTGGAGTCAATCTTAAACTTTCCCGTACCCATCCTGAATTAATTGAAGGTTTGTTTGCGATGGAAGCTCCTGAAATTGCATCCGGTGTGGTTGAAATAAAATCAATCGCACGTGAAGCTGGAAGCCGTTCAAAGATCGCCGTATTCTCAAATGATGAACATGTTGATCCAGTTGGCTCATGTGTTGGTCAAAAAGGTATTCGCGTTACGACAGTTATGAGTGAATTAAATGGTGAAAAAATTGATATTATTCCTTGGTCTCCAGATCCAGAAACTTATATTTCAAGTGCTATTTCTCCAGCCAATGTTCTTAATATTGAAGTCAATGACGCAGAACACAAAGCTGTACTTGAAGTTTCAAATGATCAATTGTCTTTAGCTATCGGTAAAGGTGGACAAAATGTTCGTTTAGCAGCAAAATTAACTGGTTGGAGAATTGATATTAAAAGTACTCAAGTTGAAAGTGGAGAAAAAGAAGTTGTTGTTAGTGAAGATTCCCTCGATGATGGTATCGTCGATGATGGAACAAATTAGGTAGATAGGTACATGAATCCCGTTAGAAGCTTTTATGGCTAACACGGGAAGTAAAATATAAGTTTAGTTTATGTCGAGTTTATTAAATTAATTTAAGCAACGGAAATGTAAACATTTCCTGCTTCTAACGGGATGAATCCATTTATTATTTTTGCACTTGTTTCTTCAGTTGTCGCAATATTATACGGTTTGTTTTTAATTAAATTGGTTATGAGTAAGGGTGCCGGCGATGATAAAATGAAAATGATTGCTCAAGCTATTCAGCAAGGGGCGCGCGCGTATTTAAATCGTCAATATAAAACAATCGCTATCATTGCTCTTGTATTATTTTTAATCATCGGTTTTGTTCCTATGCTCGGCTGGATGATGGCTATCTCATTTTTAGTCGGAGCTGTCTTATCTGCGCTAGCAGGATACATTGGTATGAACGTTTCAGTTCGAGCCAATGTTCGCACGACAGAAGAAGCCAAGAAAGGATTAAAAGAAGCACTGTCACTTGCTTTCAAAGGTGGTTCCGTCACGGGATTATTGGTTGTCGGACTTGCTTTGCTTGGAGTTACTTTGTTTTACATTATTGCATCTAAATTCGTTGGAGCCGGAGCCGTCCGCTCACTTGTTGGACTTTCTTTCGGAGCTAGTTTGATTTCAGTTTTTGCTCGACTTGGTGGTGGAATATTTACAAAAGCCGCTGATGTTGGAGCTGACCTTGTTGGAAAAGTTGAGGCTGGAATCCCAGAAGACGACCCTCGTAACCCAGCCGTTATCGCTGATAATGTTGGAGACAATGTTGGAGACTGTGCTGGAATGGCCGCCGATTTATTTGAAACATACGCAGTGACTTCTGTTGCCACAATGCTATTGGGCTCACTCGTTTTTTCAGGTTTTGATAATGCAATTATTTACCCACTTGCAATCGGTGGAGTTTCAATTATTTCAACCATAATCGGGACATGGTTTGTTCGACTTGGAAAAAAGAAAAATATTATGGGGGCTTTATATAAAGGTCTCATTGTTTCAGGAATTTTATCGGCTATTGGTTTTTATCCAATTACAAAATGGTTGATGGCTGGACAAACAAATTATTCAGTCAACAATCTTTACTTCAGTGCTCTAGTTGGTATTGTTGTTACAGCGCTTATCATCATAATTACCGAGTACTACACTTCAACAAAATATAATCCAGTTAAATCCATCGCTTCAGCATCCGTCTCAGGCCATGGAACAAATGTTATTCAAGGTTTAGCTGTCTCAATGAAATCTACAGCTCTTCCACTTCTATCAATTGTTTTCGGAATTTTAGCTTCGTATCATTTTGGAGAATTATACGGAGTAGCAATTGCTGCTATGTCTATGCTTTCTCTTACTGGTATTATTGTGGCTATCGATTCATTTGGACCTATCACAGACAACGCCGGTGGTATCGCCGAAATGGCAAACCTTCCAGAATCAGTTCGTAATATTACTGACCCACTTGATGCTGTTGGAAATACAACTAAAGCTGTGACAAAAGGTTACGCTATTGGTTCTGCTGGACTTGCCGCTTTAGTATTATTCTCTTCTTACACTCAAGAATTCGCAGACCTTGGACATAAATTAAATTTTGATTTAGGAAATCCACTTGTTATTGCTGGACTTCTAATCGGTGGATTACTTCCATATTACTTTAGTGCTCTATCAATGGAAGCCGTCGGAAAAGCAGCCGGAAAAGTTGTTGAAGAAGTTCGCCGACAATTCCGCGAAATCAAAGGTATTATGGATGGCTCTGGTAAACCAGACTACGCAACTTGCGTCGACATCGTAACAACAGGTGCTATTAAGCAAATGATTCTTCCAGCTCTTATTCCAGTTCTTGCTCCTATCTTAGTTGGATTTATTCTTGGACCTGAAGCACTCGGGGGACTTCTTGTTGGTTCAATCATCACAGGAATATTCCTTGCAATATCTATGACTTCAGGTGGTGGCGCATGGGACAATGCTAAGAAGTATATTGAACTTGGAAACTTTGGAGGTAAAGGCTCTGATGCGCACAAAGCCGCTGTCACAGGAGATACTGTTGGTGACCCCTACAAAGATACAGCCGGTCCCGCAATTAATCCAATGATTAAAATTCTAAACATCATTGCTCTTATCATCGTTCC
>CAZLXA010000008.1:0-33179 GCA_964563715.1 uncultured Candidatus Saccharibacteria bacterium | reverse complement strand
TAGAATTATCTAAGAGTTCTCTTTGCACGCGGGTTCGATTCCCGCCATCTCCACAGCTATTGACATACTAGGTTAATTATGCTATCATATAAAAATTGATAGTTCTTTGATATTTGGTTTTATTATGAATATTAGATTGGTTTTCTAAGTTTCTTTATGGACATTTAGAAAATCAATCTAATAAATGTTCATAAATTCATTTCTAAAACCAATCGTTATGAAAACAAAAATGATTATTTCGTCAGTAATTTTTATCGGGGCCTTCTTTCTCCTCAAGGAAAATCACCTCATCGGAATTGATCGTGTTCCCCTCAATGATTATCCGTGGGGACTCGGAAAAGCCTGGATAATGTTTTTTTTGACGATCTGCCCCGCTGCAATGGTTGCAGCAATCCCATTTATTCCTGAAATCATCAAAAAAGTATTCGGAAGGAGCTGGGAAATATAACTTAAAAGCCTGCTTTGCGGAAAGGAAAAACCCCTTTCATTACGCAAAGCGGGTTTTCTTTTTACCCTCCCCACCTCTTCACAAACTCCAATAAAGGCACAAACTGATTTGTTAGATTTTGCTTTGTGTCCACACCAAAAGAAAAAGATACCCTAAATGGGTGTCTTTTTATTTTGGCTATATCAGAGATGGCGGGAATCGAAAACCGGAGCGCGACGGCGCGAGGCGGGGTCGCGAGATTTTTCAGCAGAAAAATACTTGTGACCGATGAACTCTGCTTGGCTTGCGTGCGGGAAGTGAAAGATTGGTGCTGTTTTGATTTGTTTTAATAAACAATCATAACCACCAATCACACGCCGTTGGCGAGATTACCCCGCCATCGTTTGCGTGCGGGAATCGAAAGGCTTTTCCCTATTATATTCTTTGTGATGAAGTGGGTGGTCTAGAATTTCTAGAATTTTTTCTCTTTCTTTTTATGAAAAATTTCATTAATCTTCTAATAATAAAAAACATTAAAATTAACCCAACAATAATTCCTGTATAAACAAAAAATTTTGATGAAAAAAATAATGGATTCAGTTGTTTTTCGATCGTTCTTACATATGTTGGGTTTACAACAAGCCTGGTTGCTCCATCCTTGGTTACATAATAAGGAACTGTAACTTCCTTATTCCCATAGGTCGCGGTAATTTCATACTTTTTATCATTACCAAGCTTAAATTGAACTTCTCCCAGAGTATTCGTAACACTTGAGGCGTCAGAGGGGGTGATTGAGACTTTTGCTCCTTGGGTTGGTTGACTTTTATCATCCTGAACTACAACAGTAAGTATAACCGAATTATTTTTTGTGTTTGAGTTTTCCATATTTATTCTTAAATTATATCATAATAATTTTTTTTAATCATTATCATTTTTATTAATTTTGTATGAGGAAAATTTGTTGGGTTGTATTTCTGACTTATTTACATTTCTAATTAACCTTACGTGATGTAATAATTTTATAACTAGTAACAATATTAGTGCTCCTCCGACAAGACTACCACCAATAATCATTGTTATTTTTCTAGTTAATCCCAACTCATTATTTTTTTCACCTTTAGTCGTCTTTTCTACTGGTGTCACAGTAATTTCATTTCGAGGCTGATCAGAACCCGAGACAATTACTTGAGTATTATCTGTTTTATTTTGTGTTGTATCTTTTTTGGGTAATTCAATTGTTTTGGAAGGAGCAGCTTCTCCTCTTATCGGAGCCTCTGGTTTTATTTCGACATTGGGTATTTCTATCGGGATTTCATTATTATCCAATTTTTGAGTTGTCGGCAGGGAGAAACCACTACCAGTACTTTTCTTGTTTTTTGCCAATGTTGCACTTGTGGTATTTATAGCACTTTGCCCCACCGCATTTACTGCACTAATTCTGAAATCATAACTTAAATTATTAGTCAGCCCTGTGACGGTGCTACTTGTTACGGTTGAAATTCCATCCGCAAAAATAATCCAAATATTCGGTTCCGTTGAAAGTTTATATTCCACAACATAATCAGTAATAGCAGAGCCACCATAATTGATAGGTGCAAACCATGACAGTATAACTTGTTTGTCCCCGGCTAAAGCGGTAACTCCAGTCGGAGCGTCAGGAACAGTGACTGGGATAACAGAATTTGAGTTAGATGAGGCTGGACTTGTGCCAATAATATTTGTTGCTGTAACATTAAAATTATATTCTATCCCATTCGTCAAACCATTCACAGTTATTGGTGAAGTCAAACCATTGGCAGTAATTCCGCCAGGATTTGAAGTCACAGTATAATTTGTAATTGAACTTCCCCCATTAAATACTGATGGTGTGAAAGAAACGATAGCAGAAGCATTGCCTCCTACTGCCGTCGGAGAAGTTGGAGCATCTGGATAAGTTGCAAGTGCGGTAAAAGATTGATTTGCATTCGATGATTCAGAACCATAAAAAACGATAATATGAAAATAATAATTCCCAGGTATAAGCAATGGGCTATTTAGCGTCGTATCCCAATTCTCTCCGTGATTTATAAGTTTAGCTGCTGTAGAGCTAAAGATGTCATCTGCGTCTCCACATAAATTTGTAGCTGAGTCTGTGATGCACCAAGTATATTGATATTCGTAGTCTGCACTACCTTCGTTTGTGATACGTACATTCGTCCCAATATTTGGCAGAACTAAACTTGAAAAATTATTTATGATTACTTGGGCTGGTTCACCTGGGATTGCGGAGACAACAGAACTAGGGATACTCTGTCCGACACTATTTACGGCTAAAACACGAAAATCGTAAGAGCTACCGTTTGAAAGCCCCGTTATAATGGCTGTTGTGTTTGTATTTGATCCATCAGCAAAAACAGACCATACCCCACCAGTTGAAAGCTGGTATTCGACAACATAATCAATAATATTTGTTCCTCCATTCGAAGTTGGGGTTGACCATGAAAGACCAATACTACTTCCAAGGACAGTTGAAGCCAGGTTGACTGGGGCACTCGGCTCAGTCGATAAAGTTACTTGATTTGAATTTGAAGAGTATGGACTTTCTCCAACGATATTTATAGCTTTTACTTTGAAAGTATATGTCGTGCCATTAGTAAGCCCAGTGATAATGATTGGCGAACTACTACTTGTACCGGTAAATCCTCCCGGAGAAGAGATGGCAGAGTAACTTGTGATTGGTGTACCACCATCAAAAACCGGTGGAGTGAAAGCTATACTTGCTTGGCTATTCCCTTCTGTTGCAATTATTGCGGTCGGAGAATCTGGCACTGTAATCGGAATGACGGGAAGAGAAGCAACAGAGGCTAAACTTTCTCCAACTGCATTTGTAGCAGTCACAGTGAAAGTATAGGCAGTGCCATTAGTAAGCCCAGTGATAGTGAGCGGTGAAGCTCCACCGGAAGCTGTGAAATTTCCAGGACTTGAGGTCACCGTATAATTATTAATAGTACTACCTCCATTAAAAATAGGTGCTGTGAAAGATACAACAACTTCTGCATTTCCAGGCAATCCAGATACTCCAGTTGGTGCATCTGGTACAGTGATGGGCATGGCGCTCGTTTCTGTACTTTGACTACCTTGTCCCACATCGTTGACGGCATAAATTCTGAAATCATAAGAAAGTGCATTGATAAGACCAGTGACTATACTTGTGGCATTAGAAGAATTACCATCAGAAAAAATTGACCAAGTCGTCGGCTCACTTGAGAGTTTGTATTCCACAACATAGTCAGTAATAATTGTTCCGCCGTTCCAACCTGGGGCTGTCCATGACAAAGATACTTGGGCGTTGCCAGCTGCGGCTATTGGTGTCGTCGGCGCATCGGGGATAGTTGCCGGTGTCACAGGGAGAGAGGCAACTGATGATGGTCCTATGCCAGCTACATTTGTCGCCGAGACAGTGAAAGTATACTCAGTGCCATTGGTAAGACCAGTAACAACTATCGGAGAAGAAATTCCAGTTGCAACTTGATTTCCAGGATTACTTGTAACCGTGTAGCTAGTAATGGGGCTTCCTCCATCTGACAGTGGTGGGGTGAAAGAAACCGTTACTTCACTATTTCCTCGAATAGCCAAGACATCAGTTGGGGCCTCGGGTACGGAAATTGGAGTGGCAGTCACCGTACTACTTGCTACGCCTTGACCAATAAGATTAATCGCACTAATCCTGAAATCATAAGCTGAGCCATTTACAAGCCCAGTGACAATGCCTGTTGTGGCAATTGACACTCCGTCGGCAAAAGTAGACCAGATTGTTGGTTCACTTGAAAGTTTGTATTCGATTGCATAGTCGGTGATATCTGTACCTCCATTGAAACCCGGCGCAGACCAAGAAATAGATGCTTGGGCATCACCTCCTACTGCGCCAACAGCCGTCGGCGCATCAGGAGCATTTGCAAAAACCCAACCGGAATTATTCCCACTATTTGTCGAATGACTTGCATACCATTTATTTGCTGGAGTTGCTGTTGAGTATGAAATATTTAAATATTCTCCAACAGCACTACCCGTACCAGTAAAATTGAGAGTATGAGTTGCGTTGGTTGCAGAAGTAATGATTATCGGATCTGATACTGTACCGACTGCTGTGAATTTTTCAATTTGTTGAGTGGTGCCAGCGGTGAAACTAACATTGCGACCGGGGTCAATGATAAGTTCGGAGATAGTATTACTACCTGTAATATTAAATGAACCAGTGTGAGCCCCCGAGAACCAAACCTTATTAAAAACATTATTGAAGCCAGTGAAAGTAATATTCAAAGACCCCGAAGCAGGAATTAATTTTATTGTTGACCCCTCTGAATATAAAGCACTCGGGTTGGCTTTAAAAACTGGCTCCGCAAAAACTGTTGTAAAACTCAAAACTCCGTTACCTAAATATAAAGTGAGGTTTATGGGTTGAATAAATCTCATAGATGTATCAAAGTCGTTAAAATCAAAAGTTCCAGCTGCACCAATAAGTCCATACAACAAAGAAAAATTATTCATATTTGTATATGTCCCACCCACAGCACTAATATTTATAGAATAATGGCTTTTATCATATAAATTTAGTAAAAAATTATCTCTCCCCATCAAGAACTTAGTATAAATACCAGCTGGTGTTATGTTATCCCCCAATATATGACTTCCATAACTCTCTACATTATTCGTAAGTGTCATCGTCACCGCATCATCAACTTGCGACATATCTAAACTTCGTCCAATTCTTGGAACATTCACTGTTAAAGTCGAAGTCCCAGTAAAAGAATTTGCATCAAAATAGACATCATCCTGTGGAAGAGGAACACGACCTGGAGTTATGCGCGGGGAGGAATCAGAGAACCATTTTGTTGAATCACTCCAATTTACTGCTCCACTTGTATGCTTGAAGTATTGTGGTTGAGCTGGTGTAAATGTGATTCCTGTATTTCCTCCGGCATCACCTGATAGTCCTGTGATATTTGATAAGTCCCAATTTGCTGCACCTGACCCTCTGATATCTCGAAAGTCTACATTACTTGCGACAACATTTGCCGCAGTGATGGTACGTTGAGTGCCAAGAGTATTCGATCTTACTATTAATCTATTGTTTGTACTATTACTGCCAAGTAGTGATAAATTATTCAAAACAGTAAAATCGCTTATCATTATTAAAGAAGACCCTGCAACTGAATAACCATTATATGTAAGATTATTAATTGTTGAACCCTGCATGTCCAGTGCGTCAAGATTGTTTACCGATGCATAGCCGGATGGAAAATTAATCGTAATATTATTAAAGACAAAAGGCTTACCAAGTGCGATAAGATAACCTAAATAATTATATGTTGATTTATTAACAATAATATTTGATGTGCCTGCATTTAAAACGTTATTCGGTCCAAGCCTAAGGGAATTGATCGTTAAAGTACTACTACCCAAATTCAAGGTTGCATTACTGGCTGTTGCAGGATAACTAATGTCACCAGATGTACTTAATTTTATATTTTTATCATTTGTATTCCATGTTCCTTTATCTAAAAATATTACCTGAGTGCCGGAATTCCAATCATCTTGATTTGTCCACTCACCCCCTACTCCATCAAAATAGATTCTATTCCATCCAGCTGATGACCCATTAGTTGTAATTATTTTACCTGTTGTTGTTGCTTTGAAATACAAAGATCCTCCTCCCCATCCTGAACCAAATGAAGTAGATAATTTATTTGATAACACAAATGAACCATAAACATTTAGAGTGTTTGTTAGATTTATCAACGTCATAGTTTGGTCAATGCCCGAGAAATCTAGACTCGCAGTATTGGCCAGTGCATCAATTGTCACAACAGAGCCATCTACAGAAAATGACCCAGCTGAAAAATAAACATCATTAGTTGAAGTTGGAACAGATTGCCCTCCGGTACCACCGTTTACATTTGACCAGTGTGAAGTATCGCTCCAGTTTCCAGATCCACCAACCCAATATCTATCAGAAGGACTATAAGGGATAGCTGAAGCTACAGCACTTGAATTTCCTGGCCCAATTGTGTTCACTGCTGTAATACGAAAATCGTAAGATGTGCCATTTGTTAATCCAATAATTGTCGATGTTGTTAAAATCGAAACTCCATCTGCAAATGTGGACCAAGTAGAATCAGAAGTTAATTTGTAGTCAACAATATAATCCACAATCGCCGTTCCATTGTCCGCTGGAGCCACCCAAGAAAGTGAGACTTGAGTATTGCCGGCGGTTGGAGTAAGTCCCGTCGGAGCATCAGGGGCATTTGCAAAAACCCAACCACTATTATTCCCACTGTTTGTCGAATGACTCGCATACCATTTATTTACTGGAGTTGCTGTTGAGTATGAAATATTTAAATAATCTCCAACAGCACTACCCGTACCAGTGAAATTTAAAGTATGAGTTGCTCCGGTAATACTTCCAATTGTGATCGGATTTAAACTAGTTCCATTGGCAGTAAGTTTTCCAATGTTAACAATTTTACCCGCTGTGATATTTAAAGTTTTACCAGCATTAATCACTAACTCACTAATACTACACGATTGTGTTATTAATTGTGCTTTTGTTGTATTTCCCGCTAAAATAACTTTACCTAGTGTTTTGTTTACTGCATCAATTCTTGGATTATCATTCGTTGGGTTTAAATTAGTATTTAAAATAATAGTAGAATTTGAAGCAATTAATGTTGTGCTCGACGCAATATATATATATGCACTCCAAGCAGGATTATTTGAGATTATAGTTGTGGTGCCTGAACCTAAATTTAAGGTTCCCGAACTTGAAATATTTACTAGGATAGCCGAAAGATTATATCCATTTAAGTTAAATGAAGCATTATTTAAAATAGACAATTGATTTTGTGCCTCTCCAACAAGAATTATATCTGATAAAGCGGTATAATTTCCTCTTAAAATTGTTAGGTAACTAATAATATTTTTATTAAAAGTATTGATATTAAAATTACCTACTCCCAATAAAGTTTTAGCATACACTCCACCAGATATTACATTATCCCCTAGTATATAAGAACCATAGGATTCAATCGCATTAGCAAGCGTCATAGTAACCGTATCATCAACTCCCGACATATCCAAACTTCTTCCAATTCTTGGAACATTTACTGTTAAAGTCGAAGTCCCTGTAAAAGAATTTGCATCAAAGTAGACATCATCCTGGGGAAGGGGAACACGGCCGATGGTTGTTCTAGGCGAGAAATCAGAGAACCATTTAGTAGAATCACTCCAGTTAACTGCGCCTGATGTATGTTTAAAGTATTGTGGTTGTGCTGTTGTAAATGTTATTCCTGTATTTCCTCCGGCATCACCTGAACCTCCAATTATTCCTGATAGGTCGATTGGGTTTTGAAATTTTACATCTCGGAAGTCGACATTTGAAGCGATAACTTTTGCTGGATCAACTGTGATAGTGCGTTGGGTGCCAATGGATGAGGAATGAAGAATAATTCTTCCAGAGGTATTATTTAAACCATTTATAGTTAAATAATTATTCACCGTTATATTAGTAGATATGTTTAAGGTTGTTTTTTCTCCTAAGGGATTAATATAGAAATTTTCACAAGAAAAATTCCCCGCAGTTCCTCCCATGGGTGAACTGGGACTTCTATTGTAATAAATATTATTATAATGTTTTCCTGCTCCCTCTATCCAATCACCATTTATATAGATATTAGAATTTCCTGGAATTACAGTTAGCCCACTTCCCGTTGAGCCTAAAAGAAACCCATTACCTGCATTATATGTAGAATTTGTTAAATTTAATGTAAAATTACCCCCATCTCTTCTTAATTCACCGGATGAAATAGTTTGATTATTCGTATTTAAAGTACCGTTATTTATTCTTATTTGAGCGGCACTCATTTCATCCTGCAAGGTCCATGTACCTCCAACTCCATCAAATATTAGTCTATTAAAACCTCTATTGATGGTTGTTCCCATTGTGATACTTACAGATGTTGTTGCCTTAAGATATGTATATGCTGTCCCTGTAAATGTCCAGGTGAGGTTTGTTGATGGCAGTGTTACAGAACCATAAATATTAATTGAATTTACTGATGAAGAAAATGTCACGGTCTGATCAATTCCTGTAAAATTTATACTCGCCGTACTCGCAACAGTGTCCAGTGTAACTACACTCCCATTAACAGAAAAAGACCCCGCAGAAAAATAGACATTATCAGTGGATGTTGGCACAGAGAATCCACTGCCTCCTCCGTCAGAATCAGACCAGTGAGCTGTGTCACTCCAATTCCCTGTTCCTCCAACCCAGTATCTGTCGGATGCATAAGCTGTGCTTGTCTGAGAGATTAAAAATAGAATAATAAGAGACAAAAAAACAAATAAAATTCTAAAAATTTTATATGTTCGCTGCCAATTATTTTTGCCAATATTTAACGGCACTACAAATTAATTATACCACAATTTACCTTGCATCTAAACAGTTATATCTCTTATAAACTTCGTAAAGTAGCAAATTGTTTTTATTTTTAAATTTATTTACTTTCTTTTTTAATCAACACCAATTTTTCAATTCTTTTCATCTTTTTAATCCGCGATTCTTCCTTGGATGCGAGCGACCTATCTTTAAATTTCTTTGTATAGACCAAATGAACCGGCCGACGAGAGGAAGTATACCGGGCGCCAAGCTTCGAACCATTGTGCTCAATGATCCTTCTTTTTAAATCAGTCGTAATACCCGTGTAAAGTGTTTTATCCGCACATTTTAAAATATAAAGGTAATACATTTAATTTAATCTATTTTATTCCCAACAAATCTCTGCTTTTTCTCCTATTTTCTCTTTAAGGTATTTCTCAACTTCGTATATTCCACCTATCTCATCAATCAATCCAATTTCTTTTGCTTTCTCTCCTAAAACAGAAGACCCATCAGCAAAGCTTTTAACTTTTTCAACTGGTATATTACGATTGACTGACACGTCTTTAACAAGACTCTCATGCATTATATTTAAATCTCTCATAAATAAATCCTTCTCTTCTTCTGTCAGTGGTAAATCTGAACTTCCAGAATCTTTAAACTTCCCTGTGCTTAGACGCTCATATGTATATCCATCTTTTTTATTCTTCTCAACATTATTCAAATAAGACATCGTCACCCCAATCGAGCCAACATCAGAATACTTTGATGCCCATATTTTCTTTGCACTACTAATAGCCATATATGAAGCTGAAAGACCTTGAGCCCGGATAAATGAATAAACTGGCTTTACGCTATTTTTTATGGCTAAAGAAATTTCCTCACCGGCAAGTGGTGATCCACCCGTTGAATCAACTTCAACGACAATAGCTTTTATATTCTCATCTAAATTCGCTTGCTCTATGGACCAAAGGATATTTTCACTAGAAACTGCATCAGTGTCCGAACCAGGCTCTGTCTCCGAACTATCTACCGACCCTTCTAGTAAATAAGTATAAAGTGTCCCATGAAGATTTATCCCCGTAACATTACAATCGTCATAATATTCAGCGTATTCATCATACTCTGTAGACCCTGACAAAAACATCACGACACTTCCCCCAATCGCCACCCCGAAAGTAATAATGAGGACCCACTTCACAGGATTCCAGAACTTTTCGAAAAAAACTTTAATTTTTTCTCTCCTCGTTTGCTTTTGTTCTTCCATAAATATTTTATTTTATTAGAATTCTTTTTATAATATATCCATTATATCAACATTTAATAAAAGCTACTATTATGCCTTAATTTAATCTCTATTACTTTTCTTTCCCAATTTTATCCTTTCTCCCCATATTTTTATTTTAAAAGTAGCAAAAAGTAGCAAGGACAGTCCTTGCTATCGGACTGATTTTTGAAAAAAGTAGCAAGGACAGTCCTTGTTATCGGACTGATTTTTGAAATGAAGGTTAAGTTATAGACATAAATAAACAAGCCCTTATCTATAAAGATAAGGGTCTTGAGTTATATTTTCTCTTGTCTATGACAATTACTGGAGAGAAACCAGTATTTATTATTTAAAGAACTTCCTCTTTAACGAGGGGTGGGTATCCTAAAACTTTGATACCCAATTCTTTTCTTTCTTTGTCGTTTTTTATCTTTCGAACAACATCAGTTGGCCGGATTGGTTTTCCTCCGAAAACTTCAGTGGAAACCAAAAACCGTCTTCTATTGACATCAATTTCTTCTAAAACAGAAGAAACCTTATCAATACTTATAACCCTAAGAAATCCGTTTGGAAGTTCGTTGGTATATTTTACCAATCTACCTCTTTTGGAGTTTCCCCAAATGTAGCCCATAAAGCCACTAAATGCAATAAACACTATTGCAAGTGTAATCCAATAATCTGTCATAACTTTGATTTTTGTGAGATAACGATAGGTCAAGCAAGGACAAAAGTCATTGGTCTTCTTATGGCTAACTCTGGTTTATGGGTATTATATCATAATTACTTGACAATGTCAAGGAATTATGATATTCTATCTATAATTAAAAGCTCTTTGAAATTGATTTTATTGGCTCTCAAAGTAGATTTTTGTCTTTTTTGAAAACCAATAAAATTATACAAAATGAGTTCAAGTACAAAATCTTCGAAAGGGTTCATCTATTTCTTTCGTGCAGGTATTAGATTCTCCGAGCGTCTGGTTAAAAATATATTCATCCAGATTAAATGGATTTTCAAATCAAGCAAAAATCTGCATAGGTGGTTGTTATCATTGCCCTCTACCCCGAATCAATTGTTACCATATGTTTATGGTTTCGTTGTTGCTGGAATTATGATGATAATAATTATTCCATTGTTCGGATGGGCATTTATTAAGTCAATATAGGAGAAAGCCGAAAATCCTTTAAAGAGTAGGCAAATTTTTAAAAACGGAGGTCGTTATGGAACTTTTTGATGAAAAGTTCAACTCAATTTGCACGAAATGGGCAATGTCTCATTTTCTAAAAAATGGTTTGTCCCTAAGACCATTAGAAGTAAAAAGGGATATAAACAACAGAGCAAAAGAGTTAGGTCTTTCGGAAAAAGAAGCAGCAGAGGCACATAAAATTGCCTTAACTTTTCTTTTTCAAAAAACAATCATAAAGCTCGATGAAATCATTTCAGGCAAGGTTTAAGAGCAATCTTCGCTAAAGGGGTAATTCCGATTTATTACTAGCCGATTCGCATTATGCCAATCCGCCGAATGTAAATCTATGAGAACAAGAACCCTCCCTCCCTGAAAATCAACGAAGTCCCATAAGCATCAGTGCTATGGGACTTTTATTTTATTCCCGCCTGATCAAGACAATCAGACAGTAGCAAGAACCGTTCTTGCTACTGCCTTTTTCTTGCTACGAATTATATATTAGATTTTGTTAAACAATATTTATTGGGTTTATTTTTTTCCTTCTGTAATTGCTATTATTTCTTTATAAACAGAATCGCTCATTATTTCATTATAGTGACTCTCTATTAAATCTTTTTTTGAGTGATAAATATCTAAAAAATAATTATACATTTGACCATACTTTAAAGTAATATTTTCATATTTTTCTCTCATTTTATTTTCTCTGGTATTTTCAGCCAAATTTTTTGCAAACTTATAAAAATACATCAATTGGGATAAGGCTTCCATTATAATTTTTGATTGAATAGGATGGTTTTTTAGTTTTTCGCTGTTATCATTTGTTGTTTGACCCCAAAGCCGAATCAGACCATCAGCAGAAGATTGTTGGGAGCCAATTATAATTTTTGGTAGAGAAATCTTTTTATGTTCTTTTGTTTTAGGGTCTTGGAAATATTTTAATGTTGGCAATTCCCCTTCTCTTATGCATTGTTTTATACTGTCAATTTTTTTATCAATATTTATCTCTCCAGATGAATAAGTTACATCCATATTTAATCCAAGATAATTTGAAATATTCTTTTTTTGATTAATAATAAATACTCCATCAATTCCATTAAAAATATCGTCATATTTTGAAGTAGGAATAACTTCGGTGTCTTCACCTAAAAATTTATTAGTATGTAAAAGGTCAATTACCGATGCTTCATATATAGACGAAAAATCTCTGACAAATTTTTCGTAATCACTATTTTGTTCTTTCCATTCATCTTTACGTTTTTGGATTAAAAGCTCATCCCTCTTAATCTCATCCGAAGAATACACATCATTAAAATCGTTTAATTTTGGACGTTTAATATCCACATCGTTTGCTTTCCTTAAAAGAGATTCCATTTTAATTGGGTCATCTATTAAAGGCTTTGGTTTAAATGATATAATTTGGTCTTCAAAATTCATTGTTTTATTATATCATATTTATTCCGCCATAAGACGATTCCGGCTACCAACGAATTAATTAGACAAATATAAATTGGGAAAGAAATAAGGACAAAATTCCATTCTCCGACAGCGAGTGTTCCCAATAATCCGCCGAGCCCACACATTGCCCAGCCGAGCCAATTCTCGCTTGCCGGATAGCGCCAAGCTTTTTGAATTGTTAAGTGAGCTCCCATAAAATCCGTCAGAATAATTAAAAATAATGCTATTGCTGGATTTTTAGTAATATACCAAAGAATTAAACTGCAAATAGCTCCTGTTAAAGAAATAATATCAATTTTTCGAAAACCACCAACGCCGAATTTAATTGAAAGGATAAAAACTATAAAAATAGCTATCGAATCCCCAACGGTCAAAAGGAGGGACCAAGTTCCTCCTTCGGCCCATTGAGAAAAGAGAGCAATCAAAGTCAGGAGTGACCAAATAAGCCAAGTCATTCTCTGGGGCTTGGTATGAAATTTAAAAATTGAAATAGCATATGGTATAACCGACAGCATCATTAATATTCCCGATGTATAACCTAAAATTTTTAGCATATAAATCTATAATACTAAAACAATAATCATATTGCCACCTATCGTTGACTTTATAATTAAACATGATACAATATTAAAAAGTTAAGCTCCCCTCACAAATTTTATTGGGTTATCTTTGCCCCCGAATTTTTTCGGGTATAAAGACAACCCCATAAAAACAAATGCCATGAAAGAAACAGAAATCAAAATCAGTGAGTTTGAAAAACAATGCTGGCTAATTGAAGCCACAAAAAAAGGAGCAGTGAAAATTCTTGTTTTCCAAGATATCACCGATGAAACTTTGTTCCCTGAATACATTTTGGCAGGTGGAAACGAAGAAGAAATCAAAAAAAAATGGAAATTTCATTCAAACAAATTCATAAACGAAATACCTTGTGGTGTTTGAAAAAAAATAAAAAATCCCTTCATTTAAATTTAAATGAAGGGATTTCTTGCTTCTCAAAACTACATAGGGTTACCAGAAGGTGTAGTTGGGGTAACTGTTTCGCAATGCTTGCAGTCACTCTTATGAGTTCCAACTAGGAATATTGCTGATAGACCAACTAAGACATAGACAATTTTTGAGATTAGAGCATCTTGCCCTCCAAAAATTTGTCCAACATCCCATCCTGTTAAACCAACAAGCAACCAATTCAAACCTCCGACGATAACTAAAACAAAGGCTAAACCGTGTAATGCTTTCATATTTTTATTTCTTTGACTCGCCATAGCTTTACGCACAGGCGGTTAATAATTAATAATTTCGACACATAGAACTTCGCATATATATTATATCATAAATTTTGTGGTAAAATAGTAAAATGAAAAATAAACAAAGAATAAACGTCTCTGGATATCGTGGCATCTGGGGAGATACATTAACAAAAGAGGTTGTCATATTATATACTCGGGCTTTTGTATCTTTTTTAAAAGAAAAAAATAATACTCCAACTGTTTTAATTGGCCGAGATGGTCGTGAAAGTGGGCCTGAAATTAAAGATATTATTTTAAATGAATTAATGAATCTCGGAGTTGAAGGAATTGATGGAGATATTATGCCGACTCCAACTGTTTTATTTTCCGTCCGAAACCATAAGTATACTGGTGGAATAATAATTACCGCTAGTCATAATCCAATTGAATACAATGGATTAAAATTCATAAATGATCAAGCACTTTTTACTATAAAAGATGAAGTTGATAAAATTAATAAATACTATGAAGAGGAAATTGAAAAATTTGAAAAGGGTGAAATTCCTGAAAAAGCCACTTATGAGCCAAATATTTCTATTGCTCCTGACTTTCCTAAAGAACATGCGGACCAAATATTAAAAAATGTAAATGTTGAAGCCATTAAAGCAAAAAAATATAAAGTAGTAGTAGATATGATAAATGCTTCGGCTTGTGTCATGGACCCATATCTTTTTGAGCAACTTGGCATCGAAATGATTCCACTCAATAATATTCCAAATGGTAAATTTGGTCACCGGCCCGAACCCCTTCGTGAGAATTTACTAGAAACTGAAAAAGTGGCTAGAGAATCTGGTATTGACGTCGGTTTCGTCCACGATCCTGATGCCGACAGATTGGTTGTTATAAACGAAAAAGGTGAAATACTTTCTGAAGAATATTCTATCGCTCTATGTATCGAAAACATTTTATCAAAAAACCCCGGCAAGCCAATAGTTCTTAATTTATCTACATCACAACGCGGAGCTGATATTGCCAAGAAATATGGAAGTGAATGTTATCGGACAAAAATTGGAGAAGGATTTGTCGTTGAAGGAATATTGAAACATCAAGCGATTATTGGTGGTGAAGGAAATGGAGGAATTATTTATCCAACAATCAATACTGTCCGTGATAGTTTTACAGGACTAACACTAATTCTTGAATTGATGGCTGAAAGAAATAAAAGCATAAGTGAGTTAGTTAGTGAGATTCCTGAGTACATTATCATGAAAGATAAGTGGCCAATCGGGGCAAATTTAAGTGAAATCTATGAAAAATTAAAATCCATTTTTAAAGAAGCAACTTTTGATGAACAAGATGGTATCCGTTTTGATTTTCCAGATAATTCTTGGCTGCATCTTCGCCCCTCAAATACTGAACCAATCATCCGACTTTTCGGTGAGGCCAAAACAAAAGAAAGAATCGAAGAACTCTTCATCGAAGCCAAAAAATCAATATTATAATTTATACTCTCCAACTTTTGTTCGAACAATTCTAAGGGCCAGAGCTGGGATTTTGAGTTTTACACCTATTTCATGGGCAATAGAGCGGACATAAACCCCACTTCCACAAACAATTCGAAGGGTAATGGTTTTGTATTCTTCGTCTTTTTTATCTTCTAAAATATTTTGCCAAATATTTACTATTTCATTTTGTCGAAAGTCACCTTGCACTTCTGATATGTTTTTTTTAATTTTATTTAATAACTTATCACCTCTAATAATACCCTCTTTGATGATTTCAATCTTTTCAACAAAAACATCGTGTGCGGGAATTTCTATTTCACTCAATTTCCCTTCTCGCGCCCACAGGTAGAGAGGTTTGCCATTTACCGTTCGAGAAGAATAAGGTGGATAAAATTGTTTTATTCGCCCGGTGAATTGCGAAAGAGTTTTCTCTAATGCTTCATCAAAAGTAGTATCTTGAGAAACGGAGCCAAAAGTACTATTTGGAATGGTCTGGCACCGGCTCCCGTCCCCCACATCCCTAGACCTTTCAAATAGTATTTTTGGCATAGTGTTAACCAGTCCCATCACATCATACGTATCCGTTTCAAAGCCAAATAAAATTTCAACTTCATATTCTTTCGGTAATTTCAAATATTCGTCCTTTTTCAAGCATTCATCACCTATCAGTAAGACTAAAACCCCCTCGGCTAGTGGGTCGAGCCGGCCAGCATAGGTCACAGGCACATGAGCCAATTTTGGCTCATTCTTTTTAAGGTCATTTATACACTCAAGTGGAGTCAGACCGGCTTTTTTATTCACAATTCGAATATTGTCGCTCATCCCATTAGAAGCAAAATGTGTTTATTTTTATAATAAATACCACCTTGCCAATTTTACAAATAATTATTAATAATATACTAATTCTTTCGTATAAGCCATAAACACGGCTTCTAACGGGACACGTATTGCCATATTATCATAAATATGATAATATTCCCTTTAGGTAGGTAATCTATTTTATTTCTATCGGACACAAAATTGAGAGAAAGAATAAACAATCAAATAAGAGCGTCGGAGGTTCGAATAATCTCAAACGAGGGAGTTAATCTTGGCGTTTTGAGTATTAAAGAAGCTTTATCTCAAGCAAATGCGCTTGGTCTTGATTTGATTGAAATTTCTCCTAATACGAATCCGCCAATAGCAAAAATAGCAGATTACGGTAAGTACAAATACGAACAAAATAAAAAACAGAAAAAAGCTAAAGCTGGATCAAAAACAACCGAGACCAAATCGATTCAAATCAAGATTGGGACCGGCGATAATGATTTGGCTCTGAAGGCCAGAAAAGCGTCAGAATGGCTAAAAGAAGGACATCGCATTAAGGTTGAACTATTCCTATCGGGACGTTCCAAATATATGCCTGACGCCTTTTTAAAAGAAAGACTTGATCGTGTACTTCATTTAATAACCGAAAATTATAAGATAGCCGAGAATTATAAAAAAGGTCCCAAAGGTCCAACTATTACATTAGAGAAGGATAAAGGAGTAACAGCTCCAGAACCAACTCAAATTAAAGAATAATATATGTCAATAAAAACAAATAAATCATTAACAAAGCGTTTGAAGGTTACCAAAAATGGTAAGATTTTATCACGGGCTCCAGGTTTTAATCATTTTAATGCAAAACAATCACGAACCAAACAATTAGGTGGCCGAAAAATGAATCAACAAAATTTTACAAATAAAACAACAAGAACTTATTTGCCAAATGCATAATTAATTATAAATAATACTACGCAAATTATATATTCTAAAAATAATTTGCCCAATATCTAACATGACACGAGTAAAAAGAGGAACAATAAAGAATAAGAAGAGAAAGAATTTATTAGCCCAAACTAAAGGTTTTCGTTTTGGTCGCAGTACAAAAGTGGCTCAAGCCAAAGAAGCTCTTAAACACTCAGGTAATTATTCTTTTGCTCACCGTAAAGATAAGAAAGCCGATGCAAGAAGTCTTTGGACTACTCGTATCAATGCGGCCGTCCGACCACTTGGACTTTCATACAGTAAATTCATTGATGGACTTAAAAAGAAAAATATCATCATTGACCGTAAAATCTTATCTGACTTAGCTAATAAAAACCCAGAAACATTTGAAAGAATCGTAAAAAGTATTTAATAAAAAATCTCCCTAGACTTTGGTCTAGGGAGATTTTTTATTATGCTTGGTTGTCTTCTGTTGGATTTACTTCGGTATTTTCAGAGGTTTCTGAAGCTGGTACTTCTGGGGTTGTTGGAGCTTCCAATTCAGGATTTGTTGGGGCCGCTTCTTCTTCAGATGCATCAGGTGCAACAGGTGCCTCTTCTGGTGGTGTTGCGGGAGCTGCTGGTATTTCAGGTGTTACCGTGGGTGTATCGTTATCCGCATTACCCGAACCTCCAGAGGTTGTGTTTAATAATGATTTCAATGACTGCAACTCACTGCGATTAATACAAACTGCTTCTTGTCCGGCTTCTGTTAAACATATTTCTCCGGTAAATATCCTAGTGATTTTATTTGAAGCATTAGCCATCCATGAAATAAATACATCTCTAAAACTATTCTCAATTTCTAAATCATTAAAGTTTTTTAATTTCAAATCCATCTCCTTAATTGCATTGATAGCCGTGGCAAGTATCGGACGGTCAGATAAAGTTAGATAACCATTTTTATCTAAACCAACAGCTTCAGGAATAAAGTCTTTAATATTTTGAGCTGAGAAACCAGCGTACATAGTTGTTTGATCAAAACCACTTTCGTCATTCCATTTATAAAGTATGGGGTTAATGGATGAGATAATTGATAAAGCGTCATTATTATTATTAAAATCTCCTTGTATGTCTTTTAATCTTTCATCAGATGAAGCGGTAACATTACCAGAGGCATCGGTGTTTAGTGATCCGGCGCCGTATGTACTTAATTGAATATTACCTGAGAAATAGTGCCCGGTCATTGAAGTGTTGCCCCATTGAGCAGTGTTTGAACCACGACCTTCCGCACTATATCCAACGACAATTTCATTAGTGTTGCCACCAAATGAACCTGCTTTGGTGCCGTAACCTAGGAAAATAGAGTTTGAAGAATTTACGTTAAATTCAAACAAAGATGCAGCTGACCCAGCACCGTAACCAATCGCAGTATTTGACGAACCATTATTATACCCTAAAGACAATGAACCGATAGAGGTGTTGTCGCTACCAGTTGTATTACTAAACAAAGCACTATAACCATTTGCTGTATTTCCTTTACCTGTAGTATTAGCAGAAAGAGTCGAAGATCCAAATGCGGCATTTTCAAATCCAGTAGTATTAGACATAAGAGATTGTTCACCTATAGCAGTATTAGTAAAACCTGTTGTATTTGACGTAAGTGATTTATACCCAATAGCGGTGTTAAGACGGCCTGTTGTATTTGACATAAGGGATTGATATCCGATGGCGGTGTCATATTCCCCTGAAGTATTTAGCATCATTGATTGATATCCAATGGCAGTATTACTGTTACCGGTATTACTTGCCGCAGTCGTTGAACCACGAAGAGCTTGATATCCAACTGAAGTATTCATATTTGTCCATGGCGTTAGGGTGCTATTTGCATAATATTGAGATTGAAAACCTAAAGCTACACCTCCTGAACCAGTTCTGCTCGAGTACAAAGAAGATTCACCAAAAGCAGAATTAGAGCTTCCAGTTGTATTAGAAAAAAGTGATACAGAACCAATAGAAGTATTTGCAGATCCAGTCGTACTTGAAATAAGTGAACTATGTCCGATTGAAGTATTGGAATTCCCTGTTGTGTTTGCGAAAAGAGAACTATCTCCACTTGCAGTATTGGCATAACCAGTAGTATTATTGCGCAAAGAAAGCATACCACTTGCTGTATTTTGAAATCCTGTTGTATTCGCCCGAAGAGAACTAAGACCAATCGCAGTATTATTTGTACCTGTAGTAAGAGAATATAATGAAGCACTACCAATTCCTGTATTTCCATCTGCCACATTTGTCACTGCTCCACCTTTCCCAGCTTCATAACCTAAGAAAGTATTATTCTGTGCCCCAGCTACAAGATTTAACCCCGCATCTGTTCCCCCTTTTGTATTAAAATCTGCATCACTTAATAATCCACCTCCTCCTTGTTGGTCAAGTTGATATCTACTTCCTCCATTTGTGGCGGTGAAATATAAATGACTTCCGTCGTACTCAATCGCTCCGGCTTCTGTCGTAGAAAGATTTATACCTGAAGTTAATTTAAGTGGAGCTGTACCGGCAGTAGCAGTTCCTGCTTTTAGATTTACTCCTGTTAAATATGTTCGAAGTAATGTTGTGTCACCTATAGTAGCAGTATTAGCTCCGTTACCAATAGCATTGTATCCTATGACAATAGTATTCGAATCAGAATTATTGAAACCCTTTGTGTTTGCTCCAATATAAATACTATTTTCGGGATCTGTGAGAGGTGTACTGCCATTCGCCTGAAAAAGTCCCGCATCAATACCCACAGCAACATTATTTGAACCAGTCGTATTATTATAAAGAGATTGAAATCCACTTGCAGTATTACTATTTCCAGTGGTTGTATTGTAAAGAGAAAGAGACCCTAATCCAGTATTACGGAAACCTGTACTATTACGATTTAACACCTCATTTCCAATCGCAGTATTATTTGCTCCAGTACTTAATGGAAGTGTATAAGCACCAACTGCTGTATTAAAACTACTCGTTGTATTTGTAAATAAAGAATTTGAACCTATGGCAGTATTTTCAATACCTGAAGTATTATTCTGTAAAGCTAAAGATCCAACACCAGTGTTATCAAAACCTGTATTATTATAATATAGATTGTAAGCACCGACTGCGACATTATTATATCCAGTAGTATTTAATCCAAGAGCCGAAGAACCATTGGCAGTATTGTTGTAACCGGTAGTATTATAATAAAAAGTATAAGCTCCTACTCCAGTATTGTCATGTCCTGTTGTATTTGAAAATAATGATTGAGTACCAATCCCAGTATTGTAATCGGCCGCATTTGTTGTTCCGGCTCCAAATCTTCCGGCTTCGTGACCCAAAAAAGTATTGGCTATTGCACCTGAAATTATATTTAATCCTGCATCTTTTCCAACTTTTGTATTAAAATCGGCTGGGGTAGCAGATAAATTTAGATTATTTATTGAAGTCGCACTTGCAACTCCAAGAGTTGGAGTAATAAATACCGGTGAATTTGTTAGAGCTAAAACTGTTCCACTACCTGATGTAGTATACGATGTTCCCCACGATGAAGACCCTGAATAATTTGGAATACCTGCTCCCCCTGTTGGCCATGTCATACCACCCACTGCAACCGTTGACCATGTTAAACCCCCGCTGCCATCATTTTTTAAATATGTATCCACTGCACCTTGTGAAATTGGAAGATCATAATTTACTCCCGCAATATATAATTTATTTATTGGATGAGATTGTGAACCTACCACTAATTGTCCTTCATCTGTATTAACTGCATGGCTCCCAATTGCAATAGAATTACTGTAACCACCTGTATTTGTATGTGGTCCTAAAAGAATACTGAAATCACCAGGGTTATCTGTATTGTCAACAGTATCAGAAAGACCGGAATAAGTTCCAATAAAGATAGAATTATATGCATTACCCGCACTTGAACCCGCGTTATATCCAATAAAATTTGAAAAAGAAGAATTTGTAGCATTTTCACCAGCAGATATTCCAATAAAATTTGAATTACTTGCGTTTCTAGCCTCACGACCTGAATTCATCCCAAAAAAGTTTGAATTATAGCTATCAGAAGCATTTAATCCTGACTCGTAACCAAAAAAGTTTGAATAATGGGCATTTGTCGCGTTAAGACCTGAACTATTCCCTAAAAAATTTGAATAATTAGCGTTTGTATTATAACCTGATTCATAGCCTAAAAAATTAGAATCAGACACATTTGCCATCCATCCTGATCTAGTTCCAATAAAATTTGAACCTGAAACAGCAATTGTACCAAACCCTGCTTGTGCTCCCAAAAAAACAGAATTGGTACCACTTCTAGGAGAAAGTAAAGTTGGTGAAAAAATTAAGTTATTGTAATTATCTACAACAATATCGCCTTCAACTGTACAATTTATTTCTCCAGGAACACACGCTGGATCTAAAGTTGTACCTGGTGCGTATTTAGAACCAATAGCAAAAATATCAGAGTAAGCCCCAAGAAGTAATATAAAAAAGAAAACAGAGAGAAGTTTAGCCCAATGAAATTTTGGAAGTTTTAATTTCTTCATCTATGTATATTATACTACATAATCTAATTTTATGAAGTAAATATTAACACTCTATACTCACAGATTCACCCGCCGGACACAAAATTGAGAGAAAGAATAAACAATCAAATAAGAGCGTCAGAGGTTCGGGTAATCTCAAACGAAGGAGTTAATCTAGGTGTTTTGAGTATTAAGGAAGCTCTATCCCAGGCAAGTGCCTTGGGTCTTGATTTGATTGAAATTTCCCCCAATACTAATCCTCCAATAGCAAAAATAGCAGATTACGGTAAGTACAAATACGAACAAAATAAGAAGCAAAAAAAAGGCTAAAGCTGGATCAAAAACAACTGAGACCAAATCGATTCAAATCAAGATTGGAACCGGCGACAATGACCTCGCTCTCAAGGCCCGCAAAGCTTCAGAATGGCTCAAAGAGGGTCATCGCATCAAAGTTGAACTGTTCTTATCAGGACGTTCGAAATACATGCCAGATGCCTTCCTTAAAGAACGCCTAGACCGTGTACTTCACCTCATCACCGAAAATTATAAAATAGCCGAAGATTATAAAAAGGGTCCTAAAGGTCCAACAATTACATTAGAGAAAGACAAGGGAGCAATTGCCCCTCAACCATCTCCAATCAAAGAATAATTATGAGTATCAAAACAAATAAATCACTAACAAAGCGTTTGAAAGTTACCAAGAATGGTAAGATATTGTCACGGGCTCCAGGTTTCAATCATTTTAATGCTAAGCAATCAAGAACCAAGCAATTAGGTGGCCGAAAAATGAATCAGCAAAATTTCACAAATAAGACAACCAGAACTTATTTGCCAAACGCTTAAATTAAATTATTAATATTATCCTAGTCACTAGAAACTAGTCACTAGAACTTAATCTATCATGACCAGAGTAAAAAGAGGAACAATTAAAAACAAAAAGAGAAAGAATATTTTAGCCCAAACTAAAGGTTTTCGTTTTGGCCGAAGCACAAAAGTCGCTCAAGCTAAAGATGCCCTAAAGCATGCTGGAAATTATTCTTTTGCTCACCGCAAAGACAAGAAAGCTGATGCCAGAAGTCTCTGGACTACCCGCATAAATGCTGCAGTCCGACCACTTGGAATTTCATACAGTAAATTTATCGATGGCATGAAAAAGAAAAATATGATTATCGATCGCAAAATCCTTTCTGACCTTGCCCAAAAAAATCCTGAAACATTCGCTCGAATCGTCAAAAGTATTTAATAAAAAAACACCTCGATTATCGAGGTGTTTTTTTATTTATTTCATCTTTGCTTGAGTAAGTTTACCCACTATCCCATCACCCTTTAATCCATTAGCGAGTTGAAATTTGATGACAGCTGCTTTAGTTTTTAATCCAAAGAATGTAGTTTCATTTCCGAGTGATCCGAGGCCAGTTGTTGAGACTGGGTAGTTATGAGTATTGAGATAAACCTGGAGAGCTTTAACATCACCTCCTGTCATCTTGTATTTAAGAGTTCGAGCTTGTTCAGACGTGATCCTGACTTGCCCCGCGATAGGTGAAGTAATAGTGCATGGCTTACCTGTATTCGGATCAAAGAGATAACTCGAGAGACAGTTGATGACATCAGGAGTTGGAGTAGGTTGAGTTACTATTGATGAAATACTGCCCGAGGAAGAGTGGTGTACTACTGGTTCAACCACAACAGGAGCAGTAATAATAATACCAGTAGTTCTAATTGGTACACCCGGTGAAATACCAGTAAGAGCAACAGGGGTAACTTCAAAAACTATTGTCTTACCAATATCGCCTGAAACTGTAAGATAAGTAATACTTATTGCACCTGGAATTGCTACATCATCTCTGTACCACTGAAAGGTTGATACTCCTTCTGGGTCTCCTTCTGGATCAAAGTATGTGTAATGACCAGTGAGAGTCTCACCTACTGTTTGAGCGTGAGCTTGTTGTATAGAGAAGATTGAGAAAATAAATATGAAAGCAATTGATATGATTATTTTTTTCATAATTAATTAGGAGCTGAAGTTATTGATAAATCTTGTGCTTGAGGAAGAGCGTTATAGTAAGTGTAGATGTTAGAACCAGACGCAACAGCTGCTAGTTTTTCTCCTGTTGAGGAGGATGCAACTGAAATCCAATAAGTTGAAGGAGCACCAGGATGCTGAAGCCAATTTACTCCCCTATTATTAGAAGTATATATATATCCATTTTGTCCTTCTCCAACAGCTGCTAATTTTGTTCCGTCAGAAGAAGACGTGATTGATAACCAATTTTTCAAAGCTAAACTAGTTAATTCTACCCAAGTTACACCACTATCGTTTGATATTAAAATATACCCATAAAAAGGTGTCGCTGCTAATTTTGTTCCATCAGAAGAGGACGTGATTGATGACCAATCGTGTGAACCCGCTCCTGTTTGTTCAGTCCATGTTGCACCACTATCGGTGGATGTATAAATGTAACCACCATCAACAACAGCTGCTAATTTTGTGCCATCTGATGAAGAGGCAATAGATTTCCAAACACGTGAGCCAGCATTTGTTTGCTCTGTCCATGTTGCGCCAGAATCTATTGAGGTATATATATAGCCACCATTTACCCCTGCGGCTAATTTTGTTCCATCGGAAGAAGAGGCAATCGAAGACCAATAACGTGAACCCGAGTGTGTTTGTTCTGTCCAAGTTGCACCACTATCTGTAGAGGTATAAACATATATTCCGATAGCTCCTACTGCAGCTAGTTTTGTTCCATCGGAAGAAGAGGCAATAGATCTCCACTCGCGTGAACCTGCTGCAGTTTGTTCTGTCCAAGTTGCACCACTATCTGTAGAGGTATAAATACAACCATTTTGAACTACAGCTGCTAATTTTGTGCCATCTGATGAAGAGGCAATAGATTTCCAAACACGTGAGCCAGCATTTGTTTGTTCTGTCCAGGATTGATATTGTAATAAAATAATATTGTCTGTACTATGCCCTGTACCTTCCGAGTTTGTAGCATAAGCACGATAATGGTATACAGTATTTGGAGTTAAAGAAGTTAAAGTTGAGGAAAAAGATCCAAGCCCTAATGTTCCAGTTTCTGTTGTTGTTATACCGTAACTTGTTGTTAATCCATATTCAAATCCTCTAACTGAACTTTCTTGATCAGAAAATCCCCTCAATGTTATTGACGTTTCACTTAAGATTGAAGGGGCTTCAACTGAAACTGTTGGTTTAGTAACAATAACCGTACCATAAGTATAAATATATCCACTAAAACGAAATCCGGTGGCAAGTTCTGTTCCATTAGAAGACGAGGCTATTGAAAACCAAATATGTTTACCAAGACTAGATTGTTCTATCCATGTAATACCACTATCTGTGGATATATAAACATAACCTCCACCAGTACATCCGCCACAAAAATCAGTAGAAGTTGCTGCTAATTTTGTTCCATCAGAAGAAGACGTGATTGATGACCAATAAAGCGAACCAGGCAATGTTTGTTCTGTCCAAGTTGCACCACTATCTATGGATGTATAAATGTAACCATTATTAACCACAGCTGCTAATTTTGTGCCATCAGAAGAAGACGTGATTGATGACCAATAGTGTGAACCCGCTCCTGTTTGTTCAGTCCATGTTACACCACTATCGGTGGATGTATAAATGTAACCATTACTAAATACAGCTGCTAGTTTTGTACCATTGAAAGAGGACGTGATTGATGACCAATAGTGTGAACCCGCTCCTGTTTGTTCAGTCCATGTTGCACCACTATCGGTGGATGTATAAATGTAACTACTTTCTCCTTCTCCAACAGCTGCTAATTTTGTTCCGTCAGAAGAGGAAGTGATTGATGACCAACCACGTAAACCAGGGCTAGTTTGTTCAGTCCATGTCGCACCACTGTCAATGGAGGTATAAATGTAACCATTGTTAACTACAGCTGCTAATTTTGTGCCATCAGAAGATAACGCAATTGATTTCCAATTTTTAAAACCTGAACTAGTTCTTTGTGTCCAAGCACCAACAGCTTGCACTTGATTAGGCAATAAAGCAAATAAAGAAACCAATAAGACAAAACCGACTAAAAATAGTTTTTTCATTAAATAATTTAATATTATTGATAATTTTTAGTATACCATATCACCCAACGAAATACAAAGTTATATTTTAGCAATCAAGAGTGACCGACTCTCCGGCCATAGGGGCAATAGCGTTGACGTCTAAATTGTCACGAAGTTTTTGGGCTAGAAACATTGCTGATTTTGGTTCACCCATAACTACAAAAACTTTCTTTAAGGTTTTGGCCGTGTTTTCAACAAATAGAAGTAAGTGGTCGGAATCTTTATGCCCTGAATAGCCACTAATTTTGGCCACATGAGCCTTAATATGCACATCTTCACCCATAATACGCACTTTTTTGGCTCCATCGCTTATTTGTCTGCCCATTGTCCCAATCGACTGATAACCCGTCAGTAAAATTGTATCATTCTGATTAGGAAGATAATTTTTCTCATGGTGAAGTATTCGCCCCCCATTACTCATTCCACTGCCAGCGATAATAATTTTAGGTGAGGGCACATGCAAAATTGCTTTTGATTCTTCAGTTTCGAGAGTTTCTTTCAATCCTGGGAAGGTAAATAATTTATCTCCGGTCGCAATTATATCTTTAGCTTTTTTATTAAAATAACTTCCATATTTTAAATAGACATCGGTCAATTTAATTGATAATGGTGAGTCTAAAAAGATTGGCATCTCGGGTATAATTTTATTCTCAATGAGCGAATTTATTTCATAAAGTAATTCTTGTGTTCGCTCTAAAGAAAAAGTCGGAATAATCATTGTTCCTTTTCTATCATAATTTTCTTTAATAATTTCTTCTAATTTCTTTTTTCTTTCTTCACGATGTTCATGATTTCGATCTCCATAACATGACTCCATGACCATGTAATCGGCATCTTTAATCACGGCAGTATCTGGTAAAAGTGGTGAGGGAGAATTTCCGAGGTCACCAGTGAAAACAATTTTTTTATTATTATAAATAATCTCAAGCATACCGGAACCTAAAATATGGCCTGCGTCTTTGAAGGAAAATTGAAAACCATGGTCGACATTTAATTTTTGACCGTACTCAAGTGTCTCCCACATATCCATAGCTTGTTTAATACTTTCTGTTGTGTATATTTTGTCTAAACCAAGCTCCGTCTCTCTTGAAAGTATATGAGCGGTATCGGTAAGCATTATCTCCGTGATTTCTTTTGATGGAATAGTCGAGATAATTCGTCCTTTAAACCCTTCACTTATTAGTTTAGGAATTCGTCCAATATGATCTATATGACAATGGGTAATAAAAAGGATATCTATTTGAGATGCATCGTATGGAAAAGTGTCCCAATTTAAATCATCAACAAATTTTTCACCTTGAATCAGCCCACAGTCAATCAAAAATTTCTTATCATTTCCTTCTAATAAAAAATTAGCCCCGGTGACAGTCCCTGCTCCAGAACAAAAAGTGATTTTTAAATTTTTTTCATTTACCATATATAATTTATTATACATTATATATTCATTTAGCGGAAATTATATTAAGAAAATTTAAGTATAGGAATTGCACAAAGTCCTATGAGCAATGGTCTGGCTCCGGCTCCCGTCCCCCTCTTCCGAGGACCTTGCGAAGAGGAGCTTTGTGCAATTCCTATTATAAATGTAATAAATAAAATAAAAAATCCCCCGTGAGATAGTATTTTCATAACATCTCATGGGGAATTTCTTATTAGGACTATCGAAGCAGGTATTACCATAGCTCTATAGCTAGGTGGGACTTGGGATGATAGAAATTTGTTAACGTAATTGTATACAGTTCTCCATCAAAACACTTTGTCCCCTAAAAAATTGTTCTAGGTAATACATTTCAAATAATCCTACTTTAAGTATACTCGCGCGTCAGAAGCACGCAAGCATTTTTATCCTAAATAGCACACTTTTGACACAATTTCAAATAGAATTTTTAATTAAAAACTTTCTTCTCCATATTTAAAATAAAAAACCTCTCAGATTTTATCCGAGAGGTTTTTTATTTTATTATTCGTCTACACCGTATCGTTTGTAATCATATATTGTTGCTTCACCAAACCAGTGTTTAATTTCGTGTTCTGCTTCCTCTGGTGTCTCAGAACAATGAACAACATTCATAACTGATCTTTTTTCTTTATTAGCAAGCGCTGGACTGTCGATAGAGAAATCTCCTCGGATTGTTCCCATATCAGCTTTATAAGGCATTGTGTCTCCAGCAATTTTACGAACAACATCAACAGCATGTACTCCTTGAACAATCATTTTAACAACAGGGGCACTCATCATAAAATCGATAACCCACTTACGAACTTCTGGTCCTATTTTCGAAGTATCATCTGTTCCGAAATCTGTAATTAAATCGTAACCATATTTATCATAAGTTGCTTTTGTCTTTTCGCCTAAACGAGTAATCCATTCTTCTTTCTTTGGATAATGGTTATCCATCTGTTCATATTGTGGCTGTGACATTTCAAGAGCAACTATCTTTAAGTCTCTTTGTTCAAAACGACGAATAATCTCTCCTGTTAAACCCTTTCGAACGCCGTCAGGCTTAATCATCACATATGTTCTTTCTTCTTTTGGATGTTTCATAAATAATTAGGTTCTAGTCTTTTGTTAGTTTCTAGAATAATTTAAATAATAATTAATAGATAATAGAAGGATTTTAGCACAAAAATCCCCTATCTCAAAATATATAAACTCTTTTTATGCTCTTCGATATTTCTCCATTATCTCCTCTTCGACTTCTTCGCGAGGACGACCGTATTTTAGATATGATAATTCTTTAATTTTCTCGACGATTTCCATATTCCCTTTTGGAGTCATACTCCAATGAGATGTCATGTTGAAAGGTTTTGTTGGTGTGCCATTTACTAGCATCGAAACATATGAATTAAAATTATCTAATTTCATAATGTCAGATGATGTAAATGTTGGTTTAAATTTCTGTTCTACAAAATTAGCATCTTCTGTACTAATACGATAAATTGCCATTGAGCCGACGTTACCAAAAACAGCATTTTTTATTCCTTCTTCTAATTGTGAAATATATTGGTGGGCAATAGTTAAAGATAAACGATATTTTCTTGCTTCAGATAAAATTGACGAAATCGAATCGGTTGTAACATTTTGGAATTCATCGATATAAAGATAAAAATCATTCATTGGTTTACCAAACATGTCCACTCGAGAAAGAGCCGCCATTTGAATTTTACCAACGAGTAGTAGTCCAATTAAATTGGCATTAACTTCTCCTAGTCTTCCCTTTGAAAGATTAACCAATAAAATTTTCTTATTATCCATTATTTCTCTAAAATTAAAAACTGATTTTTCTTGGAGAACCACTGGGCGCATAATGTCGTTTGAAATAAAGTTATCAAATTTTGAAGTAATATATGGCACGAAGTTGGCTATCGATTGGTCGCCAGTTGTTTGCTCGGCACTTTTCCAAAATTGAGTGATGATTGGATTTTTACATTTTGATAACTTCATATCACGGAATTCTTTATCAGCCAAGACTCGAGAAATTTCAAGTAAAGTACAACCCGATTCTGGGTCTTCCATTATGAGGAATGCTGAGTTTTTGAAATACTGCTCAAACATAGGACCACCGGAAGTCTTCATATCAAAAAGTTTATTGAAAATTCCCATCAATTCATTAACAACGAAAGTTTTCTGCTCTGGATATTTAGGATCAAATTCAAGCATATTAAGCCCCATTGGACGAGCTGTGTAGGCCGGGTCAAAATAAATAACATCATCTATTCGTTCTTTTGGAATATAACTTAAGATGTCTTGAATGTCGGTGCCGTGTGGGTCGATATAGCAAACACCGTCACCATTTTTAATATCTTGAGCAATCATATTTTTCAAGATTGTCGTTTTACCTGTTCCGGTTTGTCCAATAATATACATATGGCGCATTCGATCTTCACGAGCCATATGAATTTGTGTATCTTTACCATGGTAACTATTTATTCCAAGGACAATACCCTGGTCGCCCATTTCCATTGGAGCAGGAGCAATACCGGCTTTAGCTTGTTTTAATTGTGAAGAGACAACGCCATATGGGAAATGAAAAATAGTTGCCAATTCTTTTAAATTAAGTGGCATTGAATAATCAGATGAAAACATTCGGTAAGAAAAATCATGGATTAATTTTGATAATTCTGTCCCTTCTGGACGAATAAAATTAAACCCATTACGATCGGCTTCAGTAAATTGATTAAAAGACGACTCAATTTCAGATAAGATTTGTTTGGATCTATTTTTATCTTCAGCTGAAACTACGACTCGAATATTAGTCGCCATGATGGTACTTTTCATTTTTTCAGTAATATTCTCTACAGCTTTATCATTAACCTTTTTTTCTTCTTTCTTTTTTGATGAACCAAAAAGCATTTCTTTAGCCAAAGAAGTAAATTCTTTGGCAACCTGACGAGTCATACTCGAAGCCGTTCGGACCGACATCCCATTTTTAACATCAGCCAAAATAATATGGAATTCCCGAATAATATCATCATCTTCTGGGCAGATGGTAAATTGAATTGAAGCCCCTTCACCACTTTTTTTGAGTTTAGTAAAAATATTTAAAATTATATTGAGAGGATCATGATCTAGTGTGTCATATAATTTAATTGGGTAGACATTATGCTTAGCTAGGGTTGCATAAGAGGCTGAAATAGAAGCATTATCAGAGAAAATATTATAATCATCTACTGCTTCAATAATTTTTGCATTTGGATGAACACCGAATAATTGTTTTTCAAATAAATCGGCTTTTTGTGATGGCACAGCAGTATAGAAAACAAAATTATCACTACCTTCCGATAAAGCAATCTCGAGTGTAAAGTGGTTACGATTAAAATTTTCTCGTCCATCACCAACGGAATGCATCCCAGCATAAAATTGCTCCATAGCTCCTAGTAATTCTTTCAAACTTTTTTTATTGGCTTCAGTGTCATTCATATCAGGCAGAGTAATTTCAAAAAGTTTCATATCTAGTGATTTGAATAGTGGGGTATTTTCTTTAAGTCCCGGAACTTTGTGGGTACTATGTAAATATTGTACTAAAAAGCGGTGAAAATCATCATCCAAATGAGGATTATTCATCTTGCTGATAATTGATAATGTGTTCGATATTCCTTTATCGAGTAAAATACCAAGCAATTCTTCCATCTTATTGTCATGTGGTTCTGGTTTTAATCTTAAAACTAATTTCTCAACTTCATTTTTATTAATAACCGCACTTTTGTGCATGACATCATTTGGTTCAAACTTGCGATACTCTGATAATAAATTGTGGGCCAACTCTTCTTTGTTGACCTCCTTACCACCATCAGCTAAAGCTTTCTCACGCTCGGCAATATGAGCTCGCAAAAAATCCAACTCCTCTTGTGGAGTTTTAAATTTTGGAGCGTTATTTAAATTAAATCCTTCCATCCCGTTAGAAGCAGGTCGCGGTCAATATAGTATTAACCTTAACTCTGCAATTTTAATTAAGTAAATTATAATTTCTAAACCCCAAGAAAGAAACTGCGACCGCGGCTTCTAACGGGATCCATATCTTACTATTATACCACAACAAATATAAAAAATGTTGTTTTAGTAAAAATATACAAGAAATAGCTCTTCTCGAAATACGCACATAAAATTTTGCTAAATTTTTGTTATGCTCGGCTCGACAGCCTCCGCAATGTATTTCTCAAAGACTATTTCTTTTCTATTTTTATTAAACTTGAGTTAAAATTTCTGCGTCACCTTCTGTTATTAAAATTGTATGCTCGAAATGAGCCGAGCGAGTACCATCGGCAGTTTTAATTGTATAGCCATCATCTAGGCTAATGATATCATCCTTGCCAATATTCAACATTGGCTCAATGGCAATAATCATCCCTGGGATTAATTTTTGCCCCTTGCCGGCTTTACCATAATTGGGAACAAATGGATCTTCATGAATTTTTACTCCAACTCCATGTCCGGCTAATTCTCGAACAATACCATAACGATTATTTACAAAAGATTCAATGGCCGCTCCAATATCACCAACCGTATTTCCTCCTCGGGCTGCCCAGATTCCAATCTCTAAAGCTTTTTTCGTGTCATTGATTAATGCTTGGTCTCTTTTAGTAATTTCCCCAACTGGCACAGTTTTTGCATGGTCAGTAAAAAGTCCTTTATATTTTAAACCAAGGTCAATTGAAACGATATCGCCTTCTTTTAAAATCCTATTTTTCTTTGGTATACCATGAACGATTTCATTATTAACCGAAACACATAAAGATGCCGGGTAGGCTATACTAACCCCTTCTGGTTTATAGTTTAAAAATGCAGGAATTCCTCCTTCTTCTTTTATTAATTTTTCGGCATATTGATCAAGTTCAAATGTTGAAATACCAGGCTTCACAATCTTGGCCGTTTTCTCTAAAACACGCGCCAATATCTTGCCCCCTTCTCTAATAATTTCAATTTGTTCTTTAGTTTTAATTATGATCGACATATAATTAACTTATTACTGTTCCAATGAATTCTTTACCGTCTAAATAATTTTTTAGATTTTCTATATTTTTTCCATTTAAAATTGCAACTTCGAATAAAAGTTCTGCGGCAGAAGCTGCAGCGGTTGGATCGAATGGTACATTTATGCCTGGACTCCATTTTGTAGAAAATAAGGTTTGAAAATTCTTCCAAGATATTTTTTCAATTCGTTTAGCGTCTGGATTTATTTTTGGATCCTGCTCGTAAACATAATCAATGTTTGAAAGATTAATTATTTTATTTGCCCCTATACTTCGAGCCCCATGTACTGCGGCCAAATCACTACTATTTCCTGGTTTCCAACCACCCCCAATCATTATTGGTTTCGTCGTTTCCGGGATTAGATCAGGGTCTAAAACTACTTTTTCGTAAGCCAAATCCCCAAAAGAAATACGGACAAATTCAGCATTCAAACGAGTAGCTGAAATACCCAACCAATCTAAATCTTCATTAGTTGGACTGACAATTTGTTTTAAAGAGTCATTATACCTGCGGCAAATTTTTCCACCACCAGTAATAATTAAAAATTTATATCCGTTTTGAACATATTCATTTATTAAAGTAATAAATGATTTTAAAAAAACAACATCAATATTATCTGGAATAATTAGTGAACCACCGAGTGATATTACAATGTGTTTTTTTGTATCCATCCCGTTAGAAGCAGATCACGATTAATTCGCGTATCTGACATTTTAAGCTATTAATTTTTCTGTAATTTATTCTCATTAATTTTATTAAAACTCGCGATCGTGGCTTCTAACGGGATCCATTTTATATATTTAAAGATTTAATTATATTATTATGAATATCTTCAATTTT
>CAZLXA010000007.1:0-36593 GCA_964563715.1 uncultured Candidatus Saccharibacteria bacterium | reverse complement strand
TTTCCCACTATTCACGAAGTGATTTTATTGTTCATCCCCAAAAAGGTATATATGCCCTTGAAGTAAATACACTACCAGGGCTTACGAGCGAGTCCTTAATGCCGAAAGCTATCAATGCGGTTGGATCTAGTTTGCCAGAATTTATCGAGCATATAATAAAATTGGCTGTGGATAAAAGATAGTTATTTTTTAAAAAAGCTTTTTATTGAAAAGCTTTTTTTGTGGATAATTTGTTGATAACTACTATTGACAATTAATTAATTTTATATAAAAATTTAAAAACGTATAACTATTGTCGATAAAGTGAAGTCTAAATCATTATTTTTTATAGTTATTTTAAACTCATAGTTAAAATTTAGGAATCAATAATAAATAATTTATTTGTTTTTGGTACATAATTTTTTGACTGAATAGAAGATGCAGTATTGTTTTTTTTGATAATAAGTTGTAATAATTCGACTTATTATCAGCCTAGTTTTAGATAGTGTAATAGATTTGTTAGAAAGACTAGTAATTTAGTCAATTATAGTCTTGAAAATTATTATTAAATTGTTATCCCAGTAGTAGAGTATAGCTCACTACGGGACAGGTTATTATGAAAAAGATTAACGTAGTATTTTTAAGTCTTTTAGTTTTTGGTATTTTGAGTTTTGGTTTTTCAGCCATGGCAACAGAGCCTGAGACTGAATTATTAGTTGTTTGTGAAAGTGGAGTATCGTCAGATCAGCAAGTTAATTCTGATTGCGTCACTCCTCCTCAAAATGCGACAATCTCGGCAACGAAAATTGTTTGTGATAATGAGTCTGATCTTCCAAATTGGGGACTAGGAGGAGAAGATATTAATTCTGATACAGCCTCAAATTTTTTAGAAGGAAATAATAATTGCCACTTAGAAGATTGGACTTTTGAATGGTCAGCTGATGGGGTAGGTAATCCAGGAGATAATGTTATTACGGGTGGTGATAGTTGGAATACTTTTACCGATACAGCTATTATTCCAGTAGGAGCAAGAATTTGGGTTCGAGAACAGATGGATGGTGATTATATTCCATTTACTTATGGAGATAATAATGATAATTCAAATAATGTAAGTGCTGAATTTTATTGTAGTACAGATGTATTAAATTATGATAATTGGGACTGGATAGATCCAGTGGTTGCGGGAGAAACTTATCATTGCGTTGGTTTTAATGTTTTGAAAGAAGAACCTAAACAATGTGATGTTGTCAGTGACGAGACAAATATAATTGAAGATGGTTCTTCTGCTGTTGAAACTTATAATTATTCTCATCCTACATGGTTTGATGAGTCTTTATTGGGCGGAGCAGCCAAGTGGATCTGGGAAACTTTTAAGGTTGTTGATCCAACAGTTGATACAACAAAAGTCTTTGTTAAGAAATTTAATTTAGATAGTACTCCAACAATAGCCAATATTGAAGTTGCGTCAGATAATGGATTTCTTCTTGAGATAAATGACATTGTGATCGCAAATGAAATAGCGACTGAAAATAATTTTGGAGCAGTTAAATCATATGACGTACTTTCTAGTTTAAATTCAGGAACAGAAAATACTATTCGGATGACCGTTAAAAATTTTGCTCTCGCTGACTCAACCCCAGAATCAAATCCAGCAGGAGCATTATATAAGCTTCACATTACAGATAGTTCTTGTTCAGATATTCCTGACATGTGTCTGAATATGAGCGGTTATCAAACAAAGATACCAGAAGGCTATGAAAGAGATGCTCGAGGAAATTGTACCGAATCTTTAGCTTGTAATCCAAATGTCAATCTTCTTACTAACGGTGGTTTTGAAGAGCCAATAGTAATAAATTCAAAGAAATGGGATACTTTTGCAAGTGGAACACCTAATCTAGGATGGCTCGTTGAGTGGATTTCAGGGGGTATAGGTGGTCTTGAATTACAAGCCGGAGTATATGGATGGTTGCCTTATGAAGCAAATCAATATGCTGAACTTGATTCTACAAATGCAACAAAAATTTCGCAAGATGTACCTACTATTTCAGGTAAAACATACAAGCTTGAATTTGCTTATTCCCCAAGACCTTATGTTCTTGATAATAGTATAGAAGTTTATGCTGATGGGAATTTGTTGGATACACTTTTGTCTAATGGAACTTCAAACAGTAATACAGCTTGGAATTTAAAATCTTACGAGTTTACTGCTGATGACGAAACGAACATAGAATTCAAAGATATAAGTCAGTCCGATAGTTTTGGTGGATATTTAGATAATGTTGGGCTTTATTGTCAGAAAGATTTGCCAGTGGTTGATGATAATTATATATGTTCAGATGGATTAGATAATGATGGTGATGGTTTTGTTGATGGACAAGACCCAGGATGTGATAATGAAAATGATAATGACGAAACAAACTCTAATTCTGATCCGGAACCAACTGATCTTTGTCCAAATATCGAAGGAAATCAGGAAGTGATGCCAAGTGGTAAAACTCTGAAAAATGGAAATTGTATCAATCGTCAAACCAGTGGTTCAATTCCACAAGGTAGAGTTTTAGGAGCATCAACGGAAGAAGGTAGAGTTTTAGGTGAAAGTACTTCTTGTGGAATATATTTAAATAAATATATTAAACTAGGAGATAAAAATAATGACAAAGAAGAAGTTAAGAAATTACAACTTTTCCTTAATGAATACCTTGGTTTGAAACTTGATGTTGATGGATTTTATGGACTGAAAACTTATAATGCTGTCAAAGCTTTTCAGCTTAAGCATCAAAATGAAGTACTATCTCCATGGGTTGGTGTAGGTAAATTAAAAAAAGAAAATGATCCAACAGGGTATGTATATAAGACAACTCAAAGATGGATTAATATGATTAAATGTCCTGAATTGAATTTACCAATACCAGAATTAATATAATTAGAAAAAACAATCCCCTAAACGAGGGGATTGTTTTTTTATATAAACATGATATAATATTGTTATTAAATTATGAAAATATTTTTAGAAAAAATTGTTCATACTGTTATACCTCACGAAAAAAATAAAAATATTCCACATCTTCTGACAGAGGAATTTATTTTTGTTCTCGTTGTTTTTGTTGGTATTTTATTTTACTTCAATCAAAATAATTTCGATATTATTAAAAAATTAAAATTAACTGCCACTGTTTATCCTGCAGTCCTAGCTGATTTAACAAACCAAGACAGGGGATTAAATGGAGTTACAAAATTAAATTGGAGCCCTACTCTTGAGAAAGCTGCGAAACTTAAAGCTGAAGATATGTTAGAAAATAGTTATTTTGCCCACACAAGCCCAAGTGGATTAACCCCATGGCATTGGCTTAACGAGGTAAATTATAATTTTGTTTATGCTGGAGAAAACTTGGCTGTTGATTTTACTGAATCGCAAAATGTAGAAAATGCCTGGCTTAATTCTCCAAAGCATAAAGAAAATATTATGAACTCTAATTTCACAGAAATAGGCATTGCAACTGTTGATGGTGTTTTTGAGGGTAAGCAAACTACATTTGTAGTCCAATTTTTTGGTAAGCCTTCAGAAAAGGAAACACAAGAAAAACCTGTAATCAACGAAAAAGTTGTAGTTGAGAAAATAGATAAAATAACTATTCCTGGTGTGGCCGGAGTTTTCATCGAAGATACAGTAAAAGAAGATAATCTTAAAGTAGTTGAAGAGAGTAAAGATTTTATTGTTGTAAAAGACGAAAATATTGTTGAAGAAAAAATGGATATATTTTCTAATGATTTAGAAATGGAGCCCTTGTCTACTTGGTATGAGCGTTTAATTTTTAATCCTAAGCCTCTGGTATTATTAATCTACAAGATTATATTAGGTCTTGTATCTTTATGTACATTACTAATGCTGACCAAAAAATACGAAAAACATCATACAAAACATTTGGCATTTAGTATTATTATAATTATTTTGATTGTAACTCTACTTATATTTATATCTACAAAATAATTTTAAAAACCCCCTTAAGGGGTTTTTAAAATTTATTATTTTATTTGATTTATTGTTTCTTTTTTCTTTTGAAAAATATTTAAAATGTAAAACATATATTTAGTTCCATTTCTAGAAAGATTAAATAGAATAGCAATCGTGAATAAAAAGATAGCAATTTTTGTACTATAGAAAGCAACGGCAATAGCCATTATGGCCGAAATAACTGGGAAAAGAATATGCATATTTGCATGCTTGTTTTCAATTTCTGTAAATGGGGTATTTTCTATCGTTTCTGATTTTATAGCATATTGTCTCATTTTATATAAAGATATTCCTATTAGAATAATATTTATAGCAAAAAATATAACACCAGTTACTGAATAAATATATTTACCAAGAAAATGTGAGGAGAATGGGACTAAGGCCACAAGAAATAAAAATACTCCACTTAAGTTTGAGAACTGAACATCAATATTTTTTGCCAACACGGAGGCGATTAAATGATGTGACCTCCAGTATGTGAATAATAAAGAGAAGCTAAGTAGATAACTTAATAAAAGTGGATAAATAGTAATTAAAGAATTTATAAGAGTCTGTTCACTTACTAATCCGACATATTCTGGTACTCTTATTTCGAAAACTAAAATAGTCATAACAATGGCAAATATGCCGTCTGATAATTGATCTAACCTTGATTGTTTCATCCCGTATGAAGCAGGAATTGTTTACATTTCCGTTGCTTTGATTAATTAAATAAATTCGACATAAATATAACTTAATATATTATTTTCCGTTATTAGCCATAAAAGCTTCATACGGGATTTCATATAAAATTATTATATCATAAATAAATTTATATGATATAATAAATACATGTATCCCGTTAGAAGTCATATGTGTAATATTTGATAACGGGGTGATTTAAAGAAAGTAGTCATTATTTGATATTATTATTTAATCTTATGTACGACAATCTTAAGATTGTCTACTTCTAACGGGATGTATATTATTTATGCTTTATTAGGAGCGGTGATGGCAAGTGCCGGGACCATTTTTGCCAAACTTGGGTTAAAGGGTGTGGATGCAAATTTATTAACAGCTATTCGTGGTATTGTTATGGCTTTAATCGTCTCTATTGCAGCTTTATCATTCGGCAAATTGTCTATGACGGCCCTCCATTCACTTTCACAAAAACAGTGGATTTTCGTCATTTTATCGGCTTTAGGGGGAGCTTTATCGTGGTTATTTTTCTATCAAGCTCTTTCTGTTGGTCCAACAGTCGCAGTAACTGTGATAGATAAATTATCGATTGTTATAACTGCCATTTTAGCAACAATTATTTTATCAGAAGGCTTGACCTTACAGATGGGTGTTGGTCTTGGTTTTGTTTTCTTGGGAACATTGTTGGTCGCTATCCCTTGGGAAAAAATTCAAAAATTATTTAATTAATATAATATATGAAAGAAAATATAGTTCCCTCAACAGACAATCAAACAATTAATAAAGAGTTATCATTAGCTGAGCAATTAGAAGCTGAAAAAGCCGAAAAAGAAAATATTCTTGCAGAAAATAAAATTTTAAAAGAGAAGTTTGAAAAATCAGAAGAAGAAAATAAAGATTTAAAAGAGAAGTTAGAAAAATCTGAAGAAGAAAATAAAAATAAAGAAGAATTGTTTTCAGTTTTTGCTCACGATTTAAGATCTCCATTTCAAACTCTTCTTGGGTTTTCTGAATATCTAATGGAAAATCTAAAAAATATGACCGATGAAGAAAAAGCTGAAATTGCAGAGAAACTTAATGTAGCTTCTGAACAAACTTTCAATCTCACACACAGTATGCTTCTCTGGGGTAAAACTCAACTAGGTGCATTTGAAGCAATGAATGATGATATAAATTTAAGTGATCAACTTACAAAAATAATAACTTCAAAACAAAGAGAGATTGATGATAAAAAAATTGAACTAATTAATAATATTTCTAAAAATACTATCGTTCATGCTGATATTAATATGCTTCATAGTGTCTTAAGTAATATAATATCAAATTGTATTAAATTTAGTCATGAGGGAGGAGAGATAATAATATCGATGGAAAATAATAATGTAATAATTAAAGACAACGGTATAGGTATGCTACTTGAAAAAATTAATAATTTTTTTGTTAGTATTGGAGATACTAATTATGGAACGAAAGGAGAGAAAGGAAATGGTTTAGGGATGAGTTTTTCAATGAAATTTATGAAATTAATGGGAGGAAATATTCGAGTTGAAAGTGAAGGAGAAGGTAAAGGCACGACTTTTATTGTTACATTACCAACAAAAGACAATGTTGAAAAATAAAATTAAAGTAAATGGGGGATATATTGGCTTAATTATGCTTTTAATTGGCGTAGTTATTATAGTATTTGTAGTTGTACGAACAGACGTCTTTACAAGTCAGAAAGAAGATAAAAATATAATTGAAAAAGGCAATGGTTATATAGACCAAACCAAAGAGGCTAAAGATTTAATCGAGAAAAATAGTCAAAAAACAATGGGGGAGTAATATATTATTTTTTTATTTGTATCAACTATTGCAAAAAATTAAAAATACGGTAATATATAGGAGTGTTTAAATTGGGCCCTTAGCTCATCTGGTAGAGCACCTCATTTGCAATGAGGGGGTGGCAGGTTCGAGTCCTGTAGGGTCCACCATGGAAGACTTCGTTGATGAAACGAGGTCTTTTACTTTGAAAACACTAGCTATTTGTGTGGTTCCAAAAATTTTTATACTTATGCTGATATATGAAAAAAATTGTTAATTAAATAGTGAAATAATTGTGGCGATGGCGGCTATACTCATTAGTATAGTTGCCGTCCAGCCAATAAATTTAGTAATAGGTTTATTGCGATATTCACCCATAATTTTTTTACTACTACTTATTTTAACAATGAAAACAAGAATGACAGGTGCCACGATTCCATTAGCAATAGCAGAGTAAAGAAGTGCTTTGATTGGGTCGATACCTATAAAATTTATTAAAATACCAATTATTATTGAAACAATTATAACTCCGTAAAAAGCATGAGCGGTTTTAAATTTTCGATACAAACCTTCTTTCCAACCAAAACTCTCAGATATAGCATAAGCTGTTGAGCCAGCTAAAATTGGAATTGCGAGTAATCCAGTCCCAATAATTCCAATAGCAAAAAGAAGAAAAGCCCATTGACCAGCAAGTGGACGCAAGGCCAAAGCTGCATCGGCAGCAGAATCAATGTTGGTAATACCATTTACAAAAAGAGTATTAGCACAAACTGCAATAATAAAAAACATTACCAGGTTTGATAAAAACATTCCAACCCAAATATCTGCTCGCATTTCTTTTAGTTCAACCGAGTTAGTACCTTTCCGGGCCTGAATTGTTTTTTTACCATTTAAAATATCTTCTTCTATTTCTTGGGAAGTTTGCCAGAAAAATAAATATGGAGAAATAGTTGTTCCCAAGATTCCAGTCATTAAAAGAATTTGAGTTTTCGAAAAAGTAATTTGTGGGATAAGACCATCACGCAAAAGTATTGACCAGTCCATGTTAATTATTAGACCAGTCACGATATATGAAAATACTGCCAAAACTAACCATTTTAAATATTGTGAATATTTTCGATAGGGAACTAATATTTCAAGAAATAATCCAAACAGACCAATAAAAATAACCAATAAAACGAAAGAGGTACGGGGGGCTATTAATTGGATAGCTTTAGCCATGGCCCCAAGGTCTGCTCCAATATTTAGAGTGTTAGCAAAAAATAAAAGAATAGTACAAATATAAAGAAATTTTTTCGAATATGTTCGTTTTATATTTGATGCTAATCCACGGCCTGTAACAAGTGCGATTCGAGCGCACATTTCTTGAACAGTAGCGACAAGTGGATAAATCCAAGCTGCCATCCAAAGTAATCCAGTTCCGAAAGAAGCCCCAGCCTGAGAATAAGTTGCGATTCCAGAAGGATCGTCATCAGCCGCACCAGTAATTAAACCCGGCCCTAGTTTTTTTATATAATTTCCTGCTTTTTGTCTAATTGTCATTGAAGCAGAAAGATCAATTTCAGTTTCGGAAGATATATTTTTTGTTTTAGGTAATTGTGATCCTTCTAAGCGCGGTTTTTCTTCGGTCATATATTATATTATACTTTTTATTATAATTTGATACAATATAGGTACATGTCTTTAAATAAGCCGAATAAGATTCAAATAATTAAATATGCTCCTCCACCTCCCGATTTGCCGACTCTTGGTAAATCAGATCCAAGTGAGGTTGTTTTTATTGGCCGAACGAATTACGTGGCCTCTTTGGAAGAGAAAAAATTCGTCTTTGGGATAAAGCGAATTGATCGACGACGTCATATGTACATCATCGGTAAGTCTGGGGTTGGTAAATCTAAATTACTTGAACTAATGATTCGTCAAGATATTGCTTACGGGCAAGGTCTTTGTATTATTGACCCTCACGGGGAGTTGATTGAAGATATTTTAAATTTTATTCCTGAAGAGCGAATTGAAGATGTTTGTTTAATTGACCCAGGTGACATTGAGTACCCATCATCATTTAATCCACTGGCCAATATTGATCCGACTTTTAAACACCAATTAACCCAAGGCTTAATTGAAGTTTTACGCAAACAATTCGGGGCTAATTGGACCCCACGTCTTGAGCACGTTTTTCGTTTTACCGTTTTGGCTTTGCTCGATTATCCTCATGCCACGATGCGGGGGATGATTTCAATGTTGACTGACCGAAATTATCGACAGAAGGTGGTTGAATACATCGAAGACGACATGGTTAAAAGATTCTGGGCTATCGAATTCGCTGACTGGTCTGAAAAATTCGATACTGATGCCATTATTCCTTTGGTTAATAAATTGGGCCAATTTTTATCTGACCCAATGCTTCGAAATATTTTTGGTCAGAAAGAAAATAAAATTGATTTGGAACAATTAATGAACGATCAAAAAATATTAATGATCAATTTGTCGAAAGGAAAAATTGGGGAAGAGAATTCATCATTTTTTGGAGCCATGTTTTTAACCAAAATTAAACAAGCCGGAATGGCTCGAGCTAAACTTGAACCGAAGGATCGTCAAGATTTTTATTTGTATGTCGACGAGTTTCAAAACATTGTGACTGACACTTTTGAAAATATTTTATCTGAGGCTCGCAAATACGGCATCAACCTTGTTGTGGCTCATCAATATGTTGGACAACTTTTACCAAAAGTTGAGCAAGCAGTCCTAGGAAATACTGGATCGATGATTACATTTCGAGTTGGAGGAGATGATGCCGTAAAATTAAAAGCTGACTTTGCTCCTATTTTTGAAGTTAAAGATATGATTAATCTTGGAGTTGGAGAATTTTTTATTAAAATGACGATTGATGGAGAAAGTTATGACCCATTTTCAGCCGAGACACTCAAAGTTTTACCAGCTACTCACGCATCATATCGTAAAGAAATCATTGATGCTTCTCGTCGCAAATATGCAATTTCAGCAGGAGAAGCTCAGCGTTTAATTGCCGAAGAAGAGTCAACAATCATTCGTTCGGCTCAAGAAAAAGCTGCGATTACAGCTGTCGGCAAAAACGATACAACTGAAAGTTCTTATGGTGGTGAAAAACCGAAAGAGACTACACCCAAAGAAGAAAAAGGCAGTGAGCCATTAATATAAATTTGGTTCTAGTAATTAGTTTCTAGGTTCGAGAAAAATTCTAATTGAATTATAGACAGACGGGTTTTTTAAATGGTATAATTATAACTCAGGGTCGTAGTCTAATTATCTATATATTTTATGGTATTTATATATACAACATGTAAAGACATGGATGAAGCCAAAGAGCTCGGTAGTCTAATTATCAATAAGAAAATAGGGGCTTGTGTTGATTTTTGGCCAATTTCTTCTTGTTATAATTGGGAAGGTTCTTTTCAGTGTGTTTCTCAGGCCATGTTACTTATTACTACTTTTGAAGCCAAGCTTGAAGATGTGAATCAGATTATTTCTGATAATCATACATATAGTGTTCCATTAATCGCAGGAGTTGATGTCCGCCGGATTAACCATCCATACAAAGAATGGATGATGGAAGTTATTGAATAATTTATGATAAATAAAACTGTTGCGATTTTTGGAGTTTTTGATGGAATCCATGAGGGTCATTTATCTTTTATAAAAGAAGCTAAAAAACAAGGTAATCACTTGGTAGCTATTGTTGCTCGTGATGAAGTGGTAAAAAAAATAAAAAATAAATTGCCTCTTTCAAATGAAGTTGAAAGAATAAATGCTTTACTAAATGTTCCTGACATTGATTTAGTTTTGCTGGGTGACCCCGAAATAGAAACATATAATACATTAAAAGAAGTTAACCCGCAGGTTGTCTATCTTGGTTATGACCAAAAAGATCTTTTGAATAATATTAATAAGGTTATGAAGAAGGGGAGTCTACAAAAAATGAAAATTATAACTGGTCAGCCATATAAGCCAGATATTTTTCATTCATCGATTATTAATAAGTAGTAGTGGAATAAGCAATTACGAATTAATAATTACGAATTACTAATTAAAAAGCAATATAAATTAGAAAATGAAAGATTTGAAAGAATGACAATGCCAAAATTATATGATCGAAATTGCGACAAGTGTAATATAGAAGTTAGAACTCCATACGCTCCTGGTCGACCAGAAATAATTTATTGCGAGAAATGTTATCAGCAGGAGGTGTTTTAGAATAAGTAGTAGGTAGAAAGTAGTAAGTATAAAGTAGAAAGGAAACAATTAAGAATTTGTAACACTTTCTCACACCCGTTTGTCTCTGTTACAAATGAAGTTACAAATGAAAAACAGCCGAATTGCTCCGGCTGTAGTTTTATGGATTTTAACTAAATTTTTTGTTTAACAATAACAAGATGGCTGATATTGCAAACAATGATTTGTAGTATTTTTCTTGATGCCACTTTTTTAAAAGTGGATAAGTGTCTGCCAGGGTATAAATAAAGAATGCACCTGGGAATAGCATATTTTGAAGTTCCCAGTTTGGTGCTTCAATAATTGCTAGTAGATATACTAAAGCAAATGTAATATAACTGACCAGAGTAAATCCTGATTCTGGATTTTCCCAAGATTCTTTCATTAGTGGCCAACCGGCAATCAGTTGAACAACAACAGCCATGAATATTCCCAGTGACCCTGAGCCAGAATATATCCAAAAAAATATAAATATTGGAGTAATTATTAAGGTGACTGTTTCAGAATCACCCCATTCCCAATTTTTATATTTTAATAAGAATACTATTGTGACAAGAGAACAAAGGAAATTAATGAAGATTAAAAACAGGCAATGGCTATTTTCTTCCTCGGAGACGAGGAATAATAATCCATCGAGAATTGCCCATAGTATCCAAGTAAAGATTTTTTGACCCTTACCTTTATTTTTTTTGATGCCAACGATATTTATAGTAAAGGCTATAATCGTTAAGCAAATAATCATCCATCCCAGGTTTGTACTGGGGAAAATATTATCAGGTTCCATGTATAGAGCTTTTTCTTTTACCTTAATCCTCAAAATAGATTTTGTCAATAATTTGTTTGCTTATAGTACTTAATTATTGGTATACTATTGGTAATATATGGACAATGAAATTCCACACAATCGAGATATAACTTATTTTGGTAAAACGAATTTTCGAAGTACTAATGATATTTTTGGTATCAAGAGAAAAGATCGTCGCCAGCATATGTACGTCCTAGGGAAATCAGGAACAGGTAAATCTGTTTTACTTTCTAATCTTATAATCCAAAATATCAATAATGGTGAAGGGGTTTGTGTTGTGGACCCTCACGGCGAACTTGTTGAAGAAATTTTACATTTAATTCCAGACCATCGAGCTAAAGATGTCATTTATTTCAATCCGGCTGATATTGATTATCATATTGGTTTTAATGTTATCCAACTCGATGATCCGAAATATAAACACTTAGTAGCCTCCGGTTTGATGGGAATTTTCACCAAGATTTGGGCGAATGCTTGGAGTTCTCGTATGGAATATATTTTGAACAATGCTATCTTAGCTTTGCTTGATACGCCGGGGACGACTCTCCTTGGGATTCCAAGACTTCTCGTCGACAAAGATTACAGACAGATGATTATCGGAAATTTAAAAGACCCCGTCGTTAAAGCTTTTTGGGTTCACGAATATGAACAATGGCGTGATCAATTTAGAAATGAAGCAATTGCGCCGATTCAAAACAAAGTTGGACAGTTTCTTTCAACTTCTATTATTCGAAATGTGGTTGGTCAACCAAAATCGACAATTGATATTTTTAAAATAATGAATGAAGGAAAAATTTTCTTGGTTAACGTTTCTAAAGGGCGCATCGGTGAGGACAATTCCGCTTTGTTAGGTGGAATGATTATTACTAAAATTCAATTAGCAGCCATGGAGCGAGTCCGTATTCCTGAAGAAGACCGAAAAGATTTCTATTTGTATGTCGATGAATTCCAGAATTTTGCTACCGATTCATTTGCCAATATTTTGTCCGAGGCTCGAAAATATCGGCTCAATTTGACTGTTGCTCACCAATATACCGCCCAATTGGAAAATAAAGATGGATCAAAAGTCCGTGATGCTGTTTTTGGTAACGTTGGGACGATGATAATATTTCGAGTGGGAGCTGACGATGCTGATTTCTTAGAGAAAGAATTCGAACCAGAATTTATGGCTCAAGATTTAGTTAATCTTCCAAACTTTCACATTTATTTGAAGTTGATGATTGATGGAATAACTAGTCGACCATTTTCAGCTATTACCTTACCGCCAATCAAAATCGATTTATCAAAAGGAGTCAAAGAAAAAATAATTGAATCATCTCGTAAGCTTTATGCTCGTAAAAGAGAAGAAGTTGAAGATCAGATCAATAAATGGAGTGGCATGTTGCAAGTTGGGGATGGTGATGCTAAATATAAAGCTGATTGTTCTAACTGTCAGAAGTCGACGATGGTCCCATTTGAACCTAAAGAAGGCCGTCCGGTTTACTGTAAAGAATGTATGTTTAAAATTAAGAGCGGGGAATTAAAACCAGAAAGTGGTTTCGTGGCTTCACGCTCTGCTAATCAAGAAGAAAAAGTTTCAACTGCTCCACTGGCTGCACTGGGTATTGAATTTCAATCAATGGATTCTAAGCCGGTTAATTTCCCTCGAAATAAACCGCTTATTCCAAACGATGGAAAGTACATTCCACAGAAGATACAAACTCCACAAAATAATTATGTAAATAAAGCTTCTTTTCCAGAAAAGAAAAAACACTCTGGCCCTTCACCACTTTTGAAAGGGTTATTGCAAAAAATAGCTATGGGTGGTGAAAATAAAGAAGAAAATAAAAATGGACTAAAAATTGAAGAAGAAGTTAAACCAACTCAAGCACCAATGTCACTCTCTGAATTAAAGAAGAATGAAAATAATATTGTTAAAACACCAAGTTCTATCGTGACGAAAGAAGCCTCGAAAGAAAAAATGGATTCGTTGAAAGATTTATTGGCCAAGGCGACAATTCAAAAAAATACACCAACACCAACACCAACCCCGGTACCAACACCAACTTTAAATACCGTTGAGGAAAAAATTGAAATAAAAATTGAGGAGCCAAAGAATATTCTAATTAAAAAGGCAGAACCTAATAAAGAACCAGAACTTAAGGAAGAAGTTATAAAAAAAGAAACAATAGTAGAAGAAAAAAAGCCCGCCGTAGTACAAGGCTCCGACGAGGCAAAAGAAGATGAAGTAAAAGTAAAACCCATCACGACGCAAGTCTCTGCCGTGGTAAAACCGGCTTCAGTTTTAGATTATACTACGACAAAAGATGAAGATAAAAATAATTCTTGGCAAAAAAGAAAAAATAAAAAAGAAGTGCCTGAAGATGTTCTTCGCAAGGTATTAGAATAATTAATTTTTTATGAGACGGATAAAATATTTAATAATAATTATTATGCTTTTTACAGCTGTTTGTATTTCAGCTGATTTCGAAATAACTGAGATAATGTATGATCTCGACGGCGCTGATACTAATCGAGAATGGCTAGAAGTGAAAAATGCCGGAGAGTTACCGGCAGATTTGTCAGAATGGTATTTATTTTCAGAAAATACAAAACATTCACTTGTACCACAAAAAGAATCAATCATTCCAAGTGGTAGTTATGCTGTAATTGCTCAAAATGTTTCTCAATTTAAAAATGACTGGCCAAATTATGCAGGATTTTTGTTTGATAGTAGTTGGACGGGGTTTAAAAACTCTGGTGAGTCAATTTCACTTAAAGATCCAGATTTAAATATTGTGAGTTTTATTAATTTTTCATCGAATCAAGGGGGAGCGGGGAATGGAGAAAGCTTACAAAAAATAAATGGAAATTGGGCGGGGTCATTGCCAACACCAGGGATAGAAAATAAGCTCGCTAAAATAAAACCAATACTCGATTCTAGTAAAATAAAAAATGACATCATCTCGAGTTCTGGTATAACAGAAATTTCATCTACCCAAAACTCAGGCATGACCAATAAAAATGAAGATGTAATAAATTTAAATGATATTAAAGAAACAATACCAAAAAATAAAATTAATATGCCAGTTTCAATCTATCCCTATATTGGACTCGTGATAGTTATCGGATTAGGCATAACTTCATTTTTAGTTTTTAAAAATAAATTCAAAAACGAGGAGGAGACTGAGAACAAACTTACAGCCAAAGACATAAAGATAATTGAATAATATAGACAAAATAACGCTAATAATATAAGCTTTATGGAATGAAGATTAAAAAGAGATAATTTGTTGTAAAAATGCTTCAAGGTGAGATGCTATGAATAATCAATATTTTACCGGGCTGGCGCGATCGCATCGGTGCGGTAAATAATAAAAAATGCAAAAAAATAAAAGTTTAAAACAAAAACAAAATAAAGATACGTCGTGGAATAAAGTGGCTGATTGGTATGATGAATTATTAAAAAATGATGATAGTTATCAGGCTAAAGTTATAATACCCAATTTGCTCCGAGTTCTTGATTTGAAAAAAGGTGAACAAGTTTATGATCTGGCTTGTGGGCAAGGTTATTTTGCCAATGTTTTTGCACACGAGGGAGCTAATGTTGTCGCTTCAGATTTATCAAAAAAATTAATTGAAACAGCTAAAAAAGACTCGAAACCCGTCCGCCCTCACGAGGGAGCAGGCGGGGAAAAAGTGTTATTTTATATTACACCTGCACACAGAGCCCAGTTTTTAAAAGATGGTTCAATAGATACGATTGTAGTGGTTTTAGCAATTCAAAATATTGAAAATGTGAACGAAGTTCTAATTGAGTGTAAAAGAGTATTGAAAAAAGACGGGCGAATAGTATTTGTATTAAATCATCCAGCTTTCCGAGTTCCACAGGCTAGTGATTGGCATTTTGAAAATGGGGTTCAATCAAGAATTGTTTCTAAATATCTTTCTGAATCTAAACTTGCAATTGATATGACTCCAGGGGAGAAAAATCTTAAAAAGAAAATCTCAACAATATCTTTTCATCGTTCGTTGCAATATTATGTAAAATTATTTTCAAAAAATGGTTTTGCCATTACTCGACTTGAAGAGTGGATTTCTCATAAACAAAGTGGTACTGGCCCTCGCCAAAACGCTGAAGATAAAGCCCGCAAAGAAATTCCAATGTTTATGTGTATTGAGATTAAGAAAATATAAAATCTAAACAAAATATTTTTTTATATACTGTTGTATATATAATAGTTTTTGTAGTAGAATTATAATATGAGTAAAATTATTTTTGCAGATGATGATTATGAGTCAGTAAAAACACTTTTTAAATTAAGAGCCCCAGCACTCTTTTTGGGATTAGCACTTGGTTTCGGTGTTTCTTTCGTAACTTCTAGCTTTGAAAAAGTCCTTACGAGTAATATTGAAATCGCATTCTTTCTTCCATTTATTATTTATATAGCAGATGCGGTTGGGGCACAAACAGGGGCGATATATTCAAGAAACTTACGTGACGGAAAAGCAAATTTTGTAAAATATCTGCGGAAAGAGTTTACATTAGGAATTATTTTTGGAACAGTTTTTGGATTAATTTCAGGACTTATCTCATATTTGTGGTTTGGTGAAAATCTTTTATCAATCAGCGTAGCACTCGGAACATTCTTTGCGATTTTATTTGCTCCCGTTATGGCGATAGTTGTAACACATACTTTTCAGCTTTTACACAAAGACCCCGCTGCTGGATCTAGTCCAATAGCAACAGTTATTCAAGATATGACTAGTGTTGTAGTTTTTGGGTTGATTTGTAGTATTATATTATTGTAAAAATTAATTTATGAGATATTTAGATTTATGGAAAAAAGAAGAAAATATATTGAGTCGAACTTTCATCTTTGAGAATTTTGTTGATGCCATTAATTTTGTTAATAAGATTGTGCCGTTGGCGGAAAAATTAAACCATCATCCTGATATTGAAATTTTTTCTTATAAAAATGTCAAAATAAAATTAACAACTCATAACGAGGGTAATAAGATAACCGAGAAAGATATACAGTTAGCGAACGAAATAGATAAGATTTTACTTTAATATTTTTATATCAGCCCCAATAGAATTTAATCGTTCGGCGATTTCTTCATATCCGCGACTAATCATATAAACATTACGCAATATTGATATACCAGGAGCGGCTAGCATCGAAATTAAAATAATCATCGAAGGGCGAAGGGCTGGTGGGCAGACAACTTGAGCAGATTTAAGAGGTGTGCCACCTTGAATATAAACTCGATGTGGATCTGCCAGTGTTACATTGGCTCCAAGACGATTAAGCTCGGTGAAATAAATAGCCCTGTTTTCATAAACCCAATCATGAATCATCGTTTGGCCTTTAGCCCTAATAGCAATCGGTACAAAGAAGGGGAGATTATCGATATTTATTCCAGGGTACGGATTTGAATGAATTTTATCTGATAGGGCAATTAATTTGCTTGGGTATATTGTTATGTCAGCCAAATTTGTTCGACCGTTGTATGATTTATATTTTTTTAATATTTTATACTTTAAGTTCATTCTTTTTAATTTTTCAAGTTCAAGAGACAAAAAATCAATAGGACATCGAGTAATAGTGAGTTCTGAATCGGTGATAATTGCAGCTGAAATAAACATCATTGATTCGATTGGGTCTTCACTATTTGAGTATTCAATATTTTTATTTATTTCTTTAACTCCATGTACAGTTAAGGTCGAAGTTCCAATACCGTCAATTTTAACACCGAGGGCTTCAAGGAAAAAACAGACTTCTTGAACCATGTAGTTGGCACTTGCAAAACTTATTTGTGAAATCCCTTCGATTTTAGCGCAAGCTGTCAAAACATTTTCGCAAGCAGTATCTCCAGATTCGTACATAACTATAGTCGCAGGTTTTAATTTCTTGGCCGAAATATCATAAGAGTTGGCAGTCGTTTTTATCTTTACACCTAAATCCTCAAGGGCATAAGTATGAGCCGCGATGGTACGTTTACCGAGATTGCACCCTTGGGCATGAGGTAATTTGAAAAAAGGGAAAAGATGGATAAGTGGACCCATCAACATCACAATTGAGCGGGTTTTAATTGCCGAGGCCACATTTATTTTTTCTAAAGCTAGTTTTTTGGGAGGATTGAGTTGAATTGAATTAGATCCCACCCATTTTGTCTGGACACCAATACTTTCTAAAATTTCTATAACTCGATTTACTTCTTCAATACGAGCTATGCCGTGTAAAGTTGTAGTGCCTTTATTAAGTAACGATGCACACAAAAGACCGACGGAACCATTTTTAGAAAAATTAGTTTTTATTGTGCCGTGTAATTTCTTGCCACCATTAACTTGGAAATCGATTGAATCATTAATTGAAACGATTTGATGGTCTAATACTTTGCTAATTTTTAAGAGGAGTTCAGTTGTAAAATTCTGCTCACCTTTTTCCATGCGGGGGACTGAACTCTGAGATGTACCCAAGGCTTTGGCAAATGCTTCTTGGGTTAAACCTCTTTGCTCTCTTAAATTTTTAATAAACTCACCTATTTGTTTTTGACTTGATTGTTTCATCCCAGTACTAAAATTCTTATATTATTTGTTGATAAGAATCATTTTTAATTAATAAATAATAATCTATTTCTTATTACCCCGTAATCAAGAATTTAGTACGGGACAAGTATGTTTGTATTTTATCTCATATATGATATAATTGCAATATATGAAAATACAAGAATATGTGGATAATAAAATTTATTCAACCTTTAAAATAGGTGGAAGTTTTCGCTACTTTGTCGAAATAGATAAAAAAGAAGATATACCAGAAGTTATTTCTTTTGCTAATTTGAAGGGTTTACCTATTTTAATTATTGGAGGTGGGTCAAATTCTATATTTTCAAACGAAGTCTTAAATGTTGTGGCTATTAGAATTAATATTTTAGGATTTGAGATTTTATCGGAAGATTCTTATTCGTCAGATCTTAAAATCGGAGCTGGAGAAATTTGGGATCAGGTAGTAGAAAAAACTATAAATATGAATCTTTCAGGGTTCGAGACTCTTTCTGCTATTCCAGGGACAGTCGGAGCAACCCCTGTTCAAAATGTTGGGGCTTATGGAACAGAGGTTAAAGATATAATTGTTTCGGTTGAAGTTTTTGATATAAAGGGAGATAAATTTATGGAAATTTTAAATATTGATTGTAAGTTTGGATATCGAGATAGTATTTTTAAAAACGAAGCCAAGGGTAGATATATAATTACAGCCGTGACATTTAAACTTAAAAAAGTAGATGATAAAACTCCACTCTTAGAGAAAAGAGAAGAAATAACAAAAACTCGATGGAGTAAGTTACCAAAGCCGAATGAAATTCCAAATGTTGGATCGTTCTTTAAAAATCCAATAGTTTTAAATGAAATTGCGGAAGAAATTCACTCTCAATATCCAGAAGCTAAATTTTTTCCAATTGATGAAAAATTTACAAAAGTTCCAGCTGGGTGGTTGATTGAAAATGCTGGATTAAAAGGAAGAGCATTTGGGAATATTTCTGTCTACGATAAAAATGCGTTAGTTTTAGTAAACAATGGTAGTGCCACGAAAGAAGATTTATTAAATGCCAAAGATGAAATATTAAAAATTGTAAATGAAAAATTTGGAATAATTTTGGAGCAAGAGCCAGAGATAATATAATTGATTTTATGTGGATTTTTAGTATACTAACTCTATTGCCGGAGTGGCGGAATTGGTATACGCGCGCGACTCAAAATCGCGTCTCGCAAGGGATGGAGGTTCAAGTCCTCTCTCCGGCACATGCAGAAAAATTTGCCACTTTCATATATTGAAATTTCTAAAGAAAATTTGATTCATAATATCAAGCAATTTAAAGGTTTGATTAAAAATGGGACTAAGATTGTTTCAGTAATAAAGGCCAATGCTTATGGTCACGGAGACAAAGAAGTTGCTCGCATAATTGCACCTTACACAGATTATTTTCAGGTTAATAGTATTGAAGAATTAGAAAGAGTTAGAAGCGTCACGAAGAAGCCAATTTTTATTTTTGGATATTTAGATAAAGAAGGAATTAAAAAAGCGATCAAATTAAATGCAATCATTTCAGCTTTTGATTTAATTCACCTTTTAAAGATAAATCATATTTCGGGAGTCTTAAAAAAGAAAACTAAAGTTCATGTAGCGATAGATTCGTATCTTGGAAGAGAAGGAATCATGCCATCACAAATTGAAAATTTCATTACAGAAATAAAAAAATTAAAAAATATTGATCTTGATGGTATATATTCTCATTTTGCCAACATTGAAGATACAATGAATTTTACTCATGCCCAAAAACAGATTGATATGTATCATGAGTATGTAGAAATATTTAAGAAAAATGGTTATAAAAACTTAAAGACTCATATTTCGGCAACATCTGGAATTCTTGTTTATGAGAAAGGGAATAGTCTACACAGTTTAGTTCGCCTAGGGATAGGCCTTTATGGTATGTGGCCCAGTGAGCATTTGCAATATTTAAATAAAAAGAAAATTAGTTTAAAGCCAGCATTGAGATGGGTGACGCATATTGCACAAATAAAAATTCTTCCACCTAATCATCCTATTGGTTATGGTTTAACTTATATCACAAAGAAAGTTACAAAGATTGCTGTCATTCCGCAAGGTTATGCAGATGGTTTACCACGTTCGTTATCGAATAATGGTGAAGTTTTAATTAAAGGAAAAAAAGCAAAAATTTTAGGCCGAGTGGCTATGAATATGGTCGTGGTTGATGTTTCAAATATTAAAGATGTTTTACCCGAGGATGAAGTCATAATATTAGGAAGACAAGCTAAAGTAGAAATTACAGCTGAACAGATTGCCAAAGAGTCAAATACGATTAATTATGAGGCTACAACCCGAATAAGTGCTCTATTACCAAGAGTTATTAAATAGGGCGGGTATATCCAAAAATTATTCACTTATCCCTCTCCGCCCTCCGGGCTCCGGCGCGCCCACACCTACTCATAATTTTTGAATATACCCGCCCTATTTTCTTGCATTTTTGGGCCTTTTATAGTAATGTATACCCATGTCACAAGATAGACTTTTAAAACTTAAGTGTACCGTCTGCAAGAATGGTAATTACTTTACGAGTAAAAACAAAAAATTAGTTACAAAAAAACTTGAAATGAAGAAATTTTGTAAAACTTGCACGAAGAACACTAAACATAAAGAAGCTAAAATTACAGGTTAAATTTAAAAATCCCCGTTGGGGATTTTTTATTTTCATGTTATTTGATATAATATAATGTAACCATATATAGGGGTTCTTATATGAAAAAAGAATTAGAAATAAAAGCGAAAGAATTAAGAAAAAAGGGATATTCAATTAATGAATTAAGTAGAATTTTAATAGTCTCAAAAAGTACTATTTCGAAATGGGTAAATCATATTGAACTTTCTTCAAAAGCTAAAAAACGTATTGAGAATAATTATTCGAAAGGACAATTAGCCTCGCAAAAAACTATTAAAGAAAAAACAATGATAAAGAACATAGAAGCTGATAATTCGGCCTTAGGCAAATTAAGAAGCATAAAATTATCATCTGATTATACTGTTTTGATTTGTTCTCTGATATATCAATGTGAGGGTAATAAATCAATTAAAGATTCAATAACTTTTACAAATTCTGACCCAGAATTAATAAGAACTTTTTTATATTTATTTCGAAATAGTTTTGTTTTGGATGAAAATAAATTTAAAGTTTTGATGCATTTGCATGGATATCATAATGAGATAAAACAAAAGAAGTTTTGGTCTCAAGTTACAGGAATTTCACAGAAACAGTTTTTAAAGACTTTCAATAAGCCTAGTACTGGTATATATAAAAAAGATAAATATGAAGGATGCATTCAGGTTAGATATCATGATGTTAAAATTGGGAGAGTCATTCAGGCTGTTGCAAAAAAGTTTATGGAAAGGTATAAATAAGTCTACGGGCGATTAGTATAGTGGTAGTACAATTCTCTCCAAAAGAATTGGCGGGGGTCCGATTCCTCCATCGCCCGCAATATGAAAAAAACCTATTTATATATAATATCCTTTATATTTTTAATTGTAGCTATTTTCCATTTACTAAAGATAATTGTCGGTTTTGAAATACAGATATTTAATAAATCATATCCATTTTGGCTTAGTTGGATTGAAATGATTATTGCTTCGTATTTATCATTCTTAGGTTTTCGGTTTAGTAGAAAAGAATAATTTATTCTAAAAACATCTTAATTTTTTCAATAGCATTTTGCTTTTCGGACTTTCTAGTTGGATTTATCCAAATTATTTCTTTATCTCTTTTAAACCAAGTATTTTGTCTCTTGGCGTAATGCCATGATTTTGTTTGGATTTTTTCAATCAATTCTTCCTTGGATATTTTTCCTTGTAAATATAATGCCCCATATCGATATTCAAGGCCAAGAGCCTCCATTCGTCTCCATGATAAACCATTCTGATGAAGATTTTCCATTTCTTTTAGCATGCCTTTTTTCAAACGAGTAAGTAGCCGATTTTTTATCCTGTCTTTTAAAATTTCTGGTGGCAAAGTAAGTCCAATTTTTAATACTTGAAAATTTATAAAGTTTCCACAGGTCCGACCTGTGGACGATTTCCACAGGTCGGACCTGTGGAAACTTTCAAGGGAAGGGACTTGGCCAAGAGCTTGGACTATTTCAATAGCTCGGATTAAACGAACTTTATTATTTTTATCGATATTTAAAGCACGTTCTTTGTCTAGTTTTTTTAACATTTCAAAAAGTTGCTCAGCGGATTTTTTGTCTAAAATTTCACGTAGTTTTTTATTTGGTGGAACCTTCGGAAATGTTACCCCATTTATAATTGAGTCAATATAAAATCCTGTGCCACCACAGATGATTGGAACTCTCTGTCTAGAAAAAATTTCGTCAATTTTTTGAGTTGCCAATTTTTGAAAGTCACTTACTGAAAATATTTTGGAAGGAGAGACAACATCAAGTAAATGATGTGGCACACCTTTCATTTCTTTTTTGGTGATTTTTCCGGTTCCTAAATCCATTCCTTTATAAACTTGCCTAGAATCGGCTGAAATAATCTCGGCGTCAATAAGCTTTGCTATTTCCACTGCGAAATCGCTCTTACCAGTAGAAGTCTGACCTAATATGACGATTATCTTATCTTTTTTCATACTTAATGTTTATATATTCGCACAAAAATGACTTTTTTGCTATAATCAAAATTAATTGTCCCGTTTGAAATTCTTGACTTTGGGACAAAAAGATAAAAGTAATTTATTAAAAAATAATAATTCTTATACAATAAATAATATAAGAATTTCATTCGGGATGGGAATTAAAAAATTTATAACAAAACAAGCTCTTCGCTTAAAAGGCGTATCATCGGATAAAGCCGATGAAATAGCAAGACAACTTGATGAGAATCCACAATTAGCCGAAAGTTTAAAAACTCTTGAATCTAATAAAGAAGTAAAGGAGCTTTTCGAAAAAATTACAAAAGAAATTGAAGAAAAGAAAAAAGGGGGACTTGGTGAGCAATATGCAGCTGTTCTTGTGATGGGTAAATATAAAGCAGAAATTATGAAGCATCGCGAGGCTCTGGCTCCGCTTATGAATTTGATGCAGAAATAAAAGTTTTTTATGGCTTCAAAATTTAAAAAGAAAATTGTAACAGTTAATGACGAAATGCAAACAGGTTACAAATATGAACTTGTAGAACCAATCGGTAAAAATTTTAGTAAAGACTTTCGACCAGATTTAACCCCAAAACTAATGCTTGCTCTTGGAGTTTTTGGTGGTAAGTATATGTCTGATTGCCAGAAAGAATTTCCAAAAGATTGGTTTAATAAAGTTAGATTTTCACCCGAATTTCATAATGCAAAATTAAATTATTTTAAAGTTAATGCTTCTCAGCCTCTTTCTGTTTGGGTAAAAAAGGGTTGGATATATAAAGATGACCCAAGGGGTTGGTTTCAGTGGTATGCTCGGTATTTTATGGGTAGAAGAATAGAGAGTGAAGATGATAGGCAAATTAAAAGATGGAAGGCTATGACTCGTCATATAGCACAAATAACTCAAAATTGTCGGCCGAAAGATTTACTTTGTCGGCCTATCCAACGCCAAGCCGTACTTCACTGGGCCTATGATAGTAGAAAAATATAATTAAATATTTATAATACTTCCACGGGCTCCACATCTCTATGCTCTATTTGTTTTACATTTTTATATGTTTTATAAACGAAAATAAATGTTATAAACAAAATTACTCCAGCTAAAATAAATGGTAGACTAGAATTTAATTCATAAACAGATCCTCCTAATAATGGTCCTAAGATCATCGATAATGACATGATTGAAGCAAGTATACCCATCATTTCACCTTGTTCATTTTTACTTGAGAATCCAATTATTTGGCTCGTCATAACTACCCTCATTATTGATTGACCAAAAGCGGTTACAATTAATCCAAATAAAAATGCAAATTTAAATGGCATTGCCATTATTAAATATCCAATCGCAAGTGGTATAAACATCCATATCATTAAGAATGATTCTTTGAAGTATTTTAACCAAACACTTTTAAGCATAAAGGCTTGATTGATAGATATAATTACTCCTACTAATGCCATAAGTAAACCTGAAGCAATCACTGTCCAAGAAAATACACGAGCAATGTAAAGAGCAAAAATTGATTGATTAAGAGAAATTGCGATTCCAAAAAGAAGCCATGCTGAATATAGTGGTAAAACCTTTTTATTTTTAAAAGCTTTTATAATTGGTAAAAATGGGTTTAAAGAAATTTTATTTGTATTTCGATCATGATTTGTTTCTGGCAAAAAGAAATATGCCAAAATTGTATTTACTGTTGCCATTATTCCAACAACAATAAAAGGTAATTTCATACTAATACTAGAAAGTGTTCCACCGACAAGTGGGCCAATAATGAAACCAATCCCAAACACTGCTCCAATTAATCCTAAATTTTTTGTTTGCTCTTTTTTGTCTTTTGAAATATCAATCAGATAGCTCTGAGCTGTCGAAATATTTCCTGCCGCCGAGCCATCGATTATTCGCCCCAAAAAAAGTCCGAAAATAGTATTTGAAAAAGCAAAAACCATCCAGCCAGTTGCACTAGATGCCAAGCTTATAAGAAGTACTGGCCTCCTTCCAAATTTATCTGATAACATTCCAAGAAGAGGAGAAGAGAAAAAAGAAAATAAAGCAAAAACTGCAAATAAAGAAGTTATTACTATTCCTGAAACATTAAATGATTCTACGTAAAATGGTAGCACGGGGATTATAAGTCCAATACCAAGTACATCTAAAAACACAGTAAAAAGTATTATCGTTTTTGGAGAAATATTAAAAGTATTTTTAAAGCTATTAATCATCTATATTATTTTACCATATATTTAAGCTATTAATTTAAAAAATTAGTGCTATAATAATAATATGAACAATGGAACAGTGTGGTACAGTGAACTTATTAAACCAACTTGGGCACCGCCTTCTTGGCTTTTTGGTCCTGTTTGGAGTGTTTTATATTTTATTATTTTTATTTCATTTGGTACTGTTTTTTATAAATTTTTTAATAAACAATTATCTTTTGCTATAGTTTTGCCTTTTGTATTAAATTTAATATTTAATTTTTCATTTACCTATTTTCAATTTGGGTTAAAAAGTAACATTTTGGCGGCAGTAGATATTACCTTAGTTCTTGTGACTCTGGTTTGGGCTATGATTGTTATATATCCACAAATAAAATGGGTAGCATTAGTAAACATTCCATATTTATTATGGGTAACTTTTGCGACAATTTTACAATTTACTATTACTTATTTAAATAAGTAATTTTTCTTCAATTTTGTTGATAAATTAGTTGCGTAAATATGTGTATATAGTAAAATAAAGTTACAAGAGTCATATATGGTTAATTCAAAAAATTCTTTAAACCTTAAGAAAGATAAAAATACTTTTAAAAAAAGTATTTCTTCTGGTAGACAAGTAGATGGAATAATAAAAAAGCAAAAATTAAATTATGTTGAGTTACCTATTATCGAAAAACAAAAAGAAATTCTAAAATCTGAAGCTGTTAATGAGACGAAAATTATAGAAAACCAAAATGAAATAAATAATGCTTCTATTGATGATACAAAGAGAATGTTTTTGAAGGTGGCAAGTGTTGCTGGACTTGGTCTTGCGGCCTCAGCACTTTTCCCAAAATCTGCTGATGCATATGTCTCAGGTAGTACACCAACTTCAAATGTTGTCGGTTTAAAAGACAGCGGAAATACTAGAATTGATCCTGCTACCGAGGGCGGTAATTTGGCTGACATAAAAACAAACACTGACGTTTTTACAACCTCAGGTGCCGGAGCTTATGTTAGACAGGATTCAACTGCAACGATAGCCAAAGAAACAGGAGGGAATTTGGCGGATATAAAAACAAATACTGACAACCTCGCTGATATAAAAACTGCTACCGATAAATTTAAATTTGATGGAGACAATTTACTGATTTCAGGTGGAGCAGGAAGTGGGGGGTATGAGATTGTTGGATTAAAAAATATTTCAAGTACTGCCATTAATCCTGCTACAGATGAGGCGATTGTATATTTAAGAAGAATGGTTAAACTGATGGAGTCACAAGCTACAACTGATGCTGGAAATCGTCAAAGAATTACACTTGATGCTCTCGGAGCAATAGGGGCAACGATGCCCGTTTCAGGAACAGTGACGGTTAGTACAATTTCAACAGTAACATCTGTTACAAACATGACTTCTCTAGCAGGGCAAAACCAACAGATGTATCAAGATGTAGCGAGAAACGCATTTGCAAATGGGATTAGACAAAATTTATCATTTACTTAATTATCATTTATGGCACTTACAAATAATTTAAAACCACAAGTTGATATACCAGTTTGGGAATGGTGCCGTTTGGCCCCATCTGTATCTTCGGCTTTGAGTTCGACTTGTACAGCTGAGAATTCTCTATTTCATGTTTCATTTGGAAGATACATTTATTATTTACAATCAGGAACAGCAAGTGGTAGTGGTACTGGAACCACTGGGTTTTTTAGATATGATACAGTTACAGATACTTATCAATTATTATCTCAACCACCAGTAGTTCCAGTTGTTGGAAGTGCCATGACTTTTTCTGGAGGAAGAGGGTACAACACAAGAGTTATATCTTCAGGGCCTAGCACGATAATAGCTGCTGGTTTGACTGGCCAAACTCTCAAAGGTTTCGATATAAGAATTACAGAAGGTATAGGCGATGGACAACAGCGTACTATTGTAAAAGTTTCTGACCCTATCATTGCCTATACTGGAACTGTTACAACTGCAGCTACTTCTCCTCAAGGTACTATTATTGACGCCAATGCCAACTGGGAAATAAATATGTGGGTTGGATATCAAGTTCGTTTTGTACATGCATCTGGTCAATCTCAAATTAGAAAGATAATGTACAATACATCGAATACTTTATACTTTGCTGATATCGCTAAATTTGCCGAAGACCAATTTGCTTGGGCTCCTATTGTTACAATTGCTGGTTCAACCCTTACATTTTCTGCGCTTGGTGCCGCTTATCAGATAGAGTCATCAGAGATAACAGTAGATTCTCCTTGGGTAGTTCAGCCAGATGAGACAAGTAGATTTATCGTTCGTTCAGGAGGAATATGGCTTGCAAGTTCAGGGGCTACTCCTGTCGCTTCTACTTTACAATTCTATGATATAGCTGCCGATGTTTGGTATATACGCAATGGTACACCTATCACAAGTCCTGTCACAGCTGTTCCTACTGATATTACAACTCAGTCGACTGGGGAAAATGCTTGCGTCTGGGATCGTGGTATAGCACTAGGAACACATTCAGAAAGTAATCTTCAAGATACAACAAAAAATTGGACTGTTAATGAATGGGTTGATCGTGAACTTAGAATTACTTCTGGAACAGGAGAAGGGAAGATTTTACATATTCTTTCTAATACATCGAACAGTTTAGTTTTCTCTCCTGTTGCAAGTTTTAAGCCATACACGATTGTTGCAGATTCTGGTGTTATAAATACTTATACTGTTACTACCGCCACCGCTACTACCACCAACTGTAATGGTTGGTCTATCGTTGGTACAGGCATTGGGGCAGATGCGAGAATTGTTTCAGGACAGGGTACGACTACTCTTGTTCTATCTGTTGCTAATTCCGGAGCTGTTTCGGGAACATTGAGTATGGGAATATCTGCAACAGGAAGTAACGGCGAATATACAATTACAACAAGTATTCCAACACCGCAAACTTGTAATGGTTGGCATATTACAGGGACCGGTATTGGGACCAATGCTTTTATCGTCTCAGGTCAAGGAACTGTCAATCTAGTTCTATCTGTTGCTAATTCAGGAACGGTTTCTGGTCTTATAACAGCAAACTTAAGTGTTGTTGCTGCATCAGGGACTGCGGGAGAATATATTATTACTACAAATACAGCTGCCCCTACACTTATTGATGGTTGGCATATATCAGGTACAGGAATTGCACCAGGTGCGACTATTTTATCTGGAGAAGGGACGAAAACTTTAGTCTTATCTCTTCCAAATATTGCGACGGTTACAGGTAATATTTTAAATTTAGATTTAATACCTGATTCGACTTCTAGGTATTTTATTGATGCATTTGAAGTTGGAATTGTGACCGCTATAAATCCTCCAAAGCCTATCAATGCGTCTACAATAACTGCTACATCTGGGGTAGTGGGAACTCCGAATATCACTACGAGTGGGGTAACACCAACAAATTGTGATGGTTGGTATATATCAGGGAAAGGCATTCCTTTGGCTACTACTGTATTGTCTGGTCAGGGAACGAAAAGTCTAATCTTATCTGCCAATAATACTGAAACAGTTTCTGGTCTTTTAATTGTTTCTCCGACTTATGTTTCTGCTACAGCAGCATCTGGAGTCATTAATTCATATACCATAACAACAAGCGGGAATACTCCACCAAATTGCAATGGTTGGTATATAGGAGGGTCCGGGATAGGGTCAGGGGCTATGATTACCAGTGGACAGAACACAACAACTTTAACTCTTTCAATGATAAACACTGGGACAGTTTCTGGTACATTATATTTGTATCCAACTGTTCCTAATCCTGCTATTGCCACACTACCCGCAACTACTGGTTCAGGTGGAGCAACTACTATAAGTACAGGTTCAATAAGTGCTCCTGCAAATTGTAATGGTTGGTACATATCTGGTACTGGTATTGCCGTCGGTGCAATGATTGTCAGCGGACAAGGGACTACAACTCTTACATTGTCAGTTGCAAATTCTGGGGCAGTTTCAGGCAATCCAACTATTTATACTACTGTCACAACGGCAACTGCTTCAACTGGAGTTGTAGGGACTTATACAATAACAACTAGTGCAGCAACCCCCGCCAATTGTAACGGCTGGTATATATCTGGGACGGGGATTGCTCAAGGAACAACGATCACAGGAGGCCAAGGAACTACGACATTGACATTGTCTATTGCAAATACTTCTACGGTCTCAGGAGTTCTTACTTTATCTGTGACTGCCTTATCGACAGGTACGATAAATGGAGGAGTCTTCACTGCTGGTTCTACTACAGGGGCATATTATCCGGGTCAGATACTATTAGGTAGTGGTGTTTTGTCTCCGGCAACAATAAATACTCCGATTGGAGCTTGTTATACTACTGGTTTATCCGCTACTATAAATTTTACAGTTGGTAATCCCGCTTCAATGGGAATTATTCCTGGCATGGCTATTACTTTTCTTTCAGGTACTACAGGAGCACAAAGTAGTTTTCCGACAGGGGTATCAGTATCTTCGGTTACGTCTAGTACTGTTGTTTTGACTACTCCTATTATTACAGCTGCTCTTTCTTTTGCTACACTCCAATTCGGTCCTGTATTATATTCAAGTATCACCGCTACAACTTCAGCAGGCACTCTTATAACAGTGGCAACTACTCAGTATCTAACACCTGGGATGTTCGTATCTGTTGTCACGGCTGTCGGTACTGGAGTATTTAATGTGGGGACTTACATCACACAGATAAATTCTCTGACGACATTTACCGTTTCTTTGGCTCCGACAACTGCATTGACGGTGGGGGCGGTGATTGCTTTTCAGCCTTACCAAACTGTTATAACAGGACAATTATCAGGTATTCCTGGAGGGGCAGGAACATATTCAATCTATCCATCTCAAGGAACATTCTCTACTGGATCATCGGCACCAGTCCTCGGTATTGGAACTTCTGTATTTATAGATAATACAAAAAATTGGTCTCTTAATCGTTGGAATAACCAAGTCGTTCGTATCAAATCAGGCACAGCTTCAGGTTCTGCGCGTACTATTTTCGGCACTGTTCCAGGACCAGTGACATACACTTCTGCTAGTTTAAGTGCTTCAAGTTCGGGTGATATTATCAATTTGTCTTCAGGAAATACCGATGGTTTAATTGTAGGAATGGTATTGAGTGTCACTGCTGGGACAGGAATGTTTGACTATGGAACAATTGTAAAGAAGATAAATAATCAAACTCAATTTACTGTTTCTATTATTCCATCAACTACACTTGCAAGTGCCACTATCACAGGAGCACCCGTTAATACTTTAGTAACTTACCCAGCATGGAATTCGGTTCCTGATGAATCATCTAGATATGTTATTCACGGTGATCACGATAAAATTTATGAGAGTTTTGGTGGTATCGCACCTTTGTTTGTTCACAATATAGAAGCAGATATGTTAACTCAAGGGCGTATGCTTGATTATGGAGTTGCTCGTGGTTCTTCGGCTCAGTATTCTGATTATCCTGCACTTGCACTATCATTAACTGCCCCAAGTGTTGTTGTTTTGCCTATTACTAGTGCTGTGGGTTATGTGCCATCCTCGGTTGTTTCAGCAGGATCAGTGACTGGTGGAATTACAACGATTACACATGCAGGCGGGATTTTTCCAATAGGAAGTTGGATAATAGTTGCAGCAGTTACTCCTACAACTTATAACGGAACATGGCAAGTTACAAACTCTACTCCAGGATCAGTGTCTTATTATAATGCATCAGGTACGTACACTTCAGGAGGAACAGTCTTGCAAACAAACTCTATAAATCTAAGAGGGACAGCAGCGAGTGGGGCATATTCAGCATTTGGTAATGGTACAACTATGACAATATATGGGTGTGTGCCTACTGCTTATAATACGACGATTACTGTAGCTTCAGGACTTGCCGCAACTCCAACTAGATCAATGGCTGGCTACCAATCAGCCCCAGGTGCGACGAATTCAACCACTACTATTACGGTTGGTGATACGACTGGTCTTGTCGCGGGTATGATCCCGGTGGTTACTTCAGGAACTGGCGCTTTCCCAACAGGAACAGTTATCACAAGTGTTACAAATGGAACTCAATTTGTAGTATCTCAAGCTCCTTCACCATCACTTTCTGATAATGCTGTCGTTTCTGTTACTCCATCTGTTGCTTGGGTTGGAACAATTCCAGGTAATTTAATGACAGCTGGTTTTGTTTATAAAGTTCCTCAGGCTGTCACTGTCGCTACTAGGTCAGGGGCTACTTGTACTTTAACCACATCACTTTCTTTATTTAAAGTAGGTTCGTGGATCCATGTGACTGGTATAACACCAGCAGGATACAATGGTGTCCATCAGGTTACTGCTTCATCTGCTGGGTCTGTAACATATGTTGCATCTGCTGACCCAGGTGGGTCAGGAACATTATTTGGAACGGTTGGCCTTGCTACAACTACACAGCTTGTTACAACTATAAACAATCACAATTTCAAAACTGGTCAATATATTAGTCATCAAGGGGATAATGGTTTTAGCTCTGCTAATAATAATGTAACTGTGCCTATTACTACATTACCAAATACAACCACTCAATATACATATCCTGTCGGTGCTCCATCTGGTCCAATATTAAACTATGCACATCAAACTAATCAACTTTGTGACTCAACAAAGAATTGGATTCCAAACCAATGGGCTGGTTGTATGGTTACATATAATTCAACTCAGATTACAGCAGCAATTCCGCCAGTACAGCCGACTCTTTTATCGGCTCATGTCGTTTCAAATACCAACAATACTTTAATATTCGCGGCGGCCCACACCTTGCCTGTTTCAGGTGTATCTCGATATGTTATTACAAATAGAGCTTACTCATTATCTCAGAATACTATTGGGTGTGCTGATTCTGGAATGGCTCTTGGGGTTCAAACTGCTGCATTGTTGCAAGATGTGACAAAGAGCTGGGTTTCTCCGGGTGGAACTGTCGGTATACTTTGTACAGCTATTACAACTGCAACTGCTAGTGTGACTGTACCATTATTGAACACAGCAAACTTATATGTCGGGATGACAGGATTAATAATGTACTCCGCTACTGGTACCACTCTTGCTGCGGGGGCCACTATAAACGCAATTGCTCCAGCGACAGGTATTCTAACGATGAGTGGCAACTTCACGACAACGGGTACTGCTACAATGCTGTTCGGATATGGAGTAGCTTCAGCAACTCTTGTAAATACAGCCACACTTACTACTTCGGCTGGATTATATGTAGGTATGCTTGTAGCAGTGTCTTCTGGTAGCGTTACACTTCCGGCAGGGACTACTATTACAGCAATTTCTGCTAACGGATTGACCATTACAATGAGTAGTAGTTTTGCTGGTACAGCAAGTGCTGCTGTTCTTACTTTCACTGCACCTTGTAGTAGCTCAGGGAAAACGATTACAGTTTCAGGGTATACGACAGCTGGACTCGCTGTTGGTATGTATGTCGGAATTCTTTCGGGAGCCAATCTTTCTGTGGCGACTCCGACCGCTGGAGCTTTCGTTGCAAACGGAGGAACAAACTTAACCACTGTAAAAGTTGCTTCAATTATTAACGCTACACAATTTACGGTAACTTCTACACCACCTATACCACTCGTCAATGCTACCGTTGTTGCATCTTTTTGGCTTCCTGGAATGTGGTACAACAGAAGAATAAGACTTACTAGTGGAAGTGCAGCAAACTTTTTGGAAGCAGCTTGTACGGGGAATAATCACAATACTCTCTTTGTTGCTCTTGCTACTCCAGTGCATGGATCTACGGGGTATTCTATCTTGCAACAACCATTACGCGGAGTAGGGACAAATGTTTCTTGGAACTTTGGGCAAACTGACTTAAGTAAGAGAGGAAGATATTTATTCCAAGCACGAGGAGGAAACTTGATTGGTTTTGATCGGCTCGATCTTTCGATTGATAAATGGGAATTCTTAACACCGACACCAAGTTTTGATGGTTTAACTACTGGAGCGATGTATGCTTATGACGGGGCTAATAGGTTGTATTTCACTCCGCAAATTACTCAACGTGTGTATTATTTGGATTTGGACACTATTACTATTAACGGCGGTTCACAATATCCTTATCTTGCTGGTACTGCTATAATAGGAAATAGAATGGAGATATATGAGACCGTTGATAATTTGAAGTATTTATGGCTAAATCGTCATGGAGCTCAAGAATGTTATAAACAATTATTATTCTATTAATTAATTATATATGAATGTTGAATACCTTATACAGTTATTGAATAACAAACTAGTAGTATTAAATAATGCTAAAATTTTAGCTTTTAATTCTGGAGATTTATCGATGATAAATTCAATTGAAGAAGAAATTTTAGGTGTTAATAATACAATAAGTCAGTTGAAATTGTTGCAAACGATAGATATAGCAGCAGCCTCAGCAAATATTACTTCTTCTGATGTTGTAACTAGTGGAATAGAAGCAATTCAAAATGTTGTTATTGAACCAGCAACTCAAGGTCCGTCAGCAAGTGCATATATAAATGGGTATGATATTTCAGCCTATGCAACTGATCCATTTCATGAACAGAAGATTCAAGATATCGTAAATTCTATACCACAACTTGAAACAGAAGAAGCAGTTGATAATTATATTCAGGACAGGGCTTTGGGTAGTTTTGTTTCAGGTAATATGGTTATTGAGGCAGCAAAAGAATATAAAGTAGATATTCCATTACTTTTGGCAATTATGCAAAACGATTCTTTGTTTGGAACAACGGGTATTGCGGTTCGAACTCTTAATCCTGGGAATGTCGGAAATAACGGGTTTGAAGAAAGGTTTTACTCAACTTGGAGAGAGGGAGTTTTAGCGGTTGCTGAATGGTTATATAGACATAAGATTACACCGATTGAGGACCATCCAGCAATTGACGAGGTAAAAAGTGAAGACTCAATATCAGATGATCAGGCTGTCGGTGTAGCTAAAAGAAAAAGAAAGAGTGTAGCTTAATTTTAATTGATTGTGAATGATTTTCAACAAAGTATTTCAAAATATGGAGTCTATTTTGAGGAGTTAAGAAAAAGACTCTTTTCACTCACAAAAATATTTGTAATTGTATTTGCTTTGGGATTTTTTGCTACTTCTCCAGCTATAAAATTTATAATGAGTCATTTAAATATAAGTGGAGTCACTATAGTGACTACTTCGCCTTTTCAATTGATTGATCTTGCTATGAGTGTTGGATTTTTTTCTGCTTGTGTTATTACTATTCCAATATTTATTTATCATTTATACACTTTTTTAAAACCAGGTCTCCTGCCATCTGAAAGAAAGATTTTTATACTTTCATTACCACTCGGCTTATTGCTTTTTATAATTGGATTTATTTATGGAGCTGGAATGCTCTATGTTGGAGTCAAATTAATCGCTTCGGTCAATGTTGGTCTTGGAGTAGCAAATTATTGGAATATAAGTACATTTATTTCTCAGATTGTTTTAACTTCATCGCTTCTCGGATTGCTTTTTATTTTTCCAATAGTTATTAGATTTCTGATTAGGGTAGGGATGTTAAGTGTTGATTTCTTAAAATCAAAAAGAAGGCATGCAATCGTAGTTATATTCATCATTGTCTCTTTACTTCCGCCGACTGATGGTTTATCATTAATATTAATGGCTGGGCCCTTAATATTAATTTTTGAGCTCACAGTTTTATTTAATAGAAAAAACAAGGTCGTTATTTAGTAGTTTAATTTAGAATAAGAGTCGCGATTAATTAAGTAAGCAAGAGGTTACGCGACACGATTTCGCAAATATATTATGTGGGGATTAGGAACAAAAGAAATAATAATAATTGCAGTTGTAGTTTTGCTTCTTTTTGGGTCAAAGAAGATACCAGAACTTACAAAGAGTATATCAGATGCAGTTCGTCATATTTTCGGGGCATTTAAAGATATTGACCCTAAAAAATAGGAATTGTGTTTTTATTTATTAATTAATTTCGAATAAGCGTCGCACTATAAGGACGGTTGTGCGACACGATTTCGCTAAATCGTATATGTTTGGATTAGGAACAAAAGAAATCATAATCATCGTTATTATTATTGTGCTTCTTTTTGGATCAAAGAAGATACCAGAACTTGCAAAGAATCTTGTTCAAGCTGTTAAAAATTTAACAGGAGCATTTAAAAGTCCCGATGAAGAGACAGTCAATAAAGAAATTAAAAAATAACTTCTTTGTAAAATTTATTTTGTATCTTTTAATTGTGTAGTGTTTTTTTGTTTTTTATATAAAATTTGTGAGAAAGAATAATTTTAAAAATAAAATATTTGATATTTTTATTAAAGGGTTTTTTATTTTTGGAATTTTTTCAATTCTAACTAATATTACTTACGCAATTGAATCTTATATACCCGGAGAATCTATTACTATCGGTGAGTTTATTTATAATGATGATTATACTCCAACAGCAGATGATTGTAATATTTCTATATATAGCCCCTCACTTGTTTCTCTTGTTAATACTACAATGACAGATGAAAGCCCAGCGTCCCCTGTGACTGGTTGGCATTATTACCCATATACTATTCCTGCAACTGAAGGTAAATATCCTACATATGTAACATGTGGAAGTGTTTTAACTGGAGACCTTTTTAAACTTGATAAATCTTTTATAGTTAAAGCTCCACCTGTGACTTTGGCTGATATTTCGACTGCGGTCACAACAATAAATACTAATACAGACAATCAAACTGGTTCGTTAGCGACAACCTTATCTTCATTACCAGCAACTATTTGGGGGTATACGGCTAGAACTCTAACATCATTTGGAGCCTTGGCTTCTGATGTGGCGACAAGCGTTTGGTCATCTCCAACCCGAGATTTGACCACCTTCGGCACTTTAGTTGCTGATGTCTGGACGAATACCACAAGAACAATCACTGGAGGTACAACAACTTCCTCAAATATGTTAGCGGCCTCTGATGTCTGGAGTTACGGTACTCGTAACTTAACTGATGGAACATTAACATCAGGTTCACTTGCAAAAATATCTGACCTTTCAGGTCTCGCTACTGCTACAAATGTAACTGATGCCACAAGTCCACTTGCAACTGCAGCTAATCTTGCTTTAGTTAAAGCCAAGACTGATACAATCGCATGGACTGATGTTACAGACATTAAAACCAAGACCAACACAATCGCTTGGGCAGATATCACTGGCATCGTAACTGATACAGGTTTAATTAAAGCCAAAACTGATGCTATTGATTGGACAGATGTCACCGATATATTAACTGATACTGGAACTATTGCCTGGGGTGATGTCACCGCTATTAAAACCAAGACAGATACAATCACTTGGGGTGATATTAATACAATTAAAACAAATGTCGCTACTCTCATCACGGAAGTTGGGGTAGGAAACATTTCTGGAATCAAAACAAAGACAGACACAATCGCATGGACTGATGTTACTGGACTTGTCACTTCAAATGGTTTAATCAAAGCAAAGACTGATACAATCGCTTGGGCTGATGTCACAGGAATTAAAACAAAAACAGATACTATATCATGGACTGATGTAACCGGAATTAAAACCAAGACAGACACAATCGCTTGGACTGATATTGGAACTTTAGCGACAACTGCTCAACTTGCTCCACTTGCAACGACGGCTCAATTAACGAGTGC
>CAZLXA010000006.1:23667-40905 GCA_964563715.1 uncultured Candidatus Saccharibacteria bacterium | reverse complement strand
ATCATTTAAGGATAGTGATATATTTCCGGCTAAATCGCGAGCCCAAGCATATAAGGTTTTGGTGATAGTTTCGGCATAAACAGGTTGGGAGAAAAATAAAAATCCGAGGATTAAGAAAATGGGAATTAAATTTTTATTTTTGTAATTCATTTTAATTTGTTTTGATTAGGATTATAGATGTATATGGCAATAGTGTAACACTACCAGTATAACTTGCACCAGTTACATCGACATAGGTATTAGAGCCTAGAGAGACTACCTTATTTGTTTGAGTGGCATTGTATTCGAATAATATATCGTTGGGATCGGTGATGGAAACGGGTGAGGTGTCGGAGTTGAGGTCTTGAGAGGAGAAGATTTGCCAATCTGAAAGAGTATGCTGATAATAATTCCAAGGATCTCTTTGGAAAGATTTAATAGTGGTAGTATCTAAAATTGGTCTTGCATAAATATTGTTATCCATTGTTATTTCATTTTTATAGACCTCTATAGGATCAAGATGCATAGCAATCTGGTTAGTTGTTTTAGCAACAAATATATTATTAAAAGAAGTAGTTGAACCATAATCAGTAGCACTATTGTTATAAAGACGTAATCCAGTTGAATTGTTATACAAAATATTTCTTTGAACTAATATATTTTTATTGCCACCTAAAAATATTCCCGCATTATTAAGATTTGTAGCATTACCATTTACAGTATTGTCTGATATCTCTATACCATTGGACATATAATCTAAATATATACCAACATCACCGGCCCCATAATTTTGTCCTGAGGGGTCTGTGTCAACAGGATTATTAATAATAATGTTTTTTAGAACCTTTATTCCTGTATAAACTGTTTTTGGGCCATTCCATGTATATATAGCTCCTCCATCATTCTGATTCTGAGAATAATTAGTAATATAATTATTCTGTACTATTGTATTATTCCCATTAAATGCTATCCCTATATAACCAACATTTGTAATAGTATTATATTCTATTAAAGAGTTGTCACCACTAGCAGAAATAGCCGTATTTATACTTGAACCATTTGTTCCTGATACGCTTACAGCATTTGATCCAAAAATCATTCCCGTATTAGTAATCATATTATTTCGTATTAAATTTCCTGTAAATAATGAAGTGACAGCAATCCCAGTACTATTGGAGTTAGAAATTGTAGAATCCTCTACAATAAAACCAACAGCATTCCCATGATAACTTCCATGTATAGCATCCATCCCTGAAAAATTTATATCTACATTTTGGATTGTAAAATAATTTGATGCTCCAATATAAATTGATTGTGAATTTGATCCAGTAAAAGATATGTCACTGAAAGTAATATAATTTTTACTAATTGAAGTAACCAACTTCGCAACACTAGAAACTTTTACATTAGAAGGTTGTGAGGAACTATAAACACTTAACTTCTTGGTTGTAGGATTATAGTACCATTCATTTTGCTGATCTAGAGTTCTTATATCTTTTTGAATTATAAATTTTAGTCCATCTTTTTGCATCAATGAATCAGTAGGGTCCTGAGTGAAAGTTAGAGTGCCACCTGATTGGTTTGTAATGGGAACTCTTTTTGTTGTATAGGTAGTATTATTAAACGCCAACTCCGCTCCCGTCCAATTTGGTGTACCAGTTAAGTCACTACTTGTTATTGAAGTAGCACCAGAGTGACTTTGGTAATAATAATATCCCGTATTCGGAGTTCTTCCCATGGGAGTATTTGTATTATTAATAACTACCATATTTACTGTAGATAACGATGATACAACATTCGTTGATTCCCATATGTTGTTACCAATATTAGTCCAAGAAGCAACATCTGTAAAACCAGAAATAACAGGCTTCTCACCTATCCCATAAGAAGAATAAGTAATAGGTGAAGTTGAATTACCAGAAGAGTTAACCGTAATGGTTTCTCCCGTCCAAATATCACCACTCTTAAAGAGTATAGATGCACCAGGAGTGAAGGTCTGAGTATTTACTTTAGCTATTGTTTTCCAAGGAGTCGAGGGTGAGGTTCCATTGTTTGTATCACTACCAGTAGATGATGAGATATAGAAAGTATTTGCTGGTTCAGAGGGTAAGTTTATATCAACAGAATCATTTAAGGATAGTGATATATTTCCGGCTAAATCGCGAGCCCAAGCATATAAGGTTTTGGTGATAGTTTCGGCATAAACAGGTTGGGAGAAAAATAAAAATCCGAGGATTAAGAAAATGGGAATTAAATTTTTATTTTTGTAATTCATTTTAATAATTTGATTCATATACTCCTATATCTGGAGCAGAGCCATTATAATTTAGACCTGGTATATTTATGCCTGCATTAATAGCTGGACTCCCTGATCTTAAATGAAAGTCTCCATTTGCGGCATCAACGAATAATGGATCGCCGGTGATATTGTTTTCTATAACATCTCCATTTGTTCCATTGCGAGCATTCCATCCGGAGACATCATAGACAACACCCTTGAAACTAATCAAATTAGTAACTCCTGATTTATATAATAAATTATTTTGCCAAGTATTATCTAAATTCGCAGGATCAGGATTTACAAATATTTGATAACTACTAGAAGAATCGCAATTATAAATTATATTATTTCTAATTAAATTTCCTTGTCTTGGGATTCCACCTGTCCCCATTCTTATTCCTGGGTCATCACAATTAGCAATAATATTATTATAAATTTCCATATTTTGAGGGACAGTACTACTGTAGCCTTCTAAGGCAAGGCCTCTTCCAATAGTAGGCCTGAATGCAACATCTCTAACTTTATTGATTATATTATGATGGAATTTTAATCCTTCGCTATCTAATTGTGATTGAGTAGGTAAATCATAAAATATATTATTATATACTTCATTGCCTGACATCGTTCCAATTATTCCATCTGCTCCAAAAGCACGCCCGTAATCAATATCTGGCGCAGTAATATAATTATCATGAATAGAATTGTTTGAAACAGTATAACTAGGATTTAAGTTTACTAAATAGATTCCATTATGTCCCCAGTTTTTAAATATATTATTATATACCTGCCAATTATTACTCCCATAGTATAAACCAATTCCATCTTCAGTGTGTTTCGCTTCCCAACCCCATATACCAGAAGCACCAGTATCAAAATTATTATTCCTAACAATATTATTATTACTAGATTTCTGGGTAGAAACTAAGGGGAATGACCCTATTCCAAAACCATGAGAATCTCTACCAATATCATTGTTTTCGATGATCCAATTATCACAACCATGCATAGCAATAGTTGTTGTCCCCCCTCTTAAATCAAGGTCTTTAATAACTATATCGTGTTGAGCACTAACTGCATAAACAGGATAATCACCACCATGCCATTCAATATTTGTAAACGTTGTTGCGGGATTAGTTGAACTATAAACATAGAGCTTATTCTCTCCCCAATAATAAGGATGCGTAGAAGATACATTAATATCTTTATTACTCATCACTTCTAATCCTGATAACCATAATCTATAAGGATGCGCTGTAAAATTAATTTCCCAAGCATTTCCAGATTGTGTCCAATTAGAAGAAATATTCCAACCAGTAATAGATGGCTTAAACTGTATTATCGGTTTAGTTCCATTACCATAAGCCCCGTATGTAAATTTACTTGTTGTATTTCCAGAATGAGGAACGAGGTGGTCTTCATTTAGCCAAATTTCTCCTCTTTTAAATAAAACAGCATCGCCTGGTTTTAGCACACTTGGGTATGGAGTATTAACTTTATGTATTGTTTTCCAAGGAGTCGAGGGTGAGGTTCCATTGTTTGTATCAGAGCCTTGCGATGATGAGACATAGTATGTATTAGTAGGTTCAGCTGGTAAGGTAATATCTATAGTATCAGAGAGTGGTGTAGAGATATTACCAGCTTGATCTCGAGCCCAAGCATATAGGGTTTTGGTGATTGTTTCGGCATAAATTGGTTGAGAGAAAAATAAAAATCCGAGGATTAAGAAGATGGGAATTAAATTTTTATTTTTGTAATTCATTTTAATTTGTTTCAAATGCACCTATATCTGGAGCAGAGCCATTGTAAGGCAGGCCAACATTTATTCCGTGGTCAATCATAGGTGAGTTAGACTGTAAATGAAAATCTGAAGAAGAAATAAACAAAGGATCAACTTTTAAATTATTTTGATTAACATAACTAGTAGGAATATTACCTGCGATAAGAACATTATTATTATTTACATTTTGATAGAAATTATTATTCTCAATTGAAAGATTACTAATTGTTCCACTCGTATTTGAATATATCGGAGCAAAATCAAAACCCCAAATTATATTATTTCTAATTGTTATGTTTGTTGCTGTACCAATATCTGGTAATTGTATTCCCGCTAAATTATTGGGAACCGTATTCCCATTAAATATATTATTATTTATTTTAATATTATTAACAATTGTCCCATCAGCTCCATTCACAGTTGACCATCTTATTCCATAACCAAGCCAAGAACCAGAAGCTGTCCCAATTCCATTAACAACATTTCCAATAAATTCGATATTCGAAACAGTATCGGTGCTGGCTGGAACAAAGAAAACCGCTGAGGTGATATTTCTAAAATTATTATTATTTATATATACATCTGAACAATTCCTTTCAAGCCATACGCCAACTTCCTCTTTTTCTCCCATCGATATTGGTCCAATAATATTGTCATGAATTGAAACAGAATAATTATATGATCCTTTTATTGTTGAATCACCCCCGACATCAATTCCGCCGATTATCGTATTATTATATATTTCAACTCCTCCTCTATGATTCCAAAATTCTAGAGCAAAATCAAAATCATTATTCAAACCACTAAAAGGTGCTTTTGTTACAGTATTATTATATATTTTTAGGCCTTTATTATAACCATCTGAATAATACTTAATCGGATAACCGTTGTGACCTATTGCTCGACCTACTTGACTAATATTATTACCATAGACGAGCATGCCATCTTGTCCTCCAATCTGTAATCCTCCATTCCCAAAACCATTAGCTAAATCATATTCTGAACAATTAGTTATTATATTATTATAGAAAGTATTCCCAGTCGCATATATTGAAGGAGCATTATTAATATATGAAACTGCACCATTATAAGTCACACCCGTATAAGCAAAATTAATAAAAGTCGAATCATGAATCGAAACATTACTTCTTCCATTAATTAAGATAGCTCCCCAAGCAACATTATTACCATCCATTTTAATATTAGAAATATGTTGATTCCCGTTTACCCCTTCAACATCAGAATGCATTAAAATAGTTGTGACATATTGGGTAGAAATATTTGACTTAATAATTGAAGTAAGTCCCTCTCCTTCTATACTTATTCCAAGAGCCAATGCACACTGTTGTGTCTCATTATACGTCCCCGCATTCACATGGATGATTGAGCCTGAATTTGTGACAGTATTACAAGCTTTGTATAGGGTCCTCCAAGGACTACCTGAGGAACCTGTACCTGTTGTATCACTACCAGTTGGAGAGATATAATAAGTGGCAGAACTAGAAATATAACTACTTTCAAATGCACCTAAATCTGGAGCAGAACCATTGTAAGGTAGGCCAACATTAGTACCGGTGTTTACTAAATCAGAACCTTGAGCTAAATGTAGGAAGGAAATGTCAGGCAAAGAACCATCAGATTGACGAGGCAACAATAATTGTGAAGCATCAAGATTTGAAAAATCTGAATTAGTTACAGCGTATAAAGGATTTTGATTACAATTACCTATAAAAGTATTATTACTTTCATTGGAAATCGTACCAATACAACCATCATAATAATTAGAATAACCAATATTATTTTTAACATCATTAACATACGCGCCTAAAACAATTCCTATAAATCCATTTAAATATGCAGTGTTGTTGTGTGCTAAAACTCTACTTTGAATTGCATTATCAAAAAAACCTGACCCTCTATTTTTAAAAACAACATTATTTTTTAATACTCTCATTATTTCTGAACTGTGATTTTCAAACTGATCTCCGAGTTTAAATCCAGAACCATCTCCTAATTCTTCTCTTGCTGGAGTAAATGTATCAGGAATATATCCATTATAAAATGCCCAAGAATTTTCAACAGTAACAAAACCCTCATTTCTAAATAAATCTAAACCATCATCTGTATTCCACCAAAAACGACAACCTCTCACAGTATTATTTGTAGTATTATAAGTATAGCCTATCTCGAGGCCATCACCATTATTGTATTGCGTTGGAGATAATGGATCAGAAATATGATGAAAATCAGAATTTAATACTAAGTTATCAGTAGAAGTCTCACTGATAAGCATTCCTCCTCCATTATGATGAATATTTAACTGCTCATAAATATTATGGCTACCAATTGTTCGTAAGCCATGCCAGACTTCTGGAGTTTCTTGTGTAAACCCAGAAATATCAAGACCTTTAAAATGAATATAATTTCCCGATAAATAAACTCCATAACCATATTCATCGTTATATGAGTAAGTACTACCTTTTGTGATAATTGGAATTTCGTTTTGATAAGCCCAAAGTTTGATTAAATTTCCAACTGTTCCATTTTTATTAATCATAACTTGTTGTTGAGGGTAACTATACGTTCCGCCTCTCATATATACAGTATCTCCTGCCGCAACTACAGTCCATGCTTTATTGAGAGAAAACCATGGATTATTGATTGTTCCATTCCCTGTCGTATCATTGCCGGCCGGAGAAAGATAATACGTTTGATTACCAGATATTGTAATATCTACGCTATCACTTTGTGATAGTGATATATTCCCTGCTAAATCCCGAGCCCAAGCGTAGAGAGTTTTAGTCGCGGTTGAAGCAGACACAGGATTTGAAAAAGAAAGAATGCCAAAGAGAAGAATTGTGGCGAATATTATGTTTTGTTTTTTATTTTTCATATTATAAAAGTTTAATTTAGGAGATGGAGGATTAGAAATTTAAAGTATTTCATATATCCATATTATAGCAATAAATTTACTCTTTATTAAGCGCTTCGATTGGATTAAGTTTTGAGGCATTGCGGGCCGGGAAAACCCCAAAAACAATACCGATAATGGCTGAAATTGATACAGAAAGTATTACCCCCCAAAGTGGTACGATAAAATCCCAAGTAAGGCCAAAACTCTGAGCTATTTTAGAAATTATAAAAGCTCCAATTGCTCCACCTAAAACACCCAAGATACCACCAATAATAGTTAAGATAACAGATTCAATAAGAAATTCATAAAGGATATCTTTATTTTTTGCTCCAAGGGCTTTTTTTAAACCGATTTCACCAATACGCTCTGTGACAATAACATACATAATATTCATTACACCCACTCCCCCAACCATCAAAGAAATAGAAGCAATAGCGATAAGCAAAAAAGTTATTCCTTGCAGAATTGTACCAAAAATATCCATTGTTTCTTCTTGGGTGGTTACTTTGAAATCATCGCGAATTGGATCAGAAATATAGTGATTGCGTCTCAACACATCTGCAATATCAAGTGATGTTGCATCGGCTTTATTATTATCTTCTAATTGAACAACAGCATAAACTAAATAATCAATACCTTGAATTTTCTTTTGAAGAGTTGTAACTGGAATAAAAACTTGGTCATCACTGCCATCAAATCCACCTTTCGCTGAATATACACCTATAACTTCAAAATTATAATTTCCAACTCTTATTAATCTACCCAATGGGTCTTCCTCACCAAATAAATCTTTAGCTATTTTATTTCCGAGGACTGCAACTTGGGCTAATGATTTATCTTCTTGGTAAGTATAACCTCGGCCTTGTTCAATTACACTTTGGTCTACATCAAATCGAGAAGAACTTGCCCCGAAGATAAAAGCATTTTTCGAAACACTTTTATAAGTTACAACTTGTTGCCCCATTGAAACACCATATGCATTTAAGACATTTGGTAAAGTTTTCACATCTTCAATGTCCCGGTTCTTTAGTGTCGTGATAGGAACCGCATTATTGGCTGAAGAATTCGCTGTCTCGTTACCACTTGAATTTGATCGTTGTTTTGTAGAAGCCGGGACAGAAACTTCCACAAACACTACATTTGATCCATTGACTTCGATCTGACTGTTTATATAACTTTTAAAACCTTCTCCGGCTGAAAGCACAAGTATGACTGTACCTATACCAATCATAATACCAAGTGTCGTCAAAATAGTCCTAGAAGGATTTAAGGAAACTCCACGAATAGCTTGTTTAAAATATTTATTCATCCCGTTTAGAAGCAGGTCGCGGTCACTAACTTTAACCTGTTAATTTTTTTAATAATTTTAATCATTTTTATTTTCATAATTTTATATTCTAATTACTGCGACCGCGGCTTCTAACGGGATTCATATCAACTACTCGTACCTAAGAGCTTCAATAGGGTCTAAACGAGCTGCTTTAAGAGCAGGGTAAAGACCAAATATTACTCCTGTTATCACAGAAACAACGACAGCTAAAATAATAGCAAACGGTGACACAATAAAAGCCCAATCATACCCTGCCAACCTTGCCCCGATGGCAATTAGATAAGAGACAAGTATTCCAAAAATAATTCCAACTACTCCACCGGCTAAAGTAAGAATAATGGACTCAAAAAGAAATTGATTACGAATATTTTTCCGAGTCGCACCGATGGCTTTACGAAGACCAATCTCGCGAGTCCGCTCTGAAACTGTCACAAGCATTATATTCATAATTCCGATACCACCAACAACAAGAGAAATGCCAGCCATTAGACTTAAAAATATACTCATCGTATCAGTAATGTTAGTGAGAATTTTTAAAGCATCAGCTAGATCACGGACAGAAAAATCATCATCACTTTCATTTTTTATTCGATGCTGTTCCCGAAGCACCCGCTTCACATCTTCCATTGTAGATCCAATGTTTATGGTATCATCTACTTTTATTCTGATGAATTGAATATAATCAATACCAAGCAATTGTTTTTGTCCTATTTTGAAAGGAATAAAAACTTGATCATCTTGATTTTGAAATGCTACCGTCCCCATTTTTTTCTGAACACCAACTACTCGGAAAGGAATACTGCCGACCTCTTTATTTGTAGATAAATTATTGTTTGGTATTTGTATTTTTACAACTTGCCCTAATTCATCTCCATTTGGAAATAAACTTGATGCCACATCATAACCCAAAACAATAACATTATCCCCTGCATTACCCTCTTCCTCTGTAAAAAATTGTCCTTTCTCTATTTCTACATTTTGAACCTTTGGATAGGTGCCATCTGTTGCCACAAAACTAGTGTCGACACTCTCACTTCCTGAAACAATCGTTGCATTTCCGCTTACAAAAGAAGCCACTGCCGAAGCATAAGGAACATTACTTTTATCTTTTATAGCCTCGACATCGCGGAGGGATAAAGTCTTTATCTGAACCCCAAAGACAGCCGCCGGAGGTCCGTTATCATTACTTTTACCTGGTAGAACTCCGATTAAGTTTGTACCCAATTTAGTAATTTGACCAAGAACTAGAGACTGCGCTCCTGCTCCAAGTGAAATTATTATTATAACTCCCGCAACCCCTATAACAATACCGAGCATCGTAAGAAAAGATCTACCCTTTCTGGAAAGTAAATTTTTTATAGTTGTTTTAATTTCAGATAAAAAGTTTTTCATTATAAACCATTACAATTTAGTCTGTCACTAATTTTGATGAGTGGACCCTGTCTGCATCTAGAACTTTTTCATCTCGTACTATCTCACCATCTTTAATCGTCACAATTCTTTTAGCATGACGCGCGACATTTATATCGTGAGTTACTAGTATTATGGTCTTGCCTTCTTTATTTAATTTCTCAAGTATATGCATGACGGTTGCTCCACTTTTTGAATCTAGATTTCCTGTTGGTTCATCGGCAAAAATAACTTTTGGGTCGCACACAAGTGCTCGGGCAATAGCTACGCGTTGTTTTTGTCCGCCTGAAATTTGATTACTCATATAAGTCATTCTCTCTCCAAGGTCGACTGCCTCTAGGGCTTGTCTAGCTTTTTTTTCGTGACCTTTTTTATTTGAATTATAAAGAAGTGGAAGGATAACATTATCAAGAACACTCGTTCGAGGGAGTAAATTAAAAGATTGAAAAACGAAACCAATTCGCTCGTTACGAATCCGAGCTAATTCATCATCGGTAAAATCTTTTGTATCAATTCCATCAAAAAGATATTCTCCGGTTGTTGGTCGATCTAAAAAACCAATAGTATGCATGAGGGTAGACTTACCCGAACCAGAAGGACCCATGATGGCCATAAATTCGCCTTCTTCGACAGAAAGATTTATATCATGAAGAACGCTAGTTATAATTCCACCATTATCATAATCTTTTGTAATATTTTTAAGTTCAATTAATTTCATTTAGTTTTAATTAAGACAACAAACTCGTCATTTTCTTTTAGCCCATTTATAATTTCAATTAAACTTCCATCACCTAGAAGACCGGTCGTAACTTCAATTTCTTTGAACTTCTTTGTTCTAGGATCAGTAACTAGACGAATAGTTTTTTTACCAGTTTTATCAGTTAGAATTGAACGCGAAGGAACAGCTAAAATATTGTTCTTCTCTTTAACTTTAATTGTCATATTAGCTGTCATACCTGGGCGTAATTCATTCATCTCCTCAGCACTGGCAGTTATTTTATAATTTACTACTCCTGAAACTAAAGTTGAAGATGGATCAATTTTGGTAATATTACCTTTAAAGATTTTTTCTGTACCAAAAGCATCATAATTAATATCGACTGGCATCCCAATGTTTAAATTAGCAATATTAGCTTCATTTATGTTTGCTTCTAAATAAATATTTGAAACATCCTGAAGAACTATTACCTCTTTAAGGGCTTGAGCTAATTCACCTTGTTTTATATCAATACTTGTTATTGTGCCATCAAGTGGAGCTTTGATAACTGTATCGTTATACCTGGCTTGGGCAAGTTGGACTTGACCCTCGGCTGAAATAATATCAGCATTTGCTAACTCAATATCTGACTGGCGAGCGGAAGCTTGTTTTATAGCAAGCTCGGCAGTTCTTTGGTCGATTGCCGATTTTGATTGTGAAAGAGCCAACTGGTAAGCATTATAATTTGCTAAGTAATCAGCAGATGATTTATTTGGAATCTCTATAACCCATTCTGTACTACCTATGTCATTATAGTTTTCTGGAAATTTAATATACAGACCAGAATTTCCAATCGGTTGTGGGGTCACAGCGTCGATTGTACTTGTACCTTCGGTTAAACCCTTGACTGTAAAACTAGCTCCGCCTGAACTATAATAAGTAGAAATTGACATTTTTCCTTCTTTGCCCAGCTTGTATGTTCCACTAATTATTGGAGCGGTATAATTACTATCTCCATCTTCGGGAACTGCTTCAGGAGTAGAATTAAGTAAATTCTGATAAGCATTTTGAACAATAGTCTCTTGAGTTAATTTCGTTTGTTCTAGAATTATTTTAGATAAAGTTACCTCTTCATTACTGGCCCCTTCCAATGTTCTCTTATACCTAGCATTTGCAGCTGCTAATGCCCCTTTAGCTGAAGTAAGATTGGCTAAAACAGAAGCTTGGTCGAGTGTGGCTAAAACTTGGCCTTCTTTTACTTTATCCCCTACTTTTACTTTAATTGATTTAACAACTCCACTTGTATTAAATGATAAATTTAAATCTGTACTTGAAACAACTTGCCCTGTAGCTAAGACTGTTTGTTTTAAGTCCATAAATTTAGCAATTTCAGTAACAGTATTTTTTGAATTATTGCTTGGTTTGAATACGAAGAAAAGTCCGACTCCAATGATAATAATTAGTGGAATCAAAATACGTTTCTTTTTAAGAATTTTATTTATAAATACTTCTTTTATTTTTTTCATCATAATGATTTATTCTATACCGACTAATTCAACATCAAAAATGAGAGTCGAGTTGGCTGGAATACTACTGACAGCTCTTGCTCCATAACCTTTCTCAGGTGGAATGGTTAATGTTTTCTTTTCACCAATTTTCATACCAAGTAAGCCTTCATCCCAACCAGCAATTACTTGCCCTGCTCCTAAAGTAAACTTAAATGGTTCGACATGATTAAACGAAGCTATAACATTCGAGTCAAAAACAGTTCCATCTGTTAAACGTCCTGTATAATTCATAACTAAAACATCTCCATTTTTTGCAATTTTTTCCATTTGATTTTTTGAAGGTGTTGTTTGTTCTTTTACTATCTCGTCATTTTTTTCTATCTGATTTTCAATTTTATTCTCTGGAATATTTTCTTGATTAGGATTAATTTCTTTAACTTTATTTAAGAGAAAATAAACAACAAAACCAATAATACCAACAACGATAATAATAGAAACAATAACCCCTATATTTTCCTTTTGATTTTTCATAATGAGGAAAAGTTAACTAATAATATTTTCTTATTATAACATATTTTGCCAATTAAAAAAGCGGAACAAATTATTTTGTCCCGCTTTAGTTTACCCTAGATACTTTATTAATATCTTCATTCTTGAAGTATGCTTAAGCTTATGGAGCGCCTTCTTTTTTATCCGACTAACCTTTGCTCGTGATATATCAAACTTCCATCCTATTTCCTCTAAACTTAAACTGTTTGAAAAACCAATTCCATAATGTAAATTTATTACATCTCTTTCTTCTTTGGTCAAAGTTGAAAGGACTTGTTTAATTTCATTTGATAAAGATTCATTTACTAACTCATTGTCAGTTGATAATGCTTTTTCATCAACAAATAAATCAATAAGGGTTTCATCGCTTTCATCATACAAAGGAGCGTCCATTGAAATATGCTTCGTACTTATCTTTAAATATTCCTCGAATTTATGAATGGGAATTTCAAGATACTCGGCTATTTCATCATGTGAAGGAAATCGATGTAGCTTTTGTTCAAGTTCATTGGTAGCATTCTTAATATGGCGCAAAATACCAATTTTATTTAACGGTAATCTTACCATTCTCGAATTCTCTGCTATGCTTATCAAGATAGATTGCCTTATCCACCAAACTGCATAAGAAATAAATTTAAATCCCCGTTTCTCGTCAAAACGATTTGCGGCTTTGACTAGACCCGCATTCCCATCATTAATCAGATCAGGAAGACTTAATCCTTGGTTTTGGTATTGTTTAGCAACAGATACAACAAAACGAAGATGAGCACGGCACAATTGGTCAAGAGCTTGTTTGTCACCATTTCTAATTCTCTGTGCTAAAAGAACTTCTTCTTCTGAGGTAACTAGTGGCTCCTTGGCGATATCTTGAAAATATAGTTCAAGAGACCGTGACTCTAAATGAGTGATTGATTTAGTGATCTTAAGTTGTCGCATATTTTCTGGTTTTTTTGATTTTTGGGGATGAATTTTTCTTCATAATAACATATTATTGTGAATAGTAAATGCCCCATCCAACAATCGCTGAGTGGGGCATTTATTGTTTTAATATTTCTTATTTTCTACTTTCGATGATTGTTGCGGCGACACTTTGTGGAACTATGTCATAACGAATAAATTCCATTGTAAATGAAGCTCGGCCTTCGGTCATAGAACGAAGAATTGTCATGTAGCCAAACATTTCTGAAAGAGGAACAATGGCACGGACCGCTTGGTTCATTCCACGGGCTTCCATTCCTTCAATAAGTCCACGCTTTGAAGATAAACTTCCTGTGACATCTCCCATGAATTTATCTGGAGTCACAACTTCAACTTTCATCATTGGTTCTAAGATTACTGGACGAGCCATCTTACAAGCATCTTGCATTGCCATAGAAGCTGCAATTTTGAAAGCCATTTCGTTGGAGTCAACATCATGATAACTACCATCCCAAAGATCGACGGAAACATTGACCAATTTGAAACCAGCCAAAACTCCCCTATCAAGACCTTCTTTGAATCCTTTTTCACAAGCTGGAATATATTCTTGAGGAATTGCTCCACCTTTAATATTATTTACGAATTCAAAATCTTTTTCCCGTTTAGTATTTCGAGGTAAGTCTTCAACATTAACAGTCATATCCATTGGCTTAACTTTAATTTTAACGTGACCATAGTTACCGCGACCACCTGATTGTTTAATGTATTTACCTTCAACTCCAGCCTCCCCTGTAATAGTCTCCCGATAAGCCACCTGAGGTTTACCAACATTTGTTTCAACACCGAATTCTCTTTTCATACGATCAACAATAATTTCCAAATGGAGTTCGCCCATCCCAGCAATAATTGTCTCATTTGTTTCGGCATCAGTTTTAACTTTAAAAGTTGGATCTTCTTGAGCTAAACGTGATAAGGCCATACCCATTTTTTCTTGGTCAGCTTTTGTTTTTGGTTCAACTCTTAAATCAATAACTGGTTCAGGGAAAACAATACGGTATAGTTCTATTGGGTTTTCTTCTTCACACATCGTGTCAGAAGTAATTGTATCTTTAAGTCCAACAGCAGCCGCGATTTCTCCAGCATAAACTTTTTTAACTTCTTCCCGATCATTGGCATGCATCCGCAAGATTCGGCCAATACGTTCTTTATTGCGAGTTCGAGGGTTATAAATATAACTTCCAGCAGCAAGTGACCCTGAATAAACTCGGAAGAAAATAATCTGTCCAACGAATGGGTCGGTCGCTACTTTGAAAGCAAGAGCAGAAAATGGTTCTGCGTCCGATGCTTTTCGCTCAATAACATCATCTGTATCTGGATTTGTTCCTGTGATTGCTGGAATATCAAGAGGAGATGGAAGAAAATCTACAACAGCATCAAGAACCAATTGAACTCCTTTATTTTTAAGAGCACTACCAGCAAAAACTGGGAAAATCTCGTTGGCAATTACTCCTTTTCTCATTAATTTCTTTAATGTTTCAAGATTAGGAATTTTTCCTTCAAAATATTCATTCATTGTTACTTCATCTTGCTCAACTATTTTTTCAATTAACTCTGTATGATATTTTTCTGCATCCGCTTTCATATTTTCAGGAATTTCTTTTTCTACAACTTTATTACCCATTTCACCTTCAAAGTAATAAGCCTTCATTTTAAGTAGGTCAACAACTCCTTCGTGATTTTCTTCAAGACCAATCGGAATTTGCATTCGAATAGCTTTTTTTGTTAGACGATCAAGAATCGTAGCGAATGAATGTTCGAAAGATGCACCAGTCCGATCTAGTTTATTAACAAAACAAACTCGAGGAACTTTGGCCTCATCGGCATAACGCCAGTTAGTCTCTGATTGAGGTTCTACTCCAGCAACTCCATCAAACACAACAACAGCCCCGTCGAGTACACGGAGAGATCTTTTCACTTCAACCGTAAAGTCGATGTGCCCAGGAGTATCAATAATATTAAAACGATGTTTTTTTGTTTTGTCGGTTAAAGCGTAAGTTGGTGTCCAAAAACAAGTAACAGCCGCGGAAGTAATAGTAATACCTCGTTCACGCTCTTGTTCCATCCAGTCTGTGGTTGTTTCCCCATCGTGAACTTCCCCTATTTTATGTGACACGCCAGTATAAAAAAGCACGCGCTCTGTCGTCGTTGTTTTACCCGCATCAATGTGGGCAATAATTCCTATGTTTCTAACCTTCTCAAGTGGATAATCTCTTTCCATCCCGTACGAAATAGGACGCGGACATGTATAAAATACAATCAACTATCCCATTTTTAAATTAAATTAATAAATAACCTCCTGGTCCCAACTACTTCGCATCCGCGATTTCGTACGGGATCCATATATTCCTTCGTAAAAATAAAAAAGACGTAAACGTCCTATGTCATATGAATATACAATAAATTAACAGAAAATGCAACAAAAAAAAATCCCCTGATGGGGATTTTTTATATACATTTTATATTACCAAGCAAAGTGGGCAAAAGCTTTGTTACTTTCTGCCATTTTATGAGTATCTTCTCTTTTCTTAACAGCAATACCTTCGTTTTTTGAAGCTAGAATTAATTCTTCAGCTAATTTTTCGTGAATTGGGGCACCTTTTTTAGAACGAGCAGCTCCGATAATCCAACGCATAGCAAGAGCTGTTCGGCGTTCAGGTCGAACTTCACGAGGAACTTGATAGTTGGCTCCACCAATACGACGAGAACGAACTTCAACAAGTGGTCCGGCATTTTTTATTGCGGTATCAAATATTTCAAGTGGATTTGGATTACCAGTTTTCTCTTTAATAATTTCAAAAGCTTTATAAACTGATTTACGGGCAGTCTCCTTCTTTCCATGAAGCATAATATTGTTAATAAACTTCGCCAATTTTTGGGAATTATAAATAATATCAGGTTCAACAATATTTTTATTTTTTATTTTTCTTCGCATTTTTTATTTTAATTCTTAATTCGTAATTCGTAATTCGTAATTCGTAATTTTTAATTACTTTTTCACTGCAGCCTTTGGAGTTTTAGTTCCATATAGACTTCTTGATTGACGACGCTTCTCAACTCCGGTTGTATCTAGTCGGCCACGAACAATGTGGTAGCGAACTCCAATAAGGTCTTTAACACGACCTCCACGAATCATCACAACTGAGTGTTCTTGTAAATTGTGTCCTTCACCTGGAATATAAGCTGTAACTTCCATTCCATTTGTTAAGCGAACACGGGCAATCTTACGAAGAGCTGAGTTAGGTTTCTTTGGAGTAGTTGTTGAAACTTTGGTACAAACTCCACGCTTAAATGGCGCAGGATAAAAAACTGGCTTATTTTTAATCGAATTAAAACCGCGAGCAAGAGCTACGGCCTTAGATTTTCTTTTTATCGTTTTACGGCTCTTTCGAACCAATTGATTTATTGTAGGCATTCTTTTAAAAGTAATTTAAAAACAAAAATAGTCATAAGCGACTAGTGCTCCATACTTTACTATAATACAACTTAAAATGCAAGCCCACACACTCAATTTGCTGTTATTCTGCTTTTTCAACATAGATTACAATAATACTTGTATTTAAGTACCAAATATAATTAAAAGATAAATATTCTATTTGCAGAACAAAAAAGCTACAGCAAATTGAGTGTGGGGGCAAGCCCCTACACCTACTTTGCTATAGCTTTTATTGTGCCATAATTTAAAAAAATTTTCTAACATTAAGATAAAAAATTGATGTGGGTTAACCAAATTTAAACAAAAAGCACAATAATAGCAAAGTAGGTGTGGGGGCAAGCTCTCCCCCAAAGACACTAAACTTCAAATTTCTTATTAATGT
>CAZLXA010000006.1:0-23567 GCA_964563715.1 uncultured Candidatus Saccharibacteria bacterium | reverse complement strand
GTGTGGGGGCAAGCTCTCCCCCAAAGACACTAAACTTCAAATTTCTTATTAATGTAGCCTTTTTTCACTTCTATCGATTCAGAAGTATGGACTAGATTGTAACTTTGATCAAGATTTTTATTTTCAATCTTTGTATAATATTTACCATTTGGAACCAAACAATAATATTTTCCAGTCATATCTGTAACTTTGTGAATAACCTCATGCTCGCTACCAGTAAAGAAGACTCGAATAACAGCAAATGATAACGGATTATTGGTATTTTTTTCTTTTATATAACCAAATGCTCGTGGTTTTAATAATGTCTTCTTTAAAACAAGCATTAATAAATAAAGAGCAAGAATTATGAAATTATATATTATTGGTGAAACTAAAACAGAAATAATCGTAATTATAAAACCAGCCGCAAATAAGAAGTCTGTTATCCTTGCAACCCAAACATCTCGTCTTGAGTAGAATTTCATTAATTTTTTATCTTTTTTAGCAAACTCATTCCAGTCAAATTTAATTGGGTCCATTGGAATATTTTTAGTGATCACCTCTCCGTCTTCTTTAATATCAATTATTTCATTAAAATATAATTCTTGATATAATTCATCACTTAATCTGCCGGCCAATTTCTTTGACGGAAATTCATAATTCGTTTTGTTGGCTATTATTCTATATTGGCCTTTTGGAACAAGGAAACCATAACGACCATCGAGGTCAGTAATAGAAGTAGCAACTTCATTGCCATTTAAATCTTGCAGAACAACATAAGCTGGATCGATTGGTTGTTTAGTCACACTATCGTAGACCGTGCCCCATGGTACTCTACGCTTTCTAAAACCAAGGGCCGCCATAAGTAAACTCCATATTCGAAGTGGAGTAAGAAAAATTTCTGATAAGGCAACTGGCCCACTAAAAGCAACGTTTACAACGCCAAAATATAATCCAGCCCCCGCACCAACAGTACCAACAAAACCCGTCACAGCTTTCCCTACTGGATTTTTAAACAAAGCGATAGTGCCGTCTATAATAATATTATAATTAATTGATTCAAGTAAATCAGATATTCCATCTTGAATAGTATTTAAAATATCTCCAAGAGTCGTGTCTCCTAAAATAGTATCATCACAATTAGGACCGACACATGGTGTAGTTGTATCATCGCAAGCTGGATCATTCGGATGAAGATTACAGAAAGTTGAAGTTTGACAAGTTAAATCATTTGGATAAAGAGTACAAAAATCTGGGTCCTGACAAATTATATCATTTGGGTGAAGTGTACAGAGATCTGGCTCTTGGCAAGTTGGGTCATTTGGATTATTCGTACAATAATCAGGGGTCTGACAAATTATATCATTCGGGTGAAGGATACAAATATCAGGACCCTGACAAGTTGGGTCATTTGGATGAGTTGTACAATAACTAGGAATTATGCAAGTTGGGTCATTTGGATTAAGGGTACAAAAATCTGGATTTAAACATGTTGGGTCATTTGGGTGAATAGTACAAAGTACTGGCCCTTGGCATGTTGGGTCTGTTGGATGGATGGTACAAAAATCTGGTTGTTGGCAACTTGGATCATTAGGATATAAAGTACAGAAGTTTGGATTTAAACATATTTGATCATTTGGATGAAGTGTACAATAATCTGGCACAATACAAGTTGGGTCTGTTGGATGGATGGTACAAAAATCTGGTACATTTCCAGCTACTAAAAATGGGACGGTTGTTACATTTATCCCTTGAATAATATTTAAATTATAACAACCATTGTTTGCTACAGGACTTGTTTGATACATTCCAACAGGAGGATTATTACATAATGAATATGGGCCTGGAGGAACTGTTAAAAAATTAAAAATTCCATCTGCCCCACTAGTTGCAGTTCGAAGAGGTTGACTACCGTCAGTACTTGTCAAAGAAACCACCGACCCTCCTAGTCCAATTTCCCCAGGATTATAAAGACCATTGGCATTTTGATCATAGACAACCATATCCACAATCTTAGAAGGAGCCGCCGTACATTCAAGAGCTGCGATCTGTAAATATATAGTTGATAAATCATTTCCAGTCGGTGAAGAATAATAATAACTAGGAAGAGTTGCAACTTTTTTCATTAAATTCGTATCAATACTGGTCCCTAAACCTATTGAATAAATAATTGTGCCATCTAATTTTGCAATATTAGAACGACTAATTGCATAATTATTAGGAGAAAGATTTACAACATCAGAAACATTGGCTTCTCCATCAGACAAAAGAATAATTACATGTTTTACTCCATCACGTCCATTATTATAGATTTCCTGATAAGCTGTTTTTACGGCAGCTCCAATGTTTGTAGCCCCACTGACTGTTGTTGCTTGAATTTTAGTTTTAGTTGTACTAAAAGAAGAAGAGAAATTTGTTACTAAAGATGCTGAGTTAGAATAATTTACATAACTAACTCTATCAGAACCAGGAACAAGATTATTTATAAAAGAAACAGCCGCATTTTTAGCTTGAACCATTTTAGTTCCAGCCATACTTCCTGATCTATCTATTATAATTACGACATCAAGTGGTTGCTTGAGAGCTCCATCAATAACATTACATTGCTCAGGAGCAACACAATTTCCAGCCGAATTAATAACCAGACCACTTGGGATCAAACTTTGCTCGCCAGTAATATTTGGACATATATCGATACCTGGTTCTCCACCACCTCCACCACCTGTACTTCCACCTCCGCTACCTCCACTACCTGGACGCCAATCGGTTTCAACACAAGCATTCGCAATACTACAATTAAATCTAATCCAACCATAATTTTCAGCCCAAGCCCAACCGATAAATTTACCAGCTGTCGATATATTTACTCCTCCGTTTGAAGGATTAAAATTTATCCAACCAGCATTCTCACCCCAAGCATAACCACCTAATTCACCATTATTTGTATTTGTAACACCTCCATTTGTCGGATCTAAATTTATCCAACCCATTTGTTCTGACCAAATATCTCCAGTTAGACCAGTGCTAGTAACATGGACTTCCCTACCATTTGTTGTCAAAAAATTAATCCCTGTAGTTGTCGCACAAGAATCATCCATGCAAAGCAAAGCACTGTGATTAGTTGCATTTATTGTGCCATTAGTAGTTGAAGCATAAATTTGAAAAGCTCCACCAACAATTAAGAGGATGAATAAGTAGCTAACAATTTTTTGAAACAATGAGGTCATATATAATTTTAATTAATTTATTCTAATGATAAACTCACATCTTTATTATTTTCATCGACTTCTGTTTGATTTAATATTTCATCTGTATCATTTAGAATAGATGGAATATCTTCTTGAGTTAAATTCTCACCTGGGTCAGTTTCAGTAGCTTCTTCAGGGACTAAAACCCCACCGGAAGTATCTGGATCAGGAGCTGTATCATTTGTCTCATTTTCCTCTGTCTCAACAGTTTGATCACTTTCCTCTTCCTCAACTCCATCAGAAGCTTCATTATTAATATTAGCATTATTTAATAATTGTTCTAATTGTGTTTTATCAATACAAAGATCATCTAAACATAATTTTTTTGTTCTGACTTCACCAAAGAAAACAATTTCAAGACCATTCCCAACATCGGCTAAATAATTTTTAATTAAATAAGCCAAAGAATTTGCATTATATAAATCAAATGAAGAAAAATCTTTCACTTTCAAATCCATCTCCTGTATAGCCTTAATAGTATAAGGAATAAGATTAGTATAAGCGATAGACTTAAGATCTGTTTCCGAATCAGTCATAACAACATCTGGAAATATTTGTTCAACTTCCTGGGCAATAAAACCTATGTGTTTAGAATCAGTATCACCTTCTGTATTCCAGTTATAAATAACTGGAGTTAAAGCTAATATTTTTTCTAGAATTGTTCCCGGAGAAATGATTTCTTCATTTAAAATAAATGGATTGTTCTCTGTATCTAATGTAGTAATGTTTTTCTTTAAATAGTAGTCAGATGAACAAACAAGAGATGATGTCTGAGGACTAATGTCGCAGTAACCGGTATTGTTTGTAAATCTAGCAACTTTTCCAGAAATACTACTTCCGCCAATATATAAAACATTACCTGTACCAATGGTAGCGGTGTTGCTTCCGTTCCCAATTGTATTGGAGCCAATAACTATTTCATTTTGATTATTACCTGCTCCAGCCCTTGTATCATAGCCTAGGTAAAGAGAATATGATGAATTTTCATTATTTCCACCTAAAGCTGTAAATTTGCCAGAATTATGACCCAATGCTGAGTTATTGCTTCCCGTAGTATTAAAACTGAGAGCCCCGGAGCCTAAGGCAGAATTGTAATTTCCTGTAGTGTTCATCATAAGAGATTGCATACCTACAGCAGAGTTTTCATATCCCGTGGTGTTGGAATAAAGAGAACTTGTACCTAAGGCGGAGTTACTACTTCCCGTGGAGTTATTTCCAAGAGCACCGGAACCTATGGCAGAGTTTTGAATTCCTGTGGTATTGGAATAAAGAGATTGAACTCCTTGTGCGGTATTACTACGCCCCGTGGTGTTGGAATAAAGAGAAGTTATACCTAAAGCAGAGTTAAAATCTCCAGTGGTGTTGTTAAAAAGGGTCTGATAACCAATTGCTGTATTATAATTACCTGTATTATTTGCTGGTATTGCTGAACCCCGCAGCGACTGATAACCTATAGAAGTATTGTAATTTATCCAAGATATGTTCGTGTCATTTACGTTTAATTGACTCCCATAACCAACAGCTACACCATGTGAGCCAGTTTTATTAGAATAGAGAGATTGATATCCTTGAGCAGTATTATTATTTCCAATTGTGTTTGAGGAAATAGAAAAAGCTCCAATGGCGGTATTAGTAGATCCGGTAGTATTTGAGAGAAGAGAATAAAATCCTTGTGCAGAGTTTCCAATACCACTAGTGTTAGAAAGAAGCGAATTCATCCCTAGTGCAGAATTTTGATTTCCTGTGATGTTAGATAAAAGAGATTGATATCCTATTGCTGTATTATTATCAGCGGCATTCGTCACCACTCCACCCCTACCCGCCTGGTAACCTAAGAATGTATTATTTTGTGCCCCAGCAACATAATTAAATCCAGCTTCTGTTCCTCCTTTTGTGTTAAAATCTGCATCACTTAACAATCCACTCCCACCACCAGAAACACTACCCCAAATTAATACCCCACTACCATTGTTTGTTAAAACTGTATTTGTCCCACCTTGAGATGATGGCAAAGTATAATCTATTCCTCTTAATCTCATTTCTGTTACGGATGGTGCAAGCATAAACTGATTTGCTTTTGTATTTGAAATTGGAGTTGAAATATTTTCTCCGCTACCTAAAAGTATGGAATTAGAAAATCCACCAGTGTTTGTAAATGAACCAATAAGTATTGAAGACAAACCATTTACAGTATTATTTACATTATCATTTAACCCTGTATTCTGTCCAATAAAAATTGAATTCTTAGCATTGGTTGCATTTCTACCGGCATTAAATCCAAAAAAGTTAGATAAGGAAGCATTAGTTGCTTGATAACCTGCCATACTGCCAAAAAAGTTTGAATGGGAAGCATTAACAGCAGAAGACCCTGCATTAAGACCAATGAAGTTCGAAACAGAAGCATATAGAGCAGAGAAACCTGCATGATCACCAAAAAAATTTGAATAATTCGAACCAGTTGCATTGTTTCCAGCAAAATAACCTATGAAGTTCGAATTAGAAGCTCCACTAGCATTAACACCAGCCTCTCTTCCAAGAAAGTTTGAATAAGTAGCGTAACTGGACCCAGAGCCAGCAGAATATCCTAAGAAATTTGAGTTATCAGCTGTTCCTGCTCCCCAAGCGGAAGTTGAAAGTCCATAAGTTCCTACAGCAGAAATCGGAGAAGGTCCTCCTGTTGATAAATCATCATCCCAATATAACCCTCCATCACCATCGTTTTTAAGGACTTGTCCATAAGAAATAGCTTGTGAGAAAGGTAAAATATAGTCGACACCACCTATTGATAAACCATTATTTTCAATATCTAAATCAAAATAAATATTATTAGAATCTCGAATAGTTAAAGGGTGTGAATTTGCAATCGTTGTATCAATGCCATAATACCATTCATCATAAAGTGAATGCCCCGTAACAGCATCAAATTGAATAGATATTCCAAGGCATAAATTTTGAACACCACCAGTAATGGGTACACCTGTTACTTCGGAGCAATCTCCGTTATCATCGGAATAAGAAAAAGTATCTGGACTTCCTTCACTATCTATCCAAACATATATCCCATTACTTCCACTTCCGGTATATTCCCCTGAAGCTGTCGCGTCATCTAAACTATCCCCCAGGCCGTCACTTTCGTAAAATCCTTGATAATAATTAATTTGAGAATTTATTTTAATATCAAGCATTGCGGTCGGTGAATCATTCCCGATACCAACATTCCCAGATACTATCAAACCATTTGTCGGAGCGGGACTATTTAATGAATACTCTCCTATGGCCACTCCTCCTGAAACATCAAGAGCTGTTCCATCTGCTTGTCCAGAGTAAAAAATATTTAAAGAATTACTACATCCATCTATCGCATAAACATAATTATTTAAATAAGCGAGTCCAGTAATGCAAGCAATATTATTATTTGCGATACTATCTATTTGACTTATATTATTAGGATTTGAAATATCAAAAGCATATAGAGAATCATGATTCTCACCAACATAAGCATAATTACCAGAGACGACAACTCCTCCATATTGAGCATACGGAGTTGTAATTGTATCAACTACATACATACTATTTGGATCAGAAATATTTATAACAACTAAGGTGCTATTATAAATATTTGTTACATATGCATAATTACCGGAGACAGCAATCGAATTTGGTCCATCGATAGAATTTGAAATTCCACCAATATAATCTCCTTGTATAATATTATTGATATCAGAAATATCTAAACTTATAATACCCCCATTTATTGTACTACCATTACTAGAATCATCTATAACATAAACATAATCACCAGAGACGGCTAGAGATATGGGACTAAATTCTGAGGAGAAATCATTTATAAAAGAAATATTTTCTGGGTCTGAAATATCAAAAACAACAACTGAATAATTACCAGAATCCGCAATAAAAGCATAATTGCCAGAAATTGTAATAAATCTTGGGTCAACAAAATAACTAGCAATAGCTGTTACAAATATAATATTTGCTGGATCAGAGATATTGTAAACCACGAGGTCCTGTCCAGAATTAACTACATAGGCATAATTACCAGAAATAGCAACCGAAACCGGTGATGTTAAATTTTCACTAGTTGAATTTATAAGAACAATATTATCAGGATTTGAAGTATTAAATATAGTTAAAGTATTTGTACTTGAACTTGTTACATAAGTATAATTCCCAGACACTGCGACGGAACGAGGTGTTCCTGAATTAACGTAAAGACTATCCTTAGTTACCAGTTCAAAAATTCCTGCACCAGATTCACCTCCACTTATTAGAACACCTCCTAATACTGATAATTTTTTAGTTGGACTATCTGTCCCAATCCCCACATTCCCATTATTGTAATAAATATTATTACCATCTTGAGTCCAATAAGAAGAACCCCCTGTCAAAATTTCAACGGTACAATTTATTTCCCCGGGCACACAAGCTGGATCTAAGGTTGTACCGGGTGCGTATTTAGAACCAATGGCGAAAATGTTGGAATAGCCACCTAGAAGTAATAAGAAAAAGAATATTGAAAGGATTTTCGCGGGGTGGAATTTTGGTAGTTTTAATTTACTCATTTGCTATTCTATTATACAACAAAAAACAAATTAAAACTCTGTTTTATGGGGATAAATTTGTTGATTTAATATAAGCCGGTCAAAAAAGAAAAGACAATATAGATAAGTGGTGAGACGCTACTCCAAATAAAAATTATAAAGAAAAGAAGTAGTAATATTCCCCATCTTTCTAAAAAGTTTTCGATGTGACGAAATTTTGCGGGAATAAGTGAAAACAAAATCTTTGATCCATCAAGTGGCGGAATTGGAATAAGATTAAACAAAGCCAAGACTAGATTCATCATCACAATAATTGAGGAAATTTTATAAAAAGGGTGAAGGAGTTGGGGGTCAAAACTATAAGGGGGTATTCCAAACATTGGAGCAAATCGAATCAATAATCCAAAGATGATAGCGATGGTTAAATTGGCCGCAATACCGGCAAAAGCCACAATCATATTCCCTTTTCGGCCGTTTCGTAAATTGGCCGGATTATAAGGAACAGGTTTGGCCCAGCCAATTAAAAAAGTGCCTTTAGTTGAAATATATAAAAGTAAAGGTAAGATAACTGAACCAAATGGATCTAAATGTCTAATTGGGTTAAGGGTTAAACGGCCGCTTAAACGAGCAGTATCGTCCCCCAACAAATAAGCCGAATACCCATGAGCAACCTCATGAATAACAATCGACATTATTAAAACTACAACATAAAATATTCCATCCATATTATTTACGCTTGCATAAGCATGTTTAATATGATAGCATACCTTCATCTACCTGTCCCGTAGTAAATTAATGATTACTGGGGATAGCGATGAACATTATAAGTTAAAATTTTACTACTGGGATGGCGAAAGTTTGCGACATAACAAAAAAGGGCTCAAAGATGGCTGGAGGTTACTCCAATGTTGTTCGTGCCACCAAATTCAACCCAACAGGTATGGTTCGTAAATATACCAATCTGCAAAAGAAAAGAATTTATGTGCCTGAACTCAAAAAATACTTCCCTCTGACAATTTCAACCAAAGCTATCAAAACTATCAATAAACACGGCGCTTATAAAGTTTTAAAGAAAGCCGGAATCATCAAATAAAAATCCTCACATAGTGAGGATTTTTATTTTTATGGGAAGAAGAAAATAAGTCAAAATAGCTCTTCCCATCGGGACCGCATAATTTTCTGGTGAAAATTTGCTCTGGCTCGGCCCGTCGGCCTTGCGCGCGCCCCGATGATAAGACTATTTTTGATTTATTTTAATAAATCAAATCTAGTCCGTCAGTTTTAAAAATTATATTTCCTTTTTCGTATGTCGCTTGGTATAAAATATCAAGTACTTTTAAATTCTCAAGAACATCTTGATGTGGGTGACCATAACGATTATTAATTCCAGCTGAAATAATAGCAATTTTTGGTTTAATAGTTTCAAGCCACAATAAACTCGATGAAGTATGAGAACCATGATGCCCTAATTTTAAAACATCAGATTGTAAAAATTCTTTATTCTCATTCCAATAAATTAAATTCTCTGTATACCGAGTCGCATCCCCCATTAACAAGAAAGATATATCATCATATATTAATTTCCCAACAATCGAACCGTCGTTTGTTTCCCAATCATTTACATCTCGGTCGGGAAATATAATATCAAAATATATATTTTCTTTTTCATCTAAAATAATCTTCATTCCCCTTCTGGCAATTTTGTTATCAATTTTGTTATCAATAATTTCTTTTTCTAAATTCTCATAGATTGTAGTTTTTGGGTCAGTTCCTGGTTCTAAAACAAGACCAACGTTATAATCATCTAAAACTTTAACTAACCCACCAATATGATCAAGATCCGGATTAGTCACGACAACCACATCGAGAGATTTATCAAACAAAGGCATAACTTTTATTAAATTTGGTAATATGTCCTCACCATTGCCCCCATCAATTAACATTTGTTTACCATTTGGAGCTTCAATATATATACTATCGCCTTGGCCGACATCAAAAAAAATCACTTTTAAATATTGATTCTTGGGTAAATACGCAAAATATAAAAGGCCAAAACCTATAAAAAGAAGGGAAATAAGTAAAATATATGGTAAATATTTTTTATAATATTTCATTCCAGTCAGATATATTATATAATTAATGTTCCATTTGATAAATACTAAATATCTAACGGGACTCGTGCTATACTTATATATTATCACTAAATTAAATATAAAAATATGGATCCCGTACGAAGCTTTTAAGGCAATGTCGTAGGATAAATATAATTTTTTATTTATGTCGAAATTATTAAAATAATCTAAGCAACGGGAATGTAAACATTCCCTGCTTCATACGGGATGGAAACATTTACAACTAAAACATTTAACATCGGTGAGCTTGTAGGTATAAGTTCAAAAAATATTGAGGAGCATTTAAAACTTTATAAAGGTTATGTTAATAATACAAATCTAATTTTTAACAAATTAGCTGAACTTAAAAACGATCCAGAAAAAAATGCTTTTCTTTTAGGAGAACTCCAGCGTCGTCTTGGATTTGAGTTCGACGGTATGCGAAATCATGAATATTTTTTTGCTTCACTTTCAGATGGCAAAAAAGAAATTAATAATGACGGAGAATTGTATAAAAAAATAGAAAGTGAGTGGGGCTCATTTGAAAACTTCTTAGGCCATTTTAAATTTGTGGCCACAACCCGTGGAATCGGCTGGACGATTCTTTACTATGATAAAATATCTGACAAGTTAATTATCACTTGGGTCGACGAACATCACTTGGGCCAACTAACCGGTCTTTCCCCTGTCTTATGTCTTGATATGTGGGAGCATGCATATGTTTATGATTATCCAACATCTGAAAAGAAAAAATACATAGAAAGCTTTTTTGAAAATCTTAACTGGCAAAATGTTGAGGAAAACTTTGATAAGTAATTTATTTTCTTTTAAAGGTCCAATAAATCAATAAAATATAAATTAAAACCGTCAAAATAAGTGGGAATGATTTTATATTTAGACTTGCGAATGGTAGTGAAGCGAAAAAGTGAATGACTCCTAAAATATAAGATAATAATAATTCTGAGATATATGCAAATGGCAATGCTAGAGTTGGGTCAATGAAAGCAACTAGCCCCGCAATAAAATTGAAAAACATCGTGAGTGGAATAAAAGGTAAAATTAAAATATTGGCCGGAAGTGAAACGAGTGAAAATATTCCAGTCGAATATAATAGTATTGGTAAAACTGAAATAGTGGCCGAAGTGGTCATGGCGACATTTTCTCGAATTTTAAATCGGAGTGGCAAAAAATGAAAATAATTAATAACTTTCGGAGTTACAAATAAAATTCCACCGGTAGCTAAAAATGATAATTGAAAAGAAATGTCCGTCAGTATCCGCACATCATAACAAATCATCAATAATGCTGTTATGATCAGAGCTCGGCCAGCCAGATAAGTTCTACCGGTCATTCGACCAAAAAGCATAATTAAGGCCATAATCCCGGCCCGAATAGCAGTGGCCGTACCTCCGGTCATAATGATAAATAAAATAATTATAAAAATACCGAGTAAAATAGAAACAGTCTGCGAAAAAATTAAACTAAAAAACTTCATAATGTTTTCTGAAATAATTGAAATATTGTAACCCGAAAGTGCCACAATATGAATTGTTCCTGTCGAAATAAATTCATCTTTCATTTCATTGTCAAATCCCCCTCTGGCCCCCAGTATTAAACCATTAGCTAAATCACTCTCAGGAGAAATTATAATTCTATTTATATTCTCCATAAAAGAACTTCTAAATCTAAAAAGCCGAGATTTAATTAAGCTCAGATTATTATGAGAAATTATTTCAACTTCTGCATTTTTAATAATAAAATAAATATCTTTATTGGCGAGATATCTCTCATAATTAAATTCTTTACCGGATTGAGTCATGAAATTCTCCGGAGTCTCGAGTATTCCAAAAATCTTTAATTTATCTCCATAAAAAATTTCAATTTCTTTAGGTATAACAACTAAAATATTACTCTTCTGCCCAGTTGGATTTACAACAATTCGTTGATTAAAAATTCTAACATCAGGAGCATCTACGACGACTCCCTCAACCTCAACCTTTTCCCCTACCACCTTGTCGTAATTGGGTTTTTCAGGAACAAAAAACAAAAACCTCACCACTGCAACAATGAGTAAAATAAAAATTAAAATAATTTCTTTTTTAGTCATATAAAATTAAACTAAATCTCTTTTTTCAGAAGTGCGAATAATAGTCTTATTGTCGGGGCGCGCGCAAGGCCGACGGGCCGAGCCAGAGCAAATTTTCACCAGAAAATTATGCGGTCCCGACAAGAAGAGCTATTGTTCGTACTTCTGTTTTAATGCACAATTTGTCGCAATTTCATCGGCTTTATCATTGTAAATATGCCCTGAGTGGCCTTTGACTTTTTCCCAATTTATTTTTATTCCACATTCTCTAACTAAAGAAATTAATTCTTTCCATAAATCTTGATTTAAAACTTCTTTTTTATTGGCTGTTCGCCAGCCATTTTTTTCCCAATTAAATATCCAAGAAGTAATTCCCGAGAGAACATAATTCGAATCAGCATATATCGTCACTTCTTCAATATTTTGGAAGTCCGACTTCCAAAAATTCTGAATATACTTAACTGATTCAATAACGGCCATAAGTTCCATGCGATTATTTGTCGTATTTTTTTCAAATCCCCCCAATTCTTTGATTATAGCTTCCTTTTTTTCATTCGTAATTCGTAATTCGTAATTTTCAATTATAACTACCCCCCACCCACCCGGACCAGGGTTCCCAAGCGAACTTCCGTCAGTATATATTTTAATCCCAGTACTAAAATTTTCATTCTTAAGCATTTTTTTATTATAACCTATTTTTTTATAATAATCTTCTATCTTGTTATCGTATAAATCAAAATTTAGTACGGGACAAGTATTTTTATTTTATTGCACAATAGCAACAATTCGAAGTCTTAGCTCCTCCCGACCGGCAAAACTATTTTTTTCAAATGTCGCAACCATATTTATCTTATTTCCCTTTTCAAGAACTGGATCATAACTATTCCTCGTTTTAAAGAATGCAATCGCTTTAACTTCTCTCCCCCGACTATTTTTAAAAGATAGTTCTAGGTGGTTTTTTTCTTTTCCAAATTCTTTAATTCCAAATATTTCTACATTCTTAAATAAAAAAGTTGGCTTTTGATTGCCCATTCCAAATGGTGCAAGTTTTTTTATAACATTAAAATTCTCGTTTGTTACATCATCAATCTCAACATTTGCATCAACATTGTAATCTTTCTCAATTTCAATAGTTTCAGTTGTCTTACCTAAAACACTTATTAATCTTTCTTCAAGAAAATGAATCTCATCGTGTGAGACCGCAAATCCGCCCGCACCTTTATGCCCACCAAAATGAAGTAAACTATTCTCTGGTAATTTAGTCATTATCTCAACTAAATTAAGCCCACCGAAACTTCGACAAGAACCTTTTATATCACCACTCCCATCACTTCCCCAAACAAAAGCTGGTTTTTTATATTCATCCACGATTTTAGCAGCAATTATTCCTAAAACACCTATTCGCCAAGTAGGATTACCTATCACAATAATAGATTTCTCCTCTCTTTTATGTAAAACATTTTTAACATCTTTCATTATATGAGCCACCATTATTTTCCTTTCATCATTTATTTTTACTAAATGGTCACTCAAAGTTCTAGCTTCAATTAGGTCAGTAGTAGCTAGCATTTCAAAAGCTTTCGTTGGGTCAGCCATCCGACTAGCCGCATTTATTCGAGGGGCCAAGGTAAAAGTTACATCTTCTTCATTTAATTTTGTAATATCTACACCAGCTTTTTTAAATAATTCTACAAGTCCCGGACGACGAGCCTTTTGTAAAACTTTTAATCCATAAAATGCCAATACTCTATTTTCATCTAAAAGTGGGACTTGATCAGAAAGTGTCGCAACTCCAGCCATATCGAGTAACCATTTCTCCCAACCATTATTTATTTTCCAATACTCACCGTATTTTATAATAAGAGCTTGAACTAATTTAAAAGCCACTCCTGCTCCACAGAGCATTTTATCAGGATAAGAATCTCCCTCTTGTTTTGGATTTAATATAGCGTAGGCTTTCGGTATCTCTACTTGGGGAATGTGATGATCGGTAATGATGACATCGATACCTGCGGCTTTGGCTTTGGCTGTCTCCTCTACGGCTGTAATTCCTAAATCAAAAGTAATTAAAAGCTTCACTCCACTTTCAATAAATTTATCAATGGCATCTAAGTGAAGTCCATATCCTTCATCGTGACGATCTGGAATATATACCCCCACACCATAAGAAAATGATGCGCCTTGCGCGTTTTGATAAACTTCATTTTCTTTGATGTGGGGGTAAATTGAGAAAGGATAATTAATTTTATGAAAAAAATCATTCATGATAACTGAAGCTGGAATACCATCACAATCATAATCACTATATATTAGAATTTTCTCTTTGGCTTCTATGGCTTCAAAAATCCGAACACAGGCTTTCTCCATGTCTTTCATTAAGTATGGATCATAAAGATGTTCATCAAAGGATGGATTTAAAAATTTTTCTCTATCTTCGGGTGAAATTCCACGATTTTTGAGAAGTAGATCAAGTAGTTCAATGTGATTTGGCATACCTCTGATTTTACCATATAATAGTTATACCTGTCCCGTTAGAAACCGCGGTCACGGAATTATCTCGAGGACATATAAACATTTATTATTTTAGGTTAATTATTTAAGTCAAAGTCATATAAAACTGACCGCGACCTGCTTCTAACGGGATGAAACCGAACAAAGGAAACTGTATATTTTGTAAGATTATAAAAGGAGAAATACCTTGTAATAAAGTATATGGGGATAAAAACTTCTTAGTTTTCCTAGACATCAAACCAGTTTCATTTGGACACCTTTTAATAATTCCTAAAAATCATGTAGTCTGGATGCAAGAAGCTCCAGATAAAATAATTGCGGGTATTTATAAGCTCGCCAAAAAAATGATGCTCGCCCTCAAGAAAGGACTCAAATGTGATTATGTTCAATTGTCGGTTGTGGGCAACGAAGTCCCCCATTTCCATATTCATCTCATTCCAAGATATAAAGATGATAATTTTAGAAATTTCCCTACAAAAGAATATAAAGAATTGGAATCAAAAAAAATCCTAAACAAAATCGTTAAAGCCATAAAATAAATTAAAAAAATACACAGGCAATGCCTATGTATTTTTTATTTGAAATTACTTTAAAACTCGGATTCCGGGCAAGGTTCCTTTTGACAAGAAATCAAGTGTTGCTCCACCGCCAGTTGAAACAAATCCGATTTTATCTTCAATTTTTAATTTAGTTATGAGCGCCGCTGTATCTCCACCACCAATTACACTGTAGGCTTTACTTTTTGCAATAAGTTTTAAGACTTCTTCTGTTGCTCCACCAAAACCATTTTCATATTTACCAAGTGGACCATTCCATAGAATTAATCCTGCTTTATTTATTAATTCTTTCAAACTCTCAACTGATTTTGGTCCGATATCAACAATATTTTCATCGGGTAATACATCGGTTGGGTTTATAAAACGATTTTTTGAATTTTTTGTTACCTCAACATCGATAGGTAGTATCAAGCTCTTACTTTTCATAAGTAGAGGAATTTGAAAATTTGCAGGCCCTGTTAAAGATGTTCCAACTTCATAACCTCGTGCTTTAAAAAAATCATTGGCAATAGCTCCACCAATAAAAATATTGTCTGCTCCTCTTAAATATTTTTTAATTAAAGGAATTTTTGTTTCAAATTTTGCTCCACCTAAGATAAACAAAAATGGATGTTTGGGTGTAAATACCTTTGATAAATTTTCTATTTCAGTCACAAACTGTAAACCTGCATATCCAGGTAAATACTTCGTAATTCCGACAATTGAAGCATGCTCGCGGTGAGATACAGAAAATGCATCATTAACATAAAACTCCCCATAACGAGAAAGGGCTCTTGCAAATGAAGGTGAATTCTTTTTCTCACCGGTCTCGCGACGAAGGTTTTCGAGCAACAAAATGTCACCTTTTTCCATTTTATTTATTCTATTTTCTGTCTGGTCTGAGAAGATAGGAGAATCAATAAATTCAACTTCTTTTATATATTTTTTAAGTTTCAAAGCCACAGGCTGTAAACTTTCTTTGCCTTCATCACCTAAATGAGAAATTATAATAACTTTTGCACCATTTTTCTGTAAATATTGAATTGTTGGAATAGTTTTTTTAATCCGAAAATCATCAACTACCTTTCCATCTTTTAGGGGTACATTGAAATCAACCCTAAGAATAATTTTCTTCCCCGTCAAATTCTTTAACTCTTTTATTGATTTCATCCCGTTAGAAGCAGGTCGCGTTCGTTAAATTAACAAAACCAACCATGCTTTATTAAATTAAATAATTATTAAATATTTTATCTCCCTTTAGATGCCGTGACCGCGGCTTCTAACGGGATTCATTTTCCTTAACTAATGTGCTTAATATTGCACCAAATTTTTTAAGATTTAGACTGTCGCGACCAACGAGCAATCCGTCCGCACCACCTTCTATTGCAAAAGTTTTAGCATTTAATGAACTTACTGAACCACCGTAAAGTATCAAAGCACGGTGAGCTATCTGAGCATCATAAATATCAGAAATAACTTTCTTGATAAATATTTTCATTTCCATAAATTCTTCTTTTGTCGCTTCGCGAGTTTTACTATCGCTTATTGCCCATACGGGCTCATAAGTAATTAAAATATTCTTCATTTGAGTTCGAGGGACACCAATTAGACTTTCTTTAATTTGCCCTGAAACATATGATAAATAAAACCCATCAAGGTCTCTTTTATTCTCACCAACACAAAGAATCGGGGATATTTTAAGTTTAAGTAAGTTTAAAATTTTTTGATTTATATTTTTATTAGTCTCCCCGGCTAACCTTCTTTCACTATGCCCAACAATAGAATATTTTACGCCCAAGTCTTTTAGCATTTTAGGTGATACTTCTCCAGTATGTGAACCTTCAGGAAAATTTGCAACATTTTGAGCTCCAAGAATTATTTTCTTATTTTTAAATTTTTTAGAAATAGAAAAATACGGAAATGGTGGACAAATTATTGTTTGTACATTTTTGACATTTTTAACTAAATTAGAAACGCCCTTAAAAAGAACTTCCGCCTCTTTTTGAGATTGCGGGTTCATTTTCCAATTAGCAACGACGAATTTACTCATATAAGTTTATTATACCATAAAATCGTCTATTTTAATAGAATTTTATTCTACCTCTTTCCAACTAGAAATATTCCACGAACCAGAAGGCCCACTATTAAAATTCATATTTGCCAAACCTGATTCATAATTAATAGTTGTTGAGCCGGTTAGAGTCATTTTATAAGCTACAGCTTCCTTGGCGCTGGCACTTCCCGAAAAACCGATCGTACCATTCTGAGCATTCAATACAACTGACCCAGCAGAACCTGATATTTCGATTGCATTAGATGGACAAAAAGATATATCACAATTACTTGTTGTAACAAAAAGAATATAACTACCACTTTGGCCCGAACCATTTAATTGACCACTGCCCGATAAAATTAAACGGCCATCTGAAACTAGAACTCCACTTGTATTTCCATATGAAGAATGAAGGACTATTTTAGCCGAGCCTGATACATTCACATTACCTTCGACCCAAATAGTTCCTGTCAAATAAAGAGTATGACTCCCACTGACATTTAAATCACCCGTGATTTTTTTAGGTCCTAAGGTCGAAGTACCATAACTTGCCGTATTATAAGTTCCACTATAAGTGCTGATACTGGATTCATCTTTCCACCCAGTAATATTTGCATCTGAAATAGGATAAGCAATATATGCTGGGTCTTCTTGATCAATACAAGATTTATTATTCCCCGTTCCTGCCTTACAATAAATAGAACCAGTTGCTTCTGTATAATTAACAGTATGAGCCTGAGCCGAACCCGTTCCACTAGTACCAACGCTTAATTGATTCCATTGGCTACCTGAACTTCCTGCGATTAATCCGTTTATCCCACCCAAATAAATACTAAAAAAATAATCAAGACCCGAGGGCGTAGTATTACTCCAACTTGTACCTTGCCTACCTATTTTTCCTAAACCATTCCCATAACCCCCATTTGAAGCTCCTATCGTATAATATTTTGTACTCGATGTACTCGCATCGATTACTATCCAATAATTTGTACCAACACTAAGAAGTGGATTTGTTGTGAATGATACATTAACCCAACCATAAGAAGTAGCAACAGAAGAGGCTGATAGTGTCCCACTAGCAAATACAGTTGACCCTGGGCTTCCTGCTGAATCGTTTGTAATCTTAACTGTTGCATTACTTGGACTTCCTACTTTTTTTATAAAAAATTGAACTTTGTTTAATGGGCTTGATGTTGTAAGTCGAAAACTTTGAGCCACATCTTGGGTTGCATTTAGATCTCCAAATTTTATATTATACCCTGGTGTACCACTTCCATTAGACTGATCAGCTATTGAAGCAGGACTATTTCCTGAAATTGCTGTACCAGTAATAAAACTAGAAGTACTACCATATATTGGACCATTTGCATAAATATTACCCCTGACCCCCGAGCTTCCTTGTAGGTCAATACCACCTTGTCCAACCTGAACTCCATAATTAAAAGAAACACCAGCCCCTGTACTAACATTTATATTAACTTTTCTTTGATTAGAATTTGTATCTCCGAGTGAACTAATTTCTTTTTCGTTTGCAGAAACATCCGTAATGATTGTAGTTGTTGAAGAATTATCAATAACAAGATTTTCACTAGTATCAATAGCCATATTATTTTTTAAACGGTATAAAACATCTTCAACTCCTGATTCAGCCACAAAATATGAACTTTTTGAATTAAAATTATCTTTAACAATACTGTACTCACGAATGACCGGAGTTATAATACCAATTAATATAGTTAAACTTATAAACATAAAGAAGAAAACAACTATTATCATTGCTGCCCCTTTATTTTTTTGTTTTATATTTTCTTTTCTCATTTTATAATTTCTAATTTTAATTCGTAATTCTAATTTTCTAATACCCTCCCCTTAAAATAATCGTGTTATAAAAATTCTCGGTCCTAGTATTTTGTCCTCTTGAATATTCTAGGGCCATTTCAATCCTTACTGCTTCACTATTTATAGTTTGAATTCTTCTAAATATTAAACTCGTTGCAGATATATCCTGTTCGAGTAAATTTCCAATTAGAGCTCCATCCTTATATATATTAAGAGCTCCACCCACGGCAGCAAATTTTATTATTGCTGGATTTCCGGTATTAGTGTCAATACTATTTAATTGCAACACACTAGAACTACTATGTGCAGTATCAATACTTTCGGCTTGTCTAATTTCTCTTGATACTCTCTCCATAACAATTGAACCAGATTCTAACAGTTTGCGATTTGTATTTGTTGTATTAAAAGATGAAAGAATGGTGATGAAAGAATTTATTACTAAAACTGAAAGTGAAGTAAAAATAGCTAAATATACTAATATATCAACTATACTATATCCAAACATTAAACCTTTTTTCTTGTCAAAATTTTTAATTTTCATTTCTTAAAAAATATTAGCTAAATAAAAAATAATATTCCTTGATACTACCCCTCCCTGATGTGGCCAAGAAACTAAGACGCTAACTTTTTTTATTCCATCATCCAATGTCCCTGTTGTTGATATATCATCATTATTATTATCACGATAAACTTCCGAGAAAACAACTTTCCGAGTAAAAATTCCATCCACTAATGAAGTCGGAGTCTCAGAAAGAGACCAAATATTCGAATTTGTATCAAAGGTTAAATAATAATCTGTCTCAACATTAAAGCTAGAAATTGTCGTCCAACCATTATCTCGTATAGATTTAACAGCTTCTGCGCCTTCTTCGGCCAGTAATCCTGCTTGAACTTGTTTTAAGGCTTTACCTGAAAGCTCTATTCCTTTTGAAGCTGCAGACATCAAAGCCAAGGTTACCACCGACATTATCATGCAAGCGACTAATACTTCAATCACTGAAAAACCTAATTGATTTAAACTTTTATTTTTTTTATTAAAAATATTTTTCATTTAATCTGAACTTATTATCCCAAGCGAACTAATAGTAATAGTTTTTTGTACCGATGAATCACTTGTGAGCTGTATAATTATTGTACCATGATTTTCAGTATTTCCAGTCAGTCTTTCAAATACAATATCATCCCCTCCTCCAGATAAATTAATCCCGCCTGTTGATGGAACATTAACAGATGAATCAAAATCAACTTGTTTGTTTTCGGTGCTATCAACAAAAATATCACCTGGAAATAAAATAGCTCTATCTGTTTGTATATGTACACCATAATTTGTCGAATTCTTCGAAGAGATTGTACTGTTTCTGGCTTCATTTAATAAAGCAATTATATCTTCTTTGGTATTTATCATCTCTCTTTGATTTCGAAAACTAGAAAGGTTTGGAATAGTGATAGCGGTTATTGTAGAAATAATAGCAATAATAATTATTATTTCAATCAAACTTATTCCCTTGTTAAAAATTGTTTTCATAATTAATTAATGGTATCCATAACTGAATACATTGGTGAAATCATTGAGACCGCAAAAAATCCGACTGCTCCCCCAATAAATAACATCAAGACTGGTTCAATAATAGTCGATAAATCTTTAGTTTTATTATCGACATCAACTTCATAAAAACTCGCAATATCAAGTAACATTTTAGACAGATTACCAGTTTCCTCTCCGACTTCAATCATCTCCCCCATCATAACTGGGTAGAGAAAGGTGTTTTCTTTAAAAGAAGCAGATAGTACCATACCTTTTTCAATAGATGAAATTGCTTTATGTATTAATTCTTTATAATGAACATTTTGTAAAACTTCTTCGGTAATAGATAAAGCATTTGAGATACTAACTCCAGCCAATAATAAAGATGAAAGTGTTCGAGCGGTTCTGGCGGTATTAACCTCTTTCACCAATTTACCAATCACCGGAATATATAAAATCCCTCGATCAATTTGCCTTCGAACTTGTTTAATTTTCGAAATAAAAATACTACCAACTATAACTACTGTTAATATTAATAAAAATAATAGTGTGTGCTGGCTTAAAAAATCTGAAACACCAATAATGACTTTCGTTGACATCGGTAATTCAGTTCCAGTCTCTTTGAATGTTTTTGTTAAAGTTGGCACGACATAAATCATCATAAAAATACCAATACCCATCATAGCTATCAGAATAATAGTCGGATATGTCATCGCTCCTTTTATTTTTTTATTTAAATCATATGTCTTTTTTAAATTCGAACCAACTTCATTTAAAGTGTTTGGTAAGGACCCCGATTCTTCTCCGGCATGGACCATCGGAATAAAAACTCCAGAAAAAACTTTTGGGTGTTTTTTCATCGCCCCTGACAAAGTATTTCCCTTACTTATTTCTTCCGATAAATCATGTAAAACTTTATTGAGGGTTAAATTTGTTGATTGTTTCTCTAAAATTGACAATGCTCGAGTTAAAGAGAGCCCGGCCGAAAGCATACCACTTAAATTGGTAGTAAACATCATCTTTTCAGCTAAAGAAATCCGGCCAAATAAGTTTTTTTTCATCAACGAAACTTCTCCTCCATTTTTTAATTCTTCAACAGAAATCGGTGTTTCGCCTTTTTCGCGAAATTCACGAGCTAAAGTAAATTTATCTGAAGACTCAGAAACTCCTTCGATGATTGATCCATTTTTATTTTGTATTTTATATTTAAATTTCATCCCGTTAGAAGTTATACATGTTATTTTTTAATCTTTAATTATTTTAATTTTATAAATTATATTTTGATATCTTATTTCTATAATGTACGGAAGTCTAAGGACTTCCTACTTCTAACGGGATTCATTTATCCTATTCTGAAACAACTCGAAGAACTTCTTCAGTTGAAGTTATTCCTTGAGCTGCTAAAAATATACCATCTTCAAGCATCGTCATCATACCTTCTTCTTTTGCTCTTTTTTCTATTTCATCGACAGATGAACCTTTTAAAATCATTTCTTTAATTGTCGTGGTCACTTCTAAAACTTCATGAATACCAACCCGACCCTTATAACCATCTTTTGACTCTTCACTTATTTTTGCTTTATAAAATGGAATCTTATCCCAGGTCGCATCCTCGGCCACTATTTTTTCAAATTTCAAAAAATTAAGAACTCGATCAAGGTCCACAACTTTTTCTAGTGCTTTTAATTCTACTTCATTTAAAAAATATTGTTCTTTGCCATCGGCTAATTTACGGACCAATCTTTGAGCAATAACTGTTTTAACTGTCGAAACAATTAAAAATGGTTCAACTCCCATATCAACCATTCGAGGGATAGCTCCCGCCGCTGAGTTGGTGTGGATTGTTGAAAGAACTAAGTGCCCAGTTAGCGAGGCATTCACCGCTAATGAGGCAGTTTCGCCGTCACGGATTTCTCCAACCATTATTATATCTGGATCTTGTCGAAGAAGAGTCCGTAAGCCATTAGCAAAAGTTAGACCAATTTCAGATTTAGTTTGAGTTTGATTTATTCGCGCCATTTGATATTCAATCGGATCTTCAACAGTCGAAATATTAACATCGGGTGTATTTAAAATATCAAGCATCGTATAAAGTGTCGTCGTCTTACCGGAACCTGTTGGCCCAGCTGCTAATAACATTCCAGTCCTTTTTTTCATACCATTATGAATTCGCTCTAATGCTTCACCGTGAAAACCAAGACCTTCAAGTGAAAAACCTTTAGCATTTTCTCTCAAAATACGAATAACAGTTTTTTCACCAAAATATGTTGGCAGTGTTGAAACTCGAAAAGAAACACTACCTTGGTCATTAATTATTTTAAAACGACCATCTTGCGGAAGTCTTTTTTCATCGAGCTTCAAATTTGTTAAAACTTTAATACGAGCTACAATTCCTGATGCAGTGTCTTTCGGTAAAACCATGGCATCATGCAATATTCCATCTATTCGATAGCGAACAATTAAAGACTCTTCACATGGTTCGATATGAATATCTGAAGCACCTTGAAGAATTGCGTGGGAAATAAGAGTATCAACAATTTTAACAATAGGAATATCTTCTGCTAATTCCTTTAATTCTTTTTCTGTCTTTTCTTCCACTCCCCCAGTTCCACCTTCAGAAACTGGTTTAATTGAATTACTTTCTTTTTTAATAATATCTTCAAAATCAGCTTGTAAACTTTTTTTGTATTGATTGAGTGCTTCTTTAATTGAAGCCGAACTTGTAATTCGAGGAAGTATTCTAATACCAACTTTCTTTTTAATAAAATCAAGGACAGGCAAATTCTCGACATCGAGCATTGCAACTTCAAGTCCCCCACTCGTTTTTTTATAAGCAATAATATTATTACTACGAGCAATTGGTTCGGGGATCAAGGTTAAAATACTTGGATCAATCTTTTCTCCTTCTAAACTAATATATGGAATCCCAAGCGAAACAGCTTGAATTTTATTCCAATCTTTTTCTGTTAATTTTCCACTCGAAACTAAAATAGAACCAATAGACTGATCACTTTCTTTTGATTTTTTCAAAGCTACAGAAATATCTGCTTTATTTACTAACCCTGAATCATTAAGAAGATCGATAATTGTTTTTTCATCAACATGCATAAATCTATTATA
>CAZLXA010000005.1:0-41663 GCA_964563715.1 uncultured Candidatus Saccharibacteria bacterium | reverse complement strand
GACACATAACTTCTCTCATTTGAGGATGTGCTGCTTTAGCTGTACGAAGTTTAAAGATATGTCGCCATTCTCTAATATTAGCTGATACATTAATTTCAGTTTTAAGAGAATTAGGAAGTACAGAACGTGCTTGTTGAGGTGACCAACCTCTTTGTATTAATGTTAAATATTTATCTTCTAAATCTAACATAGTTTCCATCCATAAGCCTTGTCCAACATTATCACATTGTATTACATAATCATAATTACCTTCTTCTAATTCATCACACCACAAAGGTAATATAAAAGAAACGTTATTATCTTTACCATAATTACAATATCTAGTACTCTCTTGAGCAAATGATGCAACTCTATGTCTAACTAATTCGTGACTTATACCTCTATCAACTATGAATTTCACTGTTATCATTCCCCCAAATTCTAACATAGCTTCATGATTAAGGTTCATAAGTTTAGGTATAAGAGTACGAGCACTTATACAAGATCCAGCTTTTATCATATTAGAAGATAATAAGATACTCATATCAAACTTACTATTCTGATTAATAGAATCTGATATAAAAGTAACAAAATCTACATATTTGCCTCCTCCTATATGATACATATCTATATCAGCATATTCAATCTTATCCTCACTCTTATAACAAGTTCTAGCTGCTAATTCTATTTGTTTAAGTATTTCTTCTCCATTAATAGGAGTTATTATTTCATACGATGCTTTTATCAATTTCATATTATTTTCTCCTTTATTAGTATTTGTTTTACTTTCTCAATTAATTCATCAATTGTTCCATTATTATTAATTGTATGATCAAATTGATAATTATCTAAACTTGTTTCAGATTCATGAACTCCAATATTAATAGGATCATTAGGATAAATTCCTCTATTAACTCTAATCAACAATCCATCTCTATCTTTAATAGCCTTAGCTTCATTTTCAAATCGACAATCTGTGATGATCCAATTAGGTAGTGATGTATGATGCCAACTATCAACTGTAGCTTTACTATTATCATTATACTTATATTCAGGTTTATGCTTACTAAATGTAGCATTTATCCAAGCATTTTCATGTAGTTTATTTCTAACTAAATCTGTACCTAGATATTGAAGTAATTCACGATATGTTAAATGACCTTTATATGCTGTTTGCCAATTAACTTTAAGTTCTAAATCATAACGTTCTTTATCACATTGAACATTATTCATTATAGTTTCTTCAACACAACCTCCATTATAGTATTTATAGAAACCTTGAACAAAACCATATCTAATCCATTCATCTGGAAGTTTACTATTCTTAAACTTATTATCTTCTAATTGTTCTCTAGTACAACCAGTTAATATACAAACTATATCTTTTAACGGATTAGCAAATTTATGAATTATCCAATCTGATTGATAATCAACAGTATCTCTGAATGATGGAATTTCACTATCTTTATTTCCACCAGTTGTAGTTAAGTATTGAATTATCTTACCAACTAAGTCCTTTCCTGATCTGGACTTTCCCGAAATGCCAATTATTGCCATATTATTTTAAGTTATTAATTATTGATGTTTTAGTTTTACCAATATATTTAGGAGGATCTATATATTCATATTTATTATAATTCCATATATATCCTCCTGCTGTTTTAGATTTACCTCTGGCACATTGACCTATTGCTTCAAGGTTAATGGTTAATGAATCCCCAGCTTCTTTGGCTGTATTCCAAGTCTTAATAAATAAACCTGTTATTGCACTATACTGATGAACATTTTTATTAGGCTTTAGTTTAATATTTAATCCTTTATTCCAGGCAATATGACCTTCTTCGAATTGAGTATCTTTATTACCTTTTAAAGAATTATCATTAGCATTAAAAACTAGAGCATCAATATCTTCTTTAGTTAAATCATAATATTCATCTTCATAAAGCCAAATTAATTTAACAGCTGTTTTTGTTGTTTTACATAATGCTGAGGATATATTGCTATCACTAGTATTATTTTGTTTAGCAGCTAAAGATACAGAATCATAACTATTATAATAACTTCCATCTAATAAAAGAGCTACAACCTTAGTAAGATTATGACCTGTTCTAAAAGCTGTTTGATTTCCATTAAAATCAATATCTCCAGTATTAGTAAGATTACAATTTTGTTTTCGATACAATTGTATATAATATTTTTCTCTTTCTAGATAATTATCATTTACAATCTCTACAACTTCTAGTACTGGCTTTAAACCTTGTATTCTAAGAGACTCTAACCATTCTCTTTTAGGAGTATTATAATCTCTAGCTTTATTGACATGGGCTTTATAACGTTGCTCAATATTTTTAGTACAACCTACATATCTAATTTCATTAGTAATAGGATCTCTTAACACATAAATACTTGTTTCCATAATTGATTATTTTTAAATTTTACCAGATAAAAGTATAAAATAATTCCACATAAACCAATTGTTTTAATAAATTTTAACAAATATTCCTATCATCCTGAACCTAATTTACCACTAATACCTATAATCATAATTTACCTCCAATATAAAATCCATAATTACCAACTAAATACACTTCATTAAATTGACCTATTCTATTTAATCCTTCTAGATTATATCTATATAGAATTAAATATAATGTTTTACCAATACAATCATTATAAGGTATTAGATATTCTAGACTATTAAACTCCATCCAATCTAAATCTACTTTATTTAATTGAATGTTAACTATAAAGTAAGTATTAGGTTTAGTAGGCTCAATATAAATACCATCACCATATCGAGTTAGAATTATCTGTTGATCTTGATATATTACTTGAGCAACAGATGTAATAGTAGTTACTAATAAAAATACAATAATTACAAATTTAAGTGTTTTCATACTTGTTTATTTTTCTAATGCTGAAATTGTATGATTTCCATTTTTACAACCAATTATTTTACCTTTGTCAATTACAAATAATGGTCTATTTTCAGATACACAAAAATGATAATAAATGTAATTTGGCATAGTACTGTCAATTGCTGCAATGATATTAAATACATTTAACTTACCTTCATAGAAAGTATATTCATTATGAATATAACTTGTGTCAATTTGTATTGTATCATTATAACACAATTTAGCAGTTCTTTGTATATCTATATTGGTTTGAGCAACAGATATAGTAGACATCATTACTAATAAGACAATTAATAGTTTTTTCATAACCTTAAACTTTAATATTTATATCATCACTTAATACTATTATACTCCCAATAAATTTACAATTATTAAACATATCTTTTGCTTCAGATATTGTTATTCTACCTATTGAATTTTCTTTAATTCTAGGTGTAGTAGCTTTAAACCAATGATAATATCCATCTATTTGTTTAGAAAATATCATACCATCATACATAAATTCTAAAGGTAAACCTTGATTTGGAGCACTACTCATAAACATTCCTCCAATAATTCCATTACATAGTCTGGCTCTAATCCTTGTGCTTCTAATTCATCTTCTGGATCAGAACCATTTAATACATTTTCTACCATTTCCTGTATGATAATATCAACATCACCAGGATCATTACCTTGATTTGCAAGTGCTTCTCTAAGTGTCATATTATTATTTATTTAATTAATACTAAATCTTGCTTCTCATCTAGGGATCGAACCTAGTCTTATAGCTGGAAAGTTACAAGCAGAACCAACTATTGTTCACCATTAAACTAATGAGAATACCAAACCTAACTAAAAAGAGAACCTATGATACTTTAAATATTCTTACTTCTGTATCACTTATTTTATTACTTTTAAATGTAATTGAATCAGATCTTTTTGCTACTACTCGATAATAAGTAAATAGCTTATTTCGTGGAAATATAAAAGATTCACCTTCTTTTAGAGAATCTAATGTTTGTTCTAATTCAATAGTAAGTTGTGATCTTTGATCTGGTTTTTGTTTAATTGTTTGATTCTTTTCTATTTTAAACATTTTAATATCTCCTATTGGTTAATTCGTTTTATAGCACCTTACTGTTAATAATTCATCTCCTATCCATATATCCATCCGAGTATGATTATCTGTTTCGTGAATTACTCTATTAGAATTAGAGTATCTAGCATTAATTAAATCTTTTTCAATTAAAGCTTTTACTCTTTTCATAGTTGACTGTTGTCTAACGTTAAAATCTCCATTTTTATCTGGACTTAAAGGTTTAATACGTAATCTCTTACATATCCAATCAGCAGCTTCTTTTGTTGTAAATTCAAATTGTTGTTTCATTTGTTTAATGTTTAGTTAGTTTTTGATAAATACTGTAACATTTAGCATTACCCGATCTATACCACGTGGAGGTATGTTACTTGATAGATCTGGAGGTGGAGGGATTCGAACCCTCGTGTATCCTATTTTCCTTTCTAATCTTTTAATACATGCTTGATTTGGGGCTGTTATTAACTCAACAGTCTATGTCCACCAGTTAGTTTTTCAAAACTAACAAAATATTAAGCAGCTAACAGAACTTCTTGCTTAAAGGAAGGCATCTCAATAACCTTGTTACTAGATGCAATATGACTTGTACGGATACTCATCATATCTTCTACGTTGTAAGTGTTGCCAATTACATTGTTTGTTATTTCAAAGCATAACTGCTTGCATGAGATCAAATTGTACTTATAGAATATCAAAACCATGTCACCCCCGATTGTTTTGATTTATTAAACTATCAAGCATTTACAGTTCTTTGTGATATAAATGCCTGATAGTAATTGTTTGTAATTGTTTGTAATTGTTTGTTCATACAGCCCAACGGAAAATTTAAAATGAATATTATCCATTGGCGCAGTCTTGTTATTCCCAACTAATACCATAATTAATTCTATCACCTAAATACTTACCATTATAATTATGAATTGTATTAATGGTAATTTTTAGTTTAAATAGAATTAGATTATATGTTCTAGTTGTTGATTTATCAAGAGATTGTTTAAATGCTAGACTACCTATGGGAGTTGTGTTTTGAAATAATGATAGATCAACTCGATCAGAATAAGCTTCTCCATTAAGGAACCACAGTATTCCATATTTTCTAGATTTACATAAACCCCAATTGCATTTAAACAAATAACCAAAGTTCTTTCCTACTTTCATAGGACTACCACACATAGGACACTTATAATCCTTTGGACTAAGTTTACCTTCTCTTACTTGTTCTGATGTAATCTTCATAATTATAGATTTATTTGCTTGAATGTACCACATCGTTTGCATACATAAGTCACTCTTATTTCAGTTGGTATTTGTGTATCTTTCTTATACACATTAAAGGTCTTTAACTCTTGCCATTCATGGTGACAAGTCAATAACTCGGTTCTTAACTTATACCGTTCTATAATAGCATTGAAGTAATCTTTCCACATCTTAATATAGTATTAAATGTCTAATTATACTAAATAATATGTAAGCTGTTGCTATTACTGTAAATCCCCAAATAAGGGTTTGTTCAAAATAGTATTCAGCTTCAATCTTTTTATACTTTTGAAGTTTTACTATTATTGTCACACTTAATACTAATAGCATTAATGTAACAAATGCTCCAATTACTAATATACCATCCATTTTAATTAAGTTTTAATTTACTTTCAAGTATTCTCTTTCTAATTAGAAGTTCTTCAACTTCATTAAAGGCATCATCAGTATCAATAGATACTAATATTCGTGGATTGTTTGTTAGTTTAAGTTTAGTATTTAGAATACTAAGTCTGTCAACTAAGTCTTGTCTTGATTCTCTAATTGTTAGTGTTTGCATAATTATTTGAGTTAGTTAATGTGTAATAAGCTTTATATTTTATAATTACCAGAACCTCCACCATTTAGATTCATGTGTAATAATTAATTTATCTCTTGTTTCAACTGCTTCTTCTAATTTATCAATGAGTTTATCATTAATATCAATTAGTGTTCTTTGAGCAGTAACTAATTCATCAGCTTTTGATAGTCTATTACTTAATAACTCGATTACTTCATTCTTTTCTCTAAGTTTATCATAGAGAAATTGTTTGTCTTTATTTGTCATTTGTTGATCTCCTTTTATTAGTTAAGTTGTTAACAGGTTATAAATTTAAAACTTCCCCTATTACTAAGTTTATACCATTTAAGATTGTTCAATGTAAGGTGATAATTCTTCATAATTTCTGAACACTTGTCCTATAGCTTCTCTATCAACATCTATTGATACTTCAGTAATATCATTTTCTGTTATACCTATTTTATTAAGTAAACATAGTAATATTGCATCTTCTACACTAAACGCTGCTACATAGAAATCTAGACCTTTAAGTTTAAATACTTTCATTTGTTTATCTCCTATATTTAGTTAAGTTAATTCTATTGTAAAAGGTTCAGTTATTACACAACCTATAAGTCTATTTAGTATTATTTCATTACCACTTAAGCTATGGGTATTATATTTCCATCCTTATCATACCAACCCATATATTCAGGTTGTTCAATAGCATCAGAACTTAATCCACAAAGATAACGTTCTTCTTTATTGATATAATAAACATCAAGATTCACTAAATTAAGTAAATCATCATGTTTAATTGATACCGCAAGTCCATCTAACCCAACACCGATTAAGTCAAGATCAAATAACTCTTTAACTGTATGTTCATTAGATGACCATTCACCTTTATGACCAGGTCTTTTACGTTCATCATGTGTAAGTAAACCAAAGGTATAATATGTTAATCCACATTTAGTATATTCAGTTAATCTAAATCTACCTTCTGATAAATTACGTATTGTTTCCTTTACTTTAACAGGTTGTTCAGTTCTATCTGTATAAAGATAAACATTGAATGTTTCATTAAAGTAGCATGTTTTAACTGTAATCATAATATTATCTCCTTTTCATTTGGTAATTGTTTAAACATACATTTTACTATCTTCAGTTTTAGATAATAACCATTGGTTACCATCATGTTCATAACAGAAGAATGTAGTTTGTTTATGAAGGCTATATGTTATAAACATAGGAATACAAAACTTATTTGATATTCTTACTTTAGATACCATTGTTTCAATACTAATTGCAGAATGTACTTTAATAAGAAATGAATCAACTTCATCATTTGTCAATCTTCCAATAGTAGTAAATCCAGAATTATTATCCCAAGGATATACAATATTAGAATCAATAACATCATAAATACATCTTACTTTATATTCAGCAAGTAGTTCAGTAAATGTAACAGGTTTGTGTTTCATCGTTGTAACTTTATTTGTTAGGTTAATTGTTTCTTTATTTGTAACGTTATTAAAAGAATAAACTCTCACAAGATTGTATCTTAATATAATCAGTAACAATAGTTACGCTTGATTACAGCCACATTATGACGATTGCATGAGAGTTTAAAAGTTTGTTCTTATTAATCAAAGCACTGCATCTAACATTTCTTCTCTTGAAGCATAACCATAGAATTCATGTTCTGATTCATCTTTGTCAATATAACTAAAGAAATGTATTTGTTCACCATCAATGAAATTATCATCTTCGGTATTCAACATATCTACTTCTTCAATTGGGTTTTCAACATCAGATACATACCATGTTTCTGCATCGCTGTTTCTGTTTGTAAAGTAAATGGTTGCCATTGTTCGTTATCTTTTGTTAGGTTTATAATTTACATCATTTTCATCAAATACTCTCGATCTGGTATGTATCCATTACCATCATCGTCAATTCATCTTGCACTTTAATTACTCAAAATGCCGAATATCATCCTTAATCTCTCCCCAACACTTAATCACCATAACATCAACTAAATGCTTAACTAAATTGTAAATCAATTAATATGCAACATAAGTATTCGATATTTAATTATTATTTAGTTGATGATGAGAAAGTATTAGGGGAGATATAGGATATTAACACCTTAGAGTAATTAGAAGTAGATGGTTAAGAATGAGTGGAATCTGTGGCGGATGATGGTGGCTTATCCTTACCCTTCTTTGTTGCCTTACCTTTACTCGTCATCTTAGGCTTTATCATACTAACTATACTATCAGCAAGTAATGCAGCAAAGTCACGTTCCATAGCTTTATATCTTTTGACTATCTCTTCAAGCCTTACCATATTACTATGTAGCTTATCTTTTAGGTAAAGGTTAGCTTCTATTAGCTCATCTCTATGCTTAAGTATTGCATCTCTAGTAAGCTGTGATCGTTCAAGTTCTGTTCTCAATTCTCCTTTGTCTTTAAGGTGAAGAGAAATACTTGATTTAAGACTACTGATTGTTGACATTAAAGCACCAATTGTTATTACTGCTATTGCTAGTAAAATACCAAAAACCATTGTTAGTGTTGTCATTTTGTTTAATATTAAGTTTAAATAAATACTATTTGATTGTCGTATTGCTATACATCTCGATTTAGGTTATGCTTACGTTATGCTACCATTAAGTTGAATAGGATATTAACCGTCACTAAGAGAGTGATAATAAGTACCACTCTCTAATGACGACAAACATTAACCAACTAAGGCTTTAAGCATTTCAACGGCATCAAAAGCCAAACCGTTATTCTGTGCTGCAACCAATTGGTTAAGCAATTCCGAAGCTGTTTTAACCTTTGATTCAGATGTCACACTGTTAGTATCACGCTGAAGTCTATTGGCTCTAAGAACTTCGTGGTCTTTCTCGAACTCTCCCACTTCATCAAGAGCAAGCGAAGTAACATGATTGGCTGTGTCATTTGCTGTATAACTACGCTTTTTACCAGGATTACTATCGTCACGAACACGATATGTAGTACCAGCAACAAACGATTGATATTGCAAAATAACAAACTTGCCAATTACTTTCGATTTAACAGGCGTTGTAACTGCATCCTTCATTGCTTCGGTTCTTGGAACAATACCCTGATGTTCAGTAGCTGGTGACATACCCAAATTATGGTACATTTGCTTATAGCCAACGATAAAGATATTAAGTTTACCGTCTGTTGTAACACCTTGTAGCTCAAAGTGAGAGCGATTCAGGTTCATTTCACTTGCCGAAAGAGCTGGTTTATCTTTATCTGCACGGTATGCTGGTTGAAGTTTAAAAGCAACAACTTTAACAACGATACTTTGTGGTACTGCTTCAACACCAGGAACATTTTCGGTTTCAATTGGTGAACTTTGTTTGGCTTTTAACCAGTTAAGAGCAATACCTTCAATATCTGCGGCATCGACACCAGTTAAACTTGCTTTAAACTCAGCAAGAGTAGATTCATACTGTTCAGTTGTTACCGAACTAGCAATTTGACCAGCAATCTGTGCTGATAAGTTAAGGCCTGTAAGACCTGTAGTAAAAGCTTTTAATGTAAAAGGCATAAAACAATCTCCTATGTTTAATTAATTAATTAATGAATGTGTTTACCTTACGTTTAACTTAAAGATAACCGTTGAAACACACAACCATTAGGTCGTTAGTATAGGATTGTCGTCTTGCTGATCATCCAACATTAACATCATACAACCATTAAGTTAGTATAGGATCAGTTGGAAGTATAAATGGCCAATCTCCACAATGAAGCAGAGATTGACCAAAAGGATTACAAGTTTCTAATGTACGAGTTCACCTTCCTTATACCATGAACTCTTTATACAGTCAAATACACCTTTATTCAGTGTGCCACGACTATAGATATTGACACTAATGAATCTAGTACATCTACGATTAAGCATTACCTTATTCATAAATTGATCCATTGTATCTGCTTTAACTGGTGCAAGATCATGCTCAATTGCCCAATCAATAGTAGCTGTACCTGTGTAAGCTGTAACACTCAGTACTCTACCGTGTTCCATGTTGAAATGTCCAACGTATCCCATGTTATCTCTCACTCTTAAGTATAACTTGTTACAACTCGCAACTTAAGTCCAAAAGAATGAGCAAGACCAATAAGTCGTATATGTATAGGATCAGATGCAACTCTATCAAACTTGGGTCCCCTTTCATCATTCAAATCTATTGCTCTTTAAACATTGACGGGGGTACTTCAAACTTTAAAATCAACGGGGGTACATTCTATATGGTGGGTAGCATAAGCAACATCAAACCTATTACTCAGCCAAGCTGTTTGTTATCTATTAATCGTAATACTTATACTACATCGGTTATAATATCACTTGTAATATCTACTAATATTATACATCTTTATCATATATCTAACACCAACCTTATCTGTCATCTATCATCAATTGTCAACACTTGTCATCTATCTCCAGTTAATGTTGTACCATCTGATGCTATCATGTATTATTCATTTTAAAGTTTTGCTTGGGCTATATACAAAGATGTATCCTGATCTCATCCAGTTGTATATTAACCTTTCCTGTTGCATATTAAACTGTAATATCTATACCATTATATATAAAACCACTGGATGTAAAAGCTGTAATATCACGTACTGAATGTACATTAAAAAACCCAATAACATCTTTCGTGACATCATTGGGTACAAACCTTAAATTTTATGAGTTGTTACATCTATCGAGCGAACCGAACCATCATCCTTATTAAAAACACAAACATTATCTCTATATATATTAACAACATCTACTGTTGTTATTGTGTAATAATCATTAAAAGCTAATGCTTAACATTCATTAAAAGCAATAATTCTTGATTTAAAATTGATAGATTTTAAATCAACCCTTAAATATAATAACGTGTTATGTTTTGCATTATCTACATCCTATACTATATTTAAAACCATATCCTGTATCTCTATTGCTTGCAACATTTAATAATGAATAACGCTGTAAAGTTAGTTTAAATTTTCGACATATAGGTTAATTTTAATGTTAATAAATGTTAAATATTTTATATTATCATTAGATGCTAACCCTTTACTATCATTGAATATTAACCCTTTATTGTTACTACATATTAACCAAGCATTAGTACCGAATATCATACACGTATTATTGTTAAATATTGATTTTTATTATTACTACATGCTAGTACCTGATAGTACACACTAGTACCTTTCTGTGAATATAGCCTACAGAAAACTTTAAAATGAATATTATACACTATTGCAGCTTTACTAGATTCTAATGTTTGTATAGATATTATAGATGTTATGTCTGTACCATTATCACTAGTTGTTAACTCTATTACTGGTCTAACTAATGCTTAAAGTTAAGGAATGTTAAAGTGTTATCTATACCATATACTGAATCTCTACCCCTATCTCATATTCCACCTAATTGTTAACAACTGTTAAATCCTTTAATGTTAATATCCTTTAACATATAGTAATGATGTAAAGTATTAATGTACATTTGCTATCATTATAAACAAGAGTATTTAATTAAATATCCATTAATGTATGAGTAAGACTATTGAATTAACAAGAGAAGCTAAATCTAAATTAGATTTTAAAGTAACCAAAGATCAAACACTTTGTGAGTTTACTTATCTTATATCTCCAACAGCAATATTATCTGAAAAGATACCTCCTACACAATTTAAATCTATGGTTATTGCAGCCTATGGGGAATTAACAAATGGATTTGAAATAGGAGATTGTGCTGTTATATCTCAAAACGTTCAAAATCTAGCACCTTTATTAGTTGATATTCCATCTAATAAAATGAGTTTAGCTGCTACAAGGAGAATGTTTGATTTATTAACTAAGGAAGAAATACAAGGTCTTAGTAAATCAGGATATAAAGTTAAACTAGTTGATTACTTTACAATTCCATCATTTGAAATAGTTGCATATATTCCACAAGAAACAGAGGATGCTAAATTTATTAAATCTGTATCTGGTAATAAACAATATACTAGAGAAGATGCAGTTACTAGATTTGAATTAACTCCCAAGTCTATAGAATAGTCAAATGCAGATTACTCTAAAGGAGATAGTCCATTCGATTCCTAGTAAACTTGACCCACAAGATAAGGATTACTTTCTGGACTTAATGCTTCGAGAGTTTAAAGAAGCTATAAACGCAAGGAGAGATTTTACTATTCCACACTTAGGTAAATTCGGCATAAGACCTTTTCATCTTAGTCTAGTTGAAGAACTTGAAAAGACCCATCCTAATATAGTACATGAAGAAAAGACACTTAGGCATGAGTTGTTCACAGAGCAGATTGCCAAGGTTGTAAAACTTAGAGAAGATTTATCGTATGAACAAGTAAGTACTAGATTTAGTGGGATTCTAAAAAATGTTAAAAGATTAGATAAAAAGTAGGAATATTAAATAATGTGTGTATCTTTGTTGCATAAATAATCAAAGATATGAAAACACAGAAATTTGAAGTAGTAGTTAAAGAATCGGCATTGACTAAAATAAATGCTAATGAGATTTCTAATGTAGTTAAAACTATAGATACTGAAAGTAAACCAAATGGTACAGTCAAAGGTATATCATATCATTGGATTAAGAACATTCTATTCCTATTGTAAGTTACGGTTTTGTTATTAATATTAATAAAGGAAGGTTGAGATGAACTCTTAGCCTTCCTTTTCTTTTTATGAAAGAATCAATTGAACTATATTTTAATGAACAAGCACATAAGTACACAGATATTTATGGTAATCCTTATACTAGTGTTACTACATTAATAGATAAGTATAAGAATAAGTTTAAAACATTTAATGTAGCAGAAGCATGTGAATCTATTGGTAAAAACCCACGACATAAAGATTACCTAAAGTATAAAGGTAAGAACAAGTTTCAGATAATGAAGGAGTGGGAGATAATTAAGAACGATGCTTGTGAAGCCGGTACAGAACAACATAATGAATTAGAAACAGCTATTAAGTATGCAAACAATTATCGTAAAGTATCTAGTACTTATATCAATGGTAGAATCTGTACTGTTCCTGAAATAATAAATGATCCTTCTTATGGAGCATTAAATCTGGATTACTTTAGAGAGAAAGGAATAGATATTAAGTTTCCAACAATATTTGAAACAATAGCCCACTTAGTAAGTAAAGGTTTTAACATATATGCTGAGGTTGGAGTATTTCATTTTACTTATTTAATATCTGGACTAATTGATGTATTTGCTTACAATCCAGATAAGAGAATATTTCTAGTATTAGATTGGAAAACAAATAGAGCACCAATTACTTATGAAGCTGGATACTTTAGAAAAGACATTAATGGTAATCTAACATCTGAATTTATACAACGTACAGAGTTCTTTAATTATCCAATTAACCATTTGCCTCAATCAACAGGTAATAGTTATGGTCTACAACTTAATATGTATTCACATCTTGCTTCATTATTTAATATTGAACATAGAGGCAATATACTATTTCATATAACACATGATTATGATAATGAAGGTTTAAAGATTGTTCATAGTCATAAACTACCTGATCTTACAAGTGAAGTTAAAAATATAATGGAACATCACTTTATTAATAATCCTTTTAAAAACATTCAAAGTAAGTTGTTTAGTAATTTAAAATTAATAAATTAATACAATATGCCAAGTGTAGGTAATTATGATTTTAATAATTCTTGTAGTAAATGTGGTAAACCTTTTATTTATGTAGGAGATATTCCACCTATGGGATTTACAATAGGACTAGAGCCATATTGTACTTGCAATATCAAACCAAATCCTACTCCAATGCATGGTTGGATATGTTCTAAATGTGGAGCATCTTTAAGTCCATTCACTGCTATTTGTCCTTGTTCAAATGTACCATATAAAGTAACATGTTAAATTATGAGAAAGATAACATTAAGTCAACCAATAAGAGGACTGACAGAACAAGACATAACAAACACAAAAGATAAAGTTATTAAGTTTGCTAATGATCATAGTTTTGAATTTGTCAATAGTTCATTTCTAGAGGTTAAATATAATAAACCTTTAATGCATAAAGAAGGTGTTAATATACCTCTTTATTATTTAGCCGATTCTTTACGAGCAATGAGTAATTGTGATATTGTATATTTTGCAAAAGGTTGGAATACTTCTAGACGTTGTAGAATTGAACATGCAGCAGCTAAAGACTATGGATTAGAACTAATATATGAAGATGAATTAATAAGTGATTTAATTATACACGATACAATTTATTAATATGGAAATAAACATTCTTGTAATTACTCAAACAATAAATGAGTTTAAACAATATCTAATAGATAATGGATTGATTTCATCTAAAGCTGTTTCTATAGCTTCTCCTTTTATTATAGATAATGCTTTAGGTAGAACTATATATTGGGAATGTATTAATACTGATACTATTCTATCAAAGAAGTTTGATAAGGCAATATTTATATCTAGACCCAAATGGATAGTAGAAGCAGAAAGAACTACAGATAAAAATATGATTAGTTTCATTTATGACAATTGTATAAATCATCATTTTTATAAATATGTTAATTAATGATACATTCTGTAACTAATACATTAAAACAAGCAATTGCTCAACTTAACTTTTGGAAGAAGGAGTTTTATAAGGTTAAGATTATTAAAACAGTATATCATAAACATAAACATGAATATACATTTATCGTTGAATTAAAAGCTGATACTACTGCTCAAAAAGAAAGATTAGAACAAATACAAAATACAGTATATGCAAATAGTAAACTTTGATAATAATAAAGTAGAACTCTTTGTTCAAGATAAAGCATTTATAGAACTAAGAGTTAGAGATCGTAATGCTAGTAAGAGTAAGTTTTATAAAGAAATGATGTACATTTATAATGTATGTGATTATAATGCTCAACCTGCTAGAGAAGGTTTTAATGAATCAGATACTCATAAATACGCTATAGATGCTGCTGGATTAGAACCTACTTATGTACCAGATGAAGCAGTTAAAAAAGCTATAATTGTATATTTTAAAATTAGAGATACTGCTCCAATTAAATATCTTAAAGAGTTACTAAAGTCTATGAAAACTTCTTTAGATATTGTAACTGAACTTAATTCTTTAAATATGATAATGCTTAAAGAAATAAAAGAACTACCAAATGATAAAGATAATCTAGAACGTAAAGTTAATTTAATAAATACACTTGTTAAGAATCAAGATATTTTATTTACTCTTTCGTCAAAAGCAGAAGAACAGACTTCAATATTGGAATCACTTAATGATAGGATTAAAGTTGAAGAAGAGAAACAGGAGAAGTCTTTAGGTGGAGATGAAGTAACATCAAGTATGTTAGACGATGATTAGAACTACTTATAATATAGATGAATATTTGGATTTTGATTTTAATAATCTAGATAATACAGAACCACTGTATAGATATATACTAGAACCTAAATCACAATACACTAAAGCATCACAAGTAATTAATCCTAAAACTGGTAAGTATTATTATGATCCAGATGGAGATTGGTTAATTGGTGAGAGTGGTGGATTTCTACCAAATATTAATTTTATATTTAAGAGAACTGATAGACTTAGAGAAGCTGCACTATTTTATCAAAAGAATAAAACTTATACTTTTCTTAAAGAAGATACAGTTGAACATAGGCAATTTAGAAAGAGAGAACAATTCAGACGTAAAACAGGATATACTGCTAATTGTAAACTTCATCATAGAGATATAGAAGAATATAACTTCCTGTTAAAGAAAGGAGATTCTGATTCTGCTTATAGTTTACTTAAACCTTTAAGAATAACAGGTGAACAATATAACTTTATAAACTATGGAAAGATTCGATTACTTGATGAACATAGTGTTTCAGATGGTTCGATAGGAGCAGAGAAGAAAGATTCTACTCCTCTTTTTATAGATTCACAATATTGGTTATCAAAAGCTAAAGAGTTTGCTAAAGCTAATGGTTATCACATGATTGTTCTAAAGTCTAGACGTAAAGGTATGAGTTATGTAGAAGCTATTGATTCAGCAAATGATGTAAACCTTCACTCTGGAACAACTATTATACATGGGGCTTATGATAAGAAATATGTAACTCAAGGTAGGTCTATATCTCCAATGGCTAAACTACAACTTGAGTTCTATGAATTTCATACTCCATTTCATCGTAATTCTAAAGGTAGGGGATTACTTAAAAAGGATATAGAAGAACTTAAAGTTGGATATAAACGTAAAGATGGGACAGATGCTGGTAAACAAAGTACTATTCTAGCATTATCTTTTATGAATAATCCGGATGCAGCTATTGGTAAAGATGCACATAAAATCAAATTTGATGAATTAAGTGCTTTCCCTAACTTTGAAGATGTAATGGATGTTACTGTTCCTACAACTACAACTGGTGCATATTTAACTGGTTTTATATTTGCTGGTGGAACAGGTGGTTCTAAAGAAGGTTCATGGGCACAATTTGAACGTAACTTTAATTCTGTTGATGTTTATAACTTTATGCCATTTGAAAATATATGGGATTTTAATTCTAGACATCGTAAGGTTGGTTGGTTTATTCCTTATTGGTATGGACTACAAGGTAAATATCAAGATTCCTTTTCTTTAGATAAAGATGGTAATAGTATTTATAGATATGCAATTGGAATATCTAATAATGAAAGAGCACTTAAAGCTGCTGCTACTGGCGGGGCATCAACTAAACGATATTTAAAACATTGTTCTCAATTCTCCAATAGACCATCTGAAGCATTTTCTTCATCTACTGATAATCTATTTAGTAGTGGGATATTAACAAACCATATAGAAAGAATTAGAGCTGAACGTAAAGAACTAGTTTATAAAGATGGATTTATTATTAAAGATTCAGATGAAAAGTATAAGTTTAAAACACTTAGTCAATTAGAAGAACTAGCTGAACAAGACCCTACTTATAAGAAACTACTACATAAATACATTGAGAACTTTCCTATTCTTCCAGATGATGATCCTCATGGTTGTATGAGAATGTGGTCACCACCTTATAGAGATCAAAATGGAAATGTTCCAGATGATGTATATACTATATGTTATGATACAATAGGAAAAGATATAGATAGCAAGGAAATAAAGATTAGACATTCACTTAATGCTTTCTATGTTATAACTTTACCTAATGCTTATGGAATACCACCAGATACAATAATGTTATCCTATGCTGGTAGAACAGATAAGATGGAAACTTGTGATAAGTTTGTTCTTGATACATCTTATCTATATAATGCAAAGATAGTTCCTGAAACTGATAGAGGAACTATTGTTTCTAATTTTAGGTCATGGGGTGAAGTTAATCGTATAGTTAAAGACCCAACTTATATACTACAAGGTAAAGAAGCACCAGCTAATACAGGATATGGTATAGTAATTGGTTCAGGAGAAAGAGCAGAAGAAGGACTTAAATATCTAAACGAATGGTTTTATGATGTAACATCTGTTAGAGAAGATGGATCATATTTCCATATAATAGAACGAGTTAAAGATCTTCCTACCTTATTAGAAGCAGCTAAATATTCAAAAGGTATTAACGTTGATAGACTATCTGCTCTTAGAGTATGGATGTTTTATAGAAGAGCCTTTAAATTAAAACAAACAAGAAATAAAAATGCTAACAATAGTACTAATACAGTAGCAAGTCAAATGGGTTTAAAATAACTTTTTAATAACAATCAAACAATGAGTACTTATCTTCCAGATCAAACAGTATCCGATAAATCTAAACTTAAAGAACAATGGTATGTTCCTACTTATGATTATTGGATTGAGAAATGTGTATCACTTAGACAATCATCTGAATTACAAATAAGAATAAATGCAGCAAATGGAGAAGTAGATTTCGGCACACTTGACTATCTACTTAAACCTTTTAACATAGAAAGTTCTGATTTAGAAGATTTAAATGCTAAATATCCATATAATATTCGTAATACAAATATTATAACTCCTATTATAGAGAATAGAATGGGAGAGTATATTGAGTTACCATATAAAGTAAGTGTTAACTTCCATGACCCTGATTTAGCTTCATTACAGAATGATATGTTAAAAGAGAAGCTAAAAGTAATTATGGAAACAACCTTAGCTAAAATATTAGAGAATAAAGAAGCAGAACCACCATCAGCAGAAGAACTAAACAATCTTATTCAACAAGAAAAGGATAAGTTCATTAAGCAAGAATCTCTTAAAGCACAAAGGTTTCTAAACTATATAAATGAGAAACAGAACTTTGATTATTATAGACTACAACTTTATTATAATTGGTTAACAACAGAAGAATGTTATGTTTATCGTACATTTAAAGATGGTGATTTTATAAAGACTGTACTATCTCCACAGTATGCTTTTCCATATTTAGGTGATAATGATTTTGTAGATGATTCACTAGCTTTTGTATTTGTTGAAAGTATGTCATGGGAAGACTTTTATAATAATCATGTTAATGATTTAGATAATTCTCAATTGGATTATATTCATAATCTACATATGGGAGATAAATTAGGTGGTACTATAAGTGCGCCAATTAATCTTATAACCGAAAGAACTAAACTAGATTGGTATAGTATAGATACTCCAATTAGTGTTGATCCTAACTTAACTTCTAGTGATCGTATAATTAAGAAATATACTATTGTATTTCAAGCATATAGAAAAGTTAAAGAACTTAGATATATTGATCAACTAACAAGTAAAGAACGTACAACTATTGTATCTAATGATTATGTTCTAGAACCTAGTTATGGAGATATTTCATTAACTACTCATATCATAGCTGAATCTTGGGAAGGTTGTAGATTTGGGGGAGCCGGTGTTGGTTTATATACTAGACCAAAGAAACATCTAGTTCAAAGACCAGGTAAGATTCCAGTAACAGGTAAACAGTATATGTTAAAGAATAAACTTACTAATCCTATAGCTTATCGGCTATTAGCATATCAAGTTATAGATAGTATGTTAATGGTACATATTGAAAAGGCACTTAATAAATATAAAGATGATATTCTAATTATACCTAAATCTATACTTGCAGAGGATAATGCTGGTACTGCTAAAGAAAAGACTTTCTATATGATGAAAGATGGTCGTATTATTTATGATGATGCAAAAGTAGATTTACAACTTGCTGTTCAAGGTATTCGTTTAATACAAGGTTCATCAACTGATAAATATATATCAACACTTATCAACCTTCAACAATACTTTAATAAAAGAGCATTAGAGTCTGTAAGTTCTAACTCTGATAGATTAGGTAATGTAGATACAAGGGGTGGAGTAGCAAATGTAGAACAGAATATATATCGTTCTAAACTAGGTAGTGTTTTAGCATTAGAGATATTTAGAAAAATACTTGAAATAGAACATGAAACAGATTTAGATTATGCAAAGTACATCTATATAGATGGTGTATCAGATACTATGTTTGATGCAGAAGGAAACATTACACAAGTAGAACTTAATGGATTTGAAACATTTCGTAGGTCTTATGGAGTACATGTTGAGAATGGAATAACTGTAGATAAGAAACTTGATATGATTAGACAGATGGCATTATCTGCTGCACAGAATGGTGACTTTGATCAAGGAGTAGCTGCTGTTAAACATGATAGCATTGAAGAGATACAAGATGTTATTGCTAAATTAAAGGCAGCTAAAGAACAGTTTGAAAGAGATATGGAAGAACGTAAGAACTCAATGGTACAAGAGCAATTAGCTGCTGCTAAAGAACAACTTGATACTCAGCATAATTATAAGATAGATGAAATACTTAATCAAGGAGATGTAGATGCTAATAACTTAGTTATTCAGAAGGAATATGATATTACAATTCAATCTATGAATAATGATACATCTATGACTAATTCTCAAATGGATTCAGAAACAGCACGTTTATCAAATGAATCTAGAGAACGTATTGCTTCTGCTCAAGCTGCACTTAAAGCTAATGCAGAAGATAAAAAGATTAAAGCACAAAAAGAAATAGCTAAAGTAAAAACAAATAAAAACAAATAAACTATGGTATTAAAAATGTATGTGTATTTAAAAGAAAAGAATGTTCTAGCTAGTCTAGGAGTAGAAGGTCAATCTGACTCTTTTGAAAGACAAGTTGTAGACTTGCATATTAAAGATTCAGCTATAGTTGGTTATTATGTATTGCCAGATAAATCATATATTAATCTAATTACAGAAATAGATGATCTATTAATTGTATATGATGAGAATACAATAGCTTTATTAGATAGTAAGTTAAGTTCTAATGAATATAGTATATATACTAGAGATGTTATATAAGCTAGAGCATACATATAATATTCATTACATAATTTCCGTTGGGCTATCATGCAAAGCATTGACACCCTATCTCGAATCATCCTGACGGTGGAGATAAGGGGTATTCTTTTAATGATACATCTTAATAAGAAATATGATACTTTTGGACAGTAATTAAACATAAAATATACAATAAATTATGAGTGAGATTAGTAACACGATTAAATTTGATAAACAAAGAGTTCCTTCAAATGATGTAGTTGAATTAGGTGAGGATGTACAACATAATCCTCCTTTTAAAACAGAAGATGTACCGCCTGTTAATATTCCTCCTATTCAACCAGATAATACTCAACCCCCTGTTGATTTTAAAACAGAAGGATTAGAGCAAATAATGGTAGATATAGAAGGTAAAGAAACAACTTTATTTCTCAATGCAGAAGGTAATGCTGTTAATGAAAAAGGAGAAGTTCTATATACTAAAGATCAACTAGAAGATGATACTACTGAATTTGATGTATTGTTAGAGAAACCTAAGTTTGAAATTAAAACAGATAAAGGTGAGAATAAACAATATGCTAAATCAGTACAAGGCTTACAAGAATATCTAGATGATGTTTATAAGAAAGGAATGAGTGATACACTACAAGAAAACAATGAAGGTGTATTTCTTAATAACCTATATTCTAAATATCCAGTAGTTAAAGATGTTCTTGATTATGTTGAAAAGAATGGAACTATTAAAGGGTTCAATACTGATTTAGATATTAATAAAGAACCAACTAAAGATGATTTACCTTTTCTTAGATTAATCGTTAGAGAAGATAGAATTAAGAAAGGTGAAACAGTTGCAGAAGCAGATGCTTATGTTGACTACTTAGAAACACAGAATAAGTTATTTGATATAGCTACTAGTGTAAGAAGTAAAGTATTAGAAGATAAAACTAATTCTGAACGATTACAAGCAGCTAGAGATATTGAGTTTCAAAATTCATATTGGGGTATAGATACTAAATCTCAAACTCCAAATGGAATAAAGGATTCTTTTTATGATATTATTATGAATCAGAAAAGATTATCTATTGAAGGTCAAGATATAGCTATTCCAGATGTAATCAAAGTAAGAAATGGTGAAGCGTCTTATGTGACTAAAACAAAAGAGGATTTCTTTAAGTACATATATAATACTAACATTTATAACATAGACGGAAAGAACGTTAGAATGACAGAATACGCCTATAATGGTTATCTAAAAGAGTTAAAACGAAACTCGAATAGTAAACATTATGATATTTTCGAGGCACTTGAATCATTTATAGGTGAGAATCCTTTTTCAAATGATAGTATTAATGCACAAACTAAATACGAAACAACTAAACGTAGAATAATTAAGAGTTCAGATGGTGGAGGTACTAAACCTAATGGTAAAATTAAGTTTATTAAACCAAGAGCATCTGCTAATATAGGTTAATAATTTTAAAAAGAAGATTAAACAATGAGAGAAATAAGCACAGTTACTTATGATCCAGCTAAATTTGCTGATGAGAATCTTCTTTATCGTAATAAATTGATTGATCCTGTTGAATTAGACATCAACATGACATTTATGTACGGTAAAGATTCGGATATGTTTCCACTGTTAACTAAAACAATGGGAGAAGGTCTTATTACTAGTAAAACTCCAAAACAATTAAACGATACAACTTTCACATGGAAGGTGTTTGGTAGAATGAAACATACATCTGAATGTGCTGGAGCTATTGGTTCTATTACACTTGGTGTTGGTGGTGGTAGTTTTAGGATTAAAATGAAAAATGGAATGTTCATTAAACAATATGGTGCTATGTCACTTAATGGTGATTATAGGCTTCGTATTCAAACAGAACATGGTCGTCAATCTGATGGTTTTTGGCATTATACAGTATCAGCTACTGGTTCTAGTGCAATTAGTGGTATTCCTTATACTCAGTTTGCTGCTGGTAAATATTGGGTATTAAGTGTTCCTACAATTCCTGCATCTAAATCTGATGGTAACAGGGATAATACAATGCTTCCTGGAGAATGGACTTCTCAGTTTGGATATCACCGTTATTCTAAAGGATTAGCTGGTAATGTTAGCAACATGGCTATGAACATTCAGCTACCTATGGAAGGTGGAGGTACTACTAATCAATGGATGCCTTATGATATGAAACGATTTGAACTTGATCGTAGATTACTTGAAGAAAGTAACCTTTGGTTGGGTGAATACAATAGAGATGAAAATGGTAGAATTACTACTATAGATGATGAAACAGGTGAACCTGTACCTATGGCTCCTGGTGTTAAAGAGATTCTTAATGAAGTAGGTAACTACTCAACTTATTCTACTTTAACAACTAGTGTTATTGATGGAACACTTATGGCTGTATTGGATAATAGAGTTGATGCAACTCCTGATGAAATTATCCTTTATACAGGTGCTGGTGGTATTAGAGAGTTCAACAATGCTTTAATGTTAGCATCAGCTAATGGTTCTTCATATTTCGAATCTCTTGGTTCTGCTATGATTCAGGATATGGGTGGAAGTCTTACTTATGGTAAGTATTTCAATGCTTATAAAACAATTAGTGGTAAGATTGTACGTGTTATTGAAAGTAAGTTCTTTAATCATGGTCCACTTGCTGAACTTGATAGAGCTGCTGGAAATATGATTAACGGTTATCCTGCATTTTCTTATAACCTTGTATCATTAGATCACTCTGCAACTGATAATGGGGGTAGGAATATTTCACTTGTTGCAGCTAAAGGTAGAGAACATCAAGTTGGTATTTATAAAGGTATGTCACCTTTACCTGCTGTATGGGGAGCAATGCCTAATCAAATGATTTCTACACGTAAGGATATTGCATACTATGAAATCATTACCTCTAAAGGTATTGTATTTACTAATCCTACTACATCATTCTGGTTATCTAAGAGTGTTTAGTAATTAATCAAATCAGTAACTTATAAATAACATAAATATAAAAGATATGATTTTTAGAAATAAAAAAGTAACAATTCATTGGAAAAGTGAAAGTTCTTATTTTAGGAAAGCTAATGCTACAAACATAGATGAACCTCGTAGATTCTTAGGTGCTTCTATTAATGGAGTTAATAGCATGATTGCTAAAACAGAACTGATGAAAGAATTAATGCCAACTATACTTGGTACTGACCCTAATTCTTCAAATTGGAGTAAGATGATTCTTAACTATTGGAACTCTTTATCTGTTCAAATTACACCTAACGGTAAAGAATTGGAAATAGGTTTTAGTTATGACATAATGTCTAACAAACCAGGAGTTCTAGAATTATTAAGAGATAATAAAACAATTAAATCTGATGAAGATTTAGCCAATTGGGTAGAAGGTGAAGTTAAAGGTAAACTTAATGTAGAAGAAGTATATAAAATCAGATATGGTTCTCCAATCACACCAGAAGATTATTTGTTATGGCTCTATACGTTCAATTATAGAGATGTAGCAAATACTCTTACTGATGTTGATAAGAGTAAGAATATCAGATTCTATCTTCTTTATGAAGGTGATATTGAAAAGATGAAACGTAAAGATAGACAATTGAAAGATGAAGCTACTGAAAAACGTTTATTGCTTTCTAAAGATGAAGAACAACTTGATAATGTATTGTATGTATTAGGAATAGATGTTAACCAATTTACAGATATATGGGATAAAAAGGTTTATCTTGCTGACATAGCAGAATCAGAACCAGAAAGATTCCTGTCTGTTGTTAATGATAAGGATTTAGTTACTAAGTCACTTATTTATAGATTAACAAATAGAGGTATTTTAAATAGACTTCCAAATACAGAGATTATTGTTGATGCTGTTGATACTGATTATGTATTAGGTAATACTTTACAAGAAGTGGTATTGTTCTTTAAATCCGATAATGAATTAAAAAGTAAAAAGGTTAAAGAATATACATTAAAATTAAAACAAATATAAACGATGAAAAAAGTGATTTTCGCAACAACGGTTAAGCTAAATGCAGAACCAGCTATAAATGGTGATCTTTCTATATTTGAGCCAACAGCTAATGTTTTCATTAATGCTAGTCATAGTGCTGCTGCTGCTAGTTATGATAGATTGGAATTGAAATATATGCGAGATGGCCAAATACTTTCAGTACCTATTTTTCCTAAAGTAATGACTTACAGTACTCCTGGTTCAACTACTACTTTTACTAGTGCTAATGCTCAAACTACAACTATTGATTTAACAGGAGCGATACTTACAACTGCAATGGCTGGTGATACATATACTCTTGAGATTATTCATAAAGGTCATGCCCATGATGGTCGTTGTCGTAAATATGTATCTGCTGTTCATAGTTCGACTTATGGGTCAACAAAAGTAACTACTGATGCTACTTTGGCTACAGCACTTACAGCTATGATTAATGAGTTAGATATGCCATACATAGCATTTACTGCTGCTGTTGGTGGAACTAATAATGAAAGTATAGTTATAACTGTTTCTTCTGGTTATTATGAAGAAGAACTAAAAGTCAATGGTATGAATGAATTGGCTCTTTTAGTAGCAACTTCTGGTGATCTTTCTATTGTCTATGCTCATACTGGTATAGGATGGACTGTTGATAAAATTAAAGCTATAGAACAAGAAGCAGAATCTATGTTAGGTGATCATAACTTTAATTATAAAGAAGATGCTTTCTTTAATTTAGCTTCTGGTTATAATGTACTTTGTGATGGACTAATAGTTTTCAAATCTGCTAAACCTGATGATGATACTCTTGTATTAGAACCTAATTTCCCACAAGAAATTTATCTATTTTATGATATAAATGGAAGTAATGGTGCTGCAATTGTACTATCTGATGTTGTAGATTGGCTTATTGGAACTGATGCTACATTTGAAGCTTCCTAATAAATGACAGTTAAGCAACTACATATAGGATTAGAATTAGGCTTACAACAGCTTAATTCTAATCTTTTTAACAGACTTGATCCAGAGGGTAGAGATTTTATATTAAATTCTGCAATTGTTGATTTTGTAAATTCGTATATTAATTCTAATCCTTCTTTTAGTGAATATTTAGTTAATAATCAAATACCTATCTATTCTCTGGTCAAGTCTTATGTTAATCCTATTTATAGCAGATTAGGTAATCAAGTTGTATTTAATCTTCCTTATGCTAATACAGTTAATGAGGATGGTATAGTTGTTCAAAATGGTTGGTTATATGATGGAGTTAAGTATAAAGTAGTTGCAGGTGTTGGAGAAGATTTATCAGATTATGGGGGTTCTACAGTTAGTGCAGTTGGTGAAGAGTTTGTAGCTGACTTTGGATATGCAGCAATAGCAGGAACTTCAATTTCAGTTAATGATAATGACACTTATATAGTAGAGAATCCTGGAAATATAGCAAATGGTAATCAAGTATTAACTCCTAATCATTCCTACCTACAAGAACTAACTGCTAATGTATGGTTTTATAATCAGGTTGATACAGTAATTCATAGAACTAGTCCGGTTACTCAACCTAGATATAAACGAATTAAAGCTAAGCTTATAGAAGCTGTTCAACTTATCCCATTAACAAACAATGGGCTTTTTCATTTACTTTCAATTAAATCCAATATAGATACTGGTAATGTTTTATCTGGTAGTGTTACTTTTATAAAAGATAAATATTATAGAGTATATTCACTTGGTACAGGTCTAATTTGTCCAGATTTAACTTCTGTTGGAGGTTATAATGGTACAAATATTGGAGTTGTTTTTAGATGTACTAATACATCAACTATTACTTTAGGAACTGGAGTATCTGTTATTGAAACAAGATATATTCCTGTTAGATTGATTTACTCAAAGGATATAGAACATATTAAAGAGTATTCTTATTCTTTGACACAAGAATCATTGATTGCTGAAATTAAAAATAATAAAGTTTATGTTCAATGTGATTCTAATACATATATAAACTCTATTGAAACAACATATATTGAAGAACCTTGTAGTGTAAATTATGAGTACAATGTTACTACAGATTTACCAACTAGTGTTCATAATGATATTGTTACTTTAGCTTTTAATAAAGCTACTGGACAATATGCAGCTAAGAACTTTGCTGCTGCTGGACAACTTCCTCAAACAGAACAAAAACAATAATAAATGAGTACATTAAGTTATGTTGCTGACAAATTATATCCAATTAAGGGAGAACAAATAAACTTTACTGTTACTAACACATATGGTGGAAATGCTACATATTTATGGTATTTTTTTAGTATAGTAGATGGAGTAGGAACATTAATAACTCCAACTTATTTAGCAAATACAACTAGTACTAGTAAAGATATAAAAGTTAGTTTTGATACGATTCTAAATATAACTCCTTTACTATATGCCTTTGGGGTAGTTCCTAGTACACCTCCACCTATATATCCTCCTTCCCCTACTGATGGTACTGTTTATAGTTATATAGAAGATTATATTAAGATTGTATCTTCTTCTGGTCATGTTTATTCTCTTACTTCTCCAACATTAGATTCTTTACTATTAACAACTACTGGATTTAGAGAATTAGCTATTAAGTTAACTAGTCTTAATCCTTTAACATTAGTTGAAGATAACATTACATCGAATATAGAAGATATAACAACTGTTGTTTCAGTTAATGGATTTGTTATATTAGAAACAGAAGCATTAGATATTTCATTACCAGTATCTACAGATGGTGTATATTATCTATATACAAGATTTAATTCAAGAGAGAATAAACATATCTTTGTTAATAATAAAACAATACTTGAATATATAGATTCTTTATCTCTAGAGAATATCTGTTGTTCTCCTAACTCAACTGTTAATTATCCAACCTTTAAACAAAAGGATTATATATTTAATGTAGTTAGTAATTTAGTTAATTCTTTTCTTGGTATTGAGTTATCAGATTTAGAATTTAACTATGGTGAGATAACAGATAATGATAATATATATTCTAATAAAGTATATCAATGTGTATCAGTTGGAACAGGTAGTCCTTCTTGGATAGTAGATGATCACTTTGTACTTGAAGTAATAACAGGTAGTTCAATATTCTCTACTTCACATTTAACAACTGGTGATACTTATAAGGCATTATATACAAGTTCTCCTTCATTTGGCGGAGATATAGTATCTGCTTACACAACTGACTTTCATACTCAAATGCAAGATATGGCAGAGATTATTTATAAAGTAAATCAATATCTTATAGGTAATGATAACATTAGCTGCTAAATACAATCAGAGTTATTATTTAACGTTTAGAAGGAAGTACTATTCTAAATTTAAAGCTATCTGGATTAGACACTATGAAGCTGAAATGGTTAATGGATTTAGCCCTAATTACGCTTTATCTGCTCAAATGAAGTACTTTTTCAATATATTCTACTCTATTAAGAGAAAGATGTTGTTAAATCATACTTATACTTGGGAGAATGTATTAACAGACTATAATATTCCAACCTTATCAAAGAAGTTAATCTGTAATGGATTAAAGCTATCAGATATGGTTAATATTTTTAATATAGATACACATATTTATTCATTTGAAGGCTTATTAACTTTTGATGGTATTGCTCAATATGAACAGTACATTAATGGGGAAAGAGATGATTATGAAGTATTTATGTTTATTGAGGGTGCAAATAATAGATTACAATTACATACAGAATAACAATGAGTGAAAAAACACCAAAACATGTTAGTCAATTAAATAAGATATTTGATGATTTCAAAGATGGAGTTATCATGTATGGATTTGATTCAGAAGAAAATACAGATAAACAATTTCCATTGAATTTAATTATAAATAGATTTGAGAATATTGAAACACAACTTGCTGCATTAAGTGCTATTCCTGCAGGAAATGTATTAACAATAACTTCATTTAATATTGTCCCAAGTGTTGGAATCATAAGTCATTTAAATACATTAGTGTTTACAATAGATTTAGGAGTAGTTATATTAGAATCAGATATTCAATTAGTAACACTTTCAGATGGAACTAATACATTATTAATAGATGAATATAGAATATCAGGAACCAATTTAATAATTGAAGATACATCTTATGTTAATATAACATTGGAAGAAACTACAGTTTATACATTTAACATACAACTTAATAATTTAAGTGTTGGATCAGCTACTCAAACATTTACTATGTATGATCAAGTAAGTATTTCTAATTTCTCTACTACTACTTCAATAGATCCTGTTACAAAGAATGAAGAAATAGTAATTACTAGCAGTTTGAATAATTATGTAGATAATGTAAATAATGTTATAACTGGAGTTATAAGTTCTAATACAGATGCTATTGCAAATGTAGATTTAGTTTTTGATGATTCAACTATTACTTCTAATATATCGCTAGTTGATTATTTAACAAGCGATCAAATATTAACTCTTACTATAACACAAACTGTTGGAGATAATACATGGACTGAATATCAAACATTTGAATTAGAAAAATCATATACTCAAATATCATTAAGTAATTTGATTACTAATAGATCAAACGTAGTTATAGGAGATGATTATACAATAACATTTGGAACTACAGCTAGTAGAACATTAGATTCTAACATAGTAATTAATCTTGTTAGTATTGTTAATGATTTAGAAACTATAGTAGATACAAAAGCTGGAGATGATACAGTTAATATATTATTTACAGAAACTATTAATTTATCTGAAACTACTTCATATAGAATAGATGTTTATGAAGATTCTTGGTTTATAGAAGATACTCAAGTTTTGAGTAGTACAAGTGTTAAATCTATAATTGCTAGTGTTGAAGAGATAACTACTTTGTATTGGGGAATGTTAGATTCTGCAACAAATGATTTGCCACAAGGAGATATAGAAGCATTAATTGCTTTAGCTACACCTGTTGTGTGTGGAAGTGATACAAGTACTAGTACTCCAACTTTTGCTTTCTGGACTACTTTTGGTAATCCTTTACTTCCTACAATAAAAAGTTATCAATGGTTAGCAGTACCTAAATCTGTTTATCCAACAGCATTTACTCATGGTTTAGATGAAGGTGGACAACCTCCTCCATATTTACTTAACTTTAAGTTCTATACAAATGATAGTTACCAAATGTTAATAGATGGTGAACTTACAGATTGTATATTATATTATACAGTAACTAGAATGATACCAAAAAATATTATATTTTCAGAATAACAAATAAATAAAATAGATATGCCTAATACTTTCATAACAACATCAGCTCCTTTTGTACAAACACAATATACTGCACCAGTAGATGCTTTAACTACTGTTGGTGGGGATTCAACTTATGCTTCTATTTCAGCTTTGATAGAAACTGCTGGTAATGCAGGATCAGCTGAATTACTTTGGAATAATGCTAGAATTATTGATGTAACAACTGGTATTATATATAAATTATATACTTTAACAGCAACTCCTACTGGTCCATCTGATTGGCATTATGTAGAAGAATATGCTCCTACAATTACTGTTCTTGGTAGAAGTAAAAATGCTATTACTAATATAGCTGGAAGTATACCCAATACAGATTTTTATGTTGCTAGTTTTGTTAAAGGTGGATTATATTTAGTAATGCATCAAACATCAGTGGGTAAACAAAATGGAGTATATATTTCTAATGCAACTGGAACAAGTACTACTTTTACAAGATACCCAGAATTACCTCAATCAAACATTCCTATTCAAAGAACTATTGTGTATGTTGTTTATAATGCAGCAGATACAAGTGGTTCAGGACATTTTTATAGATGTGGTACTGGAGAAGCAGCTTCTGCTTATACCTATTATAAAGATGATTTTATAAATGATGGTCTTATAAGCAAGATAAGTGGTGGAGGACAGATAAATGGGAACCTTATTATTTCTGGATTAACTTCTAGTTCAGCTGTTGCTACAGATGGTTCAAGCCAATTAGTAAGTGTCACTAATACTGGAAGTGGTGATAATGTATTAGCTACTAGTCCAACTTTAATAACTCCTATTTTAGGTATAGCTACTGCTACTAAAATAAATGGATTAGCAATTACAGCTACAGGTGGAAATGGAACATTAACTATTCCTAACAGTGGATCGATTATACTAAGTGGGGCATTTTCTTTAACTCACACTATTGCTGCAAACACTAGTTTGAGTTTTGGAGCAACAGGAAGTATAGTTGTAGTATCTACTACTGCTACACAAACTCTTACTGGTAAAAAAATAACATTAGCAGCTGGAACAGCCACAGCAGGAACAGGACCTTTGTATTTTACAGCAGGAGTAAATCTTACAACTCCTTTGAATGGGGCAATGGAGTATGATGGAACGAATTTATATTTTACTCCTAGTGCAGCAACTAGAAAAACTATAGCTTATACAGATTCAGCTGTAGGTTCAGCTTCTACTATTGTTGTAGCTGATGAAGTTTCTGATACTACTTGTTTTCCGTTATTTGTAAATAGTGTAACTGGAACTTTAGCAGCTAAAACAAATGCTGATTTAAAATATGATGCGGCTACTGATTCTCTAGAAACTAAAAATATAGTAGCTAGTGTAGCATTTATGCCTGCTTCTAACGGAGTAGTTGATATAGGGTCTGGTACTGTTGCTCTTAATAATACATATATTAAAGCTACAGGTACTATAAATTTTGGAAATGGAAATGTGATTCTTACAGGAGCAGTTACTTATTTAACGTCTAGTAAAGATATAAGAATATCAGGTACAGCAGGAACAGATACAACAAGTACTGTAACAGTTGGTGGAACACAAACTTTAACTAATAAAACATTAGCTTCTGCTGTATTTACAGGTTCTCCTAAAGTTACTCCTCTTACTGAATTAACTATAGCTTGTACTGGTATTACAAGAACTCCCTCTCTTGCTTTAAATAATACTTTCTTTTATGAAGTAACTTCTGGAACTGGTCTATTAACTATATTAATTGCAGAATCTGGAACTTTATCTTCTTATAATGGAACTAGTTTTATTATATCTGTACTAACAACTACTACTAATATTACAGTTAAGTTTAATCATAACACTACTATAATACCTGGAGTTGGGGAAACTGTTATAACATTAAACGCTGGTTCGGGGCTTACCTATAGTGGTATAATTCTCAATGGTGTTATGTATGGTGTAGTTTCTCCATTATTCGCTAATTTATTATAATATGCTACCAATTCCTTATGGTTTACATGCAGGTATTAGAGAAACTGCATATATTGGGTTCTTTTATAATACTGTTCCTTTTGGATCAAGAGGAGAAGAAAATGCTTTTACTTTAGGTGTAGCTGGGTCTTCTGCATCAGGAAAAGGTGCAGCAATAACTCTTAGTCCTAGTACTTATTATCCTCCTGGGTCAACTGTATATTCTGCTGTGTATTTAGATTGGTATACTAGATGGTTTGCTACATTGTTTACTCAAAAGGTTTATGCTTGGGTTTTAATACCAGAAAAGAATCCAGATTTTCCAGATTATGATCATTTTTCTAATAGTACATCTCCCGATAACTTTTTTCCTATGAATTTTAATTTTACAGTAGAAAGAGATGTAACTCTTAGTAACGGATACAAGTATACATACTATTGTTATACTAATTTAGCACCCCTACTTGTAAGTAATAATTGGTTTGTTTTATATCCTGTTTAAATTAAAAATATATGTTAGATACTTTAATAACAAGTGCACCATTAATAGTTGCTGATGGTAGAAGTTTAGATCCTAGAACTATAGTTGGTACAAATGAAACATTTGTTGATGTAGCAGAATTGTTAGCTGCAACAGATGTATTAAAAGAAGGTTTGCTAGTTAACGATGCAGACAATTCAGTAACTTGGCAAATATATCTAGATGGAGCAACTTGGAAAGCTAGAATATATGATGGAGTATTCTTTGTAGATGTTCTATGTATGGATACTACTCCTGGTGAATCTCATAGTGGACATTATTATTATGGGAATATAACAGAAGATGGTGTAGCAATGACAACAGGACAAACTCTTCTTGTTGTTAATGCTCAATTACCTCACATGAATGGGTTGTGGATAGTTAATACATCTGGACATTGGACTAGACATCCTTTATTTGATGGAACAATAGATGATAATATTGTGGGATTAATATTCAGAATACTTAGTGGAGATGTATATAGAAATTCTCAATGGGTATTTACTACACTAGGAACACCTAATATTAGTAGTGATCCTGCTGATGTTTCTGATCCTACAGTAACATGGTTAGACTTTGAAAAGATAGGTTCTGAAAAAGCATTTAGTAAAGCAACATTAGCATCTAGTGGAGCAATTTCAAGATTTCAGAAAGTAACATTACTAGATGCAACAAGTGCATTATTACAGTTTAATTTTGCTGCTCAAGTATTTTTAGATTATAAATATGAAGTTATAAAAATTGATAGTTCTACTAATCCTGTTGAATTTCTTGGATTTGGTGGAGATTATGTTTATCATGTTTTATTAGAGCAAGGAGATTTCGCTCATATAATACCACATATCGGAGATAATACAGATATTACAATTACAAGTAATCGTATTAATAAAACGTTAACTCCTACTGTAATATCAGCTAATGGTAAACTATCTATTGATATTCCATATGGTTATTTACTTTATAGTATTACAAGCGAATCAACTAAAGAAATAACTTTAGATTATGGTAGTACATCTACTGCAAGTGATATAGATGCAAGTGTACTTTTAACAACTGGTGTTTTATATACTAAAGTAGTTAATTCATCATTAATAAAAGAAATATGGTTAACTAGTGCTGATTGGAATAGTTCTGATATTACTGTTACTATGCTAATAGTTAAACAAGATTTAAACTTATCTAAGCTTACTGTAGTAGATGCAGCAACTTACAATGTATTACCAACAGATCAATTACTTCATGTAACATATACTTCAACAGGTGCAGTTACTAATTTACAATTAATGACTAATCTATTAAGTAATACTCATGTATTAACTATTAAAGATGCTGGTGGACTTTGTGCTACTAATAATATTACAATACAAACACAAGGAAGTGAAACAATAGATGGTGCAGCTACTTATGTTATGAGTGATAACTATCAAGCAATAGATGTATATACAGATGGTACTAACTTTTTTATAAAATAATAGTATGGCATATAATAATGTTTCAAAAATAGATAGTCAAGCAACTCTTGGTTTATTAGGAGTTGTAAATTCTCTTGCTTATAGAGGACATGAAATAGAAAAGCATTTTCATAATGTACAAAGATGGTATGGTAAATCAGCAGATCAATCTGGTGTAAATCCTTGGGCTAAATCAATAAGTGATTCTGGTATGGTTGGTTCTTTTCAAGCTATATCTGGTAATGCTACATTTGGGGCAGATGCAAATGATGAAGCTTTAGTATGGGGAGTAAATGACACCATTGCAACTCCTCCTAATGCAGTACCTTATGTTAAAATGGATATTCATAATATGTTTATTACAGCATCTTCTGTAACTACACTATGGTATCTTAGATTAGTTTATGGTACAGGTACTATGGCTGATGCTATAACAGCAGGTCAATATAGTACATTTCCAATTATTGCAGATGCAGCACAAGGTGGTAGTATAGATATTATTGTTCCTATTATGATGCCTAGAATTACAATAGGCACAGACAAAGTATGGATGCAAGCTAAAAATGCTACTAACAATGCTACTATAGATTTTCTTATAGGAGTTCATGGATATATAGGTTAATAATTAAATATAATAATAATGAAAACAAAACTTAGTAGGAAATTCCCTAAATCAAATATAGAACTCTTACAGGAACAGATTACTACATTATCTACAGATGTAGAACAATTACCATCTGAAATAGAATCTAGTGTTATATTACCTATATTTACTCCAGTTAATGCAGTAGCAGCTAGTAAAGTATTAACAGTATCTAATACTCCAGCTGAAGGTGATACAGTAACTATAGACGATGTAACCTATAAAGCTAGATTAGATGCACTAGGAGTAGGTGTGGCAGCTAGTAAGAATCTATATTTAAACTCTAATCCATTAGAAGGTGATACTATTACAATAGGTGGAGTAGTTTATAAATTTAGAGTAGATGCTTTAGGTGCTGGAGTTGCTGCTTCTGCTGTATTAACCAGTGATGAAACTGCCCCTACAGATGGTGATACAGTAACTATTGGCACTAGAGTATATAGATTAAAAGACTCTCCTTCTCAAGCTAATGATATTGCTATTAGTACAGCAGAAGTTACAATGACCAGATTATTCAAAGCTATTAATGGAACAGGTATTGCAGGATCTGATTATTTTGCAGGAACAGCAGTGCCAGATGTTGCAGTAACAGCAGTTAATACTTCTGCATTTGTAGTTACAATAACAGCTAATAGTGTAGGATTTGCAGGCAACAGTTTTTTTAGATTATTAGATTGTGTTAATTTATCATGGGATACAGAAGGAGATTATTTCACAGGTGGTATAGATGCACAAGCAGCAAATGATGTTTATCGTGGTGGTGGTACAAGTGCTTGTATTAATAACTTAGTTATTGCAATAAATACTGGATATAGTGCAGGAGTTGTAGGTACAGGAACAGTTGCACATACTACAGTTTCAGCTAGTAAAGTAGATACTCAAAATGTAACAATAACAGCTAAAACATTAGGTTTTGCAGGAAATGATATAGCTTTAGCTAAAAGTCTAGATGATGTAGCTAGTGTATGGTTTGAAGGAGCAACTGAACTAAGTGGAGGAATTGATCCAGAAGCAGCTAATGATATTTATTGTACTACAGCTGAAACATTTATTGATAATTTAGTTGCAGCTATTGCAGATAATGGGACACCAGGTACTGAATATGGAACATTAACAGAAGTACATCCTACTTGTACAGCAGCTAAACTTACAGCAGCTACAATGAGTTGTACATATAAAACTAAAGGTATTATAGGTACTGGTACAAACATTAGAAAAAGTGGAACTAACTTATCTTGGGCTGGAAGTGCTACAGCTTTATCAGGTGGAGTAGATGGTACTCCTGGAGAAGAAGCACAAACATTCTTTGAGAGTAGTAAACTTTGGGTATGTAATGCTACTGATTTAACATCTACTAATGATAACTGGTTAAGTACAACATTAACATAATAAACTATGGATATAAAATATTTAGCAAAACAATTAAGTAGATGGTTCTGGATGAAAAGTGATGTTATTCCAGCTGAAAGTGTATCTGTTACTCCACCTACTGCTGAAACTATAGGAGATCTAATTGCTGCTAATCAAAGAGCAATTGCTGATGCAGACTATATTCCTTTTTCAGCAACATCTAATAATGCTGATTTAGCAAGTATTAGTTTAACTAATTTTAAAAAGAACATAAATACTCCTAGAATATATACTACTACTAGTATTGCAGGAACTCCAGGTACTCTTACTTTAGATTATACTACTTATGATTACTATGAGATTACAGCACAAGCAGCAGCTTTAGATTTTGCTAATCCTACAGTAACAAGTTATGTTGGTGGAGAAAAGTTTGTAGTATCTGTAACTTGTGATGGTACAGCAAGAGCATTGACTTATGGTAATAAATTTGAAGCTAAAGGTGGATTAGCTTTACCTTCTACTTTGATAGCAAGTAAGAGAACTACATTTGGATTTGTATATCATGCAGCTAGTACTAAATTTAATTTAGTTGGATTAGCACAAGAAGTATAATATGGCAACACAAAGATACAATAAGTGGCTTCAACTAACAGGTGATGGGACTATTGATGTTAGTACAGCAAGTATGAATGTATTACTTGTTGCTGACTTCTATCAGTTTGATGAGAATCATTCACCAGAGAACATTGATGAATATGTGCTTAATGGAGTTAATGCCTTAGTTAATGATTTCTTTAGTAGTAACTCGATAAACAACATTATTGAAAGGACTAAAGAATATCTGATGTTAGGTATTACTACTTATCCTGATGTTGTAACTGCTGAAATTGACAGAGTATTTGTTGATTACCCTGATAAAGCAGAAAGTCTAAAACAGCTTATTACTAATCCAACTGAAACCTTTTGGAAAGATTTAAAGGAAGCTGGAATAGGTTACTTTGTATTTGAAAATGTTGAAAATGATACACTTTGTTTTGTGGAGGACATTGAATAATGGGAAAGAAACATTGTAAACTTACAAAGAATGGTAGATGGTCTGATGGATTCTCTGATACCAAAAAAGGTAATAAAAACAAAGAGAATAAACCAAAAAAGACAGATAAGGTAGAATTTGAGGATGGTTCAGTAATACTCATTGATGAAGATGTAGAATGTGCTGAAATCATTGGAGATGTTGCTATATTTACTGTTAAAGGCTGTAAGTGTATTGTTAATGGAAGTAAGGTTGCTAACCCTAAAAAGAATAAGTAATGCCAGCATATTTAATAAATAATAATACAAGAGATTGGAATAATCCATTAAATTGGAGTAGTACAAGTGGTGGTACTGGTGCTGATACTTTAGGAAGTGAATTAATTACAACTGCTGCTGATAGAGATTTTAGTAGTGATACTGGATATTGGACAAAAGATGCAACAGTTTCTGTTGCTGATGGGGTATTAAAAGTTGTTAGTTGTCCAACAAATACTAAAATAATATTAAGAAATTCACTTATTGCATCAGGTAAAGCCTATAAAGTTACTTTCACAATTTCTAATTACACAAGTGGTTATGTTAGGGCTTCAGACAATTATAATCTATTTGGTAATTTTAATTCAGACGGTGCAAAAGAAGTTTATCTTGTTTCTCAGGGAACACAATTTTCTATTTACACAGGTACAGGTACAACATCGTGTCATATAGACGATATTTCCATCAAAGAAGTAACCTCTTTCCCATCATCCACAGTAGATGCAATAATAGATGCTAATTCAGGCACAGGAACTATTACAATAGCTGGTACTGCCGCTTCATGTGCTTCATTTGATGCAAGTGGATTAACTACTAATGCAATTACAATATCAAGTAGTACAGTAGTATTTAACTGTTATGGTAATCTAACAGAACACGCATCATTACTTACATGGAATCTAACTGGTATAGCCTATATGTATCAGAAAGGTACTGGAACAATAAGAACTAATGGTAAAGCAGTACATACTTGGAATAAATGGTACATTGATTGTGTTAATACGACAGATACCGTTACAAATTATGATGGATTTACTGCAATTGTGCCTGTTTATTTATCAAGAGGGATATGGACTACTAATAATCAAACAATAGTAATAGATATACTAAGAACTGATACAGTTACAGGAGCGAGAACATTAAATCTTGGTAGTTCTAATTTTACTGGAAGTATATTTTGTGCTGCTGGAACTACATTTACATTAAATGCTGGTACTTCTACTATAACAGCAAGTACTTATTTACGATTACCTTCTACATCATATAGTATTTATAATGTAGTTTACAATGGAGTAGGTTCATCAGAAGGAGCTTCTGGCAGTGTTGAAAATTTTACTTGTAACAACTTTACTTGTAATAGTATTGCAGCAGTAAAATATTTACCATTTTCTGGAAATATTGTTGTTAATGGAGTTTTGACTATCAATGGAAACAATTCAACAAACTATCGTCTTTTAGTTGCAAGTTCAGTAATAGGCACAGCCAGAACAATAACAGCAGCAAGTGTAGTAGCAAGTTATTGTGATTTCAGAGATATTGCAATGGCAAATGCTGTTGATTTATCTGCAATAACTGGTGGTAGTGGTAATTGTGGTGGTAATACAGGAATAACATTTACTACTGCTGCAACACAATATTACAAACATACCTCTGGTGCTTGTACATGGAAAGATGCAACTAAATGGTTTCTCGCAACTAATGGAGGTGGTGGAGCAGGTAGAGTACCATTACCACAAGACAGTGCAATATTTGATGCAAATTCATTCTCTGGAAGTTCTACATTAACTATTGATGTACCAAGAAAAGGTTCAAGTGATTTTAGTGCAGTTAATCAGGCAGTGACTACTGCTCTTGCTAATGCAGTTGAGATTTATGGAAGTTTGATATTGGGAAGTAATATTACTCCGAGTGGGAATTTTACAAGAACATTGATGGGTAGGGGTAGTTATAATTTGAATTTGTATGATAAAACTTTGTATAGTATTAATGTTAATGCAATAAATGGAACTTACACAAATAAATCAAATTTTACTTTAACACTTAGCGCTGCTACTTGCTTTAATTTAATCATTGGTACTTTTGATTTTAATGATTATAATTATACTGGAAATGGTTTCCAAACTACTGCTGGAACGTTATTTATGGGGAATGGCATTTATTCTTGTGTTAAAAATGCTGGAAATATTATGTCAATAGCTGTTGCTACAACATTTTATGCAGAAAATTCTACAATTATAGCTAATCCAGCATTAGGGAGTGATATTTTAACATTTTCAGGTGGTGGTAAAACCTACAACAAAGTACAATTCTCTGGTTCTCACACAGGTTATTTTGACATTCAAGGTGCTAATACCTTTGCAGAACTTATAATTGATGCAGGACGTAAAGTAAGACCTGTTAATGGTGTAACTCAAACAGTAGGTAAGCTAACAGCAATAGGAACACAAGCAAATCCTATCACTATAACAAGTCCAACAGCAGCAGTACATACATTTGCTTTAACAGCAGGTAGTCCTGACCCACAATTAGATTGGGTTTATTTACATTATTCAACAGCACCAGCAAGTAAATTCTATGCAGGAAATGGAAGTGCTGCATTACCTCCAATGGGTAATGGACTACTTTATAATTGGTATGCTGTTGCAGGAATTGATGGTACTACAAATGATAAAGTATTAGCCCCAGCAGGTTGTCATATTCCTACTTCTACTGAGTGGGCTACGTTGAGTGCTTATTTAGGTGGACATTCTGTAAGTGGTGGGAAGTTGAAAAGTATTAATCCTATCTTTTGGGCTACTCCTAATACTGGTGCAGATAATAGTAGTAGGTTTTTTGCATTTGGTAGTGGATATAGACATTTATCGGGAGCTTATTCTAATATTTTATTAAGGGAATTATTTTGGACTTCAACACAAGCAAATACTTCAAGTGCCGCATTTACTGACTTAAATAATACTCTTGCTACATTAGTTACTGATAATGTTAGTAAAGTATATGGTAATTCAGTTCGCTGCATTGTAGATTCAATTCCCGCATCTGGTATTATTACTGACATTGATGGTAATAAATATGGAATAGTAACTATTGGCACTCAAACTTGGTTAACTTCTAATCTTAAAACTACTCATTATGCTGATGGTACTGCAATAACTAATGTTACTGATAATTCAGCATGGGCAGCATTAACAACAGGAGCATATTGTAGTTACAACAATGCAGCAATAGTTGAGTATCCAAGTAATAATACTAATTGGGTGATGGCAAATAAAAGTGGTGGAATGTTTAATTTACTTTAGTAAGTTAATTTAACTAAAAATGAATAAAGAACAAGACAATATGAGAGAAGAAAGCATTGAAACCATACTTGCGAGGATGGACGAGAAGTTGAAAATTATGGAAATTGATGTTAAGGAGATTAAAGGTAATCTAAAAGATAGCTTTATAACTAAAACAGAATTTGATGCTTCTTGTAAGTTATTTGATGAAAAACTTATACCTATAAGAAGTATTGTATTTGGATTAGTTGGACTTGTGTTAATGGGTGCTGGATATGCAATAATGAAATTAATATTTCCTCAATAATTATGAATAATAAAGAGAAGATAATCTATCGTTTATCAATGATAATCATAGTGTTTACATTGGTACTATCTGGGTACATAGGATATTTATTATTTTATCCTTTTGAACCTGCAAGTCTTGGTAATGTTCCATTTCCTGTTGAGAATAAGATAATTAAACAAGGTGAAAGAGTTAGATACTTTGTAGAATATCATAAACTTATGAATGTTCCAGCAAGAGCAAATCATCAACTTGTTAATCACGTTCAGATAAACTTTTCAGATGTAGCTTCATTTTTACCTAAAGGTGATTATGAAGTATGGAATCATGACATTACCATTCCTGAATTTGTAAGTCCTGGTAAATATTATCTTGTAATTACATGGACTTATAAAATTAATCCTATAAGAGAAATAGTAATAAGTTCTAGAACAGAAGAATTTGAAGTAATAGCAAAATAGTGTTTTATAAATATAATATAACTAATAAATAATAAAATGGAAAATTCAACAACAGTAAACAGACCTTTGTGTTATAATAATGGTAATTTCCCAATGAAGAATTACATTATTAATCCAGTAGATAATAGCTGGTATAAAACAGGTGATGAAGTTTATTCAATGTTTAAGATTGGAGATGATTATTATGCAAATGCAATGAAGTATAGTAAATCAACTATGGGATTTGCTATGGCGTTTGCTAACGATAATACTGTACCTGTAAAGAATGGGTTTCTTGAAGATGAAACAGTCTATTGGGGAGTTCTTAGAGATGGTGGTATGACAGAACTTAAACTTGATTCAACTTATCTTGGTCAGTGTGATATAAATGCTATATTTGCAGAAACAGATCATGTATTAGATGTAAAAGATAATCTTTATTACAGTCTTAATCCTGAATGGCCTGAGATTACAGAATTAAAGATTACTACACCTTTAATTACAAAGTCTATGACTTTTGCTCAATTAATACCATATAAGAAACTTACTCCTAAATGGACTACTGGATACTTTACTCCTGAACTTAGTGAAACTAAAGCTGTACTTAAACTATCAAAGAATAAGCAATTACAAGTTTATCTTAATGCTTGTAGTATTAGATTCTCTAAAGCAGATGTAGCACAAGGTTACTTTATACTTAAACTTAAGACTGATGTATTAGCTAATTCTAATTCAAAAGATACAGAACGTAAGTATAAAATATACTGGTAATGACAAAATGTAGTGTATCAGTAAAACTTAGTATAACCTCTACTACTATTATAGGGGTTATACTTATGTTGTGTTCTATTGCTTTAAGTTGGATTACAAAAGAACCTATTTATTTTGAAATAGGTATTCCTTCAGCAGTATTTATGATTACAGGTAGAGTGTTGGGTGCTGCATTAAATAAAAACAAATGTAATGAATTTGAAAGTAACACTTAAATTAATTGTACTAGTAATATGTAGTGGAACACTTGTATTACTATTTAGTTGTAGGACTAAACAAACTGTAGCTACTCAATATGTTAAAGTTGATAGTATAGTTTATAAAGAAAGTACAGTTACTAAATATGATACAATAGTAACTCCTGCTGATAGTGCTTATATCAAAGCATACTTTGAATGTGATAGTTTAGGGAATGTACTAATATCTAATCTTAGTGAAGAAAAAGGTAAGATGAAAGTAATTACTAAGTTTAGAAACAATAC
>CAZLXA010000004.1:37086-44113 GCA_964563715.1 uncultured Candidatus Saccharibacteria bacterium | reverse complement strand
ATCTTAGTGAAGAAAAAGGTAAGATGAAAGTAATTACTAAGTTTAGAAACAATACTATAGAAATACTTGTTAGTGTTGATAGTGCTGCAATTATACGTAAAGCTATTGAATCTTATGTTAAAGAATCTAATGTAAATAATACTCAAGTAACTACAACTGAAAAGAAAACTAAATCTTTCAATTGGTTTGTTTATTATCTATTGGGTATTGTTACAATGATTGTTTTAGGTATTGCATTTTATATTATTCGTAAAAAGCTAAGACTATGAAAATAACTAAATCAGAGTTACTGATAGTAATAGGGGTAGCCATTATATATATTTTAATATTAACAGAAATCATTTAAATGATACTAACAATAGACAAATGGGCTGATCAATTAGCAGGAACATTCAATAGAATAACTGATTCTATATTTATTGCTAGATTAAAAGATCTTATTGTTCAAGAATATGCAACTATTCTAAAACAAACAGTAGAGAAGAATGGATATAGTAAAGATTTAATAACAAGTGTTTATCTTCCATTAAGTGTTGTTACTGATAAGCCCAAGGGATTTCGTAAGAATAATATATTATATAGAACAACTTTAGGAATAGTTAAACCAGTAAGAACAACACTTAGTCCCGATCTATTTACTTTTGTAGGTAGTGAAGATGGTATTGTGTCTTTTGTTCCTACTACTTTTGTTAATACTGGGTTTAATGAATTTCTACCTTTGGTGGGTGATGCTATATATTATATTTACGATAACTCTTACATATATGTAACAACATTTACTCCTATAAATAAGATTAAAATATCAGCAATATTCTCAGATATTAGTTTATTCTATGAAGAAGTAACTGTAAGTATAGGTAATTTCAATAAAGCTTCAACTTATCAATCAGTTATTAAAACTAATGTTCCTTTGGATATTCCTTTGGATATTGTTAATCTTGTTAAGTACAAATTACTAAATGAAGAATTAAAGATTGAGTTTGGATTAAAGGTTGATAAAGAATGAAGTTAACACTAAACGATAGAGTAGCACTATATAAAAAGTATATAACTGAAGATATAGATGCTACTCTAATTCTTCTACATGATGCACAAATAGCAAGAGAAAGTTATTTTGATTCATTAAGTCAATTACAGAATAAGTTTCATTTGTTTCCTTCTAGTGCTTTATATGTATATGATGGAACAGAGAATCAGTTTGCTTATAGATATAAGTTTAACTCTAATCTTAGAAAACTATTTCCGGTATATAGGCCAGAGATTAAAATATTTAGGATGCACGCAGTTAAATACATTGAAGCATTTATTGATGAACAGAAACATCTTGCAAGATTAAACTATCTTAAGAGATTTCAAGCTAAGTTCACATATAATGTATTTAATAAGTTAATGGATGCTTTAGGTAATAAGTTAACATATTTAATTATAAAAGGTTATCTTGTTAAGTTTGGTAGAGGTATGGGAACTATGGAAATAATAGAGAAAACCCTTATTGAAACAGATGCAGTTAACTGGGATAAAAGTATTAAGTTAAGAGATGCTTTAACTAAAGAAAACATTAAACTTTATAACCATAAAACAGGAGAAGGTGAAAAGTGGTTAGTTCGTCATGAACCAGTTAATTGTTGGTTTCATTGGCATAGAAATACACTACATAAAGACCTTATAAACCAAATAATATTGTTTACATTTATACCAACAGATTACATCAATTCAGGAACTAGAGTTAAAGATGATTATCTTAGTAATAATCCAACAGAAGAACAAATACTTACAGATGAAAAGTTAGGTTCTGTTAATAAACTACAATATCTTTTAACTTTAGACCCAACAGTTGCTTTTAGATATAGAAAATATGACCAAAGATTAACACAATGATTACTTTTATAAACAGTAAAGAAATAATAGGTAGAATATTAACATCTTTTAATATTACCCATCAAGGATGGATTAACCTATCTCCTATGTGGATAGCTGATGCAATAGCTGAAATACAAGTACCTTCAACTTATGATTTAGAAACCATATCTTTAGATTTAGAAGATGGTGCTGCTCAACTAACAGTTAAAGTAGAAAGTATTGAAGCTATAAAATATAGAGATTACTATATCAGATTAGATCATCCTTCTTTTAATTCTGTATTTTTATCAGATAATACATATTTTAATACTAGCATAACTGCTAAGTATGAGAATGGATATATAGCAACTAATGCTGATACTGACGATTATCCAATTGAAGTAATCTGTCGTAAACTTAAAACTGAATTTGATCAGGTTTATAATATCTATTTTCCTTTAGTTTTAGATAACGTTTATCTTAAAGAAGCTATTAAATGGTATGTACTTAAAAATATAATGTTACAGGGATTAACTGTAGCACCTCTTACTTTTGATCGTAGAGTACCAGACCTTAATCCAGTTGCTCAATATGAGAAATATACAAAGCTAGCAAGGAATGATATATCTTTTGATAGATTAACAATGCTTGAAATCCATGCTATAAGTAATACATTAATGTTGAGTTTAAAAAAGTTATAATCAATGGATATAAATAAAGGACTTAATACAGATATAGATCCGATTAATCTACCATCTGGAAGTTGGATACAAGCTAAAAACATTATTAGACAACAAGGTAAAGGTATAAAAACACATAAAGGATTTTCAGAAATTGGAAGTCCTTCTGGTGTTAATATAGGTTATATTGAAGTTAAAGATATTACTATACTATTTACTCTTTATAACTCTACTACTTTTATAATAAGTAAGTTTCAAAATAACACAACAACCGTTATTTGTAAAACAACTGATATAAGCTATCTTAATATTCTTTCAACAACTAGATTTACTGGAACTTATACTTATAATTATAAAGGTGAGTTATTAATAAGTTTCTTTGATTGGGTAAATAAAGGTAGACCAATGTTATTGAATATTGAAGATTTACCTTTTCCTTTAAGTGGCACAGATATAAGTTATAATACTGATTCAACTTTAGAACGAACATTAGAGTTAATGTTTCTTCAACCTAAGTTTAATACTCCTTTTATTAATGTTGAAAGTACTACTAAAGGTGGTAATCTTAAATGTGGTGTTTATCAATTTTGTATAGCTTATGAGATAAATGATTTTGACTTTACTTCTCCTAGTTTAATATCAGAGCCAGTGCCAATGGGTAACTTTGGTGAAAAAGGAACTGAAACTACTAATTGGACACCAAAAGTTCATCCAGAAGCTAATATAACAAATCATATAACTGTAATTGCTGATCAATCTTTAATTAGTCAGTATGGAGGATTTGTATCTAAATCAATTAATCTTAAAATACATAATCTAGATAGGACATTCAGTAGATTTAAATTAATTGTATTATTTAGAACAGGAGAAAGTAATGAAGCGTACACTGCTGGTATATATAACATAACAAGTGATTCAATTGAGATAACTATAACCGGTGATGAATTATATTCTGAAAGCTATGAATCAATAGTATTAGGTAGAGCAAGATTTAAAGGACTTGGAGCAATTAGTAAGTTTCAAAATAAACTATCTATACTAGATGTTGAGTATGAGGATGATGAAGTATGGATGGATGCTAATAAAACTATAACCTATCAAACTCTAGCTAACAATATTAAAATTCAAGTTCATATTGAATCAGTAGATGCTGATGATTACAGTACAACTATAAATACTAGAGAAGATGGAACACCTACTACCTTTAAAGCAGATGAAGGAGATAAGATATTAAAATATTCTACATTTCAACCAGATGAAGTTTATGCTTTGTATATTGCATTTGGTAAAGGAGATAAAATAAGTAAAGGATATCATATTCAAGGTAGAATAGTAGAAACAATAAGTGGTGATTGGATTAATATAACTCCTTCAGCAAGTGGTAATTTTACAATACTAGAAACTGACAATGTTAAAAACCCATTCTTTCCAAATTATGATATAACAACACCTAACATAAATATAGATAGTAATGAAAAGTTATTAGATAATAATTATGTTGGTTGGTATCAAATAAGAGATACATCTGATTTAGCAACTTTAAAACTTGGGTATTGGGAAAATCAAGATGAATACTATGAAGATGGAATAACAAAAGTTAGACATCATAAAATGCCTTCTCTTAAAAGTATTCAAGACTATGTAGGTGGTGAACATCTTAATTATAGAATAGGATTAAACTTTGATTATAGTTCAATAGTTATTCCTGATTCTGTTAGTGCTGAATATGATACTATTTATCTACTCTATGCAGATAGAACTTATAATGAATCTACTGTATTAGGAATGAGTCCAATTCTATCAAATAGAACACTATATTCAGAAAAAGTATTTGATCTTAATCAAGTAACAACTACTTCTATATATAGTAGATTTTATGATTTTGGATTAAATGCAATTAAACCTAATATATCACCTACTCATATTCAATCTGAATTTGTATTACAACATGATGGTAGAGAAAAGCTAACTGTTGGTCATTATAGTGCTGATGAGATTTGGTTAGTTAATCTGGATATTCCGTATAATATGCTTCAATGGGCACAAGAAGAAGATACAAAGATTAAAGAGATTAGTGCTTATTTCTATGTAGAAGAAGGAGATACTAATGTTTTGCCTAAGAATATACTAGAGTATGAAGTTAGTACAGCTTTAACAATTAAGAATAGAGAATCTGCATTGTGTTTAATATCTTTAACTGATAAAGATTCTTTTGTTGAAGAACTAGAAAAAGATATATTTGGTGCAGGTAGTGCTGTTATACATTCTAATCATAGTCATGTATATCCAGAGGACTTATTAATACTAAACTATGATGGAGAAAGAGATAGATTATTACTTGGAACATTAAAGTCTTTTAAATCTTCTGTATATGTAAACTACAAGAATAAGAATCTAATAGTAGCTAATTGTATAAATACAGGAACTAGCGCATATAAACCAAATGGAGTATTAATATCTAGTATTACTACTAGTGATTTATCACCATTGAGGTTTTTGGGAGATTGTGTTATAAACAATGAGTTCTTTAGAACTAAAGTAAATTACTTTACTGATGATTCTGATACTTATAATGAAGGATCATTTGTTGTTACTTCTGTAGGTTGGACTTTTCCTAATTATACAAGAGTTAACTCTAACTTTAGAATAGATACTAAAGGTATTAATGATAATGAAACATATTCTTATAATATTATATTCTCTACTAAGAATGGCATTAATCTATTTCAACCTTCAAATACAGAGTTCACAAGTATTAATAGAATAAGAACCAGATTTACAAGAAGTATAGTATTAGGAACAGAAGCTAAAGAAATAGGATGGAGAGTATTTAGTCCTTTAGATTATTATGATTTTCCAACTAATGCTGGTGCTGGAACTTATTTAAATGGTGGTGATTTATCTTTAATGTTTGGATTTGAAAAAGATGTATATGTAGCAGAGATAAAAGAAACATTAGAAACTGGTACTGGTAATACTTTAGCTTTAAAGACAAATAGTTTATTTGATATATCACCAATTAGAATAACAGAAGTATTTCAAAGATCAGTTAATATTGCATCATTAGAACACATATTTATAACAAAGTATGGATTTGTATTCTTAGATGGTATTAATAAATCAATATATCTATTTGATGGTAAGAACATACCAATTCCTATATCTAAATTTGGAATAGATAACTACATTAAACAATTACCAAGTTATACTTCTTTAGTTGGTGCTTATGATGAAGAAACAGATCATATATTCTTTACTATTAATAATACAGATAGTTGGAGTTTTTATTTAACTGAGAAGCAGATAGTATCTAAATATGATTATAAACTTAAAAGCTATTTAATAAATAATGGAATAGTTTATGGATTTACTAATGATTATATTTGGCAAGGAAAGTTTGCTAGTTCTTTAATGCAATTTAATAGTTCTTTAAGTTTTGCAAATTATTATGCAGCAGGAACAAGTATTAATCAAAGACCAGCTTTCATAGATATTGTGTTTACAGATAATGTTGAGTTATCTAAACTTATTGAATCAGTAATATGGAATGAAACAACTATAGTAGATCAAGTAACTACTTATGATAAACACTTAACTGATATAGTAGTATATACTGACTTTCAATGTTCTGTAGTTAGACCTTTTGTAGATTACATTAAATATATCAATGGTAATTATCATTTGAATAATATTAAAGATTCAAAGAGGTCATCTATTTATTATATACCTAATGAAGTATTAGATTATTCGAAGTTAGCTAATGTTCCTTGTCCAGCAGGTAATATACCAGTATTACCAAATGAAGTATATTATTTAGAATCAGGAACTGCTAGTTATAACGGTGTACCATATACTGCTCCTTGTAAGATTAGAGTTACTTTAAATTCTGTAATAATTAATCATGCAGGTTCAGTATTATATTTTTTAAGAAATTGGTTTGATAAATCAAATATTATATCTAAATTTGCTGTTATTCGCTTCATATTAAACGATTCGACAGAGCCAAATAAAGAAGTCAAGTTAAATAGTGTATTAGTTAATTACTCTAAATCTATATAAGTTATGATACCATTAATTATAGCAGGTGTTTCAGCAGCAGTTAGTATTTACAAACAACAGAAACAAAGACGTGACCAACAGAGGTTAATTAAAGAACAACAGGATATTACTAATCAAAGCCTAATTGATAATAGATTAGTTGAAGATCAATCTAAATTTAGAGATTATGAATATTCAGGTGTACCAATTAGAAGTTTAAACTTTGCTAAAGGTGGATTATTGAATATGGGTAATGCTTTAGTAGGAATTAATGATCAAGGTGGAACTAGTGGTAGTCACGAACAAGGTGATAATATTCATTTACTAAATTCCGATGGGCAATCTGTACAAACTGAACCAGGAGAGGTAATAGTGGATGGTAATTATGCACTATCTAAAAGGAATCCTAAACTTGGTGATTCATTTGCAGATAGATATTTAAAATATAAAGGAGATAGTGTTAGTCTATT
>CAZLXA010000004.1:27415-36986 GCA_964563715.1 uncultured Candidatus Saccharibacteria bacterium | reverse complement strand
GTGATTCATTTGCAGATAGATATTTAAAATATAAAGGAGATAGTGTTAGTCTATTGGCAGCTAGTAAGAAAATGCCAGATGTTGTTAGAGCCAATGAACTTAAAAGAATATCTCAGATTAATGATACTAAAGCTAGATTAATTAAACCTGAACAAGAAGAGTTTAATGCTGTTAGAGAGTTAAGTAATAATGGAGAGTTTGCTAATGGTGGTGATTTAAATGATGAATATACACAAACATATGGTGATTTAAGTTGGTTATCTACTCCTAGACATATGCTATTAAATGATCAAGAACTTAATAGGTATCATGATTTACCAGAAATAAATGCTGACTTTTTAGAAAATGGGTATGCTAGAGATGAAAGGATATTTAAAAAACAAAGTAGAGAATGGAGTGATAATCTTCATAATAGAGTAACTAGAGATAGATATGATTTTATTATGGATAACGTTAAATCAGAACTTACTCCAAGAACTATATCAAAAGAAAGTAGTATAGCTTCAACTACTCCAATAATTAATAATTCTAGAATAAAACAAGGATTTGATATGACTATACCTTCTATTAAAAATTCACAAATTAAATATGGTAGGTCACAGGGAAGATTTAATAGTAAACTATTTAATTCTACAATACCTAATAACGAATCTACAAATAGTAGTAACCAAATAATTACTCGTCCTAATTCACCTAGAGTAATTCCAAATGTATATGATAAATCAATGAATATGGAACTAGATAATCCAACTATTGATTCTACAATACCTAATATTAAAACTAAAAACTTTAAATCTTCTAATCCTTCTAAAGAAGGCATTGGTACTTATGCAGGAGATATTATTAATACAGGTTTAGCATTATATGAATCATTTAGAACACCTACTCAATATCCAGGTGTACAGTTAACTCCTACTCCTTCCTATAGAAGGTTAAATCCATATGGTAGAATAGGAGGTATTTCAAACGAAGTATCTAAAGCTATGAAAGATATTGATTTATCTACTTCTAATTCTCAAGTATCTAGAGCAGCTAAACAGAATGTACTATTGGCTGGCATGGATGCTAAGAATAAATACTTATCTGAAATAGAAGATAAGAATGTAGCAAATGATAATCAATTTGCATCAATGAGTGCTAATATAAATGCTAATAATGCAGCTTCAATTAATGCTAATAATCTGGGTAGATATTCGGTAAACGAAGCCCGTAGAGATAATCTAATAAATATGTATAGTGGTATTGGAGCAAGTATTAGTAATAAACTAATTGATAAACGTAATTTCAATAGTAAATTAGCATTAGACAAAGAGATTAATAAGATTAATACTGAATCTGGTGAAAGAATAGCTAATATTAATTCAGATGCATCAACTAAACAAATGGAATATATTAAGAATATGGGAGATGTTGGAGCATATTTAAAACTTAATATAGATCAATATACAGATGATGAAGCAGGATATGCTAAGTTTTCAGCTGAGTTTCCTCATAAATCAGAATCAGAAAAACGTGCAGCTTGGAATAGAGTTAAAACACCTAAACAATAATATAATATGCCAATTAATTTATCTTATTCAACATCTAAACTAGAGTATCCTGGTTCTAGTAATGAAGTTTCATATAGAGCAAAAGCTCAAGAGAATGAAGCTGTCTTTAATGCTGCACAACAACGTAATCAACTTCTCATTCAAGGTATGAATCAACTTGAACAAAGAAAAGTTGCTAATGAAACTTCAAGTGATGTTTTACTAGAAGCTATTGGTAAATCTGATTTATTAGAAGAATATGACGATACTGCTAAAGTTGCATTACAAGGGTATAAAACTAGAATAAATAACTTTTTAAATAATGGTGATATTTATAATAGCGGTGAAGCTATTCGTAAAATATCAAGAGATATGAAAAGTGATACTAGCATCAATACAGCTATAGCAAATAGTGCTAATGTTAGACAATTTGATGGTTTAGTTGCTTCTAATCCTAAATATGATCAAGTAACAAAAGATTATTATTTTGGTATTCATAGAAAAGCTTTGCTTGATGGTAGTACTGATGGAAAAGAAGTTAATTCTCGTATAGATATTAAAGATTTATATGGAATGGAATTTCCAGAATCAATAGATGTAATGCCTGATATACTTAATGTACTTAGACAGAGTATTCCAAATGTAGATGAAAAGTTTGTTAAGACTTTACTATCAACAGATAACAAAGAACTATTGAGCAGATATAATATTCCAGAAGAATTAATGGCATATCAAGGAGTTAAGACTACTGATTTATATGATGCTAAAATTAGACTACAAGAATATCTAAGTAATCCTGCAACTAAAATAGGTGCTTATTTCACAACACTTGCTAACTATCAAACTGAACTAGCTACTGTTGATGATAAATATCAGCCAACTACAGCTAAAGATATAGCCAATTCTTATCTTACAGGATTAGACTTTTATGGTGAAACTAGGAATAGCCCGAATCTATATGAACTAGCTGCTAGTATGTATTCTAAAGCTGCGGGTCAAAATGGAAATAAAGATATGTTTGTTGCATCCACTAGTGTTCCTGAACAAGTAACAAGAAAAGTATTTGGAGCAATGACACCTACTCAATATCAAATGGCTAAAGGTAGTTATATGTTTGACTTAGCAAATGAGTTTAATAATTCTCCTAATTTACCCGATAGTACAAAAACAGAAATATCTACTCTAATACAGAATAATAATGTTGAAGGGTTAAGAGGAGTACTAGATAAAGTTGAAAGTGGTGTAATTCCTGTTAGTAGTAAGTTTCATGGTGTATTAAATGCTTATATTGAAAATATAGATAGAAACACTAAAATAACAGAAGAAACATTTGGTAAAGGTTTTAAATTAGATTTAGAAAATATATTACTTCAAAGTGAAGATAAAACTGCTAAGATTACAGGAGAGGATATATTTAATGAAGTATTAAATCTATCCGAAAGTGATAGAAGTATTGTTTCTAAAATAGTAAGTGAATATGAAACACTTGCTAGAAATGCTTATAGTAGTTTAAAGACCGAAGGGATTACAGATATTATTAAAAAGTATGATAAAGATGGAATACTTTATGGGGATTCTAAACTAGGAACATTCCTATATTCTTTATCTGCTTTAGATGAATATGATAAACAAAATCAATCTCCTGTTAAAGAATTATTACCTTATCTTCCTATTCTTCCAGATGTTATGAATAATCAACTTCCTGAAAGAAAAGCAGCTTTATCTAAACTACAAAGTGTATCTAATATTGTCAAGTCTACAACTAATAAATATAATGAGTACATTAAGAATTATGAAAAAGAAACAGCTAGTCAGGTAGATTTATCATCTGCTACTTTATTCAAAGAAGAATCAAGGAATCAAGATGCTGCTAATTATATTACAGAGATGATCAAAGGTAGAGATCAATCTAAAGATGAAAAAGGTGTGGTATTTGAACAAAATAAAGTATTTGATACTAAAGGAAATGAAGTACCTATAAGTAATTCTACAGCTTCTCTTACTCCAGATCGTATAGCCTATAAAGGTGTAATTCCATTAAATGGAAAAGTTTATTATTCTTATAGAACAACTGATAAGACAAACAAAGTAGAATCTGATGATTTATATTTAATAAATGTTCCAGATGATCAATTAACATATTCTAACTTATCAGAAACAGGTAAAGTATCTCAATATGCTGAACGATTAATGTTTCTAAAAGATATGGATAATCTTGCTACAAGATCAGAATCTCCAATTAATTTAAATAATGCTCTTGCAGGATTAAATAAAGATGTTTGGTTTTATAGTAAAGTTGGAAGTGACAATAAGATAACTTATTATTTATCGGAAGAATATGATGGAAGAACTCAAATCAAACCTTTTAGTTCTTTATATCAGTTAGAAAATAGTTTATATAATGCAATATCCAAATTAAGAAACAAATAATTTATGAGTAACAGTTTTGGTGGAGTATTAGGCGAAGTTCAAAAGGAAATAGAAGATAAAAACAAAAAGAACCTAATAGGTTTTGGTGATTCTTTATCTCCAAATAAAACAGATGTTTCTATACTAGATGGAGTAGAACAAGAAACACAATTTGGTTTCAATTATGGACAAGCACAAGATCAAGAGTATTCTAAATGGATGAATCAAGGTTGGGGTGAACAACTTCGTAACTCTGTTGGTCAAATGTTAGTTAGAGAAGGTATAGGTGGTACTATACATAGTGCTGGTGCAATACTAGATGCCCCTGATATGTTATGGTCTTGGGTTAATGGTACACCTATGGATTTTGAAAATGCTATAACTAAAATTGGTACTAAGATTATGGATTATGCAGAGGAATCAATGCCTATTTATAGACGTGATCCTAATGCTACATTTGATTTTGGTGATTTTGGTTGGTATGCTTCAGGTGCTGTATCTGTTGCTAGTTCATTAGGTATGATGTTTCCTGCTATGGGTATGACATCTGCTGCTCTTAAACTAGGTAAATGGATGAAGGTATTATCATTAGGTCAAAAGGGAGCAGAGTTATCTAGAGATACTCAATTCCTGACTAATATGATACTAACGCCTATTGGTATGCGACATGCTGAAAACTATAGAGAAGCATTAGATGTTACCAAACAAGGTTATGAGGGAGCATATTCTAAGTTTGCAGGTATGGATGAACAACAACTTATAGATTGGATTAATTCACCAGAAGGAGCAAATTATAAAAAAGCTAAATATGGATTAAATGCAGATCAAGAATTTGCACCAAATAAAGGTTCTATTTCATTAGGTGGTAACAAAGAAGTAATGCCATCAACTGCTGGTAAAACTACAGATATATCAGCTAAAGATATGGCTGAATTTGTTGGTAGTGAAGCTGGTTGGTTAAATTATAAATATAACTTTCCTAATGTAGCATTTGATGCTTTACAGATGTTACCTATATTTAATTTAACTAAAGTAAATACAACAAGAGGTTTGTATTCTAAAGTATTTGATCCTTTGTCTAATAAAGTAATAAGGGCAGCTAAAACTGCTCCATTTGGTGCTGAAATGACAGAAGCTGCAACTAAAGCTCTTAATCGTGAATTAAGATGGAATACTGCACATAAAGTTGGGTTATTTACATTAGGTGCTGGTTCAGAAGGATTAGAAGAAACAGTGAATGGTGTATCTCAAGAAGAAGGTTTAATGTATGGTAAATATCTTATAGGTCAAAGGACTAAAATGGATACTGATACATTTGCTGAAAGATTATCTGATTATATGGCTGATCCTCAAATATGGGAACAAGCATTCTGGGGAGCAATAGGTGGTGGAGTATTTCAAGGAGGCATGGAAGGTTATAAATCAATTCAAAATGCTAGAGGTAAAGAAGGAACAGAGAAAGCTATACTTAATGAAATCAAAGGTAGAGAAGTAAAGCTAAATGCTATGGTTCTAGGACTACAAAAGATTAATGATGGAATAAGCCCTATATGGAATCGTAAGTATTCTGATTTAGTATCTGAAAATGAAATAGATAACGAAAAAGCTAAGGATAAAGAACATATTGAGAAATTAATGACAGAAGATATTTATCTTCATGCTTCAAAGAATCAATCTGTTGAATCATTAGAAACAATGTTAGATCATCCAGCAACTAAAGATTTCTTAGTTAAGAACTTTACAAATAATGATCCTATTGCTGCTGATAAATTAATACATAGAATTAAATCTCATGGTAGAGGCGTACAAGAAACATATAGATCAGTAGCTAATTCATATAGTAAAACTAATGTTCCTAAAGAAATAACAGATATTATTGCTTCTAAAATAATAGCTAATAATGGAATCAGTAATAGATATGATAAAGAGTTAAAAGAAATAGAACCAGAGTTAGCTAAACTACATGAAACATTTAAAGATGGTACAATCAAAATAGATGATCAAGATGTATCTATTAATCAAATTTTAGATAATGTTGCTAAGTCTAATGTTATTGAGAAGTTAGTAAAGGAATTAGAACAACTTAAAGAAAAAGCAAAGAGTAAAACCTCTATATTTGGAAATGTAACTTCGGCAAGTGTTTCTTATTTAGAAAGTAAAATAAATAAACTTAAAGAAGAACAAGAAGCATTTAATAAACAAGGAAGTAAATATTTAAGACAAATAGTAGATCAAACAGGTGATAAAGATGTAATTGAGAATTATATAACTAAACTTAATACTAAATACTTTCTATCTTATCTTACAGATAAAACAAAGTTTCATAACTCACAGTTAGAAACATACACAAATAAAACAGCTACCGAAGTTCGTAATGATATGATGCAGGGTAATGAATATTATTCAGACCTTGAAAAGGAAAGTAATATCTCTGCATTTACTGATATTCTAAACAGAATAACAGAAGATGATGATTTTAATACAGAAATAGATAAGGTTTTAGATTCTTATAATAAAGTATTAGATGATAAAGAAGCATTAAAAGAAAACAAAGAACTTAAAGAAACAATTAAGTCTAAACTATCAGAGTTAGCTAAGGATAAGAAATCTAAACTTACAGATAGTAAAGCTAATACTCAAAAGCTAAAAGATGAAAACAATAAGTTATCAGATGATAGTTTAATAGAATCATTTAATGCTAAAGTAGCAGCTATTAACGATATAACTAAGAACTCTACTATCGGTAAAAAAGCTAAGTCTGTACTTAAATTAAGAAAAGAGTTAACTTCTATTTCCAATTCAGAAGATTATTCAGATAGGGTTAGAGCAGCAGCAACTGAAATATTAAATAATACTTTAAAACCAACAGCTGATGCTAAGAAAGACTTTACTACATTCAATGATTATTTACGTTCTACTCCTTCTGAAACTAAAGAAGGTCAAACAGAAGAACAAGCCAAAATAGAAACTAGTAGAAAAGCATATACTGTATTTAATGCTACATTTGGTAAACCAATATTTCAATATAATGATCAAGATTTACAATTTCTAATTGATCAGGATTTAATACTAGGTAATGTAGATGACGCAGGTTCATGGTTTATTAATTTATTATATGAGTTAAAAGGAATAACACCAGAAGGTCAAAATGTAACAATATCTAATAAATCATTAGCTGAATATGATTCATTATCCATATTTAAAGCAGCAGATAAATTATTTAATAAGTTCTTATTTGATAATCAATTAACTGAAAAAGATAAAGTAACATTTAATGACTTTGTTATCTATGCCTATACTAAGATTAAAGAAGTGGGTAGAGAGTTTACAAAAGATGATTGGGATACATTAGATGATGCATTTAAATTCTTATTTAAATATGCTAAAAAGAAGGAGTTAATTAGTAGTAAATCTACAATAGCTAAAGATGCTGATACTTATACTATAGTATCTGATTACATTGCATCTGTAACAAAAGAAGATAATGTAGATGATACTCCTGTTGATACTCCTACAGATAGTAATTCATTCAGTATGAATATGTCTGATTTGTTTGGTAGTTTAACTCGTAATACAAATGATGAAGTTGAACTATCTGAACAACAACAAGAGATGTATAATATATTACAATCTCTATCTCCACAAGATGAAGTTGTTATTAAGCTAGATGATAAAAAGAAGGAATCAAGTTTTGAAAATGCCTTTGTTGGAGTGTATTATAAAGGCAAATTACTTGGCTATGTACCTCATTTAGCTTCACTTACAGAGCAAATCTCTTTTATTGAAACTTTACTTAAACCAGAGAATATTAAGACCATTGCAGCCCTTTATTCTTATCTGTACGATGCTAAATTAAGGAAAACAGACTTAGCAGAACTACATAATGGTATATCAGCAACATCTAAGTATCTTATTAATCTATTTGATATGAATAGAGCAGATTTAGCTACAATGATGTTAGAAGCAAAAGATGCTACAATTATAGCTGAAAGAGATGCCTTTATAGCTAAGTTTGAAAAGAAACTAAATACTTTATTAGATGTTACAATTAGACAAGATCGTAACTATGTTACATTTAAAGAAATAACAGCTAGCGATTTAACAAACTCATACACTGAATGGAAGAATAAACTGTATAGTGATTTACATGCTTCTCTTGCTGTTAGGGTTAATTTAAATAATGATAGATCGAAAGAGTTATCTTATAAGATAGAAACTATCAATAGTGGAGATATTCCATTTTTAACAGATAGAACTAAACTTAAACCTTTAACCTTTATACATTCTAATATTAAAGATATTGAGATATTAGCAATTGATCAGAATAGTAAAGGTTCTAGTCTTAGTTCTAAAGTAGTAGATACTCCTTCAATATTACCACATAGTAAAGCAGAAGGTTACACTTCTGGTATGGAATATACAACAGTTGAAGGATTTGGGTATGTTGAAACAACCAACGGTAAGATTAAAACTAGAATACCTGTTCCTTTAAGGAGAGGTTCTTTTACATTAAATGTTGCACCTAAACAAGATGCATTTAATAAAGTAGCACCTGATGAATTGTATAAATTAATGATTAACTTCCTTAATCATAAAGCAAATAAAGCAAGTACTTCAATATTAAATACTCTTCATAGTGAGATATTAAATGTAATGTTAATATATGGCACTACTGAGAATATAGCTTTTAACTATGGTGCAGGTAAGAAAATGGTTATTGCTCATAGTAAATATGGTAATGGTTATACTCTAAAAGTTTATGATAAAGAAGGTAATGTTGAATCATTTGGATTAAAGAATGCAAAAGGTGAATCTATTAATTATATGCCTTCTACTAGTCCTGAATTTAAACAGACTATAACTGATGCAATAAAACAATCCAATAGAAATGTTAAATATGATATAGATGCAACTAAACTATTTACTTTTGCTGGTGTTACTTATAAGTCATATAAACATTTCCTTATTGAAACTGGAGCATTACTTACTGATATTACAAATGTTGTAGATAAAGAAGGTAACAAATTAGGTAATGTAGTAACTAAAGGAACTCGTGGCGGTAAGTTCATGGGTAGAGCATTAAAGATAACAGTTGCTCCTAATTCTGTGAATAAAGTAGAAACAGTAAATGATTTATTTGAATTTCTTAAATCTCAAAATCCTGCTATATCTGAATGGAATGAGATATTCAATATTGCTAGTTCTATTGGGGTTAAACTAGATTGGAGTACATCGAATGAAGCAAAGTTTGAAAAAGGACATCATGTACCAATGACAGTTACAGGTAATGTTATTACTTTCTATAAAGTATTTGGTAAATTAGATTTTACTAAATTAGATAATGGATTACTTGTAGCACATGAAATGTTACATATTGTAATTAATGAAGCAGTAAAGAAACTTAATCCTACTCAAAGAGAAGCATTTAGAAAAGCATTGATTGCTTTAAATACTGATCTTGTTTCATTTGTAAAAGACTTTGACTTTACTACACTTAAAGATAAGTTTACTGATGCTGAAGTAGAAGATATAAAATTAATACTTGGACTACTTCGTAATGCTGTTAACAATACAAATACAGATGGTACATATAATGCTCAACATGATGAATTATTAACTTATGCTTTAACTAA
>CAZLXA010000004.1:14366-27315 GCA_964563715.1 uncultured Candidatus Saccharibacteria bacterium | reverse complement strand
CAGATGGTACATATAATGCTCAACATGATGAATTATTAACTTATGCTTTAACTAATAAATCATTTGCTAAGTTTCTATCTACTGTACAATCATCTGAGGACACTACAACAGAAGGTTTTTGGGATAGGTTTGTTAAGTTAATAGCAGATATGATCCATAGTGTATTTCCTAATACTAAATTAGGTGAAGTACAAAAGTTAATGAATACTTATATTATAGTTAAACCAACACCTAGTGCAGAAACAACAGAACAAAATGAAGAAACTAGGGTTGGGGAAGCTAACCCTGCAACAGATGAAGATGGTAGTTTAAATAATATTAATTTCGATGATCCTAGTTGGAATGTCACAATCAGACCTAATCAAGATGAAGTTACTGTTTTAATTAATAAATGGAATAGATTAAAAGCTGAAACTAACTTCACATTTAAAGGTGAAGCAGATGCTTATGGTGCTTACTTTAACTTATCAAGTACTTTTGGCAAAGAGAATGTTAATATTCCTTATAATTATTCACAAGATTGGTTTAGAGTATATGTTAATAAGCCAACATATATTCCTATGTCTTATGAAGAATGGAATAATGGATTAACAGAAGAAGAACAATTACTTGAACAATTAATGTTAGAAAGGAATCAAAATGAAACAGAAAAAGAAGAAGCTAATAAAGAAGTGCTAAGTAGTCAGAATGTAACAATTAGATCAGGATTAGAAGATGTTTTTAATTCTAATCCTGATTTAAATAGCATTGGTAGTATTGAACAATATTCTAGATATTTAGATAGTATATTTCCTGATAGTAAACTTAAAGATATAGTTTATCATGGTACTAAGACAAATACTATTAGAGATTTTGAATATAAAAGTGAAGTAAGATTTTTTACAGATAATAAAGAATATCCAACACAAAATATTAAAGATGTAAAAAAGATTGTTTCAGCAATTATTAATATTAAAAATCCTTATAATATAGGCAATGGTGTTACTTTTCAAACGTTTGATTATATAAATGAATATCCTGAAGAAAATATAATTGACCCAAGACAAATAAAAGAAGAAACAAAGAATGATTCTGCTATAGGAAAAGATAATGGTCAGGAAATAGGATTAACATATGCAATATTTGAACCAGAACAAATTCACATATTAGGTTCACAAAAAGATATAAAAGGATTTAAATCATTTGTTGACAATCAAGTATCTACACAGAATGTAACTATTAATCCTAATCAAGTTAACTACCAATTAAAGAGTATTGATATATTATTATCTGATAAAGGTAAACAAATATTCGATAAAGGTAATAAAGCTAATTGGACTTTAGATAAAATATTAACTGAATTAGCTATACCTAAGTATCAAAAACAATTATTATTAGATTTAGGAATTAAAGATAGAGAGCAATTAGCATTAGAATTAGCTAGTAGATATAGTTATAGTGTTGAAGTTAATATAACCGAGGACTGGAATACAAATGAAGAAATAGATAAAGGTAATATTACAAGACCTTCCCAACATTACTCTAATCTAACAGTTCCTGGAGGTACTAATTATACTGAGAATGAAATATCTACTCCATTAATTACACCAAGTATTAAAGGACATGCTCAATTTAGTACAGATAATGGTATTGGTTGGTTTAGAAGTGATGAACAATATGGAGAAAGAGAACCACAAACTTCAGAAAATATATTTGATGAAAGTCAAGATTTAAAAGGTTCTAAAACTCGTCGTATATTAGAAGTACAATCTGATTTATTTCAGAAAGGTAGGGATAAAAAATTGCTTGTAGAATCTAAAACACAGAATAGAAGTGGGATGGGCTCTATTCCTTATAGAACTACAGGAGAATACGCTGGATTATTAGATAGAATTAGAACTAAGGCTAACGAAGTTTTAGGAGAAGTCAAGGGAGAAAGACCAGATGGACAAACTATAACCTTAGATGAAAATATCTATTATACTATGAATGGTATGTGGTATTTAAAAGAAAACGACTTTAGTAAAGAAAATCAATTCCTACAACTTCTAAACAAAGACAATAACTGGGTTACATTCTTTATTAAATCTATTATACAAGATAGTGCTAAAAAAGGATATGAGAAAGTACTATTTCCTAAAGGTGAAACTGCTGCTAAAGTAGAAGGACATGAAACTATTGCTGATGAAATTAGAAAAATAGATAAAGAACTAGAGTTATTAAAAACTAGTAAATCAATAATTAACTATAATGTTTTAGATGGAGTTGGTCATATTATAGGTGAATTTGATACTTATGAAGAAGCAGAATTATACTATAAGGAAAATGAAGATGCAGAATCAATAGATACGAATGTTTATTCTCCTGTAAAAGAAAAATTAGAAGAAAGAAGAGCCAATCTTAAATCACAAGGTATAGAAAAACTTAAACCTATTGAAGCATTTTATGAAATAAAAGTAGGTAATGTATTAGAAAAACAATACGGTAAATCTAATGTTAATACAATAACTGATGAATATGGTAATCAATGGAGAGAAATAACTATCGATAAGGATAGAGATTTATCTACTATTCAATTTGTAGTTATATCTCCTAATTCCTTTACTTCTGCACATCAAGTATCTCCTGTTGATAATTTAACATCTGCTGAGTTTCATCATGCTGTTAATGTTTTTACTGGTCTTATATTCAATGATGAAGAACTTAAATCTAACTTTAAAAACAAATCATTTGCTAAAGTTAATAGTATTAAACGTGCAGCATTTAAACGTTTAGTTCAAGAAATGAAACTTATTCATGGAGATGCTGTTAATGATCAAACTAGATGGGCAAATAGATTAGTTGCTGATTTACAAAAGGATAATTCTATCATTTGGCTTAAAGTTAAAACTCAATTAGCTGGCCTTGGTCTATATATAACTGATGTATTTACTGATACTGATTTAAGTACTCAAGCTTGGAAAGAGAATCACTTTGATGAATCTCAAATTAAAACATTATCTAATCAAATAAAAATAGATATTCTTCGTACACCAAAAGTTGATGCTTCTAAAGTAAAAGAAGTAGATGGTAGATATGAATTAGATGATGATTATAAAACTCAACTTAAATATGCTACTATTAGTGGTTTGCCTACTTACTTAGGAGTAACTGAGATTAATGATCTTATTGAAAAGTTGAGAGGTTCATTTAATACAGCTCATATGATGGATAAGTTAAAACTTGCAGCATATAGAGCAGAACCTAGTTATATGATAATTTACAATACTTTAAAAGGTAATGAAGAGAAAAGAGCACAATGGTTTAGTTTCTTTAGTAAACAAAAACCTGATCAACTTGCTACTAAAATTGTAAATAACTCTAACTTTGCAGTACAAAACTATATATCTAATAAAGGTACAAATGCAGCATATAATATGGCTGATGTTTGGTATAATGATTTAATCTTAACTCTTAATACTCATATTGGAGATGATACGGCTAATGGATTAGTTAGTGACCTTAGAGCACTTATAGGTGTAGCTAAAGAAATAAAAGGTCAGAAAAGAGGTAAGATAGAACCTAATTCTATTGTTGATTTAACTCATAAAGGTAAGTTTGATGAAGCAATATCTAAACTTGTTAAAGGATTTGCTGAACTTGGAATATTAGTTGAAACTGATTTCATCAATAAAGAACTTAATAATAGTCAACTAATAAATAAAACTGGTAAGTTATATCAAAATTCAACAATTAATGATATTCAGAAAAGAATACTCATTGATAACTTTGTTACACCATTAGAAAGATTTATAGATTGGGCTGAAACTTACATTAAAGATAATAATACTGAATTTAATCAGTTTGGAGAGATATTTAAGTTTGCTGAATCGTATAGTAGTTATACTAAATCTATTGAATTAACATCTTCTAATGTTGATGGTTCTATTATATATTCTATATCTAATCATAATTTCTTATCTAAGTTCTTTGAGTTTCTTAAAACAGATTCAGAGGAAGGTAGAAAAGAAGTATTTGAATATTTAACTAATCTATCAACAGCACCAGGTTATCAGTTTGAAAATATGTTATGGAATGATTCAACTGATTCTAAATATTCAAATGGATTACTTGAATATACTGTTAGTCCAGAAGGTATTAAAGTACCAACTAAATTAAGTGAAGGTTATATTGAAAGACTTAGATATTTTGTATATGATGGTGCAATATCAACTATTAATGGTAATATTCAAAACTATAAAGATTTAAATAATGAAGATTTTAGCCTTATTGCTATGTCTTTATATCTTCAATTAAATGAGAATGATAATAAATCAATAGTTAAAACACCAAACTTTCCTAATGATGGAATATTTACTATTTCTATTCCTTCGGATAAAACAACTTACTATTTAATTAGTGGTGTTAAAGTTCCAATTGCTGGTATTGATATTAACAATGGATTTACTTTTGATTGGAATAGTCCTATTATGCAACAAATGTTTAATATATTCAGACAACAATACGAAAGAATGGTATTTGCTGCTGATACTATATTTGAAAAACAAGATGGTACATATACAGAAGTTAAAGCTGGAGCTAGTACTAACGAACTTATGGTTGGTAATACTAAGTTTCAATTTGTAGAAAATAAACACTTTGATAAAATAGAAGATGATGAATTTGTATTTTTAAGAAATGGTAAGACACCTACACTCAATTATAGTGAAGGTAAATTAACTGGTAAAGTGTTTAATATTTCAGAGTTTAATTACACTGATAAAAATGGCAAATTTGTCACATTTCCTGTCACTGGTAAGCAGTTATTAAATGGAGGATGGAAAACTTATGAATCAACAATAAAAGCCCATATAGAGAACTATATCAAGAATAGATATGAAACTGGAACTGAACTATTTAAACATACACAGGGTAAACTTCAATATGAGAATTATTCAGAACAAGTATTAGAGTTTATGCTTAATGATTTTATAAATAGAACATCACAGCATAACCTATTCTTTGGTAATACCTTTGAGTATAAAGATTCTGTTCAAATAACAAAGAGGGCTTTTCAGATTATATCTCCTGTTAGATATGCTTCATCTTTAGATAGTAAGAGTAATAGATTTTATTCAGCTACAGTTAATGATATTGAAGTATCTTCTGATATTATTAAAGAATTAGGTAGAACCTTAATAGCTTCTTATCAATCAACATATAAAGATACTACTGAAGTTCCTGATTTAGCTATACTCGAAGAAGCTGTAAAAACTAAGAATAGAAGTTTAGTTGAAGATAATCACTTACTAGACTATGCTTATTCAGTACTTAAAAACTATGGTAATATAACAACAACAGATGGTCAGAGTTATATTACATTATCTGAATTTGAAAATAGATGTAAAAGGTTTGGTATTTGGGATAACTATAAAGATGCTATAACTAAAGCACAAAGAGGTGAAACTTTAAATTTAGAAGAAACTAAACTTCTTATTCAACCTCAAAAGAACTTCTATTATAATAGAGAGTTGAAAAGAGTTGGAGATAATCAATGGGATTTATATTCTGAACAAGTTAAGAATAGTGAGTATATTCTGATACCTACTTTACTTAAAGAAGGAAGTAAGTTAAAGAAGTTACATGATGCTATGGTTGCTAATGAAATAGTGCAAGTTAACTTCAAATCAACTGTTAAAGTTGGAGCAGGATATGTATTAGATTTAACTAACAAAGGAACAACTGACTTAGTTGATGATGTTGAATCAGTATTAAAAAGAACCAAAGTTGAATTATCTTATGATCACTTAGGTATTCAGCAAGAATTACCATCTGATATAATTGATCATAGAAACAAACAAGGTAAACAAATATCTAAGGTTATTTTAAATAATATCAGACTTGATGAACAAATATATAAGTTTCCAGGTGAAGAAGGATTACTTACTGGTAGTGAAATATTACAAAGATATGTTGATTCATTGTCAGCTAATATTAGAAATGGTGCATATGAGGTATTAACTAAACTTGGAGTTGATTTAAATGCAACAGCTTTCTTTACAAATAGTCAATCTGCATTTGATAAGAATTCTGATTTTAGTCCAAGTTATAAAGACATAGTAAACATACTTACAGCTTATGGTTCTATTAAAGGTATGACTAATCATGATCTTAAAGGATTAGAAATACTTAAAGGTGAGAATCATCCAATGCTACCTTTATTCTATACTTCTGTTGGTTATAAATGGCAAGAAGTATTAACTAATCTATTTACTAGTTCAGTAATTAATCTAAGATTACCTGGACCACATGCTATTCAAGCTAGTCAAGCATTAATTGAAATTAAAGACTTCAATACTATTTCAAGTAAGCAATGGGATAGTGAGAATAAAACAGCTAGACAAAATGAATTAAGTACTACATTACGTGGTCACTATTGGGATGAAGATGGTACTTTCCATCCAGATGAAATTCTATTACCTAGATGGACAAAGAATCTATTTGCTGAACAATTAGGTCTTGATATTGAAACATTAGATATAGAGAAACTTAATCTAATGATTGGTTATAGAATCCCAACTGAAGATAAACATAGTATGGGAGTAATGAGAGTTGTTGGATTCTTACCCGATGAACAAGGATCAACTGTTATTGTTCCTAATGAGTTTATAACTAGAACAGGTTCCGACTTTGATATTGATACTATATACTTTATGGCTTATAGTACAGAGTTTAGAAATGGTAAGTTATCTAAAGTTCAGTATCTAGATGATTCAAATAGTGAAGTAGAACATAGATTTAATGTTAAGTTTAGACCACAGTATCTTAAATATAAGGATGCTTTACAAGTTAGCACTGATGAATTACTTGAAAGAATAAATATTATATCATCTGATGAATACTTTGATGATAGAACAAAGACAACTCTTATTCAAGCATTACAGAATAGTAAAATGGCTGACTATGCTGAAAAGCTATCAGCTATTATTAAAGATGAAGAAGATAAACTTAACATTACTTTTGAACAATTTAAAGGTTTATCTATTGCTGAACAGAATACACATATTGCTAATGCTAATAGAATATTAGATACTTTCTATTCAATACTTAGCAATAAGATTCATGCTGTTGAGCATTTAGTTCCTAACTATTCAGAAGATATTCAAGATGCTAAATCTAAGATATTTAAAGCATTAGGATTTAATGAAGAGAATAATAATCCTCTTAACTTTGAAACAGTTATAGATAACCATGAAAGAACTATGGCTGCTGTTGTACTTAAAGGTATGGCAGTTAATATTACTAACTTTGTAAGTTTTGCACAAGTTATTAATATGAAATTAGATGATAAATATCATATTAGTTTCAGTTTAGCAGACATTGATTTAACACAGCCTAAAGAAAATCAAGTAAAGGATAATAATGATATATCACCGATTAAAACACTCTCTCAATTTGGTAAATGGCCTAATGAATTTAATTCAAATAATAATTATCTTAAATATCCTATAACAGTTTATGGTTCACAAGGAGTAGCTAATATTCTTGATGCTGTTAAAGATTCATTGCCACCAAATATAGATGCTAATACTTTAACACTTTGGTCTATTATTCCAAGTATGGGTGGTACATGGCAATTTAGTACTTATCTTTTAAATACAAATCTGTTTAAAGAATATAGGAAAGCTAAACATACAAACTTAACAAGTACTGATTCCCCAACTGATGCTGCTGCATTTAAATCAGCTGAAAAGTTAAGAGATGCTGCATACTATGAACTTAAAGAACAATGGAAAGATGACTTTGTAGTTGGTGAAGCTAAAGGGGATGATAGAATTGCTTTGGAGTTAGCATTTGATAAAGAATTAAAAGAAGTAAGTGAAGATTTAATTCCATCAGAGAATGATCTTCTATGGTTCTTAAATCCAACTGTTACTTCTAAAGAAGATGCTTATCGTTATCAAGCTATATATAACTATGTTAATAAAACAGGTAAGTTAATGTTAGAACTTGCTGACTTTGTTAATACTGCTATATTTGCTTTTTCAGTTGATAGAAGTAGTATTGGTCCAAACTTAAGTAATATTCAGAAAGTAGATGAGAATATTGATAAGTTATTTAATTATTCATTTGATGAAGATGTAGAAGTTGAAGGTAATAAGAAAAGGAATAACATAGCTTATGTTGAAATAGATGGAGTTAAAACAAATCTAGTTGATGCTATATTCAATAAAGAAATCTATAAACCTGTATCTGATTTTTATAACTATGGTTTTAAATTAGCTGAACGATCACTAGAAGATGTATTTATTAATAAACTTCCTGGATATTCATTGTATCATAAACATCTTAATAATTATACTAATAGTGAAAGTATACATAGAAGATTTGATAACTTTGTAATTAAATCAATGCTTTCTCAATCTGAGTTCTTTAAGGAATTAGAAGATGCTAGTACTGGATATTTAGAAAGAAGAAGAGTATTAGGTATTACATCAGAAGCACAACCTTTGATTTATCGTAGGCAATTAGATATTGAAGATATTGATAACTTAGAAACATTTAAATCTTTATCTTTAGCTAACAAGATTAAATTAATTCAGGATAATAGAGGTTTGTATAAAGATTGGAGAGATAGTTTAGATGAATATGATTTGTTTAGATACTTAGAAGTTAAAACTACACCTAGAGATTATCTAACTTATAAACATCAGGCTGTTAGATTTAGACCTAATGGTTTAGATATGTTACAAGATTCTTTCATGGAAGGTTTCTATTCTAATAATCCATTTATTAGAGATACTTTCTATGATTTAGTTAAGTATAGCTATATCTATAATGGAATGTCATTTGGACAGAATATTAACAGGCTTATAACTCCTGAAATATTAACTGGTAGATATGGAACAAATAATGATATTAACAAAGGTATAGGTATTAGTGATACTCTCTATAAATTATTCAATGAGAATCATCCTATTACTTCTGAACTATTTGGTCAATTCCTTCTTACTGAACCTCAGCTATTAGGTTCTGTTGATATAGATAATGATGCTAATAAGATTAAAGGTAGGAATATTTATATTTTAAATAAGTATGCTACTATTAAAAAGAATGGTAAATCTAGATTTGTTAAAGGTGATACTGGTTCTTTTGCTAATCCTATAGAAAGAACAACCATATTAAATATTCCTTATGATGATAATTCACAAGAAGCATTTATAAATGGTAATAAAAAACTATTTGTAGTAAAAACTAAAGATATAGCTAATATTAAAAGAGTATCTATTAAACTTAAACCCAATGATTATATAGTTGGTAAAGTATTAAGTGCTAACTATGCTTTTATGAAGAATGAGTTTACTGCATTTAGAAAACATCTACCTTATGATTCTATTAATCAAAAAGTATTAACTGTTGAAGAATATAATAAACTACATAATCCGATTGCTCAACAAAGATTAGAAAATGAAGGTAAGATACTTAATTACTTTAAAGGTTATGATAGTTATTTAGCTAAAGAGAATATTCTTAATATTAAAGATGAAAAAGAAAAAGCTGAGAAGTTAGCTAAGTTTGTTGAATACAGAGTAGTTGATAGATCAGCAAACTCTAAACTTGACTTATTTAGTAAAATGTTTAAAGAGTATGCCGGATTTGCTAATGATATTATTGTTAGTAAAGAAAACGATAAGTTATGGGAGAATGAAATAACTTTAGTAGAAGTAACCAAAGCTAGTAATAATCCTACTCATTATGCTACTGCTCCTACATTTAATGAAGATTATATCTTATTTCAATATCGTAATATACCATTTCATTATAATGGAGTGAATATAAAACTTAATATTGCATATCCTGTAAATAAGAAGTTACGTTATGAATTAGGAGAAATATCAGTTGTTCCAGAATATAATGATCAAGATTCTTTTTCTGATATAATAAAGTATATACAAACTCCTGAATTTAATCAATATGCTGTTCAAGAATATGGAGAAGTTGCACCTTCTGTTCCTCAAAATGTAACTATTCGTAGAAGTCAAGTACTTGATAGTGATATTACAGATGAAGATAAACTACTTAATAATATCCAACTTATAAATGAAGCTCAAATAAAGATTAAGAAAGCAGCAGCACATCTTAAAACTGCTGTTAAACCAGATCAAGCATTAACTAGTATATTTGAAGATGCAACTCGTAAGTATGGACTATTAGAATTTAAATCTGGTTTGTATCAGATGATTCAATATTATAGTTCTGAATTACTAATTGCTCAGAATCTACTTAAAAAGTATGATAATGATTCAATAACTAGAATACTTGAAACTAATACTGGAAATAAAGAGATGTTTGATGATCTTCTTTATGTTAATAACTTCATAAACAGTGTTGGTTATTTAAAGAATATCTATATTGCACCTAGTGATAAATTAGGAAGTTATAGTCAATTAGAAAAAGAAATAGATGGTTTATCTGCTAATCTAGTTGCTATTAAAAATGAAGCAGATAGTATGTTTACAACTACTGAACGATATAGAAAACTAGCTGTAGAGTTAGTAGTTAAGCAATATACTACTAATCCTATGATAATTAATGATTTAGCTAGTATATTTGATTCTATATCAGATGAAACTCTATTCCAAAGATGGCTTGATCCTTTAGCAGATACTCATGATCCTATGGTAGCTACTATAGTTAATAAGTATTTTATTAATATGAACAAGGCTAGATTTGAAATAATTGAAAGACGTAGGAAGTTTAATGATTTATTAAGAGATAAAGGATTAAGTGATCCTAGAGATTTTGAAAAGTATTTGATGATAGACCCTAAAGGTCTAGATGCTCCTAGATTAATTCAAGAGTTTAATCAAGAATACAAATCTATAATCTATGATTACAAGGTAAGATTAGCAGCTATTGAAAAAAGAACAGGTAATCGTTATAATAAAGAGTATCTTAAACTTTATGATGAATACTCTGATTTCGTTTATGATAACTTACAAAGTCAATATTCTGATGATTATGTTAAAGATAATAAAGCATTGAAAGCTATTCTTAATAAAAGTGATTTAGCAAAAGAACTATTAGCTAAGCATAATCAAGTAAGAAATGAAATACTACAGAAAGTAGGTTGGGATAGGTCTAACTTAACAATGTATGATATTGAAAGACTTAATAAACTAAATGAGGAAAGAATAGAATTACTTAAATATGGTATTCAGGATGCAGAAGGTAGATACATGGCTAAAACTGGTAAAGCTTTAGAAGCTGTACAGGTACTAGAGGAATACTTTAAAGAAAGAGGTAAATTCCATGCTAAATACTTTGATGTTGAATTAGAGCAAGATTCTAAAGGACAGACATTATACGATAGAGAAAGAGAAAAGATAGAAGCTACTGGTAATACTAGATCAATTGCTGAATGGCATAATAAACATACTGTTACTCAATATACTCAAACCTTTTGGGATAAGTTTAAAGAAGTAACTGGCTTACTTAAAAGAGAAGATCATAATAATGACTTTATTTCTGCACTAAGAAAACAACATAAAGATTCTAAAGGTGTAATAAATGGTCTTAAAGTTAGAAGTTTAGAGGATATTCAAAAGGTATTAAGTGATATTGAAGCAACAAGAAAAGAAAAGATATTCATACCTAAAGCATTTTCTAAAGTAGCAGGTAAGATATTTACAGATGAATACTATAAGATGAGAGATATTGGTAAAAGTAATAAAGCTAATACCAAAGTTGCTGAATTAAGAGCTGCTGCTACAAAAGAGATATATGATGCTTTAAACTATAACTTAGGTAATGGAACTGTTATTAACTTTAATAAACTTAGTAAAACTGAAATACTTGCTTTAATTAATGCTATTCGTAAGTTTGAATTAGCTACAAATCTATATGATGAACAATCTAAATATAGAGGTTTAGACTTTTATAAAGAAGAAATAAAATCTACTGGTTCTAGTTATGGTAGATGGTTTAAAGATAATCATGATATAAGTGTTAATCAAGAAGCATTTGAAAAAGCTGAAGCTGAAATGTTAGCTAGTGTAAAATCATTAACTTTAACCCCTGAACAACAAACAGCTTACAAAGAAGTATGGTATGAGGCATTTACTCAAACAAATATAGATGCTGATACACTTAATTCTTTCTTTACTGCTTTAAGTAACCTTAGTTCTGGTAAGAAAGAAGATGATACTGTTCCTGAATTGTTAAGAATAGAACATTTACTTAAAAGTATTAGACAATCAGATAATGAAATTCAACAATCTAAAATAACAGAAGAAATAATCAATGAGATTAAAAGACTTATTGGTAATAACTCATTATTTATAATAATTGATCAAATAACAACTGCCAATAATGGTAAACCTAATGACTTAAAAGATCAGCTGTTAGCTAAATCATCTGCTAATGCTGCATCGTTTGAAAGTATAAGTAAAGATAGAGCAGGTATTAATCCTTTTGATATTATGGAGTATTCTCCAACTGAAGCATACATTCAGGCTTTGTTAACTAGATTACCATTAACTGCAACAACTAAATCCTTAATTGGAAGTACATCTACTAATTATCAAGAACTATATGATCATTTACTACTTAATTATAGTAATGAAAAATGGTTTATTGAAAATCATTATATGTCAGCAACAGGTATTGCACCTATGCCTTATTATACTAAACTAGAGCCTAAAGATAAAAAACTAATAAAGTATAGACAAGCTAAAGATTTATTCTTTTCTGATATAAGTCCTAATAAAGATGAATGGATTGATAAAGCTAAAACAGAAGCTGCTAAATGGATACATGATGAAGTTGAGTTTGTTAATACTCCATACTATGATGAAGCAAGACTAGAAGCACAGACTAAAGGTTATGTTGTCTTTGACGAGAATGGAAATAAAGCAACACTTAATGCTAATCAATGGTATGCAATGAATCATTATTATGATTCTTATACTGGTACTATGAAACCAATTGG
>CAZLXA010000004.1:0-14266 GCA_964563715.1 uncultured Candidatus Saccharibacteria bacterium | reverse complement strand
GGTATGCAATGAATCATTATTATGATTCTTATACTGGTACTATGAAACCAATTGGAATATGGACACAGATTAGACCACATATTAATCCAGATGGTAAGTATAAAAATCCAGAGTATGTTAAACAGGATGTTCCTGCTAATCATTGGTACAAAAGAGTAGTTAAAGATACAGAAAGAAATAAGTCTTATCGTCCTGACCAGTATGATAATCCTTTACCTAGAGCAAAGGTTTTAAATACTAATAATGATACAGGTTTTGTTAACTCTAGATATAATGCAGTTAAAGATGATGTAGTTTATAAAGAACTTGCTTCTACTATTACAGAAATAGCTGGTTATTATGGTAAACAAAATATACTAGATTCTGGTTATCTTCCTTCTATGGAAATAAATACAGATAATAATATATTAAAGAAACTAGCTAGTAGTGCGGGATGGTATAAACAATCAGCTAAGTTTAATGTTGAAGGTGATGAACAAACAGTAAGGTTCTTAGATTTTCCATTTATTAAACTCATTAGTGGTAAAGATATAATTAAATATAATAAACGTAATGAGGATGAAGACGAACAACAATATCAAACAAGGATAGTTAAAGAATTAAAAGAAGCTGGTGTTATAGATAAAGATGGTAATAATATCAATTCTATTCAAGAACTAGAAGCAGAGAATAAACATAGATTTGAATTTAATAAAGTTTATCATAAAGAACATTCATCAGTTGATGTTAAAAATATAATGAATGCTTTTATTGAAGCTGGTATTCGTTATAAGTATAAGAAGATGATGGAATCTGAACTATTACTAACACTTGAAGAAGTAAAACATCGTAAGTTTAAAAAAGAATCATCTACTCTTAAAGCACAAGCTGATTACATTGCTAAAAAGGTAACTGGTAAATCATTTGCAGAAGAAAAGAATGTTAATTCTAATCTAGCTAATCATATGGCTGATTGGTTGAAAATGATATTCTATGATGATTTTGAAATAGATGAAGGAACATGGACAAAAATAGCTAGAGTATTACAGAATTACACATCTGCTAAAGGTATGTGGTTTAATATAACAGGTGCTTTGAATAACGTAGCCTATGGTAAAACTCAAATGCTTATGGAAAGAATGGCTGGTGTTTATTGGGATAGAGCAGATGGAGTTAAAGCAGAGAAAGCATATTGGGGTAATCTATTTCAATTAATGGCTAATCCAGATGATGCTAAATATCATAATAAATTACCTGCTGTTGTTAAATATCTTGATATTCTTACTCTAACAGATGAAAGAGATTATAAACTATCAGAAGAAGGAAAGAATGAATTGTTTAAACAGATAATGAATACCAATAATCTATTTATTCTTCATCATCTTGGAGAACACTATATGCAGAATAAATCATTAATTGCTATGCTTTATAGTCATAGGGTTGTGAATGGCAAAATAATGAGTTATGATGATTTCTATGGACATTTAAGCTATATTTACACTAAAGAATTTCTATCTAATCCTTCGATTAATATGGGCAAGGAATTTGATGCGTTTGTCGCACGAATGAAACAAAAGTATGAAGGTTTTGATAAATATACTTTAGATGATTACACTACATGGTTCTTACAGCTTCATCTCAAAGATGTATTACCACAGTATAGAGATTTCATTAAAGATCGTAAATCTTCATTTAAAACGCAATTTGAATCCTATTCTACGTTGTATGATGAAGGCTTTACTTTTGATAATGGATATGCTAATATTAATAAAGATAAACTATCTGAAACTGAAGTTGCTAGATTTAGGAAGAAAGTAATTGAAGTTAACCATAAGATACATGGTATATATGATAAAGACTCTGCTGGTTCTATTCTACAAAAGGCTTTAGGTAGATTAGCTGCACAATTTAGAAAACATGTTAGGCCTGGTATTAATAAAAGATTTGGAACAAGATTTGGTAAGTCTAGTTGGAATGAAGCTAGAAATGAATGGAATAGACCAGCTTATCTTGATGCCTTTAGATTTATAACTAGACCTGTAACATTAACTAATTTGGAAAGAGCTGAGGATGCAGAAGGATTAGCAGCAGAGAAATATGTTAAACACTTAGGTAAAAACATAGCTTTATATATTAGTAATGTTAATCTTTATTATTCAGCTTTATCTGAAGCAGAGAAATCAAGTATAAAGAGAGTTGCTTCCGAAATGATGGTTGTTTCAACATTAATAACAATTATTCCTTTGTTGCTAACTATAATTAAAGGTGATGATGATGAAGAACAATCATTTGTAAATAGCTTTACTACTCCTTCTGGATTTGCTAAATGGATGGAATATCAATCAGATAGAATGGTAAGTGAGATGTTAACTTATTACCCTTGGGGAGTAATCAATGAATCAAGGAAGTTATTTAGAACACCTTTTGCTTCTATGTCATCTATTGAAACAGCAGGTAGTATATTAAGTAATGCTCTAATGTATTTCCCTAGAGATGAAGACGAAAGAGTGTATAAAGGTGGATTATTTAATGGTGAAGATAAATTAACCGTTAGTCTTGAGAAAGCAGCACCTTTGTATAATCAATTCGCCTTTAAGTTTGACCATATAGGCAAATATTATAAACTCTATGGATTCGACATAGGGGATATGATAAAGAAGTCAATAGAGAAATAAAAAGAGAAGGGAGTAATCAATTTTACTCCCTTTCTTATTTTAATCAGATAGTATTGTACCATCTTCATCAAATACATCATTGTCAATCATTTGTCTTGCTGCTCTACCAAACCAACCCTGTAAACTATAACATAGTTTTGTACCTATAAGATAACTCCAAGCAGCTAATTGATCTTCTTTACTTGCATCTTCTCCTTCACAAAAACCTTCAGCATAAGCAGTAGCTAAATATGAAGTTATTTCCGTACCATCTGTGAAATGTGTTTCGTGTGCCATAATGTTAATCTATTAATTTATAAATCTTCTTATACAGTTCAACATCACTGTTTAGTTCATCAGCAATTCTATCTAGAAACTCAACATCTATAGTTATTAAACGATTACGAGTATTCCAAATCTTTAATAGTACATTTGGTAAATCATCTTGAATACATTTAAGGTCAGCACTAGTTGTGAAATACTCATTGAGATATTGGTTAAGTTCTACTTTTTCAACAAGATCTCGACTTTGTATTTCAGAATCTACTTCTTCAGTAAGATTAAAAACATATTCAGTTTTTAAATCCGTTCGAGAATCATTTACAAGATCTATTACTTCTTCTAGGCTATCAGATAATACCGAATCATATTTGTATATTGCTTGTACCTCTTTTAACTTTGATACTATTGATTCACATTTCTCATTTAATAGGTCTATCATTTGATAAATATTTAATAGTTATCATATTAATATCAATAGGTGCAATGTAAATAGATTTACCTGATTTATGATCTACTTGTAAATCTTTAAATGGCATTACTATTCCTTTAGAGTTTATGTTATGTATCTTCTCAACAAGATCAGACATCTTAGTATATTTTAAAGGTAGTACTTTACTTCCAGTATATACTATTTCTCCAAAGTCAACAGTGTTCACTACTTTAACTATTTCTATAGTTACTTCAGCATCTTTATAATTAATCTTTTTACTATTTTGTTCCATCATTTAAAATATTAAAAGAGCTGACATTACATCAGCTCTTATTGTTTACTTACCACTATCTCCAAATCCAGCTTCACCACGTTGTGTATCTGATACAAACGCAACTGTTTCTACAACTGTTGGTAAAACTTCAGCAATTACCATTTGAGCAATCCTATCGCCATGATGAACTTGTTGTATTTCATTAGAATGATTAATAAGAATTACTCCAACTTCTCCTCTGAAACCATAATCTACAGTCCCGGGAGCATTGTTGACAGTTAATCCATTACTAGCCATTCCACTTCTTGGTCTAACTTGTGCTTCATATACTTTAGTTGGATTACCTGATAACTCAACTTTAAAACCTGACGATATAACAGCTAATGCTCCAGGATTCATAAACACTGTTAAAGTACCATCTGGTTCAGTAGTAGTAATTACCAGATTATTAGTTTTTAATAATGGTCTACTTAAATCAGCATAAATATCCCAACCTGAATCAGTAGGATTCTTTTTAGTAGGGGCTTGTGCTTTATCAGATAATAGTAATACTTTAACTGTTACTGGTTGTACTGCAACTTTACCACTAATTTGGTTATCTTTAATAATTTCCATGTTCTTTTCTGTTTCTAAATTTAGTTTATAAAATACATCTTTTGCAAATCCATCAATTAGTTTACTAATTTCATTCTCTATTGCTCCAAAATAACCTTCTATTTGAGAACCATAGGATTCCATCATTATAGATTTAAGCGAATCTATAACTTTTTGTTCTTTGTCTGTCATAATTTAATTATTTACTAATTCAAATTCTTTTGCTACATTAAATGCTGCTTGTGACCTAGTTGCAGCTTCCCCATAATTTAAAGAATTAAACTTTCGTTCAGCATCATCATTACCGTTAGTTACATAATCTCTACTATTTTGATAATAACCAGTAATTCCATTTACAAATGTCCAAAGATTATTATCACAAGTATCTGAATCTTGACCTATTCCATAATAGGTATAATCTAATACAGCATTTATAATGTTTGCTTTACGAGCAGAAACAATGTCATTATTCTCATATTTGAAATTACAACGAGAAACAACATCTAATTCTTCTTTAGTTAAGAATACTTTACATACAAGTTGAATCATTTGTTCAGTTTCAACTTTAGTTTCAATAAAAGCATTAGCTGTTTCAGCTAATTGAAGTCTTACTGTTTTCTCTAATCCAAGTACAGATTTAGCTATTTCTAACTTATCCTTATAAGATTTAGAATGTCTAATATTTACTCCACCTTTACCATATAAAGCAGCAGTTAAAGTATTATTACATACAACTCTAATGGGAGTAAACTTAATTTGAATAGATGCTGTTCCATTATGATTTAGAGTAAACAGAAGATACTGGTTTATTTTATCTTGTTTACTAAGAACTACTTCTTCTGGAAACTTTGCAGTTACAAATACAGTTTCACCTTTACGTAATGCTCCAGCTGTTTCAAATATAGCTAATTGATCTCCAACTATACTATCAAAGAAATCAAAGGCTTCAACATTTTGAATAACTGTATAATCCTTAGTTACAGCATGCCCATCAGAACATAATACTGTACCAATGTCATCTCTATAAGTAAAATATGTATTATCTACAATACAACCTTTACCTAATCGTTCAATATCCTCTAAATCTCTTTTAACATAACCTACTCCTTTCTTAACTTTAAAGTCAAGTTGAGCAGCCTCTATTGCTTCTTTACTAGTTAAAGAATGGTTTACAAATGTGCCAAGCCGATGCCAAGCGAGTTCTCGTGCTACAAACAAAGAATGTTTTTTAGTTTGTTCGTTATAATGAAGATCGTGACTCATTGTTATTAATTTTTATTTAGTTACTAATTTTAATTGTTCTTCATTGAATAAGTAGAGATCGTCATTTATAGCCATATCTGTTACTCGATATTTTATTTGTGTTCCATTATCTATTATACCAACTACAACTGTTTTCTTTCCTATTAAATCAGTTCTAAAATCCCATCTGTATATAATAGTACCATCTTCTCTAGTTATAGTATTAATAAGTTTAGCTTTTGGAAATAACAAATTTACATCGGAATCTAATAATTCTAATATTTGTCCATAATTAACAATCTCTACTATATCAGTTAATTGATATTTACTATCCATTACTTTTGTTTCTTTGGTGTTAAAGTAGGTATCTCTTCTCCTTTAAAAGAAGCAGGATTAATTTCAAGATTCATAATCTCTTGATCATCTCCAAAATTATCAATAAATGTATCAAATGCAACATTTATATTATCTCTTAAAGTAACAATATCAGATTTACGTAAAGCAACAACATTATTCTTAATAGTAGATGCTTCTGCTAGCTTCTTAGATAAATCTTTAGCTGATTGAACAAAGTCTTTCATTACTTCAACTATATAATTCTCTAAATCAATAGCAGGATGTCCAATATTAGAAAAATCATATTTGCCATATCTACGCATAGTAACTGTGTACTTTTCAGATTCATACTTGTTACCAAATTTACTTAATTCAGCAACAACAGTTGATCTTACTTGTGGGTCTTTGCTTAGTTCTTCTATTTTGCTACTTAAATACTTAACCGAAGCATATAGATCAAATACACCTTTATCTACTACAAGTCCTTCAGTAAATAATTGTTTAATAGAACCAACTAAATTATCAATTCTTAAATTAGTATTTGCAATTATATCACTTTGTGAAACATTGCCTGTTAATTTGTTAAATTCACCAGTTTTTAATCCAAAATCTTTAAAACTTTCCATAATACATTAATTATTTATTTCTATAACATTACTATGTGCTGGAAGGCCATTTGCTCCCAATTCAAAATACTTTACTTTAGCTAATTTGCCAATATACCAATCTTTATCAGTTAGATATTGTTGTCTTAATTGATAACTACCCATAGGATTACTTTTAAATGATAATCCATTCTTTGCTCTTAATACAAACATTCCTGTTTCTGGTTCGTTGTCTTTTGGAATAACATTCAGAATTTCAAAGTTATCAATAAGTTTAAACTTAAGTTTAATCATATCCCAACTTCTTTTACCAGGTTGATATAAAGCATCCATGTTTCTAACTATACCTCCTTCAAATCCAGAATCATTATAATAACTAGCATAATTGTATGCTTCTTCATCATTATTAACAATAACATAAGGAGATTTAAACAATAATGGATTGTTATGTAAATTAGAAACTTGATTACTTATACTCAAAAGATTACTATTTAATATTCTAAACCTTTCACTTTGATTAAGTTTAGGATTTATTATATCAAATATTACAAATGTAACTAATGAAGAATCATTCTTTGAATTAGAAGATACTCCATTCTTTACAAATGGAACAGATGCTCTAATATAATCACGAGATTTACCATGAATATATAATTCACCATCTAGTATTAAATCATATGCCCCATTATGTAAAAAGATATTACTTGCTGTTTTAAGATAATTAGATATTCTAGGAATATGATACTCTAGTCCTTCGTGACTTCTTATAACAACTCGTTTCTCTTTATTTGCAAACAAATCATTAGTATCTTCTTTTACTTCAAGAGAAACCATTGCTCTAAGACCATTGTATTTAGGTTGAAGAAAAGCAGGATATTGTATTCGTTTTAGTTGTCGTTGACATAACATAGGTTTTAGAACTCCATGTTTATCAGTAATTTCAAAGTTACTAACTGCATCTAAAGCTGATTCCTTATAACCTTCATTGAGTTTATCAGTTATCAGTTTATTAGCCATTTGTTCAATTGTTTTAGATACTTGTTTGTTAATAAACTTCTCAATTAGTTTCATTCCTAGTATTCCATAAGAAACTTTAATATGTGAGTTATACTCAACTTGCCACACTCTTATATTTTTACCATCATTGAGATATAGTTTTCGTGTTGTCATTATATTTTACGATAAATCATTGTTTCATAAATGTTTCTAGCACAACCATCTGGATAAACTTTTTCACTAAATACTATCCAATAGGAAGGTATATCTACATTATCAATTGTTGATATTTGTGTATCTTGTATTTTACCTTTGCCATAAGTAGTACTTACTATATCACCAATTTCATATTTCCATTTATAATTCCATTGTTCCATACTGTTGTATTAAAAAAGGAACAAGAGTATTAACCCTTGCTCCTATATGTTAATTATAAACTAAAGCATATTCTGGATTATTTAATACTGACATTAAACAATTAAAAGAACTACCTACATCTTCATGTAATATAACATTTGTATTCTCTCCAGTTCTACCAGCAAAGCACTTATAAGAATGAGTTTTATCTTTTTTGTCTTTGTTGTTGATTACTGTAAAAGGAATATAGCGTCTTATAACATCAAATAGTGAAATGTTTTTAGATTTAACTTCTCCATAAGCAATAATCTTTTTAACAAGAGTACCATCTATGGTTATTTCGTTATCTTCAGTTGCACTATCTATTATTTCGTATTCTTCTTTTGTTAGTTTAATAATATTAATTGTTTCAGTTAATGCTATTTGTTTCTTATTTCTAAACTTAATAACCATTCTGTTGTATATTCTGTAATAAAGTTAATAGATGTTAGTAAATTATTATACTTTACATAATCTGCAATATCTTTATGTTGAGTATCTGTTATAAACTTAGTAACAAACTCAAACTTATCATAGTATTCTTTAGTTGCTTTGCCTGTACTATCAAAATCAATAGTCAATAACTTATGCTCATACATACTATGAATGGCACTAATTGTTGCTGGTTTTAATCTTACTGCTTCACTACTAAGTGATATAAAGTCAATAAATGGAACAATTGCTTTTATTCTTTTGTCTTTAACATGATTTAAAAGTAAATTCTTTATAACTAATCTATCTTTACTAGATTTAATTAGCCATAATATCTTATTACCTTTAAGATCATATATATTTTCAAAAGGATAAGTAACATTAGTTCTATGTTTTCTTGATTTTATCTCAAAAGGAAAATACCATTTCTGTAATATCTTACTATCTTTACCTATACCATAATAATACACATAACCCGGATTAGGTTCAGTATAATCATAATACATCATTTCTTCAACATAAGCAGACTGTAAAGCATAAACCCTTTCCGTTATCAGAAACTTCTTATCTATAAAATGTAAACCCCAATAGTTACTATCAACTTTACTATAATCTCGAATAGTGCAATCTATTAGTTTATGTCTTTTTTGACTATTGCCTTCTTGATATTTGTTAGTTAATAACTTAGGTTTAAATGATACAGATGATTCTACAGTAGATATAATATTATTGTAAATATTACTAAATCCAATTGCAGAATTAGGATTTTCTGATATTAGTAACCCAACCATGTCAAATAGATCACCTCTAAATTCACATCTTGCAAAATCCCACATTCTAACTCTATTATCATCTTTAATATAAAAAGTAAAAGATGGGTCTTTATCTACTCTTAAAGGATTAGATATTTTTGCTTTACTGTAAATACAATCTGTAATAGTATTGTATTCTAAGTTAAGATATTTAGAGAATATAGCAATTTGATCATAATTTTCTAATATCGTATCTCTATAACTTTTAAGTAGTAGTTTCATAGATATAAAAAAAGAGAGAACATTACTATCCTCTCTTTCTATACTACAATCTGATTATTAATCAAAATTAAATTTATTCAGAATATCAGCAGCAGCTACAGAAGCATTTGGACTAGATGAATCTTGTCCTGTTCCAGGAATACTCTTTCCTTTTCTAGCAGTAACTACTAATATATCAGCAGGTTTCCTTTCAAGACGACTAACCGGTAATAATTTGCCTTCTTTATTAAATCTAGCAGCTTCTACCATACCTGAACCAACTGATTGAGGTAAAGCATAACGTGAACTATCCTGTTTATCTGCTTGAATATTAAGCCACATAGGATAACCAGCATTCTTTAGCCTTTCATGAACTAACATTGATTTACCTTCTTCACCATTACCTGTAATGAAATTACAAATATATCCAAAGAAAGCATTAAAAGCATCAGACCTTTCTTGAGCTGTTCCACTTGTAGGAAGATTAAAGTACTTCTCATAGTCTTTCTTTGTAATCTTCTCAATAGATTTATAATTAGGAGAATATTTCAATTCTTCTAAGATATGTTTAATTCTTTTCCACATAGCAACAGTAAGACTTTCAACATTAGCTACGTCCATATCAACAAGACGTTCACCTTCATATTTCTTACTACCAACTATTTTCTCATCGTGGATAAGAACTCTTTCTGGTTCTTCTGCTGTTAAAGGATAGTTAACAAAGGTAAACCTTAAACTTTTAATTCCTTCAACTCCTTTAAACTCTCCCTTTTCATACTTAACGTCGTAAAGTTCTACACTCTTAAGTATTCCTGGTACAAAACCATCATAAAGAAAACTACCAACAACAGCTGGATCTTTAATAGGTTTTAATGGCAAATTCGATGTTGCCTTTACATTCAAATCTAAAATACTCATACTTCTTTTTGTTTTAATTGTTATTAATACTAAAAAAGAATAGGGAGATATTTGATACTCCCTATTCTAAACTTAAACTAAATCAGCTTATTCACTAACTTCTGGGTTATGATCAAATACTCTCATATTTGTCATTTGATAAATAGCTTGAGGTTCTGAATCTTCACTTAATTGAAATTCTTTAATTTCATTACCTTCTTCATCTTCAACGATGTAACGAGAAAGATCAAATACATACTTATGATAAGCAATATAATTTGAACCTTTTTCTCCTTCTCTCTCAAGAACTAATCCTAATTCACACAAATCTTTATGAGGAATCTGTGTTACATCTTCACGGCCTGAATTAATAACAGCCCATGGCCCAGCATAAGAGAAATCACCACCTTTAGATACCAGTCCTTTATTGCCATCTTTAAGAGGATTAACTGCAACAAAGAAACGACTATTAAAGTCTTTACGTTCCGATGGTTCACTCACTCCGATATTGCTATCAATCATAAGAACCCTAACTGTTGAATTAGCTTTAATTCCTAACAGATCTAAGGCAGCAGGATTAAATTTAAACTTATCCTTAGTTGTTGTACATTCAATTTGAGGATCGGCAGATTGAATAACTTTTGTTGTTAACTGAACCTTGTTCAAAAAACTCTGTGCTGTAATAGCATTTCCTAATTTCATACTTTTAAAATATTAAGTTTATAAATTATTAATTAAAGAACTAACATTTAGACAACAATCAGATTTACATCTAATACTACTTCTACAATGTCAATATCTATTTCTTATTTTACTTCTTCTACGTAATCAAAGGTATCTAATTCTGATTCCTTTTCATAACTATTTTCTAAAACATCGGCAGCATATGTTCTACCACCTCTTGATAAAGCACGATGTTGTAACATCTTTCTTTCATCCATTAACCAATTTGTTTTACCATCAGTTAACTTCTCACCTTTACTATTAAATGAAGGTAATAAACCAGCAGCTACTGCTTCACTTCTGAAATAATCAGATATAAATGGTTCATATCCTTCTCTCTTTAATTCCCAACTTGTAACATAGTCAGTAACTATTCTTTGAACAAACTTCTTATTAGATTCTTTAGCTTTATTAACTTCATCTTGAGTTGAAGTATCATCTATTAAAAAGTATTTATCCATTAACTTACCATCTTCATCTAAAACCCGATCCTTTGTAGTAGGTACAAAACCTGTTGTTCCTTTAACTAAATAGGAATAAACTGGTTCTCTATCTTTAACAAGTTTGAATTGTACTTTAGCTTTTATTAGTTGAGAAGTAATTAGATCAATACCCATAAATAATACATATCCCCCTTTAGTTGGAATAGTATGTATTTTCTTTAGAGATTGAAGAGGACTTAAACCTAATCTTTTACCTGCATCAATAGCAAACATCTTACTAGGTGTTATTTCTTTACCTAATTGTAAAGATACTAAAGGAGATAATCCTAATTCATGTCCTAAAACAATAGTAGCTAATGCTTGAGATTTAGAAATCTGTTCTTTTCCATCTTTATCTTTATATTTAAAGTTGTCAAATAACGGATTATTATTAGGATCATCTTCTATAGTCATTAATGCTTCAATAAACTCCTTACCTCTGATTATCATATCAAAGGAGGTGTTATTATCAGCATATTTTGTTACTTGTGTTTCCATATTGAATTATGCTACAAATTTACTAAAATTAAACACATATCTTTCATTTTTAATACATTTTAACATTTAATGTCTTTCATAGAATTAATCCAGATAGGTTCAATGTTATGCTTTGTTTGTCTTTGAATTAGCTTACTTAAATCCCTACTGTTTACTAGCTCATTATCCAATATAAAATCTTTGAAGTAAATATTGATTATCGTTAAATTATCAATTAATGATTCATGTTGAATAGACTTATTTGATTCTATTATCGGATTAATGTTACCAGATGTAGTAATTACAGTCTTTAAAGCAGGTACTTGTATATCAAAATCTAAGGTTTTGCCTGTCGATAGAATATTATAGAAGCCTGTTTTTAGCCCGCTGTTAGCCATTTTCTTCAATGATTCCTTACCAAATTTCTTAGGAATGCCATTCTTCGTCTTAATATACTCCCCTGTCAGAAAGTCTAGAATTAAGCGAGATTTGATTTGTGAATGGTAACAACATACTTTGCTAGGAACAATCTGTTCTAGATTAAGAGCAATATCCTCTGCAAACTCTATTGATTCATTAAAGATAATAGCTGGAAGTTCAACGTAATTATTATTAGGATTTAATAGTTGAAGTATTGCATCTCTTTTATAAGCATTATTAGACATCATCATATTACGAGAATATATAGCTTTACTATAAGAAACAGCATTGTTCTTAATAACTACAGGATTCCAGAACTTATCAAGTATAGAAGCATAAGAATCATCTGCTCCAATCATAGCCTGTGTCCATCCCTTTTTCTCTGCTAATTTGTTAATAACTTCTTCAGCTTTAAAATATCTATTACCAAATGCAAAACCTCTAACACAAGCAAATAATACTTCATAGTCTGTTTTAAACACAGGACTATTGTTAACAGTTATAAGTTTACGAGAATCTTTAAATATCTCAGTAACTGTTCTAATTGTTTCAGATAATCCTTTGTATGCTTGTTTGTTCTTACTACTAAATTCTAATCCTAAGTTATACTCAATGTTATTAGATAACCAATTGTTTTCTTTAGCAGAAGCTGTATCTATATGGTCAACGATTGTAAAATTATCTATTGAATATTTTATATCATTACCAATTAGTACAATTTTAGCTTCCATAAAACTATTGTTACCTATAAGTTGAATAGAATCTTCATTAATGTCAGTAAATATTACAAGATCAATCATATACAATGATTCATTACGAATAATTCTTTGGGCTGTATCTAGTTGAACATTTACAGAACTTATAGTACTATGACTATCTATTAATGTCTTGTAGTAACGTATAGAAGATTCATTATTTGCTACAATAAGAACTTCTCTATACATATCTGTTTCTAACAGTTTAATGATAATTAATGATTTATCAAATCCTCTAGGATAAGATACTATACAATTACCATTATGTTGCTTTATAGCAAATACAGACTTTGCTAGTCTTGCTTGTTTTTCCATTTTCCATCTATTATATAATAAATAAATATAACACAACACATTGCAAAATTGACAACAGGTATAAATGAAATAAGAAGTTTAATTACTCCTACTCCATCTAAATCATCATCATATTCATTTCTTAATTCAGCATCTGATCTCTCAAAGTACTTTAGCATTATAAATATTGGACATATATAGACAACAATAATTATAATAGTTATAATATAACCATTCATTTATACTCTCCTTACTATTTTAAGTTTATTATGTATCTTTCGATACATTATTACTATATTATTCTTAGTATCTGGATTAAGTCCAGTTTGTTTTCGTTCTTGTTCTTTAGCTAATAGATCTTCTGCATCAGCTTGAACAATATCCTTTATTCGTTTAAATTCAATATGTCCTTTATCTGGATCATTTGAATCTCTTAAATTATAATAAATTACAACATATTTACCTTTCATACTTGTTTTTATTAGTTTTGATACATTTAGTACAGACAGCCCACAGAAAATTAGTAAATGAATATATACATTTTGTCAAGGCTTTTCATCATCTCATTCAACATTTAATACTATTTCTTTAATTACTCCTTGTTCCATAAAAGAAGATAATAGCATAGAACTTTTAATACTACCACCTGTGTATTTGGCTTTACTCATATCTATAAGATAATCTTTGTCAATAGCGAATCCTTCAAGTACTTCAATATCTATACCATATAAATTAAGTTTACGAATAGGTGTTTTAGCAAAGTTAGATTTAGTTAATACTAATCTATTATAAATTAAATCATTGTGTAAGCCATCTCCTATTAAAGCTTCAAGTTGTTTTATCCAATTATTGTTCATGAGTTATTTAATTAATCATTCAATATCATCAAACATCTTACCTGATACTTCAGTTTTATTTCTTTTATCCATTTTAAAGGAATTGCCAACTATAGTATTAATTACTTCTACTATCTTTGTTTTATAGA
>CAZLXA010000003.1:0-59150 GCA_964563715.1 uncultured Candidatus Saccharibacteria bacterium | reverse complement strand
TAATCTAAAGATTATCTACTTCTAACGGGATGGAAGACATAAAAAAAGAAAGAGAACTTGTTTGGATTCAAATATTATATTTGTATGTAATTCCTACTCTACTTTTATATTTTAATGTTATTCCGGAAAGCTTTAGATTAATAATGCTTTTTGGTGTGGCCCTGCTTTTGATTGGAATTGTAAAACACAATAAATGGTCTTACGCTGATATGGGGTTGACTAGGGATTTTATGAAAGATATTTTACCTTACACTGTATTTACTGTGGCGGGAGTTTTGTTTCTAATTTGGCTCTCTGAAATCGTTCCACATAGTCCGTTTTTAGGCTGGTGGAAAAATCTAAAATTTTTATTACTTTTTATTCCTCTAAGTATAATACAAGAAATTGTTTTTCGTGGAGTTTTAATGAATATGCTAAGAAGAGCTTTTTCTAGTCCCATATTTATTATTATTTTAAATGCTTCAGTCTTTACTTTGATCCATGTTATTTACTTAAATTCAACATTCGTTCTTCCTATGACTTTCATTGCTGGAATTGGTTTTGCTTGGATGTATTACCGATATAAAAATTTGGTTTTAATTTCAATTTCCCACACAATTTTAAATTTTGTTGGGATGATACTGGGGTTTTTTATTATTAGGTGAGTTTTAATATAAATAATATATTTATGGAAGAAAAAAATAGTTTTGTAAGGCCATCATGGGACGAATATTTTATCCAACTAGCAGAGATGGTTGGAACTCGAGGTACTTGTGATAGGGGACGAGCAGGTTGTATTATTACAAAAAATAAAAGAATCTTAGCAACAGGTTATGTTGGAGCTCCTGTTGGATTACCTAGTTGTGATGAAGTTGGTCACGAAATGCACACAGTGACTCAAGAAGACGGGACTGTTTCAAAACATTGTATTAGAACTAGTCACGCTGAACAAAATGCCATAAACAATGCGGCTCGAATTGGGGTAGCAGTTGAGGGTGGAACATTATATTGTAAAATGGTTCCTTGTTATAAATGTGCTCAGAGTATTATTAATGCTGGAATTGAGAAGGTGGTGGCGATGAAAGATTATCATGGGGGTGGACGAAGTAAAGAAATTTTTAAAGAGGCAAAGGTTGAATTTGTTTTATTAAATACAGAAATGGAGACTTACTCCAATATGAAATAATATGGAGAATAAAATAATTGTTGGAATTGTTGGATCTATTGCTAGTGGCAAAGAAACGATTAAAAAACATTTAGTTGAAAAATATGGAGCAAAAGATTGTAAATTTTCATCTATTTTACGAGATGTTTTAGAAAGGATAACTATTCCTGTTAGCCGTGAAAATTTACAGAAAATATCGACTGTCTTGAGAGTAAACTTTGGAGAGAATTTGCTAGCTAAAGCTATTGCTGTTGATGCTTCAAAACTTGAGTCTGAGATTGTAGTTATCGACGGGGTAAGGAGATTTACAGATATTGAACATCTAAGAGCATTGCCAAATTTTATTTTAGTTAAAATTGATGCTGATTCAAAAATCAGGTATGAAAGAATGAAAAAAAGAAATGAAAATACAGGTGATGATAAGAAAACTTACGAAGATTTTTTATCAGATCAAGAGAATGAAGCAGATAAACAAATTCCTGAAGTTATGAAAACAGCCGAGTATTCAATAGAAAATAGTGGAAATTTCGAAGATCTCTATAGACAAGTTGATGAATTAATTAAAAATATAAAAAATAAATAAAAAATAAAACCCTCAAATGAGGGTTTTATTTTTTAGTATATGTTACAAACGAAAGATTGTATTTATTTTTTTCATCTGAGGGATATTCTTCTTCAGATGTTTTTGTCCATTTAGATATATCTATTTCAGGGAAGAATGTATCAGCTAAATGGAATGATTCATCAACATGGGTGATATAAAGTCGGTCAGCTATATCAATGAATAATTTATAAATTTGTCCTCCACCAATAATAAAACATTCGCTATCTTTATCTTCAGTTTCGTTTAATAGTTTAATAAGTTCTTCAATAGAAAAGATAACTTCAATTCCCTCACGGCGGAAAGATACATCTTTGGTTAAAACTATGTTTCTTCGGTTGGGAAGTGGTCGGCCAAGCTCACCAGTCTTACTTTGTCCTAAAGATTCATAGGTTTTTTGGCCCATTATTACAGTATGACTAGAAGTAGTTTCTTTAAAGTGCTTCATATCTGCTGGTAAATCCCAAAGTAAAGCATTACTTTGGCCAATTTCATTATTTTTCCCAATGGCAGAGATTATAGATAGAATCATATTGCTATTTCAAAAGGAATTCGATCGTAACTTTGATAATTTAAAACTTTAGAATTTTCTGCCTTCCAATCAAAAATTGAATTCCAATTCTCTGTTTCAATTTTTGAGAGTGGAAATTTTTCTGGATCACGAGATAATTGTTCTTTAGCTCCTTCAACATGATTTTCAAATAAATGAACATCAGCAAGAAATCCGACAAGTTTACCTTCTTCAAGTCCTGATTCTTTTGCAAGTAGATGTAATAATAATGCGTAACTGGCAATGTTAAAAGGAAGACCAAGCATTGTGTCGACAGATCTTTGATTCCACAAAAGATTTAATTTTCCGTTTATTGCCGTCACTTGATAAGAATAGTGGCAAGGGGGAAGAGCCATCTCGTCAAATTGTAATGGATTCCAAGCGCTGACAATCATTCTTCTGTCTCGTGGATTTGTTTTTAATGTTTCAACTATTTTTTTAAGTTGGTCAATTCCTTTTCCTGTGTAGTCAGAATCAAATTTTTCATATGGAGCATTAAAATGTCTCCATTGAAAACCATAAATAGGACCAAGGTCTCTTTCTTCTAGCATCTTTTTTTTAGATTCTTCATCGTGACCATATGGGGCAAGTTGTGGCTTGGCCCATTCGTCCCAAATATGATTGTTGCGATCTTGTAGCCATTTTTTATCAGTGATACCATTTATAAAAAATTCTAACTCGCTTGCTATTAAACGAAATGGAACTTTTTTTGTAGTTAGTAATGGAAAGCCTTTTGACATATCGTGTTCAAATATAGCCCCTGCAATTGTAAATGCTGGTGTTCCTTGTCTAGTTGATACTTTTTTGCCCTCTTTTAATATTTTTTCAACAATATCTAAATAGCTTCTCATAAGCCTATTATAACCTTTTCTTCTTTTTTGCCAACTGTGATAAAATTAAGGAACTTGTCCCGTTAGAAGTCATATATGTTATATTAAGAAAACGGGAATGTATCAAGAAGTTAGTCATATTTTGATTTTTATTAACTAAATATATGTATGTCCGAAAGGACTACTTCTAATGGGATGCGAGATAAACAAATAGAAAAACTTATAAAGAGTGAAGAAAAAAGGCAAAAAAGCGTTATAAACCTTATAGCTTCGGAGAACTATGTATCTGATGATGTTCTTAAGGCTGTCGGTTCTAAACTGACAAATAAATATGCTGAGGGCTATCCAGGACGCCGATATTATGGTGGTAATGAAATTATAGACAAAGTTGAAGTCCTTTGTATGGAACGTGCTTTAAAACTTTTTAAATTAAAAAAAGAAGACTGGCATGTGAATGTTCAACTTCTCTCAGGATCGCCTGCAAACTTTGCTTTGTACTCAGCCCTTGTTCCAATTGGGGACCCTAAAACTGGTGTCGGGCAAGGAAAGATAATGGGAATGAAATTAACTTCCGGCGGACATTTAACTCATGGGCATCCACTTTCTATGACCGGTAAACTTTGGAAGCCTTTGCAATTTGAACTTGACCCTAAAACTGAAGTTATTGATTATGATGATTTGAAAAAAATTGCCATAGCTGAAAAACCAGACATCATTGTTTGTGGTTTTACTGCTTATCCGAGAGTAGTTGATTTTAAAAAGTTCAGAGAAATTGCAGATGCTTGTGGTGCTATTCTCCACGCTGATATTTCACACTTTGCAGGGCTTATTGCGGGTGGTGCTTATCCATCTCCATTTCCATATGCGGATTCTGTGATGACTACAACTCATAAATCTCTTCGTGGCCCAAGACAAGCAATTTTATTTGTTAAAAAAGACGAGCGAGGTTTTGACAAAAAACTAGACAAGATGGTTATCCCTGGACTTTTTGGTGGACCACATGAAAATAATATTGCTGGAGTCGCGGTAGCACTTGCTGAAGCTATGAAGCCAGAATTTAAAAAATATACAAAGCAAGTTATTAAAAATGCAAAAGTTTTGGCCAAAGAATTACAAAAACTCGGCTGGCATATTATCTCAGGTGGGACGGACTCACATTTGATATTGATGGATACATGGCTCAATGGGAAAGGTATTTCAGGCAAAGAAGCAAGTATAAAACTTGAAAAAGCAGGAATCATTGTGAATATGAATACAATTCCAGGAGATACCAGAAGTGTTATGGACCCATCGGGGATTCGACTTGGTACTTGTGCCGAAACAACCAGAGGAAGAAAAGAAAAAGATATGATAAAGATTGCAGTTAAAATGGATAAAATTTTAAGAAAATAATATGGCACATATACATGAAAAAATTGATTTTACAGTTGAAGCTTTTATTGTCTATAAAAATAAGATTCTTTTAAGAATGCATGATAAATTTCATATATGGATGTCTGTTGGAGGGCACATTGAACTTGATGAAGATCCTGAGCAAGCTATCATTCGTGAGATAAAAGAAGAGACCGGACTTGAAGTAGAACTTTATGGTGAAAAGCCTGATTATCATGATTTAGAATATAAGGCTATTAGAACACCAAGGTATGTTGGAAAACATCACGTTAATAATATACACCAGCATGTTGTGTTTGTTTATTTTGCTAAATCTAAAACAGATATTGTGAATGAATCTCTTTTGGAACATGAGAGGGGAGTTGAAATGAAATGGTTTACTAAAGAAGAAATAGAAAATATGGACTTAAGGCCGAATATTAAATATTACGCATTAGAAGCTTTAAGGGAATTATCTAATTAATTATACAATATTAAAAAATTATTATATGAATAGAAAGCAAAAATATAAAGGGAAATTAATAGTGATAGATGGAACAGATGGAAGTGGGAAAGCTACTCAGGTGTCTTATCTGACGGAGCATTTAAAAAAAGATGGTTATAAAGTAAAAATTGTCGATTTTCCTGAGTATTATAAAAATTTCTTTGGTAAATTTATTGGCCATTGTCTTTCTGAGCAATATTATAATTTTCTAAATGTTCATCCAAAAATTGTTTCGATAATTTTTGCCGCTGATAGATGGGAATCAAGCAAAGAAATGAGAGAATGGCTTGAGAAAGGGTATATTGTCATCGCCAATCGTTATGTTTCAGCCAATCAAATTCATCAAGGAGGTAAAGTTAAAAGCGCCAAAAAAAGAGCTGATTTCATTAAGTGGCTTAATCATATGGAATATGAAGTTTTTGGCCTTCCTCGACCCGATTTAACTTTTTATTTGAGTTTGCCAATTAAAATAGTTTTGGAGCTTTTAGAAAAACGCGAAAGTAGTAAAATGAAAAGAGAATATTTAAAAAAGAAAAAAGATGTTCACGAGAGTGATGTTAATTTTTTAATTAATTCAAGAAAAAGTGCACTTAAATTAGAAAAAGAAATTCCCAATTTCCGAAGAATTGAATGTTCAGAAAAAGGTAAAATTTTATCGCGCGAAGATGTCCACGAAATGGTTTATAAGGAAGTTAAAAAAATATTAAAGAATTAGTTTCTAGTTTCTAGTGGCTAGGTTCTAGAAATAAAAAATATTATGAAAATTATAGATGTCAGAACGAAAGGTGAATATGATTGTGGGCATATAAAAGATGCCATACTTTTTGATATTATGGATATGATGTATGGAAAATTTCCAGAATTTTTAAAAGATGAAGAAATACTTTTATATTGCGAATCTGGAAGTAGAGCAACTATTGCCAAATCAATGATGGAGCAGATTGGATTTACAAATATTAAAAATGGCGGCGGACTAGCAGAGATGTTAGACAGTGGTTATAAATGTTAATATAAAATTATGAAAGTTAATATTAAAAGAATCGACAATAGTTTACCGTTGCCAGAATATCAGACTTCTGGTGCTGTGGCTTTTGATTTGTATTCGCGAGTTGATGTTGAAATAAAACCAAAGACACTTGAAAGACTGCCAACAAATATTATTATTGAAATTCCTAAAGGATATATGCTTGAAATAAAGGACCGCTCGAGTACTTTAAAGAGAAAGGGATTATTGGTCAGCACTGGTTATATTGATAATGATTTTCATGGAGAAGAAGATGAAATATTGCTTCAGGTCTATAATCTAACAGATAATGATGTTAAAATAGAAAAAGGTGAACGCCTCGGCCAAGGTGTTTTTGTAAAAGTTGAAAAGGCCGAGTGGGAAGAGGTAGATAAGATGAAGGAAGTTGCACGCGGAGGTTTTGGTACAACTGGACATTAAGACAATTAAAAATTAATAACCTGCCTACCCTCACGATAGTTTGGGAGTAGGCGGGTTACAAAATACGTATGAAAGAAGAAATCAAGAAACAAATACAAAATGCTCTAAAAAATCTTGGGATGGAAGATGTTTCTTTTTCTGTTGAACATCCTGAGAGTTTTGTGAATGGAGATTACTCTACGAATGTAGCGATGGTATGTGCTAAAAAGTTTGGTAAAAATCCTAAAGAATTAGCAGAAACTATTAAAAAAGAAATTGAAAAGAATTTAATAAAAGAAATTGAAAAGGTTGAAGTCGCCGGTGCTGGGTTTATAAACTTTTATTTATCACGAGAATTTTTTACAAAAAGTATAAATGAAATTTTAAATAAAAAAGAAAATTGGGGAAAAAATGAAATACTAACTGGTAAAAAAGTGATGGTTGAATATACTCAGCCAAATCCATTTAAGCCTTTTCATATTGGTCATTTAATGAGTAATGCGATAGGGGAATCCATTTCTCGAATTGTTGAATTTTCTGGTGCTAAAACTGTTCGGGCAAATTACCAAGGTGACGTTGGCCCTCATGTTGCTAAAGCTATATATTCAATTTTAAATTCAAAAGAATCTTTGGAAGTCGGACTTCCAAAGATAGGAAGTCGGACTTCCTATAATGAATTGGCTCAATACATGGGTGAGTGTTATTCCAAAGGAAGCAATTTGTATGATAACGATGAAAATGCCAAGAAAAAAATAGATGAAATTAATAAAAAAATCTATGATAAGTCTGATGATGAAATAAATAAAATTTATGATTGGGGAAGAAAGATAACACTAGAGGCATTTGAGGGAATATACAAACTTCTAGGTACAAAATTTGATCACTATTTTTTTGAGAGTGAAATGGCCGTAAAGGGGGAGAAGGTTGTCCGGGGGAATACGGGTAATGTATTTGAAGAATCAGCCGGAGCAATAGTTTTTCATGGGGAGAATTATGATAAAAAGCTTCACACTCGTGTATTTATAAATTCTCAAGGACTACCAACTTATGAGACAAAAGAGATCGGTCTAACCATGACGAAATTCGAAAAAGAAAATCCAGATATTTCTATTGTTACGACAGCGATTGAGCAAGCTGAGTATATGAAAGTTGTTCAGAAAGCTATCTCACTTATGCATCCAGATTTGGAAAGTAGAATGAAGCACATTACTCATGGGATGATGCGTCTTGCCACAGGTAAGATGTCCTCACGAAAAGGTAATGTTATAACAGGGGAGTCATTATTACGTGACTCAATGGATATTGTCCTTGAGAAAGTAAAAGACAGAGATTTTTCGGATGAAGAAAAAAAGAAAATATCTGAAATTGTTGGTGTGGCGGCACTTAAATATTCTATACTTCGTTCATCACTTGGAAGTGATATAGTTTATGATTTTGAGAAATCAATTTCTTTTGATGGAGATTCAGGTCCGTATCTACAATATACTGCTGTTCGTGCCAATTCGATTTTAGAAAAATCCAAAGAATTTAAACTAGAAACTAGAACCTCTTCGCTAGAAACTAATCTAGAGACGACAGATTTAGAAAAATTGATTTATCAATTTCCAGAAATTGTAGAGCGTTCATACGAGACATTACAACCACATCATATCGCAACTTATCTAACCCAACTTGCAAGCTCTTTTAATAATTTTTATGGAAATACAAAAATCCTTGATGATGAAAATAAGTATGTGAGTTATCACCTTGAATTAATTAAAGCATTTTATCAAACAATGAAAAACGGTCTTTGGTTGCTTGGTATTGAAACACCAGAAAAAATGTAGGATTTATGGAAATAATAGAAGAAAGATTAAATAAAATTGAAGAAAGAAATAAAAGAGTAGAACTCGATAAGGCATGGGAGACGAGTTTTGTTAGAATTTTGTCTATTAGTGTGATTACTTATGTGGCGGCATTTTTTGCTTTATATAGTATTGGGGCCAATAAACCATATTTAAGTTCCATAATTCCAGTACTTGGATTTATTTTATCTACTCAATCAATCCCTATAATAAAAAAATCTTGGATTAAAAATAAGTAGCAAGTAGAAATTAGTAAGGAAACATAATAAAAAGCCCTCACGCATCCGAAGATTTTGTAGAGGGCTTTCTGCTTTGGTTTTATGAACGCCATCTTTTCGCCCTATTAGGACTTGCTTTCGCTGACGATCAATCCAAAGCATTGAGTTGCTGAAATCTAAATGAAATTAGAATAACTTCTTCACTATTCTAATTTTCACGACCTCCTATGAAGCCTGTTTCGCGTTGACTTCGAAGGCGATTTCCTTTTGGACGTCACAAAAGTGCAATTCGATTAGATATTACAACAAAATAATATTTCTTGCAATTTTGTGATTTTATAGTATTCTTAAAGTATATGCAGTGAAAGGGTTATCACCCTAGAGCCCGACGTAAATACAGGTATTTATTTCGGACAGGCATTGGGAAGAAAGTTTATCTCGCCGTTGGCGGACCAAATAAATGAGTAGAACCCTATTAAATGAGAAGTAATCAAGGTGGTACCACGAGAGAAACTCGTCCTTGTATAGCAATTATTTTAATTGTTGTACGGGGACGAGTTTTTTATTTATAAAGCAAAATGCTTTATAAAAATATTCTCGGATTCGCCAACGGATAATTTCTTACTAGAAATTTCCTCATTGCTCAGCTCGACAGCTTCCGCGGTGGCTCACTCGAGAAATTATTATCAAGCATTAACTTTATAAATTTAATTTATTAATATATGGAAGAAAAAACCCAAAAAACAAATAGTGCACTTCGAGAAGAAGAGGTTTTAAAATTTTGGAAAGAAAACGACATTTTCAAAAAGAGTTTAGAAAAGGATTCACCCAAAGGGGAGTATGTTTTTTATGATGGTCCTCCTTTTGCGACAGGATTACCACATTATGGGCATATTCTTGGAAGTACTGTTAAGGATGTAATTGGTAGATATAAAACTATGAGTGGATATAATGTCCCACGACGTTGGGGTTGGGATTGCCATGGTTTGCCGATTGAAAATATTGTTGAGAAAGAATTGGGTATTTCCGGAAAAAAAGCAATTGAAGAATTAGGAATTGATAAATTTACTGAACATGCTCGAAGCAAGGTTCTTAAATATGTCGGAGAGTGGAAAAAAACTATTGATCGTATGGGACGTTGGGTTGATTTTGATAATTCTTATATGACAATGGATAACACTTTTATTGAAAGTGTTTGGTGGGCGCTCGGGGAGATGAATAAAAAAGGTTTACTTTATGAAGGTGTTAGAGTTCTTGCTTATTGCCCTCGATGCGAAACCCCAATAGCAAATTCTGAAATTGCCATGGATAATTCTTATAAGGATATTACCGATATTTCTGTTTATGTAAAATTTAAAATTATAAATGAACAATATAAAGATACCTATTTGCTTGCGTGGACAACAACACCATGGACTCTCCCGGGTAATACAGCGATTGCAATTAATAAAGAATTAAAATATCTTTTTGTTGAAAATAAAACAGATGCCGGGAAAGAAATACTTATTGTTGTAAATGATTTATTTGAAACATTAAAAGATAAATTTAATGATGGAAAAATATTAAAAGAAGTATCTGGAAATGAGCTTGTGGGCCTTTCATATGAGCCAGTATTTAATTATTATAAAAATATCGACATGCCTAATAAAGAAAATATTTGGAAAGTTTGGCATGCTCCATTCGTGACTCTAGATAAAGGAACAGGGATTGCTCATGAAGCTCCAGCTTTTGGAGAAGATGATATGAATTTAGCTAAAGAGCATAATATCCCTTTTATTCGACACGTGGAGCCTAATGGTGATTTTTCTAAAGAGGTAGTAGATTTTCCAAACGTTAAAGCAAAATCAAAAGAAGATCATCAGTCAACCGATATTTTAATTATTAAGTATCTTGCTCATGCTGGGAGTCTTTTTGCTAAAGAAAAAATTATTCACTCCTACCCACATTGTTACCGTTGTGAGACACCACTTCTATACTATGCTCTCCCTTCGTGGTTTGTGAATATTCAGAAAGTTAAAAATGATTTACTTGCAAAAGGTGAAGATATGAATTGGATTCCTAGCCATTTAAAAGAAGGACGGTTTAAACATACAATGGAGAATGCTCCTGATTGGACTATTTCTAGAAATCGCTATTGGGCCAGCCCTCTTCCAATTTGGAAGAATAAAAATGGAAAGGTAATGATGGTAAATTCGGTTGAAGATTTAAAATCAAAAACTAAAAAATCTGGGAATAAATATTTTGTCATGCGCCATGGCGAGACAGAGTGTAATGTGCGTGGTGAAGTGAGTTCGACTGTAAACAATGATGATCACCTAACTGCGAAGGGGATAGAACAAGTTGAAAAATCTGCACGAGAATTAATAAATAAAAAAATTGATTACATAATATCTTCTCCTTTTATAAGAACACGAGAAACAGCAGAATTGATTGCTGAAAAAATAGGTTATGAGAAAGAAAAAATTGTTTTTGATGATAGGCTTCATGAAATGTCTGTCCCAATGTATGAAGGGAAAAAATGGAAAGAATATCATGACGCATTCGCTAAGACGGTTGAGAATTTTTATTACGCACCAGACGGGAATGAATCCTATGAAGATGTTAGACGCAGGTCAATGAGTTTTTTATATGATATAGAAAAAAAATACGAAGATAAAAATATTCTTGTGGTTACTCATGGTAGTCCTGTTTGGCAAATGTTTTCAGATGTAAATATGTTAAGTACAGAAGAATCTCTTGGAATAGTAAAAAACGAGAAAAATTTCAATTATGTTAGTAATGGGGATTTTATTGAATTACCTTTCGTCCCATTACCACATACTGGAGATTATAAGTTCGATTTGCACCGGCCCTATATTGATTCAATTATTCTTTTAGATGAAAATAAAGAAGAATACAAGAGAATTCCAGAAGTTATAGACTGTTGGTTTGAATCAGGCTCGATGCCTTTTGCTCAAGATCATTTTCCTTTTGAAAACTTGAATTGGCAAAAGAATAATTTTCCTGCTGGCTTTGTTGCTGAATATATAGCTCAAACCAGAACTTGGTTTTACTATACTCATGCTATTTCGACAATTCTTTTTGGTAAAGCCCCTTTTGAAAACGTAGTTACAACAGGGACAGTTTTAGCTGAAGATGGAAGTAAAATGTCTAAATCTAAAAATAATTATCCAGATCCATGGGTTTTATTTGATAAATATGGTGTTGATGCTCTTCGTTTTTATTTAATTTCAAGTACTTTGATGAAGGGTGAAGATGTAAATTTTTCAGAAAAACTTGTTCAAGAAGTATCAAGTAAAATAATTAATAGATTTGATAATGTTGTTTCTTTTTATGAATTATATAGAGACAAGGAAGTAGAAAGTAGTGAGCAACAAGTATTAAGCAAAAATATTCTAGACCGATGGATACTTGCTCGGATCTCGCAATTTGTGCTCGATGTTAAAAACGGAATGGAATCTTATGATTTAGCTCAAGCAACAAAGCCCTTTGATTTATTTATTGAAGATCTTTCCACATGGTATTTACGTCGTTCTCGTGATCGATTAAAAGAAGGGGATGAAGAAGCAAAACATACATTATATTTTGTTATAAAAGTAACTGCTCAGCTTTTTGCCCCATTTATGCCATTTGTGGCAGAAGAAATTTGGAATAAAATAAGATTTCCATCTGACCCTATCAGTGTTCATCTGACCGATTTCTTTTTAGATATCAAAATAGATAATATTGATGTGAAAGTTATTGATGAAATGAAACAAGCCCGCGAGATTGTATCACTCGGATTAAAAGAAAGGCAAAAAGCTGGTATTGCCGTTCGTCAGCCCCTTATTGGTATAAAAGTTAGAGATTATGATTTAGATAAAGAATATACAAAAATTATAAAAGACGAGTTGAATATTAAAATGATCATCACTGATAATTTTATTTCAGAAAAAATTGAGTTGAATCCTGATATCACACCTGAGCTAAAACAAGAGGGTCAATACCGAGAACTTCTACGAGCTATACAGGATATGAGAAAAAAGAATGGGTTGAATCCAAATGATATAATTAATTTACTTATTGAGACAGGTGTAGATGGCCAAGAATTAATAAATACTTTCGATGAGAAAGAATTTATGAAATCTATCGGAGCAAAAGATATATTTATTAAAGAAAACGATGGTCAAGAAATAAAAATCGATGAATTTGTGTTTAAGATACTAATTGAGAAATAGTATAAAAAATGTGATAAAATAGGATTATGAAAAAAGTATTTATTGTTCATGGATTTGGCGGAATACCTAATGGAGGATGGATTCCTTGGTTGATGGAAGAGTTAGCAAAAAAGAAAATTTATGCTTGTGCTTTACCTATGCCAGAATCAAAAAAACCAGTTGTCTCAAAATGGATAGAAGAAATTTCTTTTGCTTTGGATAATTCACCAGAAGATGAGATATTTCTAGTTGGGCACAGTCTTGGAGCTACAGCAGTATTGAAATATCTTGAATTTATAAAAGAAAATAAAAAAATATCTGGTGCTGTTTTGGTTTCCGGATTAGTTAGTCCATTAGAACCCGATAATATAAATAGTAATTACCGTCTAATTGATTCTTTTGTTGTACCAACAATAAATTTTAATGAAGTAAAAAATAAAACACAAAAATTTATTGTTCTACATAGTACTGATGATCCGGCCGTACCATTTTCTCATGCAGAAATAATTTCAAATAGTCTTGATTGTGAACTTGTTAAAGTTGAAAAAGGTGGACACTTTTTCATTTTAGCAGAACCGATTTGTTATCAACTTCCAGAATTATTAGATATTGTTTTGAAAATTACAGAATAAATTATGAAAAATTTTTTAATTGAAGCAAGAAAATTAGCATATAGTGAGGTGAAAAAAACAGGAATGCCAGTTAAATTACATGTTGATTTAGCGGTAGAAACAGCAAAGAAGTTAGCTAAATAATTGGGAGCTAGTATAGAGATTGTTGAAGCAGGGACACTACTTATGGATTGTTTAATAGGGCAAGCCTTAAAAGAAAACCGTTCTAGTGAGCATATTGAGATGTCTTTAGAAAAAGTAAATGAGTTATTGAATAAATCTACTCTTTCGGAGAATGATAAGGAAAACATAAGAAATTGTATATTAGAACATCATGGAGTAACGAAATTCTATTCTATAGAATCTGAGATTTGTTGTAATGCGGATTGTTATAGGTTTATTTCTATTAAAGGCTTTTCATATGCTATGAGATATTTGAGAGACATGCCATTTGAGGATTTGATAAAGTTGTTAAATAATAAAGTTGAAGAAAAATGGAATGCATTAAGTCTTGAGGTTTCAAAAAATGAATTAAGTAGTCAATATAAATTAATTAACGAGTTATTAAATAGACTATCTAGTGAAGATTAATAATATGCACCACATTCACCACACACATGGATTTATACTTTCATCTCGCAATCGAGGTGAGGCGAATAAGATGTTGACGATTTATACCAGAGAGATGGGGCTGGTTCGAGCAGCGGCGCAGGGGATTCGGTTACATAAATCAAAACTCCGTTTTACACTTCAGGATTTTTCGTATGTGAATGTCGATCTTGTTCGTGGTAAAGAAATGTGGCGAGTAACATCAGCTAAACATATAACATCATTTCCGTTGGCACGAGCAAGTTCGCAATCACTTTTACTGATGACTAGAGTGAGTAGTTTACTTGAAAGACTTTGTAATGGGGAGGGTCCAAGTGAAGATATTTTTGATGATTTTATTCAGGCTCTGTATATACTTGATATTGAAAGCCTAGAATCAAAATCTCGCGAAGCTCTTGAGTTACACTTAGTACTTCGTATAATGAATAGTCTTGGATATATTGGCGATTCAGATATATTGGCGAAATATTTGGGGTCCTCATTTAATGAAGACAAAACAGAGCTTCTTTTAAGTGAACGACAGTCTATAGTTGCCCATATAAATAAAGCCCTAACTGAGAGTCAATTATAATTTTTTGTGTTATACTATATAAATGAAAGAAGGTGAAAAAAATAAAATCGAAGATGTTAAAATGAATCTTTATGACCCGAACGAAAAGGATATAAGTCATCAAAGAGAAGGTATATTACATAGAGTAGACCACGATTTTAATGATAAATGGAAAGAAGATAGTCAGCTAAAAGAAAATACTGATATGAATCATAAATTTAAAAAACCACCAGTTTCAGTCTTTAAAAAATTTTTTCTTATCTCGGTTATTTTTTTCTTGGCCGCAGTAGGTTTTGCTTTTTATAAATTTTATTATAATGATACTTCAGTCTCGGGTCAGAAAATAAATATAGAAGTTATTGGTAGTGCTTTTACCAAAGGGGGAGAAGAATTGCCACTCCAAATTGAAATAACAAATAATAATACGGCTAGTTTAGAGTTTACAAATTTAATTGTTGAGTATCCAAAGGGAGCTGAAGATAATACCCTGGAAGTTGTTCGCTTGCCAAAAGATCCAATCGGCACCATTAAATCTGGAGAAACGGTGATGCGTAATGTTAAAGTTAAACTTTATGGTCAAGAGAAGTCAATCCGTAACATTAAGGTTAGTTTAGAGTATCACCCTGAAGGGTCTAATGCTATTTTTACGAAAGATAAATTTTATCCAGTTACGATAAGTATTGCACCACTTTCGATTAATCTTGAAGCTCCAAATACTACTACTTCAAATCAGCCTGTTGTATTTAAAGTTACCACCACATTAAATACCTCATTACCTGAAGAAAATCCGATTTTACAAATGACTTATCCAAATAATTTCGTCTTTGATGAAGCATTACCAGCTCCTATTGTTGGAAATTCAATTTGGGATTTGTCGACGATAACGGAAGAGAATCCAATCATGATTGAAGTACGGGGGCGTTTAGTTGGGGAGGATAATGAAGAACAAGTATTTCATGCTTATGCCGGAACAACAAATGGAACAAATCAATCACAAGTTGGAGTTGTCTATAGTTCGGTTTTACATAAAATATTAATTACTAAACCATTTTTAGAAGCAAAAATCTTAGTTGATAGTCGTGACCAGAAAGAGTATGCAGTCTCAGGAGGGAAAACCGTTAATGTGGAAATCGCTTGGGCTAATAATTTAACCACTCGAGTGACAGATGGACAAATAATCGTTAATTTGTCTGGAAATGTTTTTGATAAAAATACCGTCAAAGCTACGAACGGTTTTTATGATTCTGCGAATAATCAAATAATTTGGGACAGAAATTCTATGTCTGAATTATCGGAAATTAATCCTGGTGAAGATGGGACAGTCTCATTTAGTTTTGTGCCTACTTCTCTCATTGGTTTATCAACTATTAAAAATCCCCAAGTTTCAATTAAGGTTAGCATCAAGGGTCGTGAGCCACTTTTTGGTTCGACATATAACGATATAAATAATTTTTCAGAAAAAGTAGTTAAGGTTGTTTCAGATTTCCAAATTGCCTCATCAGCCGTGTATTTGACTGGTAATATGCCACCTAAAGCCGAAACTGAAACAAAATACATTGTGACCTGGACACTATCAAATTCTGCCAATAGTATAACCGGGGCAACTGCTCGTTCAGCATTACCTGTATATGTTAAATGGGTAGGGTTAGCAGTTGGAACAAATGATAATCTATCTTATAACGATGTGACTCGCGAAGTTGTTTGGAATATTGGCCAGGTAGTACCCAATACTGGAATTAGTTCAAACCGAGAAATTTCTTTTGTTATAGCTCTCAAACCATCACTTTCTCAAGTTGGAAGTGTCCCACAATTAATGAAAGATGTTTTTCTTACAGGGGTTGATTCATTTACAAATACGACGATAAATAGTAAACATAATTCGATTACAACTACATTATATAATGACCCAAATTTTACACCAGGGAATGGACAAGTGATAAAATAATTACGAATTACGAATTACGAATTACCAATTATAAATAAAAATTAAAATAAAATGCCTGAAAAAGACGAAAAATTGATGGATAAAATTATTTCACTTTGTAAAAGAAGAGGTTTTATATATCCGGGTTCAGAAATTTATGGTGGTTTAGCTGGAACATATGATTACGGGCCATTAGGGTCATTGTTGAAAAAAAATATCGAGGAATCTTGGATTAATTATTTTGTCCGAAGTCGAGAGAATATTTATTTAATCGATACACCTATTTTAATGCACCCAAGGGTTTGGGATGCCTCGGGTCATACTAGCGAATTTATTGACCCACTTGTTGATGATCTTGTGACAAAAAAGCGTTATCGAGCAGACCATTTACTGGAAGAGGCCGGAGTAAATTCTGAGAAATTAACGATTGATGAAATGGACATTAAAATTAAAGAGTTAAAGCTTAAAAGTCCTGATGGCAATCCACTTTCTGAGGTTCGCACTTTTAATTTAATGCTCGAGACGAAAATGGGGGCAGTTGAAGAATCTTCAATAAAAACTTATCTCCGACCCGAAGAAGCTCAAAGTATGTTTGTTTGTTTTAAAAATGTTTTACAATCGTTGTCTCCTAAAATTCCTTTTGGGATTGCTCAGATTGGTAAAGCTTTTCGAAATGAGATTACACCTCGAGATTTTATTTATCGATTAAGAGAATTCGAAATAATGGAATTTGAATATTTTATTCACCCCAACGATCCATGGGAAGCTTTTTTTGATAATTTTTTATTAGAACAAAAAGATTGGCTTTCTAAAATAGGTGTTGATGTTTCCAAACTTCATCCACTAGAGCATCCAGATACGGCTCGAGCGCATTATAGTCGAAAGACAGTTGACTTAGAATTTGAATATCCTTTTGGCACAAAAGAATTAACGGGGCTTTCACATCGGGGTGATTATGATTTAAAGAGACACCAGGAATTTTCTGGTGAATCGATGGAAATGCTAAATGAGCAAACTGCTGAAAAATTTATTCCACATGTTATTGAACCTACTATAAGTGTTGATAGAGCCATACTAGCACTTTTGTGCTCCGTGTATCGAGAAAGTGGGGAAGGAGATAATGTCCGTGTTTATTTAAAAATTCCGCCAGCTATCGCTCCATATAAAGTGTGTGTCTCACCACTTTTGAAAAATAAACCTGAGCTTGTTTCTTATGCAAGGAATGTTTTTGGAGAATTAAAAAAAGAATTTGGCTGGGTAGCATGGGATGACAATGGTAATATTGGTAAACGTTACCGTAGGCAAGATGAAATTGGTACACCTTGGTGTATAGTTATCGATTTTGATACTCTAACTGACGACTCTGTTACTATTCGTGACCGCGACACTGGTGAACAAGTCCGTATCAAAAAAGAAGAAATAGCCGATTATATAAAAGAAAGAATGAATTAAAAAGGGGATTGACTTGTGTATTACAATGTAATACACTTTAAATATGAGAAATATTATGTCAATATCAATTCCACCTTCTTTGAAGAAGAGGATGGATAATATTATGAAAGAGAGTAATTATGCTTCAACGAGTGAACTTTTTCGTGATGCTATGCGCTCACTTGAAGAAGATATTTTAATAAAGAATATTATGGAAAGTGAAAGAGAGTTTTCCCTTGGAAAAGGAAAGAAGCTACACTCTCTAAAAGATTTAATGTAATATATGGAAATAGAATATTCTCCTAAGTTTCAAAAGCAGTTTAAGAAATTACCGAAAGATGTAAAAGAAAATGCTTTATTGTGTGAGAAATTATTTCGTAAAAATCCATTTGACCCAAAATTAAAAACTCACAAACTTCACGGCACAATGAAAGAATATTGGGCATTCTCTATTTCTTATAATTATCGTATCGGTTTTACATTTATAGATGGGGATTTGGTACATTTTCATGCTATCGGGACACATGATATATATAAATAAAAAAAGCAGGACAAGCCTGCTGTTTTACTAACTTTTTTTAAAAGCATTAATTGTCATTAATTTTTTTGCTGTTCCAATTTGATGGTTGACGATAATCTCAACATCACGAATTGTAAGAATAGGGTTAAAATCACCAAAATTCTCGATAATTTGCAGAGCACAAGTCCTAGCAGACTCAACTGTATCTATCGACTCCTGAGAAGATAATTCCTTTTCCAAATTTTTCAATGATTTATTAAACCTAACTAAAGGTTTTAGCTCGTAATTTTTCGAGATAATTTTCTCGATAGATTCCCTGGTTCCTTGATTCGTTGGATCAAATGCTAACATATCAAGTAATTCTGATATGGACAATACTATTTCGTCCTGTTTTTCGTCTTGAATTTCAGCCATGATTATTATTTTAGGTTATTTAAATACAAGATTATCTCATATCTGATACAATGTCAAAGTTTTTTTATACCATTTAATATGGTAATATCACCATATGATAAAAGCTAAAAAAAAGACATATAAAAATGGTTTACGCGTCGTGACGATACCAATGAAAGACAATCCAACTGTTACCGTCCTTGTCTTAGTTGGTACTGGTAGTGATTATGAGCCGAAAGAAATAAACGGTATATCACACTTTTTGGAGCATATGTGTTTCAAGGGCACAAAAAAAAGGCCAAATGCTCAATTGATTTCTCACGAACTTGATGCACTTGGTTGTCAATATAATGCTTTTACCGGGAATCAAATGACGGGTTATTATGCTAAAGGGGATGCTAAAAATTTTGCCCAGATTTTTGATATTGTTTCTGATGTTTATTTAAATTCGACTTTTCCAGAAGCTGAAATGGAAAAAGAAAAAGGTGTCATTATAGAAGAAATAAATATGTATGAAGATATGCCACAAGCCCATGTTCAAGATTTATGGAGTGAAGTTCTTTATGGCGACCAACCAGCAGGACGTAGTACTTTAGGACCAAAAGAAAATATCAGTAAAATGATTCGAGATAATTTTGTGAATTATAAAGCTGGTCACTATGTTTCTTCAAATACTGTAATTATAGTCGCGGGGAATATAAAAAATAATGATGTCTATAAAGAAGTCGATAAATATTTTAAAAATATACCTTCAAATAAAAGTCTAAAGAAAGAAAAAACTAAAAACACCGAAAATAAACCAAAAGTCAAAATTTTGTATAAAGAAACAGACCAAACTCACTTTGTATTAGGAGTTAGAACTTTCCCTTTAATGGATAAAAGAAATACGACTATTTCATTACTGGGGGCTGTGCTTGGGGCGGGGATGAGTTCACGGTTGTTTAATAAACTTCGTGAGGAAATGGGTGTGGCTTATTATGTTAGAGCATACAATGATCCATCACTTGATTATGGAAGTTTTCAAATATCAGCCGGGGTAAATAATACAAGAACAGCTGAGGTGGTGAAGGAGATTTTGAAGGAATGCAATGATTTAAAAATTCATAAAGTAGAGGATCGAGAATTAAATAAAGTAAAGTCTTTTTTAATTGGAAATATGAAAATGTCTCTTGAATCAACCGACGATGTGGCAAATTTCTATGGTGGTCAAGAATTGATGAAAAATGAGATAAAAACTTTAGATGAAAAAATAAAAGAAATTAATAGTGTTACTTCAAGTGATATACAGAAAATGGCAAAAGTTATTTTTCAGACAGAAAAATTAAATCTCGCAATTATCGGTCCATATAAGAGTGAAATAGAATTCAAAAAAATATTAAAATTCTAATTATTGGCAAAATTCACTACCGGGTGTTCCCGGTAGTAGATTTTGCCAAAGTAAATTTTAAGAAAATTTACGCATTATATATGCATTGGCAAAATTCACTACAGGGTGTTATTATAAAGAAATGGAAAACAAACAAAATAATATGCACATAAGTATTTCGACAAATACTTTAATAAAAATCCTCCTTTTGGGGGTTTTAGTTATAGCTATTATAAAATTGTATAATGTTGTGCTCGTTATCCTTATTGCTATTGTTATCGCTTCTTTTGTTGAATCAGCTTACAAAAGGATTAAACCATATATTAAAAATAGATCATTAGCTGTATTTTTAATTTATGTTACAACAATTAGTATTATCATTGGACTTCTCTCTGTTTTCATGCCGATTTTTATTGAAGAAATGTCGGCTTTAGTTTCATCACTTTCCCAATATATTCCAAATAGTAGTATTTTAAATTCATTTCAACCTGATGCTATTACTGGGGCTAAAGATGTAGTTTCCGATATTTCTCGCAATGCTTCAATTGGGGAAGTTATAAAAAGTACCCAAGTGTTAATCAATGGATTTTCTGGTGGATTTATGGATGTCTTTAGTGGGGCCTTTGGTGGAATTTTGAATTTTTTCTTTATCATCATTATTTCATTTTATCTTTCTATTACTGAGAAGGGTATAGAAAATTTCTTGAGAATTATTACTCCAAGAAAAAGTGAAGAATATATTATTGATCTTTGGCAACGCACAGAGCACAAGATTGGTCGCTGGGTTCAAGGGCAAATGTTACTCGGTCTTATTATTGGAATTCTTGCTTATTTGGGGCTTACGATTTTAGGGGTGAAGTATTCACTTGTTCTTGCTATTTTGACGGCCTTTTGTGAGCTTGTACCATTTGGTATTTTCTTGGCCATGGTGCCTGTAACCTTATTTGGATATCTTGATGGTGGAGTGACGATGGCACTATTATCTTTTGGGTTATATTTTATTCTTCATCAATTTGAAAATTATTTAATATACCCATTAATTATTAAAAAAGTTATAGGAATATCTCCACTTGTTGTTATATTGTCGATTATTATTGGAGCAGAACTTGCTGGTTTTATGGGAGTCATACTTGCTATTCCAGTAGCAGTTTGTTTATTAGAATTTTTAGATGATTTGGAAAAGAAAAAGATTCTTTCTAAAACTGATTAATATGAAAAAACCTTTTTTCCTTACAACTACACTTCCTTATGTAAATGCACCGCTTCACATGGGGCATGCTCTTGAATTTGTCCGGGCAGATACTATTGCTCGATATAAAAAGCTTATTGGGTACGATGTTTATTTTAATACAGGGACTGATGAGCATGGTATGAAAATATTTGAAAAAGCCAAAGAACAAGGTCTTTCTCCCCAAAAATTTGTGGATCTTGGTTTTGAAACTTTTAAAGAACAATTAAAAATGTTTGGCGTTGATGAAAGTATAATACATTTTATTCGAACGACTGATGAGAATCATGAGAAAGCAGCACAAGAGTTTTGGAAGAGGGTAAACGATAACGGTTATATTTATAAAAAAACTTATGAAGCTAAATATTGCGTAGGATGTGAGAGTGAAAAAACAGATAGTGAGCTTGTAGATGGTTTTTGTCCTGAGCATCCCGGAATATCGCTTAAAATAATAAATGAAGAGAATTATTTTTTCAAATATTCAGAATTTGGGGATCGATTATTAAGATTCTACGACGAGCATCCAAATTTTGTTATTCCTGAATTTCGCTTAAATGAAATTAAAAATTTTGTTAAAAATGGCTTACAGGATTTTTCAATTTCTCGATTGAAAGAAAAAATGCCTTGGGGTATAACCGTCCCTGGTGATGAGAATCAAGTTATGTATGTATGGTTTGATGCACTTGTAAATTATATTTCAACTCTTGGATGGCCTAAAACTTGTGCAAATGGCACAAGTTCGGCCGAACCTTCATCTACTGATGAAGGTTTTAGGCCAAATACTGAAAATTTATTTGAAAAATATTGGGTTAATGGTACCCCCACTCAGTATTGCGGTAAAGACAATACTCGCTTCCAAAGTGCTATGTGGCAAGCCATGCTTATGGCAGCAGGAGTACCCAATTCTCATCAAATAATTGTGAATGGTTTTATAACAGGTGAGGGTGGAATAAGAATGTCGAAAACACTCGGCAATGTTGTTGACCCTCGTGATGTAGTTTCTGAATATGGTACAGACGCACTCAGGTATTTTCTTCTTCGTGAAGTAGGAAGTTTTGAAGATAGTCCATTTACTATTGAGCGATTCAAAGATGCTTACAATTCAGGACTCGCAAATGGTTTAGGAAATTTAGTTAGTCGTATTATGACCATGGCTGTAAATTATGACGTCAAATTATCGGAAGAAGAAATGAATATAAAATATTTTAGTGAGCCAAAAGATGATTTAGAAAATTATGATATCAATAAATTTATAAATTGGATTTGGGAATGCTTAGGAGCTCTCGATAAATATATTCAAACAAATGAGCCATTTAAAAAAATTAAAATAAACAAAGAAGAAGCCGAGAAAGATGTGCATTACTTATTGTTCCATTTATATAAAGCTTCTCTTGCCATAGAGCCAATGCTCCCCGCGACATCTCTAAAAATTCAAGAATTAATAAAACAAAATAAAAAACCAGAAACTCCTTTGTTTTTAAGGAAATAATAGTCATTGACAAATATTATTGTAGTTGTAATATAAAAACAGATTTTACTAAGTACCTTGAAATAAGATTTTTGGGTTAGTTTTTGCTGGCTATTCTAAGGGTATTAAGAGCTTTTAGAATAGCTAACAAAAATATACTAACAATCAAACACGCTCAATAAAATGGGCAGAAAAAATGAAAAACATAAAAATTTGGTACGGGACACTATTTTTAGTGGTTGCTATCGGAGTTATTTATTTAATAACTCAAGCAAAAAGTTTGATTTTCCTAGTTCTGTTGGAAGAAACAGAATTAATTGGAAATTCACCAATTGTTGTAAATATCCCCATCGGAAATAATATTTTATGGTCCGTAATTTTTACTCTGATTTTTGGAACTGCTATCTTATTTTTTTTCACAAATTTTTTTATCATTAAGATAAATGAAAAAAAACTAATTCGGATAAGTTATGAAAATCACTGGTACTACTATCCACGAGTTTCAAATATAAGATTATTGATGGGATCAATTTTAGACTCTATTTTATGGTTCATGTTGGGATTTTTTATTATGGTTATCGTGTTTAAAGAATTACCAATAATATTTATTCCAATTATTGCCTATATTTTTGGGTCAATAAAATTTTTTTGGGAGATGTCGGAAAAAGAGACATGGGAGGATCATTGTTATCCTTTAAAATTCAGAGTATCTAGGTCCATTGCTTATCTTCTTAAAATAAGAGTTATTGTATTAACCTTAGTTGGACTAACTTTAGGGTTGACACAATATAACTTCACAGAAAAGTTGATCGTCATTATTTTGGGGCTAATTGCAATTGGATTATTCTTAATAACCCAAAGATTTTATAGATTAATCATATTATTCATGAAAAATAATTTCATTTATTATAATGATTGGACATGGTTGAATAAATATCTGATGCCAGCTGAATATGAAGATGCACGAACTATATTATCTATATTTGCTCTTTCCTTTTTAGTTGGATTAATAATTACTCCATTTTATTTCATTTTTGGATAAAATTAAAAAATCTGTTTCGACGAAAGTTTTAACAGGTTTTTTTATTTCTAATTTATTAAAAGAAGTGATATATTTACTTTATGCCTAAATACATAGACATACATGCGCATACAAATTTTAAAGCATACGATGATGATAGGGATATGGTTATTCGTCGGGCTTTGGATAATGATACTTGGGTCATAAATATCGGTACTCAATATGACACTTCGAAAAAAGCAGTTGAGATGACGAATGATTATCCCGAAGGAGTTTATTCAACGATTGGACTTCATCCAATTCATACGGGAGCTTCATATCATGATGTGAATGAGCTCGGAGAGGAAGGAAAAGAGTTTGTCTCACGTGGTGAAGTTTTCGATAAAGAAAAATACAGAGAATTAATAAAGCTCGGCAAAGTTGTTGGTATAGGGGAATGTGGTCTTGATTATTATCACATGGATGAAGAGAGTATTGAGAAACAAAAAATTGCTTTTATTGCTCAAATCGAACTTGCCAATGAACTTGGTCTTCCCCTCATGCTTCATGTTCGAAACAATCCTGCCTCGACTGACGCGGGTCAAGGCGGGCCGACTGATAAAACTCGCAATGCTTATTTTGATGTTTATGAATTACTTAAGAAATATTCAAAATCTTTGGAAGTCGGACTTCCAAAGATTGGAGTGTCGCATTTTTTTGCTGGCAGTGTAGAGGATATGGAAAGATTTGTAGAGATAGGAGTATATATTTCTTTTGCAGGACCGATAACCTATAAGCCTAAACCAGAAATTTGTGATTATTTACGGGTTATTAAAGAAACACCACTTGATATGATTCTAACTGATACAGATAGCCCATATGTAGCTCCAGTCCCTCATAGAGGCAAGAGAAACGAGCCAGTGTATGTAAAAGAAATAGTTAAAAAAATCGCAGAGATAAAAAACTTACCTGAAAATGAAGTTTCGGAAGCGATTTTCGCTAATGCGAAGAGAATTTTTAATCTTTAATATTACAAATTTTTGAAGTTAAAATTAAACCACGAGATATGGGTTTTTTCTTTTACTTATCCACATAAATTTAATCCTTTTTTACTCAAAATATTGTATAATATACTTGTATTTTATACATATAAATGGAAAAAAATAAAAAAATAAAAAATTATAAGTATACATTTTTCATTATACTGATTTTTGTTATTTTTGTGACTTTTCCCATTAAAATATTACTTGCTTATAATAACGAAAAGATAACAGAAAGAATCGTATGCAATGATACAGATGTTGCATGTTTAATAAATGATTCACTTTCATTGTTTAAGAAAAATATTCCAGATTTTTCTAATTTAGATAATCAATTTGAAATCAAAACAACAGAATTTTCTGTAAATAAGAAAACAAATCTTACTGCAACTGCTATCGATATTTCTATCCCACTTTCTAATAAAGAATATACAAATAATACCTCACTCGGATCGTCTCTAGTCTCAGTCGCTGGCGACCTAGCTTATGGTTGGAACTATTTTATAAAAGGACTAATAAACAATTTTGTTGAAACAAGAATTGCTCTTAATCAAGCAGTTATAGGAATCGACAATAAAAATACTGATACAATTATTTCTGATAATAATACTTCAAAGAAAACTGTTCCTAGTATTCCCTCATCAAATAAAGAAAATCCAAAAACAACAAAAAACGAAATTATTCCACCAGCAATCCAAATAACTAAAACAGATACAAAAATAATTCAAGGTTCACAAGGTTTGATTGGGCCAGTTGGCCCTCAAGGACCGAAAGGTGAAAACGGAAACAGTATCGATGTTTCTAATTTTGTCTCAGAAGTATTTTTTTCTCGACAAGTCAGTAAAATATTTGATTCTATATCAGACAGCATCAAAGGGTTATCTAATTCACTAGCAGATGAAGTAGAGACAAAATCTCTTATTGTTTCAGGTGATGCAAATATCAACGGAGATCTAACTATCACCGGTAACCTCACGGGAAATGTAGTTGGGACTATTAACCCCGCATTTACTTTCGGTTCAATTCCATTCCAGGGAGCATCTGGACTTACAGAGGATAATACAAATTTATTTTGGGATAGTACGAATTCTAGGTTGGGAATAGGGACAAGTACTCCTTCAGAGAAAATAAGTGTAGACGGGAATATTTTAGCCACAGGAAATATTATTGGCTCAAATCTTTCTGGGACAAATACAGGAGATGAAACAAATTCTTCTATAAAAACAAAATTAGGAGTGGCCACAAATTTGGTTGATGGATATCTAGCATCAACAGATTGGTTAACTTTTAATAATAAACAACCAGCGGGAAATTATTTAACCCCTTCTAATTTGTCAGGATTAATTCCTTATACAGGTGGAAATACCAATGTTGATTTGGGTCTACATAATTTAACTGTTGATACGAATACTTTATTTGTTGATAGTGTGAATCACCGAGTTGGAATGGGAACGACATCACCAACTGATGCATTAACTGTGACTGGGAATATTGTTCCAACAGTATCATCTGGTGGTTCACTCGGAATTCCTAGTAAATATTGGACTACAAGTTATATCGCTGGTTTAAATATGGGATCGGGGCAAATTAGTAGTATTGCAGGGGTTATTGGTTCTACAGATTTTTTTATAAAACCATATTCTTCTTCTTACGCAGTTAAATTTATGGTTGGAAGTACAGAATATATGAGAATGAATGGTAATGGAAATATTGGAATCGGAACAACAAACCCAACTCAAAAATTAGAAGTTGAGGGAAATGTTTTAATTGGAAATGATTCCACAGATAGTCATCAATTTTTATTTTCAAATTCACAAGGAGCTTTGTTTTTTGATGGGTCTTCTAGAATGATTCTAGGTAGCGCATCTGGAAGAACATTAGCATTCAGAACAGGTGGTTTCGGTTCTGATTCTCTTACTAGGATGTTGATTGACAACACAGGTAATGTGGGTATCGGAACGACGGCACCGACCGCAGGATTACATCTTACCGATAAAGGAATAAGAATAGGAGCAACAACGATTGGGAACACACCAAAACTTATTTTTGGATATGATGGAAGTGGTGGTGGAAATTATATGGAGTTATATTCTAATACCAATACAGGAGATGGATATATAAATAATATTGGACTTTACCCACTTCATTTTATGATTGGCGGTTCTGATAAAGTTACTATTTTAAATAATGGAAACGTCGGCATTGGAACGACAAATCCATTAGAAAAATTACATATTTCAGCAGGTAATCTAATAATAGAAAATGGTCAATCGATAAATTTTCGACGACCATCTTGGGGTAATATTGCAGGTATATATGCAAACTATACTACAAATCTTGAAGGGTATTTGATTTTCCAAACAAACAATGGTTCTGTTAATTCAGAAAAAATGAGGATTGATAAAGATGGTAACGTCGGCATTGGAACAACAACACCAAATCAGCAATTAGAAATTACAAAAAACTTTAGACTACCAACAACAACAGGGAGTACTCCGTATGGAATAATTTATAAAGGATCATCGCCTTTTATTTCTGATTTTAGTTATGGATTAAATAGTAATTCAATAACTCCAACTGGTAATAATATTTTTATTGGAATCGGGGCTGGCAATCTTACAACTGGTTCAACTGCTACTATGGCTTCACAATCTTCACTGAATACAGTTATTGGTAGTGAGTCATTTACCTCAAATACTACCGGATTTAATAATACTTCTTTAGGTTATAGAACATTAACTTCAAACACGACAGGTAATAATAATATGGCTATTGGAATACTTGCATTATATTCTAATACAACAGGAACAAACAATACTGCAATAGGTAGAGAGTCTTTGTTTGCTAATGTTACTAGTAGTAATAATACGGCAAATGGCGCTTACGCACTCTCTTCAACTACTGCTGGAAACAATACTGCGAGTGGTTACGCCTCTATGGTTTCAAATACAACCGGTTCTTTAAATACAGCTTATGGCTATCAGTCAGCCAGGTATATTTCAGATGGGATAACAGAAAGAACAACTGGTAATAATGGATTATATTTAGGTGGTAATTCTAAGGCTAGTGACAATGGAACTGATAATGAAATTGTTATTGGATATAATGCAATAGGGCAAGGGAGTAATACTGTGACTCTTGGAAATACAAATATCACAAAGACGTTATTGAATGGTAACGTTGGGATTGGGACGACGAGTCCGATTGCAAAATTGCAAATAGGACCAGGAGGAAGTGATACGACTCTTTCTTTTAATCTCGGTGCAACTAATACATATTCTTCAATACAATCGTATAATAGTAATCTTGCTTTAAATCCATCTGGAAATAACGTCGGCATTGGGACGACGAGTCCAACAACATTATTAAATCTTGGAACGGGTAATTTTAGAATTGAAAATGGTAGCATTTTTCTACCGAACGGCAATATGACGGTAAGTTCTGGTGGTATTGATATAACAAGAAATTCTACTCTTACTGGTTTGACTGTGAATCAAAATGGAACAGGAAAGATTGTAGAATTTTTAGATGGAGCAAACTCGGCTTTATCTGTTATTGATGGTGGTAATGTCGGGATTGGGACAAATACTCCTACAGGGTTACTAAGTATATTACAGTCAGGGGATACAGCGAATGATGGTATAAGAATAGAAAGAGTCGGTGCTAGTAGAGCGACAATTGCGTTAAGCGCATTAACTGGAAATTTAGAAATTTCTCGAGCAGCGACGACTATTATGTCGATTGGGGTTAGTAATATTGGTATTGGAACGACAACGCCAACAGTTCCGTTGCAAATTGGAGATAGTGCTTTTGCTAATAATGCCTTAGTTGGGTTAGTGTCTGGGGCAAATCAGGATAGCGGTTTTGTAATGGCAGAAGGTGCTGGTTCTTTAATAACTGGAACAAGTTATGGTTTCAAATTATTTTATAATGGGGCTTCTGCAAATACTTTTAATGTACAAAGTATGGAAGGTGCTGGCTTTGTTGATAGATTGACAATAAATAGAAGTACAGGCAACGTCGGTATTGGAACAACAACGCCAGGGGCAAATTTGGAAATATACAAAGCGGGAGAAAATGCTAATTTGAAATTATATGCTTTTAGTAGCTCTGCTTATGATTCTCAAGTGCAATTTTCTGCAAATACTAATGCTGCAGTTGAATACAGTATTGGTCTTGATAATTCAGATAATAATTTTAAAATTTTTTCTGGTGAAAATGTTAGAGGAACAAGTGAATTTGTTATAAATCCTTCTGGTAATGTTGGCATCGGGACGACGGCACCGGGAGCCCTTTTGCATGTAGGAAGTACGAATTCTACAATAAGATATACTCAAATAAATTCAAATGGTCAGTTGCTCGTGAATTATAATAATAACGGAGATGCTATCCCTATTACCCTACGAAATATGGACCAATCGTCGGGCATATCGCATTCTATTACTCAAGATGCATATTTTGCTAGAACAACTTCTTCAGCTCCTATTTCTGCTGGGTATTTGAGGTTCGGTAAAGAACAGGAGTGGACTACTACAAATACAACTAACGATAGTTTTATTTCTTTCGGCTCTGCTTTAGATTCTGTGACCTCAGAAAAAATGAGAATTACAAGTGCAGGCAACGTAGGTATTGGAATTACTAATCCAGCTGCAAAACTTGAAGTAAATAGTACTTTCTTGACAGAATTTAATACAACAACTAATGGTAGTTATGGAGTTAGAACGAGTGGGCCTATTAAAGGTAATGAATATTATTTATCTAATCTTAGTGGTGGTTTTCGTACCGCTGGTGGTAATTATATGTTTTATTCTGATACCGCAGGTAGATTTGCGACGGGATCAAGCACTGGATTAAGTGGCCTATATAATGTTATACAAAGTACAACAGGTAACGGAACAGTCGCAACTACAGGAACAACGACACTGACTGGAACCAACACATCATTCTTGAGCACTTTTAAGGTCGGAGATACAGTTACAGTATCAGGAGAAACAGCTAGAATAATTTCAACAATTGCAAGTGATACAGTTCTTACTGTTTCAGTTGCTTTCTCAAATACAGCTTCAGGATTATCTTATACTTTAATAGGTGGTAATAGATTTGCTGTAATGGGTAATGGCAATGTCGGCATTGGGACGACAACTCCTGCGTACCCTCTTGACGTAAATGGTGTTGTCAGAGCAACATCAGCTTCGACTCAAGTTGCTCCATTCATTACATCAAATACGTCTGCTGGTTCAAGTGGAGTATTCTCATGGGTATACGAAGGATTGACTCCAAACATTGTGAATAATAGTGGATCATTGTTCCTTCTTGGAAAAGCGAAGTCAACAAATAACTCAGCTCATTTTGATTATGTGCATGTTTCTGATGGTTCAACAAGTAATCGTTTTTCAATCGGAATGTACAATAATGATAATCTACTTAATGTTTTGGCAAGCGGCAATGTCGGGATTGGGACGACGACACCGACTTTAGGAAAATTGGAAGTTAAGAGTGTAGATTTATATAATGTTACCCCTTTTGCTTTAGCCGTTCATGCCCCAAGTGAATCACCTTATATGGCTGGATTTTTTAATGATACAAAAAGTACCACAGTTCCTGGTTTAGCTTATTTTGGTTGGAACAATGGTGACGTTAACATAGGTACTTTCAATGGAAAGTTTTTCTTTGGAGCAGGAGGTACTGTTTCAACTGGTGCTACTACAAGGATGGCGATAGATAATACTAACGGCAATGTCGGCATCGGGACGACGAGTCCAAGTGAATTACTTGATATAACAGGAATATCTACCGCTGGTACCTCGTTACGTTTATATAATAATACTACGGCATATGGAGATAGAGGGATAATAAAATTTAATGGCAATACAGCAGGTGGGGGTAATACCAATACATCGATGGCTCAAATTGTTGCTGGTCATACTGATATTGGAACTACAAATTATTTAGATTTTAAGGTTGGTTCTTGGAATAATAATAATACAATTGGTTCAACAATGATGAGAATTAATAGTTCTGGTAATGTCGGAATTGGGACGACGAGTCCGAGTAGTAAATTAACAGTAGTTGGAGATATAGCTTTCTCTGGAGGTGGGCTTACTTTAAACTGGTCTGGTAATGCTGCCATAACAAATGCAACTTATGACCTTGCATTTAAAAATTATGATACAGGAGGAGCTACTCTCAGGGAGAATATGAGGATAACAGGATCCGGTAATGTAGGTATTGGTACGACGACACCAACGGGTAAATTACATGTAGTTGGTACTTCAACTGTTGCTACAGATATTATAAAATTGTCAGCAGGATCAGGAACATTTTTTGTAAATAATGTTACCTCGAATTCCATTGGTCCAATAATTGATTATGACATAAACGCAAGTGCTACAATTACCAATTTTATAAGATTAGGGAATGGTACGATGGCAACTGGGGCTACTAATGGTATAACTCAAAATATAATTACTTCAACTCCAACTATTGCTACAGCGTCAAATAGTACAACATTTAATGTATTAAATATCGCACCTACGGTAAATCAAACTGGAACAGCAAATGGAATTACAAGAGGGATTTATGTTAATCCAACTCTCACCTCGGCTCCAGATTTTAGAGCGATAGAAACTAATGTTGCAAGTGGTACAGGAAGGTATGGATATTATGGTGCAGGTACTGCTATAAGTTATTTTGGCGGCAATGTCGGAATTGGGACAGCTACTCCGGCTGCAAATTTAGATGTATTGGGTAACATTAAATCATCATCAACAATCGCGTTTGGAGGAAATGGTAGACTCAATCATGCAGGTTCAGGGATAACTAGTTATGTCGAGATTTTAAATCAATCAATTGGTGGTATTAGGTTTAAAAATTCTTTAATTGATTTGATGTCTGTTGATAATTTAGGCAATGTCGGAATTGGAAATACCAGTCCTTCATATCAACTCCAAGTTGGTAATAATACAGTTTCTGGAATCGTTGTAAGATTTGAAAACAGTACTGGGACTTGCGATATAAATCCGACAACCGCATCACTTGCTTGTTCTTCAGATATAAATTTAAAGAAAAATATAACAACACTCGAAAATTCTGAATTTATTTTAAAAGAAAATATTGATACATCTTCGAAATCTCTAGAAAAAATACTTGCTTTGACACCTGTAATGTATAACTGGAATAATGAAAATGATAATACAAATAAGCATGTCGGATTTATTGCTCAAGAGGTAGAACAAATATTCCCTGATATTGTTTTTACAGATCCGAATACAAATTTGAAATCTATTTCTTATACAAATTTAATACCTTACACTGTGAAGGCCATACAAGAGATGGACCTTATAGTGAAAGAACTTTCATCTTTAGATACAAGTAAGGATAATTCTCTCGGTTCTCTTATTACTCGATTTTTAGCAGAGCAAGCTACTTTCGCCAAAGAATTTACCGCCAATATTTTTCATGTCAACGGTGATGTTTGTGTTGATGATGTCTGCATTACAAAAGAAGAATTTAAACAAATGTTGATAAATGCAAAGGGAACAGCAAATACAGATGTCACTACCCCTGAAATTGAAGTTACACCGACTGTGGTGCCTCCACCTGTCGCTACTCCTCCTATTGAAACAGAAAATCCCCCAGTAGTTGAAAATGAAATCGTTACAAATCCACTTCCTCTTATCGATACAGAGCCGGTTATTACTCCATCTATTGAAACAGTAACGGAACCTATTAATGACACAACAGTGGTAGTATCTCTTCCTGAAAGCCCTGTTTCAGATGACTCAAACACAATACCGTCAGAGAATTAGTAAAATAAGGAAAGTAGACAAAATGACTTATATTTGTTAATATATGTCCTATCTCGTTTGTCCCGACCCTGAAGTCGGTACACACTGGTCCATAGCGAGATATATTAAAAATAACAATTAACGCGTATTTTACGCACTATTTAATGGCAAAAACAAAAAAAGTTGTTGAGGAAAATGACGGCGAAGAAAAAGAAATTCGTCTTAGTGTTTATGAAGTTGGTTACTTGATGTTACCAACTATTGCAGAAGAAAATTTGGGAGGGGAAGTCACATTATTTAAGGACATGTTTATCGAAAATGGAGCAGTTTTCATTTCTGATGAGTATCCTAAACTAATAGAACTTGCGTATGAAATGACTCGTTCAATTAACAATAAGAAACAAAAGTTTACTTATGGTTATTTTGGATGGGTAAAGTTTGAATGTACAACTAGCGCGGCCAAGATTATAAAAGATATTTTGGACAAGAATGAAAAGCTTGTTCGTTATTTAATGATTAAAACCGTTCGTGAAAATACCATGTCAGTTAAGCGTTCATATAATAAGCAAGACGGAGCGAAACGTCGTCCTCTTCAAAAGCACGAAGAGTCTACTCCAATAAACGAAGAGACAATTGATAAAGAAATTGATGCTTTGGTGGTATAATATTATTATTAATAAATAATAAGTAGTAGGTAGTAGGTAGCAAGTAGTAAGGTTAAATGCAAATTGTTTTCCTTTCTACATTCTACATTCTACTTTCTACATATCTATATATGTATTTAAACAAAGTATTTATAATAGGGAATTTAACCCGAGATCCAGAGTTGAAAGCAATTCCTTCAGGTATCAAAGTTTGTAGTTTTTCTGTTGCTACTAATCGAGTTTGGAAAGACAAAAATGGAGCTCGACAAGAAGCAACTGATTATCATAATATTGTAGTTTTCGGTCGCCAGGCTGAGACAGTAGCTCAATATATGAAAAAAGGTAGCCAGGTTATGGTTGAGGGTCGGATGCAGACAAGGTCATGGGATGATGCTGCAACCAATACTAAAAAATATCGCACAGAAGTTATCGCCGACCGTGTTCAATTTGGTTCAAGTGGTAATGGAGGACCTAAGACCGGAGGAAATTCCGACCAATCTGCTCCTAAGGGCAATGCCCCACAAGCAGATGATCAAAGTGGATTAGATACTATTGATTATCCAGATGAACAAATCAACGCAGAAGATATTCCTTTTTAGTAAAAAGTTATAAAGTTTATAAAGTTAAAATTAAGAATTAAAAACATGAAACAAGATTATTTTTCATCAAACAATATAAAACATATTGATTACAAAGATGTAGAAGTTCTAAAAAGATTTCTTTCACCTAGCGCTCGAATGCTTGCGCGTAAACGAACAGATGTGACAGCTAAAAATCAAAGAAAGTTGGCTGAAGCTATCAAAAGAGCACGGTTTATGGGATTACTACCCTACATTGCCAAATAGGTAATCAGGTAGCCATACATTGCAAAATAACAAAAATTCCCACCAAATAGTGGGGATTTTTGTTATAGCCATGTTTTTCATAGGTTAGATCTGTGGAAAATATTAATGTAAGAAAACGAAATATCAGACGTCATTATACATGTTGGAGCTATAAAAACTCCACTTATAGATAGTTTTATGTCGATATTAATAATTTACATTTATTATAAGTTGTATGAAAAAAATATTAGGTAGTATTTTTGCGTTTGTTTTTATTATTGGAGGATTTTTGTTATTAAAAAGTTCTGTTTTTGCATCGACCTACGAAGATGGATGTTCTAATAATCAAAACTACAGTTCTACAACAGGAGCTTTGTGCCAAAGAGAACAACAATTTACCGGTTTTCTAACAGAGAGTGGCCCTTCAAATACTATGTGGGGAACTCACGTAATTACCAATGATGGTTATGCTGTTTGCATTATGGCTCCTTGCCCGTCGGCTAATCTTTCATATTTAGTAAACCCAGGTGGTTCGGATTCAGTTTTAGCGGATTTAATTAAATATGAAAATAGTAGAGTTAAAATTATTGGGACATTGGAGTGGATTCCACTTGGGGCTGGTTTTTGGGGAATCGTTGCCACAGAGGTAATTCCACTTGAGACAAATAATCAAATGATAAAAGTTATTTCTCCAAATGGAGGTGAGAAAATAATAATTGGACAAAAGTATAACATCAAATGGAAATCGAATAACTTAAATGATCAGAATGTAAACATTTATTTGAAAAATGATAGTGTTTATTGTCGACCTGGTATAACTGGTTGTTGGAACGCTGTTGCTATTACTGGACCTACCAATAATGATGGAAGTTATTTATGGGATACAAATAAAAATTTGTTTGGTCCTGGGGGGCCAAATAGTTACACTGTCATTGCGGGCGCAAACTATAGAATAAAAGTTTGTTCAGCAAGGTCAAACATATGCGATGAAAGCGATGATCATTTTAAGTTAATTAAAAATACAACAAATACACCAGTTATCAGTGGAATTAGTGGGCCACAAAACTTAAGTGTCAACCAAATGGGGACATGGAAAGTATTAGTCTCTGGCTCAAAAGAAGAAAATCTTTCTTACTCTGTTAATTGGGGAGATGAATATTTTCGTAATTCAGCAACTGCTTCCTTACCTCCATTTGAAAAAATAGACCAGCAAGCAACATTTACACACACTTACTCGAGAGCTGGAGTTTATAGTCCTGTTTTTAGGGTCACAAATGAAAGTGGATTAAGTGCAGAAACAAGTTTAAGTGTTAACGTCGGGAATACATATTTCACACCAAGGGCATTTGAAAGAACTCTTAGAATCGGAGTAAAAGGAGAAGATGTTAGAATTCTTCAGTCTTTCTTTGGTATTAAGACAGATGGATTTTATGGAAGATTAACTGCTGCGAAGGTAAGAGAATGGCAAGCAATAAATGGGTTAAACCCAGATGGAGTATTCGGTCCAGCAAGTCGCGTAAAAGCCGGATTAGTACAATAATAGAGATAACAAAAAATCTCCACAGGTTCTGTGGAGATTTTTTGTTTTATAGTAGATTTAATTGCTTGAGAAGTTCATTTAATTCTTTGCCTTTTATTTCTCTAAATTCTCCAAGAGGGATTTTATCGAGCTCAATATTTAAGATTCGGATTCTTTTAAGGTCAATGACATTATGGTGTAAAGCCTCACACATACGCCTTATTTGGCGTTTTTTGCCCTCTGTTAGCACTATATGGAAGATATCTTTGGATTTACCCATTCTCCAGACTTTACACTTTTTACTGATGAAACCGTCAAAATGGACACCATTTTGCATTAATTCTATGAAAGTGTCAGAAAATGGCTTATCGACTTTAACTGTATATTCTTTTTCATGAACAAAACGTGGAGAAAGTAATCGGTCGGTAACACGACCATCGTTTGTCATTAATATTAGTCCGTGTGAATCTTTGTCGAGCCTTCCGACGGGGAATACTCGGACGGGAAATTTTGTGACCTGAAGGATGTCTTTACTTGTTGTATCGGGATTAGTTGAAACATTTACATTTTTATTGTAAGCATAGTAAACATATTCTTTTTTTGATCCTTTTGATTTAACTACCACCTCATCATTTTCGTACACCTTATCACCTAAGACAGCCTTTTTACCATTAATAAAAACTAAACCTTTTTTAATAAGTTCATCACCACCAACACGGGTGGAATAATTTTTTTGGGCTAAATATTTATTTATTCTAATTGGTTCCATCCCGTTAGAAGTAGGGAATCTTTAGATTCCCGTACTTTGATTAAATAATAATATCAAAATATATAGTTTATAGCTTAGCATAATCTTTTTTATTAAGCTAACATGTATGACTTCTAACGGGATCCATGGTTATGTTTTAATTTTGGTATATAGTATAGACCGATTAATAAAATAAGACTTAAAACAATAAAAAGATAATTAAATGGTAATACTAAAAATATACTTGTGGCAATTAGGGGAGCAATGATGTAAGCGATCGGATTCATATCACGAAAGATTCCTAAGAGGTAAGCATCTTCTTCTTGTATGTGGGTAAAGAAATAAGTTTCTGAAGTTGTTTCGATAAAACTAGCACCAACACGAGTCATAAATAAAATAATTGCCCATATAGCTATATTTTTTGTGGTAATAAATGAAATTATAAAAGTCGAAATAATTATAATTATAAATCCAATATAAAGTAATGTTCTTTTGTTAACATGATATTTATCTATTAGTATACCTGTTGGTAATCCTAATATAACAAACGGTGTTAACATTATCGTAAAAATAATGCCAATTTGATTCCAGGTAAAATTTAAATGACTAAATAAATAAATAGGAGTATAAACAACCATCCAAGCAAAAAAGAACTGTAATATAAAATTAATAATTACTATCGCAAACATATGAGGATTTGTTCTTAAGTATTTAAATGTCTCAAGGAAAGGAGTTTTTTTATATACCTTGTCTTTAAATGTTTTAACCGAAAAGAATAGGCCGATAGCCATTAACATAACCATAACAAAAGCAAGTATATATATAGCCTTATAACCTCCTTCTTTCGTAATTAGAAAAACCGAAATAATTGGAGATACCATCCAAGCAATATTTATAATTGTTAAGTATAGACCTCTAGTTTTACCAATTGTCGCAGGATTACCAAAATGTTCGATAAAAATATCGATACAAAAATATACCAATGTATTGGTCGTCATAAATAATATAAACGAAGTTCCAATAATATATGGATTTTGGGAGGTTATTAGCCCTACCAGAGAAAACATATTTATTAATAGAAAAATTAGAGTAAGCCTACGATTCCCAAGATTTTTTAAGATCCCGGAACTTTTAATTAGAAGTATTAATGTTAATAGTGAGGCTAGGGTATATAATATACCAACATATTTTTCGCTAATAAATTGAGTTAAAAAAACAGAACTGATATAGGCCGAAATAGAAATATGTAAAGCGAAGATAAATGACAATACATACATTTTTTTTATTTTAGCAATTTTTATCATCTATGTTTATATACTTAATAATACTGGTATAACGATTGGACGCTTGGCAGTTTTTTGAAAAAGAAATTTTGAAATATTGTCTCCTAGAGCACTTTTGACAACATCGAAATCAATTGGATTCATTCCACTTGCTTCATCTTCGATTGTTTTTTTAATTATTAAACGAACTTGGTGTAATAGTTCTTGGTTTTCTTTTAAATAAATAAAACCTCGAGAAATAATATCTGGCGATTTTCTTAACTTACCAGTAGTAGAATCAATTGTAGCAATTAAAACAAACATTCCATCTTGAGCAAGCATAACTCTGTCACGGATAACGACATCTTGTTCGTCTCCGACAGAAAAACCGTCTACCATCATTGGACCAGATGGAGCCTTTTCTTTCCTTAAAACCATTTTCTCTCCATTATCAATTATTTCAATAATTGAGCCATTATCAGGGACAATAATATTATCGCTCGACATTCCGAGCGACATAGCTACTTCTTTGTGTTTAACTAGCATTGAGTGCCAGCCATGAATTGGAATAAAGAATTTAGGGTGGGTTTTACGATGCAACCATTTTATATCTTCTTGATTTCCGTGGCCTGTAGCGTGAATATATTCTTCACTTGTTCGGTAACTTATAATTCGAACACCATGACGAGATAAATTGTCTTTTAAGTGTTGGACTGCGATTTCATTACCAGGAACAATTGAAGAAGAAAGAATAATGGTATCTCCGGGACGAATGGTAAATTTTTTGTGAGTTTTATTTGCAGCTCGACCAAGAGCAGCAAATTCTTCACCTTGAGCACCGGTCATCATTATTAAAACTTTATTTGGTGGATAATTATCAACTTCTTCAACTGGAATAATAGTACCTTTTTTGGGAGTAAAGATTCCAGCTTGTTCACAGACTTCCATGTTTGTTTTTAGTGACCGACCATCAAGAACAACTTTTTTGCCTAGCGATTCAGCAATTTCAACAATTTTCATTAAGCGAGTAATAGAAGAAGCAAAAGCTGAAATAATAATTCGGCCAGTTCCTTGGCGGATGACTTTATCTAAACCTTCATGAACACGAACTTCGGGTAGCGAAAATCCTTCATTTTCAATATTGGTGGAATCAGTTAAAAGCAAAAGAACTTTTTCTTTGTCAAAAAAAGCATATTCTTTTTCTTCTTCAGGTGACACAACGCCATCTATTTGGTCTAGTTTGTAATCTCCAGGTGTAATTATTGAACCATAAGGAGTTTCAATTATAATTCCCATAGAGTCTGGCATTGTATGAGTCACACCAAAAAAACGAACACGAATATTACCGACAGTGATAACTGAATTTGTTTCAACAACATGAGTATTAAGTGCCGGTAGGTGAGGAAATTCTTCTTGGCGTTTCTTCATAACCAAAATAGAAAGATTACGAGAATAAAGAGGAGGGTTACCAATTCGACTCATAACAAGAGGAATACCACCAATGTGGTCTAAGTGTCCATGGGTAACAAGCATTGCTCTGACCTTATCTTTTCTTTCTTCTAAGTAGGTAGTATTGGGAATAATATAATCGATGCCGGGGGTGTTTTCAGTTTTGAATTGCATTCCTGCGTCAACGACAATAATATCATCGCCAATTTCAATCGCAGTCATATTTTTTCCAATTTCTTCAACTCCACCTAGAGGGATTATTCTGATGACACCTTTTTCAGGTGGGGGAATAGGTAAGGGTTTATTTTTTGTATAAGTAGATTTGTTTTGTTGATTAGAATTTTCTTGCTTTGGGCGACGATTTCCTTTTGTATTATTATATTGAAAACTCCCTCGGCTTATCTTTTTATTATTTTGAGGTGTTTTACTTGTATAGGCTGTGTGTTTAGCTACAACTTTAGTTGTAGGCACTTCTGTTTTATGCAAGACACGAATATTTCCGTGTTTATGATAATTAAATTTTTGCCCGGCTTTTATTTTAGGGCTTACATTTTTTTTGGGTGATTCATTCATATTTTTATTGGCTTATTAAGCCGGTATATTGTTATTTAGTAAAAATTTTCCAGACTTTATCGGTATCTGCGGCCCAGAGATAGACTGATGAGAATCGATCTGAGGGGATAGTTATATTTTCAATCTTAATATTATTTAGATTATGATTTGTTAAATATAAATATTCGGGAGAATAAATTAAAACAGCTGGAATGTTTATATTAAATTCTGTCCAAAGATCTTTATATTTATCTTGCCTATCTTCACTTTTTAAAATTTTTTGAATTATTTCTAAAAGATTATCAACTTTTTTATTGTTATACATAGAAATATTTCGGCCTGGGTCGGTTCTTTGTGAAGAATGCCAATACGAATATAAATCAGATTCATAATTTACGAGTTGTCCAAAGAGAAGAGCCTCGTATTCTCGTGCTCTAATTAATTGATTTAATTGGCCTGATTCATAAACTTTTTTAATATCTACTTCTATCCCAACTTTCTTGAACTGTTCTGCCAATAGAACTGTTGTTTGTTTTAGTTCAGGAGTATCACCGGTCATTAAAGAAAAAGTTAGTCTAGTTTGTGGTGCAGTACTTTTAACTGTTTGGGTTACAGTTTTACCATTAACTTTTTTTGTGACCTTAGTTGTGGTAGTTCCGCCCTTAGACCTGATTCCATCTTCTCCCATAACCCATCCAGCTTTTTCTAAAATAGCATTGGCTTCATCAATTTGAGACTGACTATATTTCTCCAATAATTTATCTTCAGTCATTTCATTTGGAATTGGATTGTGGACTATCTTTCCATAGCCATTTAAAACCTGATCAATAATTTCTTGTCGGTTTAAAGCTAAATCTATAGCTTTAACAACAGATTGATCGGTAAAAATTTTATTATTATTGGCATTAAAAAATATTCCAAAAACTCTAGGTAATGTTGCAGTATAAATTAAATATTTTCCTTCTTTCACCCCCGAGATATTTTCAGAACTAATTCCTCCCGCTTGATCAATATCATTATTATTTAAGGCTTTTAGTAAATCTTTTTCGTTGGCATAAGATATAATATTTATATTTTTTATTAATGGCTTTCCAAGAGTAAAATTATTAAAACTCTCAAGTTTGTAACGCTCAGGAATATCTTCATTGTTTTTGGTTACGGACTTAATTTTATATGGGCCCGAACCAACTGCTTTAATATTAAGAGGGGATAAATTAAATTCTTCGGTCTTAACATTTTTCCAAACATTAAAAGGCAATATTCCAATTGTTGTATTATCTAAAAATGAAATATAAGGTTGAATTAAAGTAAAGACCACAGTACTATCGTCAACCTTACTGACATTGACTCCACCCCAACCATTTTTTCGAGGACTTTTTATTAAGGGGTCTTTAATTTTTTCGATGGTAAAAATTATATCATCGGCAGTAACCTTATCACCATTATGAAATCTAGCATCTTTTTTTATTATAAAAGTATAATTTATTCCATCGGGTGAAATAGTATAAGATTCAGCTAAATCAGGAATCAGTTCACCGAGAGAATTTTTTCTCATTAAACCTGAATATACAAGAGCGGTTAAATCTTTATCAGCATCAGATATAGCAATAATAGGATTAATTAAAGTTGGAACACCAATAATCCCTTCCGTGATTGTTCCGCCGCTTATAGGGACATCAACCAAAAACATATTATTTATTTTACTAAGTAAAACTATTGTAGAACCAATAGCTACTGCCATGATCATATAAAAAATCAGAAGTTGTTTCCTTGAAAAAGATGCCACGGCACCTAAGAGTTCTTTCTTTTTATAAATACGAAATTCTTTAATAAATAGAATAAATTTATGCATAAGACACAGAATCAAAACAACTTTTTGGTGTAACCCATTAATTATTTAACGAAAATTGCGATAAATGAGGATATAACAAAAAATAGACTGATAACAATCGTTAAGACAAATAGAAATTTTTCAAAACCACGACGGGTATTATAAAGACCACCCCCATCACCTCCTCCTAATGCTCCTCCGACTCCAGCACTAGATTTTTGGAGTAAAATTGCAGCTATTAAAATAATTGATAGAATAATCTGTAAATAAGGTAAGATATTAACTATAATCGTCATATTTTTGAGTATACTATATTTTAAGCCAAGAAGCAATACGTAAAGCTAAAATATTATTCATTTGGTTCAACATGAATTAAAACATTCGATAATTCTGGTATTTCACGCAAGAGAGATTTTTTAAGTTCATGTGAAATTTTATGACCATGTCGGACTGATAATTCAGAATTTACAGTGATATGTAGGTCAACATAAAATTTCATACCAGTTTTACGCACCCAACATTTCTCAGTGTCGATAACTCCATCAACTTTTTTTGAAATTTCTCTGATTTGGAGAACGATCTCATCGTGAGTATGTTCATCCATGATTTCACCTAGGGCCGGCCTGAAAATTAAATAGCAATTGTATAGAATAAATAAAGCTGCAAATAAAGCCGCCCAGTCGTCGGCTGCCTCATAACCAGGTCCTAATATTAAAGCAATACTAATACCAATAAATGCAGCGACTGAAGTAATAGCATCACTTCGATGATGCCAAGCATCGGCTTTAAGCGATGTACTTTTTGTCTCCTTACTTTTTTTGACAACTAGCCTATATGAAATTTCTTTCCAGGCAATTATCCCAGCCAAAATAAATAAAGTATAAAATTTTGGCATGTGGTGAGGAATTTGAATATTTTCTATTGCATGGATGGCAATGATGATGGCCGAGACAATTAAAAATCCGACAACTAAAAATGTAACTAATGGCTCGATTCGGCCGTGGCCATAAGGGTGATTTTTGTCAGCTGGTTTACCTGAATATTTAATACCAAATAATACTAAAATTGAAGAGACAATATCAGTAGTTGATTCAATAGCGTCAGCAATTAGGGCATATGAATTGCCAAAAAATCCAGCAGTCCATTTTATGGCTGCCAGTACAGCATTACTTAAAATACTGAAATAGATAGTTTTAACCGCTGTTTTTTGGTGAGACATAAATTTTGTGCCGGGGAGAAGACTTGAACTTCCATGAGATTACTCTCGCTGCTTCCTAAGAGCAGTGCGTCTACCAATTTCGCCACCCCGGCGTATTTTTCATCTTATTACATTTTAAGAACTTTTGAAAGCTCTTTGAGGCGTGAGGCGGAATCGAACCGCCGTATATTCCTTTTGCAGAGGAATGCCTTACCACTTGGCTACCACGCCTTATTTTTATCCTAACCGTTCATTAACAAATCGTCAATCTTTTGGCGATTTTTTTCACCTTCATCAATTTCTACATCTAGGAAGGGGATAGGATTTATCCGTAAATTTTTAGTGATGTGTTTCCGTAACTCACCTAAGTTTCTTTTGATAAAACCGTAGGCAGCTTTTTCTTTTTCTGTCGGCAAGACACTAATCATAATACTGGCTCTTTTTCCGTCAGGGGACATCAAAACTCGAGTGACAGTAATCATCGAAGTCGGGCCAGCTTCACGCTCAATATATAAAGCGGCCAGTTCTTTGATATTATTTTTTATTTTTTCATTTCTATATTCTGACATACATATAAATAAAGCGGAACAAATTATTTTACGAAAAAATGTCTACCCTTTTCCTCTTACAGTTTTTTCGGAATATAATTTGTGAAGCTTTTGTTAAACGATTTTAATTTCAAACGCTTCAAGCACATCACCGGCGGCAATATCCATTTTGGTTTCAACTTGGAGTCCACAATCTGACCCTTCCTGAACTTCCTTTGATTTTATTTTATTAACTTGTAATTCAACAATTTTCCCTGTGCCGATTTCAAAATCACGACGAATGATACGAATATTACTTCCATAAGTAATTTTTCCAATTGTAACCTTACCTCCAACTATATGTTTCCCTTTACTTCCTCCAAAAGTTTTTAAAATTTTAAGTGATCCAATAACCTCAATTGTTTCCTGGCGAGGACGGCGTTCCTCAACGATTTCTTTTAGCCAATCTATCAATTTATAAATAATGTTAAATGTTTCAACTCTAACTTTTAGTGTTTCATTTAAATCACGAGCTCCATTATCTAATTTTGTATTGAATCCAACAATAACACTTTCTTTATTAACATTACCCATCTTAAGATCAGACTCATTTATGGCTCCAACTCCTTTAGTAATTATTTTAAATGATAATTCTAAAGTATTTAATTTACTAATTTCTTTTTCAATTGCCTCAATTGTTCCTGAAACATCAGTTTTTATAATTATCGGAATAATTTTCCCAGTCGTTGTTTCTTGTTTTTCGTTACTTTTATTATTTAAATTTTCTTCTTTTATTTTTTCAACATAATTTTCAGCTTCCTTTTTTGTTTTAAATGATTGAAAAATATTACCAACTTCTGGCATTGATTCAAAACCAATAAGTTTAATAGGTGAAGAGAAAGTTGCTTCTTTAATAGGTAAACCTTTAAAATTTTCTAGTATTCGAGTTGTGACGATAGCTTCACCGCAAGCCACAAACATTCCAGATTTTAAAGTTCCATTTTTTATGACGCCCGTAGCAGAAATTCCACGTTTTGGTTCACGCTTGGCTTCAATAATAACACCGGAGGCATTTAATTGAGGATTAGCCTTAAATTCATTTAAATCAGCCACCAGAATAATCATACTTAAAAGGTCATCAATACCAGTACCGGCTTTAGCAGAGATTAAGACAAAAGGAATGTCTCCACCTAAACCTTCTAAATATATGCCTTTTTCGACTAAATCCATTTTCGTTTTTTCGATATTGGCATTTGGGCGATCGATTTTATTAATAGCCACAATATAAGGAGTTTTACTTTCAATGATTGTATTATAAGCTTCGAGTGTTTGAGCTTTGACGCTGTCTTCGGCTGAAACGACAAGGATAGCAATATCGGCTACTGCGGCCCCTCTGGTTCTCATTTTTGAAAAAGCTTCATGGCCAGGAGTGTCTAAAAAAGTAATTAATCTATTTTCTCCATTATCATCTATACTCATCACTTCATAAGCGCTGATATGTTGGGTAATTCCACCGGCTTCACCTTCAACTATGTTTGATTTACGAATATAGTCTAAAAGAGTTGATTTACCATGATCAACATGCCCCATAACAACAACGACGGGTGGGCGAACTTTTTCAATTGTTTGTGTTTTTTCTGGCATAAAAGTTTAAAGCGGAACAAATTATTTTACGAAAAAATGTCTGGCTCCTCGTCCTCCCTCATCCGAGGACTTTTTTCGGAATATAATTTGTGTAGCTTGTATTTATTTTTGAAAATATAAATTTATTTATTTTATTGATCGATCTAATACTTCTTTTTCTTCACTTGATAATTCAAATTCTGATTTCCCTTTGACGATTGGTTTAGCAAAAATACTCATTCGGTCGCGTGCATATAATGACGACATGACCACTCCATTGCCCTCATCGTTCATAAAAGAAATTGCAAAACTTTGATTACTTCCAGCATCAACGAATGGATTAAAACGAACTGTTTCTATACTTCGAATTGACTTATTTAATCTGTCGTCAATTGTTTTTAAGTGATTATCTATTTTTTCTTCTTTTTCTTCAAGTTGATTTATTTTTTTACCAACGATCACAATCATTTCTTCTAAATTACGAGCCTTCGTACCTGCAAAGATTTTTTTTAATCGAATCTCAATCATTAAAATCCATAGTAAAATGATAATAACAACCGCTGAAATTATATAAAATAAGATAATAGTATTCATATACTAAAAGAGTATATACCAATAAGGCTTTTTTTACAATAAGAAAATAATTTCTTGTCATTTGAGGTTGGGTAGTGATGGAAATATGGTATAGTAATAATATGTTTAGAAAGAAAATAATATATTTAGATCATGCAGGGTCTACACCCATTGATAAAAAGGTTGGCAGACAAGTCGCTTTTTATGAGCGAGAATTTTTTGCAAACCCAAGCGCTATTTATGATAGGGGTGTAAAAGCAAGAAATATTATAGAAGAGTCAAGAAAAAAAGTTGCTAAATTAATAAATGCGCATAGTGATGAAATAATATTTACCGGAAGCGGAACAGAAAGCGATGCTCTTGCAATAATAGGGATAATTACGAATTACGAATTAAGAATTAAGAATGAAAATACAGAATACAAAATTCCACATATTGTGACGACGAAAATAGAACACCCTGCCGTACTTGAAAATTGTAAAATGCTCGAAGAAAGAGGGCAGGCCGAAGTGACATATGTTTCGGTTGATAAAAATGGAATTGTAGATCTTTCTGAGTTGGAAGAATCACTAAAAGAAAATACAGTTTTAGTTTCAGTTATGTACGCTAATAATGAAATTGGAACAATAGAACCAATAGAAGAAATCGCAAAAATAATTAGAAGGTTTAGGAAAATAAAAAGAGCTCCTCAAGGCCTTGCCTCGGGCTCTATTGAGGCAAGGCCTTTTCCCGCTCTTCTTCCTGTTTTCCATACGGATGCATGTCAGGCAATGAATTATTTACCGACTGAAAATATTGAGAAATTGGGTGTTGATTTAATGACCTTCAATAGCTCAAAAATTTATGGACCGAAAGGAATTGGTATTTTATATAAAAAAAGAAATATAGATTTGTCTCCATTATATAGTGGGGGAGGTCAAGAATTTGGTTTACATTCTGGCACGGAAAGTGTTTCTTTAATTGCCGGAGTAACTTCTGCTTTTGAAATAACAAATAAAATTAAACAAAAAGAAACAGAGAGGCTGACAAAAATTAGAGATTATGGAATCGAAAAATTACTATCACTCTCTGATACTTCAGGTTACAAAATAATTTTAAATGGCGATAAGGAAAAAAGATTACCCAATAATATAAATATTTCAATCAGAGGGATATCAAGCGAACTTTTAGTTATTGAACTTTCTGCTCGAGGTATTTATGTTTCGGAAAAAAGTGCGTGCAAAAGTGACGACGATCAAGGTTCATATGTTATTAAGGCTATTCGAAAAATTTGTCCCAAAGATGGAATAGAAGAAGGTTCACTTCGAATTTCCTTGGGAAGGGGTAATAAAAAAGAAGACATCGATGTATTATATAAGGAATTAAAAAAGATTTTAGAGAAATATAAAAAGTGGAAATAAGGGTGAGTATATGATATAATTCTGACATGGATATTAAAGAATTAGACAAAAAACAGCTTATTTTATTGGTTTTATTGATAACTTTTGTGGTTTCGATTGCCACTGGTATTGTTACGGTTTCACTTATGAAGCAAATGCCCGCTAGTGTACCTCAAGCTATAAACAATGTTATCGAACGGACGATAGAAAAAGTTACAACAGTTGAAGTTCCGGCAAATAATGGTGGGATATATTCAAATGGTAATTCAAATAATTCCGTCTCAAACTCTATTGTGACATTAGGTGATAGTAATGCTCTTGTTTCTATTTATTTAAATAATAAAATTGAAACAATCCAAAATTCTGATCAGATAAGTGAGAGTTCAGCAATTGAGCCAATTGGTCAAGGGATTATTATTTCGGAAGTTGGTTTAATTTTAATTGATTCAAGCTTAGTTAATGAGACAGATAAATATAAAGTAATTTTAAATAAAACCGACTTTAGTGTAGAAGTTTTAAAAAAGTTTAATAATGGTTTTACTATTCTTAAAATTTCTCCAATAGAACCTACCACCACAGAGACAACTGAAAACACAGAAAATACTGACTCTACAATTAAAACACAGTAAACAATTATAAAATTTTTGTATTTTAATTCGTAATTATTAATTCGTAATTTTTAATTATATATTTATGCCACCATTTAACAATTTTACAACTAAAGCAAAAGAAGTAATAAGAAAAGCTCACGAGCTAGCTATTGAACGTGGCCAAAACCATGTTAATTCTTTGCATTTATTAACAGCTCTTCTTATTCAAGAGGATTCATTAGTAATATCAATACTAGATAAAATGGAAGTAGATACTATGCTTCTGACTGATAATTTAATAGAAATGACTGAATCACCAGAAAATAGAAATACTTTATCGCCATCATATCAAATTTATTTAACTCCAGATTTAGCCCAAGTGATTGAGAATTCTAGTAAGGTGGCATTGGCTTTAAAAGATGAATTTGTTTCAACTGAACATTTATTTGTTTCACTTTTGGAAGTTCCAGGTGAGGCTCGCGAATTGTTGGGGCGCTTTAAAATAAACAAAGAAAAAGTTTTAAATGTTTTGAAATTATTACGCAGTGAAAATATTTCGGAAAATACTTCTTCTCGAAAACCAAAATTATTGGTTAAATTCACTCGTAATCTAACTGACTTAGCAAAAGAAGATAAACTCGATCCTGTTATAGGTCGAGATATAGAAATTATGAGAATGATGCAGATTTTATCTCGCCGAACAAAAAATAACCCAATTTTAATAGGGGAGGCCGGAACAGGAAAAACTGCCGTAGCAGAAGCCCTAGCTATTCGAATTGCCAAGAACGATGTGCCCGAGAGTTTGAAAGATAAAGAAGTTGTTGCTCTTGATTTGGGCTTGCTTTTATCGGGAACAAAATACCGCGGAGAATTTGAAGAAAGATTGCGAGGCATTATGAAAGAAATAGAAAAATCAGATGGCAAAATAATTCTTTTTATTGATGAGATCCATACCATTGTTGGGGCTGGTTCGTCTGAAGGTTCACTTGATGCTTCAAATATGCTAAAGCCAGCTTTGGCGCGTGGTGAGCTTCGAGCGATAGGGGCCACCACCTTAAAAGAATATCAAAAACATATTGAAAAAGATCCTGCTTTGGCTCGACGTTTTCAACCGGTTTATATTGATGAACCAAATATAGATGATGCAATTGCAATTTTGCGAGGGTTGAAAGAAAAATACGAATTATTCCACGGAGTAAGAATTACTGATGAGGCAATTATTTCAGCGGTTAATTTAAGTTCCAGATATATTACAAATCGATATTTACCTGATAAGGCTGTCGATTTAATTGACGAGGCTTCCTCATCACTTCGTTTGGCTCTTGAAAATAAGCCACAAATTTTAGAAGAAGCAGATCGTAAGATAATGCGTTTTGAAGTTGAAAAACAAGCACTTAATAATGAAATGGCAAGAGTTAATCAAGCGGAAGGCAAAGAGACAAGAGCTCGAATGAAAGAAATTGAAAAAGAAATTGCTAATTTAAAAGAAAAAACTCACGAGCTTGAACTTAAATGGAAAAATGAAAAAGAGACAGTGCTAGAAATTCGAGAAATTAAAAAAGAATTGGAATCTTTACGAATTGAAGCTGAGAATTCTGAAATGAAAGCCGACTTAGGCAGAGCAGCTGAAATACGCTATGGAGAAATTCCTGATTTAAAAAATAAGTTACAGGTTAAGCTTACTCGCTTAAAGAAATTACAAAAATCGCGTCGAATTTTGAAAGAAGAAATTACGACTGAAGATATAGCTTCTGTCGTTTCGCGTTGGACTGGAGTGCCACTTGAAAAGATGCTTGAAGAAGAATTAAAAAAGTTAGCTCAAATTGAAAATGAATTGAGAGAGCGAGTTGTCGGACAAGATTTAGCAATTAAAAAAATTGCTGATGTTGTTCGAAGAAGTCGAGCGGGAATTTCAGACCCCAATAAACCGATGGGTTCATTTATTTTCTTGGGGCCAACAGGGGTTGGGAAAACTGAATTAACTAAAGCTCTGGCCCAGTTTTTATTTAATGATGATAAGGCTCTAGTGCGAGTTGATATGAGTGAATATACCGAACGCCATAGTATTTCAAAACTTATTGGTTCACCCCCTGGATATGTTGGTTACGATGAATCGGGTAATTTAACTGAAGCTGTTCGGCATCGTCCATATTCAGTTGTCTTATTTGATGAAATAGAGAAAGCCCACCCAGAAGTTTTTAATGTTTTACTCCAAGTACTCGATGAAGGGCGCTTAACTGATGCCAAAGGCAGAATCGTTAACTTTAAAAATACGATTATAATTTTGACATCAAATTTGGGTTCAAATTATATTGAAAAAATGGAATCGCTTGGTTTTACTAATAAAACTAAAAAAGATGAATATGCTCAAACTAAAGAAAAAGTTTTGGATTCTTTAAAAGAACATTTTCGTCCAGAATTTTTGAATCGACTCGATGATATCATTGTCTTCGATATTCTTTCTCCAGAAGTAATTAGGAATATTGTTGATATAAAAATTAAAGTTATTCGTGAGCGTTTATTAGGTAAAAATATTATTCTCGATATTTCAGATGAAGCTCTTACCTATCTTGCTAAAGAGGGATATGACCCACATTATGGAGCTCGACCTCTGGGCAGACTGATTCAAGATAAAATTCTTAATCCGGTAGCGATGTTTATAATTTCGGGAGGAGTCAAAAAAGGGGATACAGTTTATGTAACTTTCAAAAACAACGAATTAGTGATTGAAATGAAAAAACTAAAAGTTAAGTCAAATATACGAATTTCAAAAACAGGAATTAAAAGTAGTAAATAATATTAAATAGCACAGGCAAGGCCTGTGTTTTTTACTTTTCAGGGTTTGTTTGTTTTGTGCGCCGAGTTGGACTCGAACCAACGATACCCAAAGGGTGGGAGATTTACAGTCTCCTGGAATAGCCGCTATCCGATCGGCGCAAATCGTTTTCAATTTTTAAATATCGACTTGTATGCTTATGGTTTGAAGGTTTTATTTCTTCAAAAAATCTTTTTACATCTTTCCTTCTGGTAAGGTATAGATTATATAAACTAACACTCGATGGATTATATCTTAACCTTTTTAACATTAATTGTAAAGATTTAAGAATAGGTAATGATCTATTACAAAAAGATATCTGGATACCGTATTTTAATTTATACACTGATCCATCTGTATCAAAGAATCCTCTTAAAAAACTTTTCATATATTTATCTTTACTAAAAATCCACGAAGGAACATTTACTTGGGATTTAACTTTATTTGAAACTAGCCCTTTTTTAAATAACCATGAAGTTATATCAACTGAACCAAGATAAACGTCTCTATATCCGGTCTTACGAATAGAAATTTTTGCATCTGTTTCGAATATCTTTTTTATAAGCAAACTAACATATTTTGCATATTCTTCTTCTTTATTTCCCAAACTGACAACAATTTGAAAGTGACTTATATGTCCATCTCCTAGCATTATTCCAAAAAATTCGGCCAAATCCACAGAATATTTATTAGGAATTTTTATGCCCTTTCTTTTCTTTAAATAATTCTCTTTTAAATGAGGCTTTGTTTTTATTTGTAAACGTTCCATTCTTTTGAAAATTGTTGATTCTGGAATATTTAGAATTTCTGAAATGTCACGTAAACTTTTATTTTGTTTAACATAATAATCTAAAAGCTCTGACCGATATTTATACTCTTCTTCTTTTGTCCAACGATTAGCCATTATTTAATAATAGCAATTTTAAACAAAAATTACAATTGACCACTTTACTATCTGATATTAAATTGTTATTATAAATAATAATTTTATTTTATAGTAGAATTTTGAGAAAATTCTACTAAGAGGTATAATAAACATATGTCACAGCTTTATAATAATTCAATTTTTTGGGTAGATATTGAAAAAATTAAACCAAACCCTTTTCAGCCTCGTCGCGAGTTTGATGAAGATCGACTTCGTGATTTAGCTGATTCAATTCGTCAGTATGGGGTTCTTCAACCGCTTGTTGTATCCCGTGAAGAAATTCAAAAGGAAGATGGAGTGGCAGTTGAGTATGAATTGATTGCGGGTGAGCGTCGGTTGAGAGCTTCAAAAATAGCTGGTTTGGAACAAATCCCAGTCATCATTCGAGTCGGTGATGACAATATGGCTAAACTGGAATTAGCTATTATTGAAAATTTACAACGCGAAGATTTAAATGCTGTTGAGCGAGCTCGAGCCTTTATGCGACTCGTTGAAGAATTTAAATTTAATCATACTCAAATTGGAAAAAAAGTTGGTAAAAGTCGGGAATATGTTTCAAACACTCTAAGACTACTTGCTTTACCTCAAGAAATACTAGACGCTTTATCTACTCGTAAAATTAGTGAAGGTCATACCAGGCCAATATTAATGTTGATTGATCGACCAGAAGAGCAAATGGTTTTGTTTAAAGAAATAATGTTTAAGAAAATGACAGTTCGTGATGCTGAAAAAGCCGCTCGTAAAATTGCTTTTGATAAAGTTCGCAAAAAAGAGTATATGCCCGATCCTGAAATCGCTGAAATGGAAGAGAAACTTCAGGAATCACTTGGAACACGAGTTCACATTGAGAAAAAAGAAAATGGGGGATATATTACGATAGATTTCTTTACGAATGACGATCTTCACACAATTCTTAATTTAATTAAATCAACTGAAAATGGAAACCCAAATGCCATGCTTGATAAATATGTAGCTAGTCAAGAACCAGAAGTTGTAATTTCAACAACGACAGAGATGCCAAATGAAATAACTCTAATTGAAGAAGGTGATTCACATCTTGTTGATGATAGAACAAAAGAAGAAGTTAAAAAAGCTGAAGAGGATATTGATTTATACAATATTAAAAATTTCTCACTTTAAACTAAAAAATCACAGGTCAGACCTGTGATTTTTTAGTTTTTACCGAAAGATAAGAATTTTGATAAAAGACTGTTTGATTTTAAGTGCAGGTTAATTCTTTTTCTAGCCAAGGATGTTTTCGCATAATCTAACCACTTTGATGATGGTTTAGCATTTTTATTTATTTGGATTTCAACGATATCGTTTGATTTTAATTTTGTGCCGAGTGAAGAATTTTTACCATTAACCTTGGCCCCTTGAGCGTGGTCACCAACATCAGTGTGAATAGCATAAGCAAAGTCAATAACACTCGATTCTTCTGGTAAATCTATGATGTCGCCCTTGGGAGTGAAGACGAAAAGTCGGTCGCTAAAAAAATCCATTTTAATTGATTTTAAAAATTTTTCCGGGTTTTCATTATTTTGGTTTAAATCATGAAGTTGATGAACCCATTCGAATTCTTTTGGAATGGTTTTATCGGTATGATGTTCCTCTTTATAGAAAAAATGAGCAGCAATACCATTTTCGGCTTTTTCATGCATTTCATGAGTCCTGATTTGAATCTCGACAATTCCACCAGTACCAGTAAAGATAGTGGTATGTAAACTTTGATAACCGTTTGTTTTTGGCGAAGCAATATAATCTTTAATTCGATTAGGAACCGGAGTCCATTCACCGTGAATTAAACCTAAGATATGATAACAATCAGCCACACTATCAACCATGATACGGAGAGCAATAATATCATAGATTTTACCGATATCCATATTATATTTTTGAAGTTTCCGCCACAAAGAATATAAATGTTTTTGTCGGTAGTCTATTTTAGTGTCTTTAATTCTTGATTCTTTTATTTTTTGATCAATTTTATCTTTAACTTCAATTAAATATTTTTCTTCAGCATCTTTTTTAGATAAAAGTAATTCTTTAACTTGAGCGTATTCTTTCGGAAAAGCAAATCGGAATGCAGCGTCCTCGAGTTTACCTTTTAATCGACCCATCGATAAACGATTAGCCAGGGGGGCATAAATTTCAAGAGTTTCAAGGGCGATTCGTTTTTGTTTATCTGGCCGAACATGCTCTAAGGTTTCAATATTGTGTAAGCGATCGGCTAATTTGATGACCAAAACCCGCAAATCTTTTGCAACTGAAATGAAAAATTTTCTTAAATTCTCAACATTCCTTTCTACACCTTTATATTTAACCTTACCAAGTTTTGTTACTCCTTCGACTAATCCAACTATTTCGTCTCCGAATTCTTTTTTTAATTCCTCTTCTGTCACGCCTGCATCTTCTAAAACATCGTGAAGTAAACCAGCGGCAATAACAACAGAACTCATATCAAGGTCGGCTAGATTTTTGGCTGTAGTTGCCACATGTAAAAAATATGGTTCACCACTTTTTCGTAGTTGTCCCTCATGAGCCTGTTTAGCAAAATTATAAGCTTTTTCTATTAAAGCTTTATCTCTTTCTTTAAGGCCGTAAGTTAAAGATATGATTTCTTCTGCTGTTGGAATCATAATTATATTATATCTTATTATTCTTTATATTGTCACCATGTTTATGAGGATTGTGGTTTTTACACATTTTGTTTGAACATCGCTCTGGGATAGTTTTTGTACCTTCCATCATGAGGGAACCACAGAGGTCGCAGATATTGCCGGTTGGTTTGGTTTTAATGGCATTTTTACAATCTGGGTAATCAGAACATGAATAAAAAATTCCAAAACGTCCTCGACGCTCCATCATTTTACCTTTTTGGCACATAGGACAAGTGACATCGGTCATTTTTCTTTTCATTTCTTCTTCGTCTTGTTTTACAAATTTACATTTTGGATAACGCGAACATGAAATAAAAGTTCCAGTTCCATCGCGTCTTTCTCTAATGACTAATTTACCACCTCCTGATTTACCCTTCTTCTCTCCACAAAGCGGGCACATCTCACCAGTTTCTTTAGGACCTTCCAAAACATTACCTTCCATATTTCTGGCTCCGTCACAATCAGGGTATTTTGAACATGAATAAAATTTTCCACCGCGGGAAAGTTTAATTATCATCGAACTCTGACATTTTGGACAAAGCATATCACTTGGGGCTTCACCCATATTAGTCGCTTTGGCTAATTTGTCTTTTTCTTTTACCTCTTTTTGGAAGGGTGTATAAAAATCACTTAAAGTTTTTACATATTCACGTTTACCATTTGAAATATCATCAAGCTCATCTTCCATTTCAGCGGTGAATGTATCACTAATATAATTAGCAAAATTATTTTCCAAGAATGAAGAGACGACATCACCAGTATCAGTTGGGAAGAGTGTTCGGCCTTCTTTTCGGACATAGCCTCTGTCTTCTATAGTTTTCATTATTGAAGCATAAGTTGAAGGACGACCAATTCCTCGGGCTTCGAGCTCTTTAATGAGTCCTGCTTCAGAATAGCGATTTGGTGGCTCAGTAAATTTTTCTGTACTTGTAAGTTCGATTAATTTTAATTCTTCGCCAATTTCTATTTTAGGCAGCTCAACATCTTCACCCCGAGCCCCGGTATCACATTTTAGCCATCCTAAGAATAAGACTTGAGAGCCATTGGCTGTGAAATCAGGAATTTGACCATCTTGTATATTGGCGACAATTTTTGTTTTTAATAACTTGGCATCAGACATTTGAGATGAGACAGTTCTTTCCCAGATAAGCTTATAAAGTTTTTTCTGGTCTTCAGTTGTTCCGACTGAAATTTGTTCTATATGGGTTGGACGAATTGCTTCATGGGCTTCTTGAGCATTTTTAGACTTAGTTTTATAAATGTGTAATTCTGTATATTCTTTGCCGTATTTACTTTCTACAAGTTTAAGAATTTGATTTTGGGCCGCGACCGATAAATTTGTACTATCTGTACGCATATACGTAATGTGTCCCGCCTCGTAAAGTTTTTGAGCTGTTTGCATTGTTCTTGATGGGGAAAAGCCCAAGCGTGAACTGGCGGTTTGTTGGAGTGTCGAAGTTGTAAAAGGGGCTCGAGGGGATCTTTTTTGTTCACTTTCTTTAATATCTGTTACATGCCATTTTTCACTTTTTCCTAATTTCAATATATTTTCAACAACTTTTTCATCTCGAGGCTCTTCGGTGCAAGAAAGCGTTAGCCTGGTCTTTTTTTGAGTATCAAAAATTCCTTCGAGCGTCCAATATTGTTCAGGAATAAAAGCCCTGATTTCTCTTTCGCGTTCCATTATAATTCGAAGGGCAGGGGATTGAACTCGTCCAGCCGAGAGACCATAGCGAACTTTCTTCCAAATTATTCCCGATAAATCATAACCCACAAGTCGATCGAGAACACGACGGGCTTCCTGGGCTTTTACTAAATTGTTATCAATATCTCGAGGTTTATCGAGAGCCTCCAAAACTGCTTCTTTTGTTATTTCGTGAAAAGTAACTCTCTTGATTGGAGCTTTAATTTTTTTATCTGCATCGAGCAATTCTTTCAAATGCCATGAAATCGCTTCTCCTTCGCGGTCCGGGTCAGTCGCCAACATTATTTCTGTGGCCTTAACTGAGAGCAACCTAAGTTCATTAACAACTTTTTCTTTACCTTTTGAAATTTCGTAACGAGGAACAAAACCAGCCAAAATATCAATAGCATCTTTATTTGATTTCGGTAAATCACGAATGTGTCCAACAGAGGCGCGGACAGTCCAAGATGAATCTAAACCCGCCTTGTCGGCGGACAGGTATTTTTCGATAGTTTTAGCTTTTGATGGTGACTCAACAATTAATAATTTCATAAATATTTTTAGGTTCTAGTATTAGTTGCTAGCTCCTTAAGACAAGAATTACATGAAATCATTTTTTTTGCAAATATTATTTAATTTTTTCTTATTTGGCCTTATTCTTCATTAATTACATCTTTGAAAGTAGGGCATTGAGATGTGTTTGTATTTTGATAATCTATTTGAGATAATATATGGATGGAAGAATATACTTTAGATGATAATTTAAAATTAAAAGAGTGTCTAGAAAAAGCCAAAATTATTTATTCTAAAAATAATGAAATTTACTGTCCATATTTTCAACAAAAAATTACATTAAATTCTGATGGATTTAATCACCTACAGTATAAACCTAATCGTATGCCTAGAAATGTGAACGCTCAAATTAGAAAATTAACATTATTAAAGAAAGTAATTGAAATAATTCCCAAAATGGGAACATTACAAGAATATAGGATAGTATCTGAAAAAATTGGGAATAAAGGAAGAGACAATTTTTATAAAACAAAACAAGTTCAATATTGGGGCTTTCATGCGATTTTTCCAGAAAAGAAAAGTAAAGTTATTGTAGTTTTAAGACAAATTGGTGATGGCAAAATAATTTTTTGGAGTGTTATGTCAGACAATAGGAAAAGGTTGTATTCAGATGGAATTGATGAAGATTAAAATTTTATATAAAAAAATCCCAGGAATCTGGGGTTCTTTTATGTACCTGTTTTCAGCTTAGGAAATCCTTAGCCGAGAAGGGGCTTTCGCCCACAGGCACATTTAGATAATACCATATTTTATTAATATCGTAAATAGTATGTGGATAACTTATTTATCTTAAATTTTTCTGATTTGTCCGAGTTCTTGTTTGATTAATTCTTTCAATTCCATCATCGAAAGTAGAGCATTGGCTGTGGCTGTATCTATTTTTAATTCTCTTATTAAGTCATCGCGTTCCATTGGTTCTCGAAGTAATTCAATTATTTTTAATTCATCTTTAGAACAATCGGCATATTTTTCTTTATCTGATTGAATTATTTTTTCGACTTCAAAACCTAATGCTTCAAGTACATCATCACTACTAGTCACTGGTATTGCTCCTTGCTTAATAAGAGCATTTGTTCCATTTGAATTTGATGAAAAAGCTGAGCCGGGGACGGCCAATACATCACGATTATAATCAAGAGCCATTCGAGCTGTTATTAATGAGCCAGATTTTTCTTCAGCTTCGATGATAAGGACAGCTTTGGAGATTCCCGCCATTAATCTATTTCTTTGGGGGAAAGAATAAGTTGTAGCAACGAAATTTGGTTCGAATTCTGAAATAAGACATCCACCACTATCCACAATCTCTTGCGCTAGTTTTATATTTGTTTTTGGAAATAAAACATTATTATCAAGTCCCGAGCCTGGGAATGAAATTGTTGGAAGTCCGACTTCCAAAGCTGTCTTATGAGCAATACTATCTATTCCAATAGCCAAACCCGAAACAATAACGATAGGATAATTTTTTAATCCACGGATTAATTTTTGACAGATATCTTTGCCATAGGAAGTGTATCTTCTCGATCCAACGACGGCTAAATATATAAAATCAGGATCAGGAAGTTTTCCTCTAATATATAGAGTTTTTGGTGGTTGGGGAATTTCGAGTAGGGCTTTCGGAAATTGTTCAAATTTTAATTTGCAAACATCTTCCATAAAATTTTGTATAAGTTATTGAAATAAATAGCTCTTTCCAGAGGGACCGCATAATTTTCTGTTGAAAATTTGCTCTGGCTCGACTCGTCAGTCTTGCGCGCCCCCCTCTGATAAGACTACTTATTTCAAACACATAATTATATTTTAAATTATACCACTTTTTATTTAGCAAGTAATAGTTTTGAGAAAACTTAATATCGCGGTATAATACAAAAATGTTAGATATTAAATTTATACGTGAAAATAAAGAGATAATTAAGGAGGGAATACAAAAAAAGTTTTCCACTGTTGATATTGATGAATTGTTGGCAATTGATGAAAAAAGACTAGAAATTCTATCTCGAGTTGAATCTTTGCGAGCTGAACAAAATAAAGTCAGTGTTTCAATGGGTGGAACCTTAACTGAGGCAGCTCGAGGTCAATTGATCGAAGAAATGCGTTTGGTTAAAGAGGAATTAAAAGAACAAGAAGAAGAATTGAGAAATGTTGTTTCCAATTGGCAAGCAATAATGTTAAAAATACCAAATATTCCTTCGGTTGATACACCTGTTGGTCCGGATGATTCTGGAAATATGGTCATTCGTCAATGGGGCCAAAAGAAGGATTTTTCTTTTACCCCAAAGGAACATTTTGAATTAGGAAAAGCTTTAGGAATTATTGATACAGAAACTGCCGGTGAAGTTGCTTCGTCACGATTTGCTTATCTGAAAGGAGATTTAGTTCTTTTGCATTTTGCTTTGATTCAAATGTGTTGGGATATTTTAACGAACGAAGAAACACTAAAAAAAATTGCCGAAGGAGCAAATTTATCAATAAATGTTTCAAGGTTCATGCCTATTTTACCTCCAGTTTTTGTCCGACCACTTGTCCAAGTTAAAATGGCTCGATATATGACACCCGAAGAACATTACCTTTTTCCCGAAGATGATTTAATGCTTATTGGTAGCGCTGAGCATACACTTGGTTCTATGCACATGAATAAAATTTTTGAAGAAAGTGAATTACCAATTCGTTATGCAGGGTATTCAACAGCATTTCGTAGAGAAGCCGGTACGGCAGGGAAAGATACTAGTGGAATTTTTCGTTTACACCAATTTGATAAATTAGAAATGGAAGTTTTTTCTTTGCCAGAAAATTCAATGCAAGAACAAAATTTTCTCGTAGCAATTCAGGAATATATATTACAAAAATTAGAATTACCGTATCAGGCTGTGGCTGTTTGTACTGGTGATATGGGTTTTCCGGATACAAGACAAATCGATATTGAGACATGGATGCCTGGGCAAAATAAATATCGGGAAACACATAGTGCGGATTCAACTGGAGGGTTTCAGGCTCGTCGTTTAAACACGAGAGTCAGAAGAAGTGATGGCAAAATAGAACCAGTGCATATGAATGATGCAACTGTCGTTGCGCAAAGAACATTAATTGCAATTCTAGAAAACTACCAGCAAGAAGATGGGACAATTAAAATTCCAGAAGTTTTGCAAAAATATTTAGGCAAAGAAATAA
>CAZLXA010000002.1:0-97895 GCA_964563715.1 uncultured Candidatus Saccharibacteria bacterium | reverse complement strand
TAGCTTTCCGATTATGGCTCTATACTTCTAATTATTCAACTCGTACTAACTTTACTCTAGAAGCAGTTAAAGCTTCACAAACAGCCTTGACGCGCTTAAAAGATAGTTTTTTGGCTCTAGGTAATGATACTGGAAATATTAACAGTGTTTATAAGAAACGCTTTATGGAATTTTTAGATAATAACCTCGATAGTCCACAAGCTTTGACCGTACTTTGGGAATTATTAAAAGACCCTAATATCTCTAATTCCGATAAAAAAGCCACAATCCTTGATTTTGATAAAGTCTTAGGTCTCGATTTAGATAAAATTATTCTGGAAGTCATTCCGGATGAAATAATAAAATTAAAAAATGAAAGGCAAAAGGCTCGAGCCAATAAAGATTGGACTAAAAGTGATGAAATAAGAAAACAAATAAATTCTCTAGGTTACGAAATAAAAGATACCGACTCCGAGCCAAAAATCTCTAAAATCTAATTAAAAAACTAGGCAAAGCCTAGTTTTTTAATTCGTAATTCGTAATTTTTAATTCGTAATTATTCTTTTTTCGCTTCATCTATTTCAACAAAGAAAGTTGAGCCTTTACTTGTTCCCTCAGATTCTGCCCAAATTCGTCCTTTATGAGCGTCTATGATTTCTTTGGCTAAATATAAACCTAAGCCCGAGCCAGAAGCATTCAATTTAGCCCCTTCCCCACGAGCAAATTTTTCAAATAATGTTTCTTTTATTTCAGCAGGTATACCGACACCAGTATCTTTTATTGATAAAATAATCTTTCCATCTTTTAATTGTAAACCAACATCAATATGACCTCTTTTGGTGTATTTCATTGAATTGTCAATAAGATTTACTAGAATTTGTCTCAATTTTTCTTTATCACCATTTACAAAATACTTATGAGTAGGTGAAATTTTATCATTTAAAACCAGTCCTTTGTTTTGAGCCGTAACCGACAATTCCTTGGCGGTTGATTCAACTAATTCTCCAAAATCAAAACGAGCCATTTCATATTTCATACCACCTTGTTCAATTTTAGAAACATTGAGCAAGTCCTCAACAACTAAAGTTAAATTATTACTTGATTCCATAACTCTTTCTATCGTTTGCTTGGCGTCTAAATTAAGATCTCCATAGTCTCCTTGAAGTAACATCGAGGTATAACCCTTAATAGCAGTTAATGGACTTCGTAATTGGTGAGAAGCAAGTGAGACAAACTCTGTTTTCATTTTATCCAGCCCTTTTAATTTTTCATTTGAAGTTCTTAATCTTTTATTATAGTTATCTAACTGAATAGAAAGATCTTCAATTTTAATTCTTTGATCAGTTTCCTTTTTTAAATTTCTAAACAAAATGATACTTAATGAGACTGTGATGATAACGGTAATAACGGTTAATAATCTATCTGTATTTCCGTTGACGAAGAATAATTGCCCAATCATTAATATAACCAAACCGACAACTAAATATTGAGTTCCCAATACTTCAAAATTGAAAATATCAAGTTCAAAAATTGCATAAATTATAATAAGTAGAAAAACTGGAAATAAAAATAAACTATATAAATTTAATTCATAAAAACCAGTAGTAGCTCCTATGTACTCAGTAACGCCAAATATTGAAAGAAATAAAAACATTGAACCCAAAACAATTAAATTACCCTTATTTTTATTTTTTGAAATCAACATTCTAATTATATAAAAAAGAAGAGTAAGTAATAAAATAGCTTCTATTGATAACTTATAAATATCTAAAACATTATTATTTGTTGCTTCACAAACAGAATGATTAAAGCCAGTAACTGAATATCCCATGATTGTCATAAATAATATTGGTAATGTTAATATAAACAAAATAGTTTTAATGATATTAGAGACGTCAGATTTTTTTATTGAAATTAAAGCAAAATATAAACCTAAGATATAAAGCACAACCTCCAGGAATGGCAAAAATGCCCAATTCATGTATATTAAATTATAGTTAATTGAATTCCAGGTAATTAAGTCTCCTATCAGCCAAAAACAAAACATTAAAATAAACAAAATAAATATTTTAGAAAAATTCTTATTTTTTGCTCTTGAAAATACAAAAATTACGATTCCCAAAGATAGTACAATAGGAATTATATGAGAATAATTAACGATAGACTTAAGACCACTTTCTATATAACATGTATTTAATATTTCAGTTGGCATTTTATTTATTTGGGATTAAATTTTTTGTAATTGGAGAATATGAATACCAGAAATCCTCATTTTCTAAATCCATAGGTGGGATAGGAACAATAAGTGGCTTGATACCTGTGTCATTAATAACTTTTTCTAAAGAAGATAAAACTACTTTTTTTGTAAAATCACTCTCAGTTCCTGGTGTAGTTATAAAATTTTCGAATAGGATGCCATTAACTGTAAACAGTAAGAAAAAATTATAGTATGCTGATTGAATGTCGTTGATATCATTAATATGATACCAGTCTGATTCATCGTGAAAATAATGGTCATTTAAATTATATGATTCGAATAGTCTTTTGTGAAAATCTTGAAGAGATTCTCCCCAAAAAGTTTTAATATCTTTAAGTTTTTTTCCATTATATTTATTAAAATCAATTATTGTAATTTTTTCCATACAATCATTATTATCTTTGTCTAAATATTTTCTAATATTTAATTGACCTAAAGAATGTTTATATTTATTATTTGAAGTAAATTTATCATCAATATATTCAAAAAAAACTGGAATTAAATCATTTTCTTTAGTTATAGATAGAAACATTCTATTTTCATAATTGGGTGTAGCAATTTGTCTGGCTATTACACCACATTTTTTATTTGTTAAAATTTTTGGTATTTCGCCTTTAAATAATTTTTTTACTTTATCAATTAAAGTTGTATCTTTTTGCCTTTCATTTAATAATTGTAAGGCTTCAGAGAGAGGTGTATAAACCGTACTATTAAAAAGATCACGATCAGTCATTATTTCATTATAATCTCCAATTGATGACATAATTAATTTTCAGAATTTAAATTATATGGTTCTACACATAAGCCATCATTAATATCTGTTTCTGTGCATTCTGTTTTGACACACTTAATTAATCCAAGCCCACAAGCTTCTTTACAGTCTTCATTTCTACAGACAGAAAAATCCTTAGCTTTAATGGTATATTGATTATAGAAAGATAAATTGTTTAGTGGGCACTCATCTGGATTATTTTCACAGTCACGATAAAAACAAGTATCTGTATTTGGGTTACATTCAGTTTCTATAAAGAAATCATAGTTCTTTTTTAGGTAAAAAGAATAAAAAGAAGATAAAATTACGATTAGGACGCTAGTCAATAAAATATATATAAAAAAATTATTGCCTTTTTTACTATTATCTTGTGACATATATTTTTACTTTAGCATATTATTAAATAAATAAGAAGACACTTCCGGTAATCATTATTATAATTGCTATAATTTTTTGAATTAAAACTTTTCGAGATAAGTTTTCACTTATAATCTGTGGAAAAAATTTTGTACCAATTATAATTAATATTAAAACTATTGCTGGTTGGAAACTACCAACAAGATAAACCATAGCAACAGGTGCGAGTAATAATGCAAAATTTGTCAGTAGATTTCCGAAAATAGTCATTAACTCACTCATAATATTTATAAAGAAAATTTTTCTTCCACCTGTTCTATTCATGTACATAAATTCATTGCGATATTTTGGAACAAATAAATATAAAATTAAACCTATTCCTCCTAACCCAATATATTCCCAAAAAGATGAAACCCAAAAATTTCCTTCAATTGTTACATATTTAAAAATGATACCTGAAATTGCGACAATAATGGAAGCCGAGAGCATGTATATGATTATTTGTTTTTTTACCCCCCTTTTTTCTTTTTTTTCAAAGAAATCTATAGAAATTAGTATTAAACCAAAAAACACAACAATTGAGCCAAGTATTTGATTTAAAGTTAATGTTTCTCCTAAAAATATATAACCAAAAATATAACCAAAAATTGGCACAGTTAAAAACCAAGGGACAATAACTGAAATATTTTCAATTTCTATTGCATATAAATATAATATAATCCAGCAGATTGATAAACCACCCGCAATTATTAATAAAATTTTATCAAATAAAATAATATTAAAAACATTCGGAGTAAATATTCCAATTCCAAGTGCAATAAAAATACCAATTAAACTTGAAAACAAAACAAGCCCCCCAGATGATCTTTCTTTTTCTTTTTGAGAATATTTAGAGACTAAAAATTGATCTGCAATGTTTACAATTGCCCATAAAAATGTTGCTCCAAGTGCTATAAAAAACCATGTCATAATTTTATTATATCACATTAAATCAAAGGTTGTTGCATGGTTATACAATGCAAACCTCCTCCCCCATAAATAATTTTAGAACAATCTATTCCAATTATTTTATGATTTATAAACAAAGATTGAATTATATCTTTTGCTAATTTGTCATTTTCGTCATTAAATTGTGGCATTAAAATAATAGAATTCCCAATATAAAAATTAGCGTACGATACCGGAGCTTTTTCACCATCATCATAATTCATATGAGGCATTGGAAGTTTAATAATTTTAAAATTATTACCATTTTTATCCTTTGCATTCTCTAGAATTTTATAATTTTCATTTAAAATTGAATGATTTGGGTCATTTATATCATCTTCATAAGCACAGACTATTGTATCAGGGGCAACAAAACGAGCAATTTCGTCAATGTGGCCATCAGTATGATCATTTATTAAACCATCTTTTAGCCATATAATATTATCGGTACCTAAATAGTCTTTTAGATATTGTTCATTATTCTCTTTACTGAGGCCTAAATTTCTATTGGAATTAAGCAAACATTGCTCTGTTGTCAGAATCGTGCCATTGCCATTTGATTCTATGGCCCCGCCCTCTAAAATAATTCCAGGTTTAAAAATCTGATTTTTTGAATCACTTAAAATATTATCAAAAACTTTATTGTCTTTTAATAAATCAGTAAAATATGGGTCATTACTTTTGCCATAAGCATCATAATTCCATTTTACAAAAGCAAATGTCTTTTCTTTGGAGTTTAAAATTGTAATAGGAGAATAATCTCTAGTCCAAACATCAGCATAATCTTGTTCAAAAAAAGTTATATTATTAATATTATTTCCATTATCAGATAACATTTTTTGAATTCGGTCTTTATCTTTTGGTAAAACAATAAGATTAACCTTTTCACTTTCTTCAAGTGATTTTAAAATAAGACAATAAGTTTTTTCAACTTCTGGAATCATATTTGGAAAGGTTGTATCATCATATGGCCAAGCAAGCCAAACAGCTGAATGTTTTTCCCATTCAGCCGGCATATAAAATCCAAGTTCTTTAGGTGTTTTTTCCATTAATATTTTTTTTCGTTATTAATTTATATGTATCTGTTCTTCTGTTTCTTAAAAATCCCCAACTCTCAGAAATATAATCATTCATCTCTAAATCAAGCTTTGCAATTATAATTTCATCTTTTACTGCATTTGCTCTTTTAATTATTTTTCCAAAAGCATCCGACACGAATGATTGACCCCAGAATTTTGATTTACCCTCAATTCCAGTTCTGTTTACTGCTATAACTGGCAAACTATTAGCAATAGCATGTCCACGCATAACAGTCTCCCAAGCGTCATGCCAATCACCTTCAATTTGTTTTTCACCAATTATTGTCCCAATTGCAGTTGGATAAAAAATCATTTCCGCACCTGAAAGTTTTGCCATCCGCGCTGCTTCCGGAAACCATTGGTCAAAACAAATGAGTACTGAGTAAACAATACTTTTATGTTTGAATAATTGATAACCATTATTCCCTTCAGCAAAATAATCTTTTTCGTAGAAACTTGGGTCATGAGGAATGTGAATTTTTCTGTAAGATGGTTGTATTTCGCCTTTTTCATTTATAACAACAACGGTATTATAAAATTTTCCGTTCTTTGTTTTTTCATAAATAGGTAAAATTATTGAACACCGATATTTCTTGGAAATATCCTTAAATACCAAGGTTGATTCACCTGGAATAGTCTCTAAAAAACTTTCAACATTAACTCCTTTTTTATTTGGGAAATATGGGGTTTTATATAATTCTTGCAAGCAAATAATCTCGGCTCCTTTTTTAGCCGCTTGCTCTACCATTTTTAAAGTTTTATTTAGATTTAATTTTAAGTCAGTTCCGACAGCACTTTGAATTAATCCAACTGTGACAATTTTCTTTTTCATTTTTTTAAAACGGAACAAATTATTTCCTGAAAAAATGGTCTAGCGCCGGCTCCCCCTCGTCCGAGGACCTTTTTTCGGGATATAATTTGTGGAGCGTTATATTAATTATGATACATATTTTCCTATTAATCGATTGGCTTCACTTGGATTCTCAAGACACTCTAGTAGTGCTTCAAGCATTAGAGGTACAACGATTGTGGCATCGGATTCAATAACGAACATTGGAGTTTCTTTTGTGAGTTTATCCCAAGTAATTTTTTCATTTGGTGTTGCACCAGAATATGAGCCGTATGAAGTTGTAGAATCTGAAATTTGGCAGAAATAGGCCCAAGGTTTGACATTATCAATTTGCATATCATATTTAAGTGATGGCACAACACAAATTGGGAAATCTCCCGATATCCCACCGCCGACTTGAAAAAAACCCACTCCTTCCCCTTCGGAAAGTGTCTGATATTGGTCGTAAAATGCGGCCATATATTCGATTCCTGATTTTACGATATTTGGACTACATTCATTATTTTTTACATAAGAAGCAAAAATATTTCCAAAAGTAGAATCTTCATGCCCAGGAACTACAATTGGAATATTGTTTTCAGCTGCCGCCAATAACCAGCATTCTTCTTTATTACCTTCATGTTTTTCTTCTTCGACATTTTTAATTAAATCATAGAAATACTCATGCCAAAATTTTCTTGTTCCTTCTTCTGTAGCTTTTTTCCAAGTGGGAACTATTTGTTGCTCAACTGCCCGGAATGCTTCATCTTCTGGAATACTTGTATCTGTTACTCGGCGCATCCTGTCTTCTAATATTTTAGTATCATCATCTTTGGTAAAATATCTATAATCAGGAAAATCTTTATAACTATTGTGTGCTACTAAACGAAATAGTGACTCTTCCAGATTCGCCCCAGTCACAGAAATACCAGAGATTAGACCTTTTCGAATAGCTGGGGCCAAAGTAATACCAAGTTGTGCTGAAGACATAGCTCCGCCCACGGCCCAGAACATTTTGCCACCTTTTTCGATATGTTTCCAATAAGAAATAGTCGCATCGCGAGTTGCTCTTGAATTGAAATTTTTATAATTTCTTAAAATAAATTCTAATGTTGGTAATTTTGTATCCATATTTGTTTAGCGAAGCAAATTATTTTATGAAAAAATGTCTGGCTCCTCGTCCTCCCTCGTCCGAGGACTTTTTTCAGAATATAATTTGTGAAGCTACGTTAAATTATTAATTATAATATATTATATCATTTGTAGTTTGGAATACTAGAACCTATAAACTAATTACTAGCCACTAATTCATCTACCAGCCAAACTCTTTTCCAACTTCATCTGGAGTTTCTCTTTTTCGAGCAACAACTATATGTCCATTTTCAACAATGATTTTAAGTGGGGATGAAAGCATGCAGTGTTTAGCAGCTAATGAATTCTGATAAGCTCCAGTATCGTAGACGACTATATACATCGATTTTCCGTCGTTATCATTTGAATCAAAATCTGGCATTGTAATAGATCCATCGAGTCCAGCATAAACATCGTCAGAATCGCAAGAAGAGCCAGCGAGCCATACTTCATTAAGATTATCATCATTCTTATTGTTTACTGGCGAAAGCGCCCATTTTTGTCCGATTGCCCAAGTATCGAGTAAATCATTCATAAAACTACCATCAATAACATACCATTTTTTGGCTAGACTTTTTTTATACTTAATGGCTTTTGTATCAATGACTTTATAAATAGTAATTTGAGCTGGAGCAACAATGTAACGCCCCCATTCACATATTAAATTTGGATGAGGCATTTCTCTTTTTTCAGCTTCCTTTTTTATTAAATCAATAATTCGCTCCATTAATTTATCGACTGGGTATCCTTTTGTTCTTGTATAAGGAATTGGCATACCTCCACCAATATCTAAGGTGTCTAGTGATGGATTTTTTTCTTTTAATTTAAAATATATATCGAGAGCATATTTAATTGGAATTAATACATCTGACAATTTCTCAATTTGTGAACCTATATGATAGTGTAGAATTTTTAAATTCTTGAAAGATTTCATTTCTAGAATTTCCTTCGCCGAAAAACCAAAACGGTCAATTGGTTTGTTCCAGTGAGAGCTTGTTTTAACGGGCATATCAAGTCTAATACCAACATCATATTTTGAGTATTGTAAAAATTTTAATTCATTTGGCCCTTCGATTAATGGAAAAATTTTAACTCCCTTATGCTGAAGGTCATCAATTAGATTTATGTATTTATCAGTTTTTGGTCCAGAACATAAAATTCTAATATTAGGATTAAATGTTTCTTGTTCTAACATTTTTTTGACTAACCATAATTCATTATAAGAAGATGTTTCAAGATGTGCTCCTTCTCCAACTATAGACATAACAATTTCTTTGCTCTGATTAACTTTCATTGGGTAGTGGTAGAAAAATTTACCTTTATAACCAAGTTTTTTTGATAACATGACTGTTAAATCAAGAAAGTCTTCTAATCTTTCTTCAATCACAAAAGGCATTAGTATTTCAAGTGAAGTACCAAATTTTTCAGCCAAATAACGAACATTATAAATGTTATGACCCTCTTTAATTATTAGATCTCCTTCTTTGTTAAAATCAAAATATTGAGTATTAAAATCTTTTAAACCAATTTTCCAGAGCTTTTTTGAAGCAACAGAATTTTTTGTCATCTCTTTATCAAGCAAAATACGTTTGCCTGCAATAAGTAATAATAGAAATAATTGTATCAAAAACTCACGATATGTAAAGAGTTATATATACTTAATTAGTTTCGTAAACCCCTATATCAGGAGCTACACCATTGTACGGAAGTCCAAGGTTTTGACCTTTGTTAATAGCTGGAGAATTAGATTGAAGATGAAAGTCTGTTGATGAGATGAATAGTGGGTTTTGCTGAGTAGTATTACTGATTGGAATATTGTTTAAATATGTATAGTTCGTTAAAGTTCCAGTGTTCGAGGCTGGAAAATAGGGCATAACATTTGCATTATTTAAATTGTATGACAAATTGTTCTCGATATGAAGACCATTAATAGCCCCAGTATTATTAATTCTCATAGTTCCTTGGTTTTTGAAATAAGCCATTATATTATTTTTGATATTAATATTGTTTAGTACTCCTCCTGAAGTTAATTCAACTCCCCCGCCCATATTAATAACATTATCCGTTACGAGTGTATTGTTATAAATATCAACATTAGAAATTTGTGACGCTCCATCAGTCGACACTTTTATGGCCCCATAGAAATAATTTGAATTATAAGAAATATAAGCCATGTTTCTATAGAATGAGATTCCATCATAAACTGGGACCAATGGAGAATATTGTCCAAGTACACTTGCTTGTAAGTTCAATAAATACAATGCACTATTGAAATTGTTATCATAAATTTCAATATCTTGGGCGTTAAGTGCCCAGACGGAGATTCCAGTAAATCCATAGTTAAACTCATTCTCATAAATTAATGTTTTGTAAGTATTTTTTGCTTCGATTACTATCCAGCTTTTACCCCAATAACTTGTTCGTGGTGAAGATGCTCCATTAAGAGGGGAAAAAATATTATTATGAATAGACCATGAATATGGATATCCACCAATCGCACTATCATGCCCAGCACAATCAATAGCCGTATCACCTCCATAGAATTCATTATTATAAATTTCAAAACCTCCTAAATTATTCCAAATTTCAAGATGAAAATTCCAGCCTGTTGGTAGGTTTTGATAACTTGCATTAGTATTCATATTTGGACCTTCATCGTCCGGCTTATACGATTTATTGTTATAATATTTTATACCCTTAAAATGTCTTCCTCCAGCATTCATAATGTTTCCATTATGACCCTGTGCTCTACTTGTTTCAGTTAAAATATTATCATGAATTAACATATTACTTTGGGCTGTTATAAGGATCAACCCCCCACCAGAAAAATTTACATTATCACCTGGAATATCTCCACAATTTGAAATTATAGAATTATATAGTTCATTACCATCATCAAATGTAAAAGGTCCAACTCCAGTATCGTATCCACTTGGACCCCAGAAAGCGATTCCATTTTTAAAGAAATCAACTATCGTTATATCGTGAACCTTAACATTACTTCTTTTTTTAACAAGAATACCAGCTGAACCTAAAAGATTATCACCATCTAGTTTTATATTACTGATTGATTGATTACCATTTGTTGAACCTGTAGCCGTACTTACTAGGGCAATTGCGGCTGAAGACATAATTATTGAGTTGGGTGTCGTGTGATGACTTTTAATTATAGAAGTAATTCCTTCTCCATCAATACTAACTCCGACTGCTAAATTACAAGGAAATGTCTCTACGTAAGTTCCAGCTTTAACAAATATTGTATTTCCGGGCGTTACGACTGAATTACAAGCCTTATAAAGGGATCTCCAGGGATTTGTTATTGTTCCATTTCCGGTTGTATCACTTCCTATTGGTGATATATAATAAGTATTTGCTATAGGAAGAGTAATTTCTACAGAATCATTAAGAGATACTGAAATATTTCCAGCTGCATCTTTGACCCAAGCATAGAGTGTTTTAGTAGAAGCCGAAGCATTTAAAGGCTCTGAAAAAACAAGAAGTCCAATAAAAAGAGAGATTAATAATAATGTACTTCTATTCATGTATTTCATACAATTATTATTATACCAAAAATGAGTATATGTTGTATAGGGTTGCTTAAGGCTAAGTTATATATTATATACCCTCTTTTTTTAATTCTTCAATGATTTCTTTCTCTTTTCTTGAGAGTTTTGATGGCATTTTTATTTGAATTCTAATAATAATATCACCTCGGCCATGACTAGATGGTACACCCTTACTCCTAACTCTTAATAATTCATTGTGATTAATTCCTTCAGGAATTTTGACTTCCAGTTCATTTCCTTCTAATGTTTTTAATTTATGTGTCATCCCAAGTAATGCATCTGTGAGTTTAATTGGTAGGTCTATAGTTAAGTTTAAACCATCACGCTTATATATTGTGTTATTTATTACTTTAACTTTAATGTATAAGTCTCCTGATTGGCCACCCAAAATATCTTCACCATTACTTGTCATCTTAAGCATTTCATCATTTGAGATTCCCGCTGGAATGTTTAATTCAATTTCTTTTTCTCTTTTATAAACACCTGCCCCACGACAGCTTGAACATTTTTCCGATGGAATTTTACCCAGACCTAAACATTCATCACAATTTTTTGTTGTTGAAAATTGTCCAAAAATTGATCGTTTTACTTCACGCACTTGGCCTTGGCCATTACAAGTTTTACAAATATTCATTTTTGTCCCAATTTTACCACCAGTTCCTTTACAAATATCACAACTCGCTTGTTTATTAATTTTAACAGTTTTTGTAACACCAAAAATTGATTCTGAAAAAGTTAGATTAATTTCTGTTTGAATATCTCGCCCTCGACGAACATTTCTAGTGCCTCGGCCCATACCACCACCAAAAAAATCACCAAAAATATCACCAATATCTCCCATATCAAATCCTTGACCATTTTGAAAACCAGAAAAATCAAAACCTTCAAATCCGCCACCAAAACCACCCTGGCCTCCACCCATAGTAGGACCATCGGCTGAACCAAACTGATCATAGCGTGATCTTTTTTGATCATCAGAAAGTACCTGGTAAGCTTCATTTACCTCTTTAAATTTTACATCTTCGCCTTTATTTTTATCAGGATGATATTTATGTGCCAGCTTATGGAAAGCTTTTTTTATTTCATCCTTTGAGGCATTTTTATTGATACCGAGTGTTTCGTAATAATTTTTAGACATAGTTATTAAGTAGAAAGTAGTAGGTAGCAAGTAGAAAGCAATTAATGCATTTCCCTTACTACCTTCTACTTACTTCTTGCTACTTATTATCTTCTTTTACTTCCGCATCTTTTATTTCTTCACTTTGAGTTTCGGGCTTTGTCTCGCCAGAGCCTTCGGCAGAGGCGGAAGTTGGATTTTGTTCAGCATTTGCTTTATTCATTATTTCACCAATTTTAGAAAGTTCTGCTGTTAAGCCTTCTAGGGCTGTCTTGATTAAAGAAATATCTGAACCATCTTTCGCAGTCTTTACCTCTTTAATTTTTTCTTCAACGAGTGTTTTAGTCTCTGCTGGAACTTTATCACCATATTCTTTTAATGATTTTTCAGCTGTAAAAATCATCATTTCCGCTGTATTTTTTTCATCAGCTAATTCTTTTTTCTTGGCATCTTCTTCGGCATGGGCTTCAGCTTCATCTTTCATTTTCTTTATATCAGCATCTGTTAAACCAGAACTTGCTTCTATGCGGATTGATTGTTCTTTACCTGAGGCTTTGTCTTTAGCTTTAACATTTAGTATTCCATTTGCATCAACATCAAAAGTAACTTCAACTTGTGGCATACCACGAGGTGCCGGTGGAATACCATCTAAGATAAATCGCCCTAGTGATTTATTATCACTTGCCATTGGGCGTTCTCCTTGGGTTATGTGAATTTCAACTGATGTTTGATTATCTGCTGCTGTTGAGAAAGTTTGAGATTTTGAACTTGGAATTGTTGTATTTCTTTCAACTAATTTAGTTGCAACTCCACCCAATGTTTCGATTCCAAGTGAAAGTGGAATAACATCAAGAAGTAAAACATCACGAACATCACCTTGTAAAACTCCAGCCTGAACCGCAGCACCGAGGGCTACGACTTCATCGGGATTAATTGAACGATTTGGTTCACGTCCGAATAGTTTTTTAACTGCTTCAACAATTGCCGGCATTCTGGTTTGACCACCTACAAGAATAATCTCGTTGATTTCATTCATTTTAAATGGTGAGGCATTAATAGCTCTATTTGTAATTTCAATTGAACGAGAGACATATTCTTCGGCCAATGATTCAAGCATAGCGCGAGTCATTTTCAAAAGTAAGTGTTTAGGACCCGCAGCGTCTGATGTTATAAATGGAATATTAATTTCAGATTCCATTGTAGTTGAAAGTTCGTGTTTAGCTTTTTCAGCTGCTTCTTTTAAACGCTGAAGGGCCAGCATATCTTTTGTAACATCAATACCAGATTCTTTTTTATATTCATCAGCAATCCACTTTACTATCTTCTGGTCAATATCTTCACCTCCCATGTGTGAGTCACCATCGGTTGATTTAACTTCAATAACATCATCTCCAACTTCAAGGACTGAGACATCAAAAGTTCCTCCTCCAAAGTCATAGACAACTATTTTTTCATTCTTTTTTGTGTTAAAACCGTAAGCTAAAGCTGCGGCAGTTGGCTCATTGATAATTCTTTTAACATCAAGTCCGGCAATTACTCCCGCATCCTTCGTGGCTTTTCTTTGAGCATCATTGAAATATGCTGGCACAGTAATAACTGCTTCAGTAATTTTTTCACCTAATTTAGCTTCAACATCTGCTTTGATTTTTGCTAAAATTTTTGCAGAAATTTCTTCAGGGCGAAGCCAAGCCTCTCCTAATTTAACCTCCACTCCTCCAGTTGAACCTTTTTGAATTTTATATGGTGTTGTCTTGTCATCTTTTTGAATTTCGGGATCATCAAATAAATGACCAATAAATCTTTTTATACCATAAATAGTATTTTCCGGATTCGTCACGGCTTGGCGCTTAGCCAGCATTCCAACCATCCGGTCACCATTTTTAGCTACAGTTACGACAGATGGAGTTGTTCTGGCTCCTTCAATGTTTTCTATAATTTTGGGTTGACCACCTTCAATGATGGCCACCGCACTATTTGTTGTCCCCAAATCGATACCTATAATTTTTGACATAAATTTTTTATATACAATTAATAATAATTAATAATAATTTTCTATAATAGATTTTTGAGTAAATAAAATAGTCTTTGAGAAATGCCTTGCGCAGGCCGACGGGCCGAGCAGAGCAAAATTTCAGCAGAAATTTATGTGTGCATTTCAAGAAGAGCTATTTTATGATTTCAAAAATCTACAACATCTGTATTATATACTAGCTTAAATATTTTGACAAGTATTTCGTGACCGCTAAACTATTGTATAAAATATACACTATGGTATAATACAAAATATGTCTCAAAAGACACCAATTCAAAAGGCTATTTTTAAAATCCTAGGAAGAAAAAAGGCTATTTCTTTTGATTCCCTAAAAGAGGGGGTCGGAAATACGATTAAAGACTCATATAACAGTAAAAATAGACCCGAATATGCAATATCAAGATCCATCAAACAATTAGCCTCAGATGGCCTAATTGAGTGTTTCCAATCGGACTTTCAGCCGTATTTCCGGTTGTCTGATGAAGGGAAAAAGCGTCTAAACTATAATGCTCTTGATAATGACACAACTTTAGTTTCAAATAATTGGGATGGTAAATGGCGAATAATTATTCTTGATCTACCCGAGGAAAGAAAAAGTGAGCGTGAATCTCTTCGCTACCTTCTTAAGAAAGCCGGATTTATTTGTCTAAAAAATTCTGTTTGGGTCTCAATGTACCCATATGAGAATCTATTCATCAATATTAAAAAAGACTTAAATTTAACTTCCGAAATGATGGTCATAGTTACAAACACAATTGATGAAGCAACTGAAAAAGAATTTTTCTCAACATGCGGATTAAATAAATAAAACACCTCGACTAAGTTTGAGGTGTTTTATTATAGAGTAACAGTTTCATCTTCTTGTGGGGTGGGAGGAATCTCTATTTCGATATTCTCTTCAGTTTCTGCTGGTAAAACTTCTTCCTCGATTAATTCTGTATCTGTCTGAACTTCCTCAATAATGATTTTAACATCTGTTTCATCGGTGGGAATATCATCTGTTGGGTCTATCTCGGGAATTACTTCTGATATTTCTGTCTCCACCCCATCTTCAGATTCTGTTTGCACTACCGCCTCTCCACACTTCCCTTTTATTTTTTCAAATTCACCATTACTAATCACAACACAATAATCTTCTCCGGTTATAGTGTCTTTCATTTGTATTCCTTCGGTCACAATCGTTTTGGCAAATATTTTTTCAAATCTATTAACTTCATTTTCTATAAACTCTTTGATCATCGAACCGAGAGAAGTTGCAATCGTTGTATCAAGCGAGGAAAAATCTTTAACTTTCAAATCAAGTTCACGAATCGCTTCGACAATAATAGGAGTCATATTTGAGTAGTAAACTGATTTATAGCCTTCTGCGTTAGTAGCAACCATCTCGGGGAAATATTGCTCTAAATCTTGAGCAAGGAAACCAATATTATTTGTATTATTATTCCCTTCTTTCCAATTGAAGTTTACTGTTTTAATTTGTATTAATTTATCTAAAGTGTCAGTCGACAAATTTGTGATATTTGTCTTTAATCTTTCATCAGAAGTACAAGATACTCCGACTCCAGTAGTTAAAGTACATTGAGTACTTGCTGAACCATATACAACAGTAGTATCTATGGGACGAGTGGTAGAACCTATGACAAATTGATTTGTTGCTGTATTTCGAGCACTACCACCGAGAGCAATAGAATTTGAGAAACCACCGGTCGTAGTATCTTTACCAATAAGAATAGAGAAATCATCGATATTTCCAGTATTATTCACAGTGTCACTAGAACCAGCCTTCTGACCGATAAATATTGAGTTAGAAGCGTTAATTGCACTGCGCCCCGACCAATATCCTAAAAAATTTGAATTAGATGCATTGGCTGCAGACTCTCCAGATTGTTTACCCAAAAAGTTTGAATTAGACGCGTTTGTAGCCGCCCAGCCAGAAAATTGTCCAAAAAAGTTTGAATCTGAACCTAAGGTTGCATTAACTCCAGATTGTTTACCCAAAAAGTTTGAATTAGACGCACTAGTAGCAGCCAAACCGGCATAATAACCTAGAAAATTTGAATTAGATGCACTAGTGGCAGTGCTCCCTGCACTTTCTCCAAGGAAATTTGAATAAGTTACTGTTGTCACTCCACTTCCAGTTCCAGAAAGTCCGGTTGAGAAAAGATTGGAGGTATTTACGACTGTTATCGCGGGAGTTCCTCCTCCTTGTTGGTCAAGTTGGTATCTTGTTCCAGCACTTGTAGCCGTAAAGTATAAATGACTACCGTCATATTCTATGGCACCGGCTTCAGTTGTGCCTAATAATGTTCCACTATTAAATTTAAGTGGTGCAGTACCAGCGGTGGCAGTTCCAGCTTTTAAATTTACTCCAGTTAAATAAGTTCGAAGTAACGAAGTGTTACCGATGGTAGCGGTATTTGATCCATTACCAATTGTATTGTAACCAATAACGATTTCATTTTGGCCATCATCAGCGAGAGCTTTTGTATCAGCACCTAGATATATTGAATAATCTGAAGAAGTATTAAAAGTTAAACCATCTGCAATATAAGATCCTGCAAAATAACCAATTGCGGAGTTATCACCTCCAATGGTGTTTCCGGACAGAGAATTATATCCTTGAGCCGAGTTTCGATATCCTGTGATATTTGAAGCCAGAGAACTCATTCCCTGTGCAGTATTTTCGCCACCTGTTGTATTCGACTGAAGAGAGGCGGCTCCTTGTGCAGAATTGTTACTTCCTGTTGTGTTAGAATTTAAAGAATTAATACCTTGAGCGGAATTGGAGTTTCCGGTAGTATTTGAATAAAGAGATAAAAATCCCTGTGCGGTATTTTCATACCCTGTAGTGTTTGAAAACATAGAATCCGTTCCTTGTGTTGTGTTAAAATAACCTGTCGTATTCGAATAGAGAGATCGATAACCTTGTGCGGAGTTAGAACCTCCTGTCGTGTTGGAGAAGAGAGATTGATAACCCAATGCTGTATTTCCATTCCCTGTGTTATTTGCTGCTATAGTTGAACCTTGAAGTGATTGATAACCTACCGAAGTATTACGATTTGTCCAAGGAGTTGCTGTATCTCTTACATAATATTGCGAATCTTTACCAATAGCTACACCGTTAGATCCGGCTTTATTTGAGTATAAAGAATTATTACCATTGGAAGTATTATAACTTCCAGTTATATTGGAATAAAGAGAATTTGTTCCATTAGCTGTGTTCCAGTTTCCTGTAGTATTAAAATAGAGAGAATTAAATCCATGTGCAGTGTTTTGAAACCCAGTTGTATTAGAATATAAAGAAGAAACTCCTTGAGCAGTGTTTTGGCTTCCTGTTGTACTATAGAAAAGAGAATTAGCTCCCTGTGCGGAGTTATTATTCCCTGTGGTGATAGAGTAAAGAGAACGATATCCAATCGCAGTATTATTATCTGCCGCAATGGTAACAACTCCACCTTTCCCTGCTTCATAACCCAAAAATGTATTATTTCCGGCACCTGCAACAAAATTAAGCCCCGCATCCGTTCCCCCTTTTGTATTAAAATCTGCGTCACTTAATAACCCCCCTGATACTGTTGTCCAGCTTAATCCACCACTACCATCATTTTTTAAATATGTATTTACTCCACCTTGAGCAGAAGGAAAAATTAAATCATAACTTGTCGTCACTGAAGCTGGAGCATTTATTGAAATATAGTCTGTTTCTGTACCACCAACAGAATCTGATTCATAAAATTTAATTCCTTTATCCCAACCTGAACCAATACTAAGACCTATTTGATCAGAAGCATTACTGGCCACTGATGATATGTCGATACCTGAAGTAATTGTGACCCCTCCATCATTTGAACCAATAATACTAAGACCTGAGACTTCAGAAAATCCTGCTCCATCTGAAATTGAAATTCCTGATAGATCGATAACTTGACCATAGTGAGTAAACGTTCCTGAAGCTGGTTCTGTTACAGTTAATACTGGTTTTATTTTTAAACCAATACTTGTTTCTCCGGCAACTCCTGTAAAATCTGTTGTATTTGCAATATCAATTAGACCTGTATTGTTTAAATAAGTCAGAGAGCCACCATCGACTAATATATTTCCTCCTAGAGTAAATTGTAAAGTTCCATTATTCCAATTAAAATTTGTATTATTCTGAGCAAGGACACCTCCGGCTCCGGCAAATAATATTGAACCTTGAGTGGCAGAAGTTATAGCTCCCCCGATCGACATACCACCTCCTTGTTGATCAAGTTGATACCTACTTCCGCCATTTGTGGCGGTGAAATATAAATGACTTCCGTCGTATTCTATTGCCCCAGCTTCGGTCGTAGAAAGATTTATGCCTGAAGTTAATTTAAGTGGAGCAGTTCCAGCGGTCGCAGTTCCGGCTTTTAGATTTAATCCAGTGAGATATGTTCGAAGAGTTGAAGTGTTACCTATGGTGGCAGTGTTACTTCCGTTACCAATAGTGTTTGCACCAATGACTATTTCGTTATGATTTCCATCAGCACTTGCTCTAGTGTCATAACCAAGATATACAGAATTATTTGAAGTTGAATTTCCTATTATGTCGTTTGCAATATACATTCCAGCCGCATAACCGAGTGCTGCGTTGAAATTACCAGTAGTGTTAAAAATAAGAGCACCAGCTCCATTCGCAGTATTATGATTACCTGTCGTATTAAAAGAAAGAGAATTATCTCCACTAGCAGTATTGGCGAAGCCTGTTGTATTTCCGGACAATGCCGAAAAACCATTAGCAGTGTTTTGTGAGCCTGTTGTGTTGAAGAAAAGAACACCTGCTCCAGTTGCCGTGTTTTGTGAGCCTGTTGTGTTAGAAAAAAGAGCTGCAAGTCCAAAAGAAGTATTTGAATCTCCAATTTGACCAGCAACAATATTATTTCTCCTAAACTGTAAATCTACATCATCAGTTGTTCCAATAAAATCTGTTCCAATTGATGTTCCAGAATTTCCAACCAATCCCCAACCAGAGCTACCACTTCCAATATTGACAGTACAATCAAGTGACCCTGGTGTACAAGTTGGGTCTAACGTTTCTCCGGGTGCGTAAATACCAATAGCAAAAATATTTGCATAGGCGCCAAGAAGTAATAAGAAAAAGAATACGGAAAGGAGTTTTGCCCAATGAAATTTTGGTAGTTTTGAATTTTCCATTTACTATTATATTATACTACAAAAACAAAATTAAACTTTATTTTTATGGGGATAAACTCCGATAATTACTTTTTATATTCGTAAATAGTGACTTTCGCTGGACGAATGACACGGCCTGTCTTGTCGCCAGGCAGATCGCCAATTCTATATCCAACTTGGAGAATTTTTTCCACTGTGTGATCATTTTTTTCATCATCAGTGTCAACAATACTTATTGACTGATGAATATTTGGGTCAAATAATATTTTAGCTTGATCAATTTTTTCAATACCAGATTTTTGTAAACCAGAAATAAACTGTTGGTAAATAGAAGTTATTCCGTCTTGCCAATCTTTATCAATTTTCTCCCAATGTTCATTATTAGAAAAAGCCATCTCAAAACTATCAAGGGCTGGTAATAAATTTTCCGCCATTTTTTCTTTACTTAAAATTGCAATATTTACCCTTGAAGAATCAAGTTCTTTTTGTAGATTAACATAATCTGCTTTAGCTCTCTGCCAACCAGTCAAATATTCTTCCTTTTCTTTTTGTAATACTTTAATTTCTTCTCGAAGTTTTTTCGCGACATCTTTCTTTGGTAATTCCTCACCATCTTCTGTGCTTTCGACAAAAGTTACATCATCAATTATTTCATCATGGTTTACAATATTTTCATCATTCATCCTTCAATAATATACAAAAAACCAAACTTTTTCAAGTTTGGTTTTTCTAAATTAACGTTTACTCCAATGTGGTCGCCTCCGGCTCTTTGGAAACCCACGGTTTTCCAACAGGAGTACCCTGCCTTCCTTCACGGGGAAACCGGAGTTTCCCCGACCCCTTTCTCCACCACAATGGAGTAAACTAAAAAAGACCTCTTTCGAGGTCTTTTTCTTAACGTTTACTCCATTGTGGTGATTTTCGAGCTTTTTTCAGACCGAATTTCTTTCTTTCGACTTGACGAGGGTCTCGTTTCAACATTTTAGCTTTCTTTAATACAGAGCGTAATTCTCCATCTTGTAGAACAAGAGCACGAGATATACCATGACGAACTGCTTCAGCCTGAGAATGTATTCCTCCACCTTTTGTTGTAACAATAACTTCAAATTTATCAGCAGGTGTGGCAGTTTCAAAAGCAGAAGTAATAATTTTCTTTAAGTCAGCTGTTTTAAAATATTCAGTAAAATCTTTTCCATTTATAGTATAAGAATTTTTTGTTGCTTTTGTAAGTTTAACAACGGCTGTTGATGTCTTGCGGCGACCAATAGCTCTAAAATATTCTTTTTCTTTTGTTGTTGTTTTTTTCTCAGTCATATAATTATTAATCTTTTATTGTTAAACGCTTCATCATTAATGGTCGCAATTTATTTGCTGGCAACATTCCATAAACTGCTAACTCATACAAACCCTTCCAACCTTTAATATCTAAAATCTTAGCATTAGTTTTTGTTTTAAAACCTCCTGGTTGACCAGAATAAGTTTCGTGAAGTGTCTCATTTAAACGTCGTTCTGTCATTTTTGTCAGACTTGCATTAGTAATGATAACTTGAACATTAGTAACTTTATTGGGAACATAATCAGGTAAATTTTTGCCCATTAAAATTTTAGCCACAGCACTTGCTGTCACGCCTAAAGATTTTCCACTTGCATCAATTGTATATGTAGTACTCATAAATATTATATAAATTCGATTATTGCCATTTTACTTGCATCTCCTCCCCGACGTGGAAGTTTAGTAATACGAGTATAACCTCCTGGTGTTCCTTTGTATTTTGGTGCAATATCATTAATTAATTTATTAGCTTCTGCTGTTAAATTATATAAACGTGAAATTACTAAACGTTTTGAGGCCAATGTTCCAATATTTGCTTTGGTTACTAATTTTTCGATAAATGGTCGTAACTCTTTAGCTTTTGCTTCTGTTGTCTCGATCTTACCGTGAGCAATCAAAGCCAACATCAAACCTTTTAATAAGGCTTGTCTTTGACTTTTATTCCTTCCGAATTTTCTTACACTGTTGTGATGTCTCATATTATTATAATTACTAATTACTAATTACTTTAAGGTTATTCCGTAGCCACCAAGAATTTTTTTGATTTCTTGAATTCCCTTATCTCCTATTCCTTCAATTTCCAATAAGTCCTCTTTTTTCTTTCTAGCAATTCCACCTATTGTCCGGATATTTGCACCAGTTAAAGCATTAAGTGTTCGAGTTGAAAGATCAAGTGTATCGATTCTAGTTTTTAAAATATCAGTAAATTCATTACTCTCTTCTTTTTCTTCATCATTCTTTTTATCTTTTACTTCATCTTTTTCAACTTCCTTTCCAATAACTCGGTGGGAAATAGTAAAACCAACAATAGCTTGTAATTGTTCTACCATTATAGTGATAGCCCGTTCAAGAGCTTCACGAGGTGTTAAAGTTCCATCAGTTTCAATTGTCATTCGAAGACGATTATGGTTTGTTTTATCGCCAACTCGCATATTTTCTACTTCGTAAGAAACTCGACGGATTGGTGTAAAAATAGCATCAAGAGAAATAACTCCGACTTCATTTTTAGTTTTTTGATGCATTTCTTTTGGCACGAAACCTAAACCTTTTTCAACTGTCATTTCAAGCGAAAAAGTATTTTTACCCGTAACTTCAGTAATATATAACTCTGGATTTAAAATTTCAACTTGTCCTGTTACTTCAATATCAGAAGCCATAATTTGTTTAGGCCCTTTAACTTGAAGTTTAACTGTTTGAGGTTCGTCAGTATTTAATCGAAATCGAACTTGTTTTAAGTGAAGAAGAATAGTAACGACATCTTCTTTGACTCCATCCATAACTGAAAATTCATGATTAACTCCATCAATTTTAAGAGAAGTAATTGCAGCTCCGGTTAAAGATGACAAAATTATTCGGCGAAGTGAATTTCCAAGAGTATGTCCATACCCAGGATAAAGGCCATCTATTTCATAGACTCCTTTTGTACCCACTTCAGATACAATTGACAATTTTGATGGTAATATAATATTTAAATCTGACATAGTTATATGATATTGGAGAACCCAAGGTTCTCATAATTATTTATAAAAATCTAACCATACACTAACCTTAACGACTATAGAATTCCAAAACAGTGTTAAGATCGATATATCCTTCAATATTTTTAGGTTTACCTTGTACTTTGCCGGACAAACTATCTGCATTGAATGTCAACCAGTTAGGGCAAGTATATTCTTTCATTTTATTTGCCATATCTGCAAATAAAACACTTTTTTTACTACCTTCACGAATAGCAATAATATCACCGACAGAAACACGATGAGAAGCGACTGTTGTTTTTTTACCGTTAACAGTAATGTGACCATGAGAAACCATTTGTCGAGATAGGCGTCTGGAATGTGTTAAGCCAAGACGATAAACAACATTATCTAATCGATTTTCCAATAACTCAAAAAGGTAATCTGTGGCGGGAGAGCCCTTGTGACTTACTACTTCTTTGATATAGTTTGAAAATTGTTTTTCACTAATACCATACATAAAACGAACTTTTTGTTTTTCAATAAATTGAGTCGCATAGCCAGAAAGTGGTTTTGGTCTTTTGCCTTTTGAATTTTTAGCGTGTCTTGCTTCAGACATAGCAAATTTAGTTGTTTGACATTTTTCAAACACTCCAGGTCCTAGTCTTCGGCAAATTTTATACATTTGAACTGTTTTCATAATTTTTATACTCTACGAGGCTTCTTAGGTTTTGGTCCGTTGTGCGGAACAGGAGTGACATCATTTACTCCAGTAATATCTATATCATAGGCCATAAAAGCCCGAATAGTAGGTTCACGACCACTCCCTACTCCTTTAACTTTAACATCAACTTCTTTAATTCCGAGGGCTTTAGCTTTTTCTCCGATAACTGAACCGGCTTTTGACGCAGCAAAGGGTGTTCCCTTTTTTGCTCCTTTAAAACCGAGCGATCCAGCCGAAGTCCAAAATAAAGTATTTCCTTCTTTGTCAGATAATACTACTTTAGTATTATTGAAAGTTGCTTCAACATGCAAAGTTCCAGCCACAATTTTCTTTTTTGGAACTTTTGCGCCGGTCTTTGGGGTATTTTCAACAACCTTATCTGTATCTGTCTTTTCTTCTTCTTTTGTTATAATTTTAATTTTTCCCATAAATTATGTCTTACTTTCTTTTCGACGACCTGAGGCCATTGTTTTTCTAACATTGCCTCTAACGGTTCGAGAATTTGTTTTTGTTCTCTGTCCATTAACTGGTAATCGACGCATGTGCCTTATTCCTCTGTAAGCTTTAATATCTTTAAGTCTTTTTACATTGGAAGCAACTTCTCGTTTAAGGGTTCCTTCGATTGACATAGTTTCGATAATTTTTCTGATAGTATTTTCTTCTTCAACTGTCAGAGTATCGGCTTTAATATCGGGATTGATTTTCGCTTCTTTCAAAATAGCTTTAGCTCGGGGAATGCCGATACCATATAGACTAGTTAGTCCAATATATAAATGCTTATTGTTCGGAATAGTTATACCTAGAATTCTCATATAAAATTATTGTTTTTGTTTATGTTTAGGATTATCACAAATAACACGAAGATGACCACTTCGTTTAATTAATTTACACTTTGTACAAATTTTTTTAACAGCTGATTTGATTTTCATTTTTACTTTAATTTACCTAAATGCTAAAGAAAAATATAGGGCTTTTACCCTGTATTTTTATTACACAAGCATATGTCTTTTGATAATACACTATTTAATAAAATAAGCAACCCCCACACCTATATTTTTATACTTCCAACTTCTAACTTCAATATATTAATTATATTGATAAAAATATGGGTGTGGGGGCATGCCCCTAGCTTCTTTTAATAATTCTCCCCTTGCCTCCATAGGGATCGAGCAGTACTTCAACTTTATCTCCAACTAAAACTTTGATTCGATGCATTCGCATTTTTCCAGCAAGATACGAGAGGATTATTTTTCCATCCCCAACGTCTACTCGAAAAAGTGTATTAGGAAGAGCCTCTGTCACTATTCCCATCACTGTATTTGTATCATCTTTTTGGTTCATTAATGCTTAATTAATATAACAAATATTATATTTTTAGTCAATCATTTTCTCTAAAAAAGCAAAAACCCGCGCAAATTTTGCAACGGGTTTTGTTATTCGTAAATCCAGATTAATTAATTACCTGGATTTTTTTGGTTAGTATTTTTTCACTTGAAATAATTCTCAAGTAGTATATACCAACAGGAAGATTGTTTCGTTCTATTATGAAATTTCTAGTTGCAGATTTCATTTGGGCAATATTGCCAGTCAAATCAATAACTTCAACTTCATACTTGCCATCCGGTATTTCTACCGTAAGGATATCCGAAAATGGATTCGGATACATTTCAATTTCATCTTTTTCAGCCTCGTTATAACCAAGCCCGTAACGGAATTCTTTGGTTATAAAACACCCATGCGTTCCCATTGCCATAATGGTAACATAGTCACCATTTGAAACTGGCACGTTAGGAAATATTGCCTCCGTTTCATTTTGCTGAAAGGAATAATAGTTTTGCCCATTAATAGAAATCAAAATTTGATTCGGGAATATTCCATAAACATACAGATTGTTGTTCTTTGAAAGCATTTCATTCACAACGGGTTCTTCTGTAACCACAATTTGTTTGAAAATACTACCACCACAACCGTATTGGTCATGATATACGTACTCTATTGGGTAAATACCGGAAGAAATTACCTGGTTGGCATTAAATGTAGCATAATCATTTCCATGATTAAAAACTCCTTGTCCCAAAAAAGTCCCTCCTAACGGCAAACCGATCAATTGAATTGGCTCATTTGATTCAATACAAACTGAATCAAGAAAAGATATTCCCAATTGGGGCAGTTCATGAATAGCTATGAATTGCTGTTTTACTTCTGTACATCCATTAGAAATGCCTGTTAATATTATAACAGTGCTTTCAATCGGACGGAAAACTGTTTGTGACGAATGTGGATCATCGAACAAATTAGTAGGTTCCCATAGATATTCATCATAATTTCCCGCAAATACCATAGTATTTTGTCCTGCGCATAAATTACTATCAGCAACGAGAATTAATTCAGGCTTTGAGATTTCGAAATATACTGGATCTGAAGAAACATCACAGTAGAGACTACTTGCCCTGAATGAATAATTTCCGGATGTAGTTGCATTATACTCAGCATCGTTTGCATCAGGAATTATTTCTCCATTTCGTAGCCATTGATAGCTATAAAGTGGGTCATTCGGTTCAATAACTTCGAGTTGAGCACTGCATTGAGTGCTTGAAGTATTTTGTAAGCTAGCATACATGGGACATTCGCAAGTCGAAAAATTTTCGATACTACTGGTTATAGTGTAATTGTAGTTATCCCAGGATACTTTTACCATATACACGTAAGTTGTACCTGGTAGTAAATTTTCAAGCGGAATCGTCCACTCAACATTGGGGTCCAAAAAATATGTTCCCGTTTCAAATTCTGTTAATCCGTAGCCACCATGGCCATAAACGATTGAGCAATAGTATGTTGTGTTACCGTAGGCAGTAACACTAATCATAGCGCCGGAAACTCCAACGCTTTGAATATATGTTTCAACTGAATTAATTTGTTGTGCTTTTATTTGAGTGGAAAAGCATAAAGCCACGATGATCGTCAAAAAGAAAAATTTGGTTTTCATAAGGTAAGGTTTAAATTGTTAATTATTTATGAGTTAAATTATTCAATTTTTACTGAACCAAAATGAAATTTTTGGAAACAGTATTCTATATACCAAAAAATTGATATTTAAAACACTGTTTCCAATGAAAAAGACGAAATTATCAAAGAACTACTTATCATTGTATAGTAGCACATTTATGCGATATAGTCAATACCACTTAGAAGCCAAACTTATAAGTAATTAATTTAAGATTATATTTATTTTAGATATATCACTAGGAATATATTTTTGCCATGGAGGAAATAATTTCACTAAAGCTGATGATATTCCTGGGTCTTGACGAAAAATTGCCAAGACATTATCTTTATGCACTCCCAATAATTTCGATTTTAATATTTCTGTATTTGGTACCCAAAGAGCCTCAATATCCCCTGTTAATGAAAAAGAAATTGTATTTAAATCTTTCGTAATTAATTGATTCACATTTGAAAAGTTAAACACAAGCTTATTTATATTTAAAATTTTAATTTCATTTATTTCTTCTTTTGTAATTTCAGGAAGTGAAACTTTAATTATATTTTTAACCAAGCTTTTTTCATTTAGTAAAATTACTGATAATTCTCCTTCGATTATGATTTCAGCTTCAGATGTTTTTGACATAGCATTATCTTTGATTTTATATGAAAAATTCGTAGCATTTGGATATAAAATATATCCAGGCGGAACCAATGCATTAACTTTTCCCAATAAATCATTTTTAAATATCGTTTCAGCAAAAGTTTTAATATTTGTTTTATCATCTTCATTTAAGGTATAAACCATACCACTCATCCCACCTTCTAGTGGTGTCTTTATTTTTGCGTATATTTTATTATACTTAGTAGTATTTTTAAAAGAGGTTATATAAAAATCTTCGGGTGAACCATTATAAGCTTCACCTGGTAGAAAAGCGCTAATATTGGCAGTTGCTTGGCCGGGAATTATTTTTTTATTATTATCCAGTATATATCCCGGTATTGTTATTATTTCATTAGTTTTATATGTTTTACCCGTATCATCAGCCAAAAATGTTCCAGCTAATAATTTTTGTGGGGTTGTTGCAAATTCGTTATAAAAAGTTACGATCCCTGTTGATTTAATAGAAACACTTTCCGGTTCTGTTAATGTAAAATTTTTTATTTTTTGGTCAGAAACAATCATTATTTCAAAATCAATAGTATTTACATCATCGTCTACGGTTGAAGTAAAATTCTTCTTATTATAAGAAATAGGCTGATGTTTTGAAGTTATTTCAATATTAGCTTTTTGAAAAAAATTTCCCGCCCAATAAATAGCACCCAATATAAGACAAATAAGAAAAATAATAACCACAGGTCTACTAATTATCTTTTTTTCTTTTTTTATTTGTGGTGTTCTGTTAATTCTTTTTTCGCTCGAAATTTTAGTTCTAAAATATTCGTCGATTTTTGATTTTTTAATTTCTCCCTGATAATCTTGTTCAACTTTTTTTATTTCTTTAGTTGGTAAATCAAGCTGTCTATCTTCTTGTTTATAAGATTCTGGCCTTTTTACTATTTTAATATCCTCTAAAATTCTTTTAACCATTTTATTTACCAATTTTTCTCATAATGGCGATTGATTCGATCATTAAAAATGGATTACAAATACCATCTTTAACATCACACATATTTAAAAAATCAGGCCCATCTAATGTTATAACACTACATTTATGATCAGAAACCATTGATTTAATATATTCATCAGTTTGAAGTAATCCGGTAAACCAATTTTTAATATCATCATCAGCTGTTAGGAAAATCGTATTTGGGAGAATAAGTGAACGAGGAAGTGTGTTAATACACTGTCGAAAAGCTTCACTCCATGAATTTTTTATTGAATCAAAAAGAGGAATAACTTTTTTCTTAAATTCTTCCGATAAATTATCATCAGAATATAGTTTAAATAACTCCTTGGCATCGCGTAATTCAATTTCCATTTTTGTACACATATATTTAAAGAAAGCTTTTTTGCCAAAAGGAAAAGATAATACCGCCTTCAATACACCTTTTGTCACAATTCCGACATCGGTAATTTCTCCTCTAATATCCAATAACAGATAAGAATCCTGTTTAATATATTTATCGCGCACAGCTAAATATGACATTAGAGTAAAAGATGAGAAATTGACTTTAGTATGATGAAATGTTTTTGATAAGGTTTGTCTAATTTTATCTAAACATAATTTGGGCGACAAAGAAATTATCATTTCCATTTTAAGAGAATTACATTTAATTCCTAACGGCTGATTTATGGAGTAACCATTAAGAGCGACAGCCATAGTGTGTTGTTCAATCATTTCTGGAGCACTTTCATCGGTATTGTATTTGTCCCCATAGACTGTAGCTAAATTTGCAACTTCTTTTTGAATTAATTCATTTGCTAATTTTTTATTAAAAACAAATTGTTTATCGCGAGATAATTTAATTGTTCTAGTTTCAGATAAATACCACGGAGAAGCTAAGACACAATATATTTCATCGGGAGCACCAACTTTTTTGTTATATAAAGAAGAAGCTGTTGCGTGTAAAGCTGTGACCATATCATTTATAAATAAATTGAAATCAAAATTTTCTTGAAATTTAATTTCAGTATCAATCGATTTTATAATGACTGGTATTCCAATACCATCATTAGGTATTTTAACAATTGCTCCCACAACACTACCAGAACCAATATCAAAAATTGCAATTAGTTTTTCTTTTTTATTTCCAAATAAAAATCCCATAATATATATAGTATACTACAGGATTAATAAAAAAGCTTTTAAAATTGTGGAAAATTAGGAAAGAGTGGCTTTAATACGTCTAATGCCTGAAGCCACAGCTTCCTCTTTAAGAATTTTGAAATTACCAAGTTCACCTGTTTTTTCAACATGGGGCCCGCCACAAAATTCTTTTGAAACATAATTACCATTTTCATCTTGAACAAAATATATAGAGACGACTTCTGGGTATTTCGCTCCAAATTCCATTTCCGCTCCAATTTTTTGAGCATCGAGAAGTGGCATTTCTTTTCTAATAACACTTAGGTTCCTATTTATTTTATCATTAACCCAATTTTCAACTTCATTTTTTTCAATATCAGTTAACTTATGGTCGCAAAGAAAATCAATCCTCAACCGTTCTTCATTTATATTACTTCCCCTTTGTTTGATTTCCAGACCCACGACCGCCTGTAATCCAGCTAATAGTAGATGATGAGCTGTGTGAAGCTGAATAGTTTTATCACTATGATTAGCTAACCCGCCCTTAAACATTCCAGCACTAGATGTTCGCGAAAGAACTTGATGTTCTTTTAATTTTTTATCGAATTCTTCTCTGTCGATTTTTACTCCTTTCTCCTTTGCTAGTTCTTCGGTCAGCTCGATTGGAAAACCATAACTCTGATATAAATCAAAAGCATCCACACCTTTCTCAAATTCTCTTAAACCATTCTCAAGAGTTAGGCGAAATTTATTTTCTTCTTCTTTTATTTCTTTTATAATAATATTTATATTCTCTAATAATTCAGGATATACTTCTTTATATTCATCAATTATTATTTCTGCCAGATTAAGTAAAGACCCATGTTTAAGAGAAATCAAATCTGAATATCTTACTGCTCGACGAATAATTCTACGTAAAATATATCCTCGGCCAGTATTTGAAGATGTAACTCCATCAGCAATTATAAAAACTGCAGTTCGTATATGGTCTGCTACAATTCTAATTTTTCTTCTTGTTTCAACCCAGCAGTGATCTCCATTTTTTACATATTCATCATCGCGTTTGTTTCCATACTCCAATCCTGAAAGTTCTTCTATTTTTCGAATTATTGGTAAAAATAAATCTGTCTCATAAACACTTTGCTTGCCTTGAACCATCGTAGTTATGCGTTCAAGTCCAGCACCAGTGTCAATATTTTTCTGGGGAAGCTCAGAATTGATTTCACCATTTTCAAGTTTATACATCATGAAAACATCATTCCATATTTCAACGACTTTCTGCTCATCTTCGTATTTATTAAATTCATCTGGAGTTAAATCTCCTAATTCTCCGGTGATGTCGTAAAACATTTCTGTACTTGGTCCGGCTGGAGAATTCAAACCTGCACTCCACCAATTAGATTTTGAATTCTTGTAATATATTCGATGATCTGGTATTCCTAATGATTTCCAGACTTCAACTGATTCTATGTCTCGCTCAACTTTTTCATTTCCAGAAAAAACAGTTACGTACAGACGATTAACATCTAACCCTAATCCTTCTTCTTTTGAAGTGAGAAATTGATAACTCCAAGTTATTGCTTCTTTTTTAAAATAATCCCCAAGCGACCAATTCCCCATCATTTCAAAAAATGTATTATGCGTATTATCACCCACTTCACTTAGATCAATAGTTCTTAAGCATTTTTGGACATTAACCAATCTTACTCCTTTTGGATGGGGTTCTCCTAAAAGATATGGAACAAATGGTTGCATTCCTGCTGTATTAAATAGTGTTGCGTCCATTTCACCTGCTTCGGTTGTGGTAACTAGGGACGCCGAAGGGACAAGAGCGTGTTCTCTATTTTGAAAAAATTTTAAAAACCTGTTTCTTATTTCACTTGAGTGCATCTTTTTAATATACAACAAAATCTACAATTAAAAAAGCCCTAAATCCACCAGTCCTACTGGTGGATTTATAATTTGAGTTTTTAATTACTATCATTAATATTATTTTCTTTGAAATATTTTGATTTTTTTAATTGCTCTTCAACGAACCATAATACAATAAAGATAAATAAAGTTAGGAATGTGGCAACAATTGCAATATTATATAATTCGAAACCGACAGCCATTCCAATACCAGCCGAAACCCATAATGATGTGGCTGTGGTCAAGCCAACTAATTTCGAATCTTTAGTAAAAATTAAACCTGCCCCAATAAATCCAACCCCAACAACAATTTGCGAAACTAGAATTAAGGGATTCAATCCTGAAAAATTCGCATAGTATTCGACCATTTCATTTGAAATGATAACAAATAAAGCTGAACCCATAGACACAAGTGCATAAGTACGCATTCCCGCAGTTTTATGAGCCCAAACTCGCTCAGTACCAATAATCATTCCCAAAATCAAAGCCACAAATAAACGAATAATAATATCAATAGTTACCGAATCAAATAAATTTTGCATATTTTATATTATACCAAATTATAAAATAAAAACATTAGTTTTACTTTTTACCAAATGGATGCGATAGCGCTGGTCCAGTAAATCACATAAAACTTAATCACTATTATCTTGCTACTTGCTACTTAATTATTATTCCACAACACCTCCACCGAGGCAAATATCGCTATCATATATAACTATTGATTGGCCTTTATTAACTAAAACCTCCTTATCAAAAATAATTTCCATATTTTTGGAAGTCGGACTTCCAAAACTTCTAGAAATTTGACAGTTTAGTAATTCGCCATGATAACGAATCTGAGCTGTATAAATTTTGTCTTTTTCAGGGATACGAGAAATCCAATTGGTGTTTACCATATTTAGACCCCAACCTTGCCCTCCCTTTAATAAGGGGAGGGTTGGGAGAGGTAAATTATTTTTAGTAGATACCGTAACCGTATTTTTTTCTAAGTCTTTGACAATAATATATAAAGGCTTATCTTTTTCAGAATGTTTAAAAATAGTAAATCCATGTCTTTCACCCAATGTGAAAAATACTGCTCCATCATGACTGCCAATAATTTTTCCTTCAATATCAAGCACATCACCTTTTTTTGTTTCAATATAATGTTTCAAAAAATCTTTCATATCAAGTGGTCCTAAGAAACAAACTCCTTGGCTGTCTTTTTTTTTAGCATTTGGGATTTTATATTTGATAGCTAATTTGCGCACTTCAATCTTATTTAAATGACCAATCGGGAAAAGTGTATGAGCTAAATCATCTTGAGTAAGTGTCCACAAAAAATACACTTGGTCTTTAGTGCTATCGCACCCAGTTAAAAGTTCATAAGGTTCATCAAGTTCATAAATTTTTTTTAAATTCTTTACTTTATAACTTTCTACTTTCAACTTTCTACTAGCTCGCTTATTGCGAGCGTAGTGTCCGGTAGCAATAAAATCGGCTCCCCTCTCTTTGGCAAAATTCAAAAAGACCCCAAATTTAACTTCTCGATTACACATCACATCAGGATTAGGAGTATTACCCTTTTTATATTCTTCTATCATATAATCAGCCACGCCTTTTTTGTATTCATCTTCTGCATCACATTCTAAAAATGGAATTTCTAAATGAGCGCAAACTCGCATGGCATCTCGTCTTTCATCACGCCAAGTACATTCTATGAAATCAGGTGTCCAGGTTCGGATAAAAACCCCAATAACATTGTAGCCTTGGTCTTTAAGTAATGCTGCAGAAACAGCCGAATCTACTCCTCCTGAAACTCCCACAAAAACTGTTTTTTTATTTAAATTCATTTATTTAAAAAGTGCTTCATAAAATAAGCTCTTCTCAAAATGCACACATAAAACCTTGCTAGGTTTTTGCTCTGCTCGAGCCAGTCGCTCTGCGCAAGGCATTTTTCAAAGACTTATTTTATTTCACAATTTACACTAATTACTAGAAACTAATTACTAGAACCTAATTCGTACTCCACCTTGCAAATATACCACAAGGAAGCAATCTGTCACTGTCTGTTTGTTCTATGGCCAATTCACCAATTTCAATTTGCCCTGTATGATCTTTCATCATATCTTTTAAGTTATTTTCGTAAGCAATGGCTGAATATCCGGCTGTATAACCATTAATAATAACAAAAAGTGGGTCATCAGAAAGTAGCTCACGACAAAGTTCCATTAATATAAGAAAATGCTCTTCTATTTTCCATAATTCATCTTTTGGTCCATGGCCAAATGACGGTGGGTCCATAATAATTGCATCATATTTTCTTCCTCTTTTAATTTCTCTTTTTAAAAAAACCAAAACATCTTCAACAATCCAACGAATTGGGTCATCTTCCAAACCTGATAATTTCGCATTAATACGAGCCCATTCAACTGCCGTTTTGGAGCCATCAACATGACAAACTTCGGCTCCAGCTTTAGCACAAGCAAGTGTTGCTCCTCCTGTATAGCCAAAAAGATTTAAGACAGAGACGGGTTCGCTCCTTAAGGCCTTGCCTTGGGCTCCCTTAAGGCAAGGCCTTTTTCCGCTCACACTAGTAATTATCTCTTCCATCCATTGCCAATTTGGTAATTGTTCAGGGAAAAGGCCGGTATGTTTGAAAGATGTTGGTCTAATTGAAAAATTTAAATCCCCAAATGAAATATCCCAATTCTTTGGTGTACCTTCTTTAACTATCCACTTGGTTTTAATTCCAGTTCTAATAAATTTTAATTCAGCTTTCTCCCAAAAATCATTACTTTTTGATTTTATCCAAAGTGCCTCCGGGTCTGGTCGTCGTAAAACATACGACCCATATCTTTCTAGTTTTTCCCCTTGACCACAATCAAGTAATTCATATTCTTTTTGTTTAATTGTTTTTAAAATCATACTTATCTCGTCGTAGTATAATACGCAGACGGATTATTTTAGATATTTATTAATATTATTTTTATGCTCTTCAAAATTTATTGCATAGTGTACTTTACCATTTTTATCATGAAGATAATATAAATATGGAGAACTAACAGGATTAACAGCAGATTCAATCGACAAAAGTCCTGGATTATTTAACGGAGCAACTGGAAGTCCTTTTATCTCATAAGTATTTTTATCAACATCAACCTGAAGTGGCATTCCCAAACTTATTCTTTTCCATAAAATACCCGAAATAATTTTTATATCTTCTTTACCGTTTGCTTCGCCTTCTAAAATTGAAGCCATAATTATTACATCTCTTAAATTCTTATTATTTATGTCGATATTTTTAATTCTCTGATTAAAATTATCTGATAATTTTTTAACTATTTCTTCTGGTGTTTCGTGTGGAAAGAAAAAATAAGTATCAGGGAATAAATAACCTTGCATATTTTCAATTTGAGACAAAAATAAATCACGTCTGAATCCTGCTAACTTATCAGCCAATAAATCAGCTATAGCAATATTAGTTAAACCTTCTCTAATTGTGATTTTGATCGGCTCAATTTTATGTTTACCCTGCCCCAATTGCCAAGCAACAACCCAAACAGGAGATTTTTTTTCAATTAAATAATCTCCGGCAATTATTCCATTACCCTTTTTAAAAAACTTAATAAAAACTTTTAATGTTAAATTATTTCGAATAGCTTTTTTATCTTTTAATTCATCTACAACAGAATCAACTGACTGACCAGATGATATATGAATAATTACATCCTTACTGCCCAACGGATAAGATAAAAAATAATAAGAAAATATAAAAATAAAACCAACAAGTATAAGTATACTTAATAATATTATTTTAATCTTTTTGATTTTTTGACCAAATTTAAAATTATCATTATCCATATTGATAAACTATATAGGCAAATTGGATGGTGGTTTGGCAATCTTTGATTCGATACGCTTGAAGCTTGGAGTTTCGGAAACCATACCAGGGAAATGATAGAGTGAAGCTAGTTCTTCTGAAGACAAAACAAAGATTTGCGGCTTACCAGATGGAAAAAACATCGATAAAACTGCTGGGTACTTAAATGCATATTGTATTGGCGGGTGGAAAAAAGTTCTCATTCGGTAAAAATTAAGCATGCGTCTTTTAATAGAAGTTAAAGCCAATCCGGTTGGATCTGACCACGGAGCATCAAACTGGGTTGCACTTATTCTATTTAATTCATTTGAATATGGTTGAGCAAATTGCCTAAACATCAAACGAGAATTTCGCCTTAAATTATTAAATTGGTCGTCAGTTGTTAAACGTTTGTCAGATAATGTTACAACTCTAATTCCGGTATCAAAATGAATCTGTTGAATAATTACAACCATTTGCTTGATAATTGGGTCTAAAAATCCTGGGGCTCGAACTTCAAAAGTATCGATACCTCCCTGTCCGGCACCCTTACCATATTTAGTATAAATTTTAAGCATTTCTTTCATATGCTCTTCAGCGTGCTCAACAAAACCTACATGTTTACCAGTATGGCTATGGTATTTTTTAATACTTTGTCGGACAACAATTTGAATCCAAACCTGTTGACCTTTAGGCAATGAACCCAAAAATTCAATAATTGGAGTAATCGGATCAATTTTAAATTCTTCTTTCGTTCCTGATTTCATTTCTTCAACTTGCCGATATGTTTTGATTGGCTGAGCATCATCTTTCATTTTAGTAAATTCACAACCCCACATATTCCAATCTCCATCTTTTTTATATTGTGGAACATTCCAAACATAATCCTCTGCTTCTATTACTTTAGCCTGGGGATATTGAGCATAAACTTGAGTTTCAACTAAATCTCGAATTCTACTTGGAGTTCGTATGTAAAAATGTACTCGGCCGTCAATTGAAACAATTTCAAGAGAAAACCACAACCAAGGTGCACCAATCATAAATTCTTCCCAGAAACCTTTAATGCTTTTGTGGTAAAGAGCATTGGAGAAAATTAATTCCATCGCTGCTGGTGTTTTAATAACATCACGAGGTACTTGAATTTCAAGTAAAACCCACTTGATATTCATAATAAAACGCTCCTGGCGGTAATGGTGCCACAAATGAAAAGCAATATACGCAAGTGGTAGAGGCATCAAATAACCTATTGCTACAAGTAGCATTTGAATTAAATTTAAATTGTGTGAAACAAAAAAATCTTGGATCATAAATTATTAATTTGTAAAATATCCAATCAAGATAGCTACAACAATCAGCCCTGCCACAACTAATATAATATCAAAAATTATACCATTCTTCATATCTTGATTATATCAATAAATACTATATAAGCAAATTAAAATCCTCTCTGATCTAGGTCAGAGAGGATTTTAATTTAGACTATTGTATACTCACCAGTTTTATTTTTCTTAAAATATTTAGAATTTTGCAAATTAACCAAAATGGTATTTTTCTTCAAATATCTTTCTTTCATAACTTGATCGATGATATCTTCTTTTGTCATAGGCCCATTCTTTTTTATTAATTCTTTAATAACTTCTCGAACAACACCAGTTTTATATCCCCATTCAGAAAGTGCATAAATACCTCGGCCAACTAAAACAAAACGAGGGTCCTTAATTAGTTCATTATGACAAGTTGCAACATGACATTTTTTATCAAAAGTACTAGCTACTGCTTTGGCTACTTCTCGGAAATGCATTGGGCTACCATGTTTACGCATCATTAAAAAAGCAAAATCTTTCACACCACGAGTTTTGATGGAAGAAGATGTAGACTTACCCCATTCACCTAATGGATTTTTGCTAATCTTTTTTGAAATTGAAAGCCATCGTTTTGCGATTTCTTCATTTTTATATTGTTCAGCTAATTCTTTCACTTCTTCTAAAAATTTTGAAATCAATTCTCCTTCTGAAATTAATTCATCATCAGTTAGATTTTCAAAAAGATTTTTAAGAGATTTATGTATTTGAACCGCTATTTCATCATCAACACTCCAACGAGACTTAAAGTGTTCATCTTCTTTGTGTTTAGTAAAATCATTACCTAAAGTTAGATATAAATGAATATGATTTTGGGTTAATTTATCTTTAGATAAATGAGACAAGAAATCCTGCTCAGAAACTATAGCTCCTAATGAGTGCATTAATTTCTTCAACTCTTCGAAAACATCTTTTTCATTTTTAAATGATTCAGATTTACGAATAAGAGCAAGCGCCGAATTTTCAATTTGACGCACACGCTCGCGGGTAATTCCATATTTTTGTCCAATTGCTTCTAAAGTTTTTCTTTCAGCATCGGATGTTAATCCGAAGCGATTAATTATCACTTCATGAGCTCTTGTGGGCAAACCTGAGAGCATATTTTTTGTAACTTGTTTAGGTTTAAATGTAACTATTGTAGCCATTTGAATTAAAATTTAATTTATTAATTATTTATCTCTCTATACAATATCATTGTAATAGGATAAAGTCAAATTTTTTACATCATATATTATCAATATTGTAAATAATCTTATTTTTTAAGGCTGGTTTTTGCTTTTGATCTATCCATTTCAGTCAATAACTTCTTACGCAATCGAACACTTTTGGGTGTAATTTCTAAAAATTCATCTTCAGCCATAATTTCAAGACCCCTTTCAATTGATAATTTAAATGATGGTTTGACATTAACAGCTTCATCTGTACCACTTGAACGCATATTTGAAAGTTGTTTACCTTTAGTTGGGTTAACGGCCATTTCATCACCTTTTGTAACATTTCCAATAACCATTCCTTCATAAACTTCATCTCCATGTTCAACATATAAAATACCTCTTTCTTGTAAAGTCCAAAGTGAAAAAGCAACAACTTTACCTGAGACCATCGAGGTCATCGAACCAACATCTCTTTTTTTAATTTCTCCTGCATAATTTTTAAAACCAATAAATCTTGAAGCTAGTATTCCCTCACCTTTTGTATCAACTACAAATTGCCCTCGGTAGCCAAGTAGTCCACGAGTCGGAATTTCAATTAGCATTCGAACGATTCCTTCTTTTTCATGCATAGATGTAATCAAACCACGACGAGCAGTTAATTTTTCAATAACACTTCCTGAAAATTCATTTCGAACATCAATAGTTGCTTCTTCATAAGGTTCCAATTTCATTCCATTTTCTTCTTTTATAATTACATGTGGTTGCGAAACTTGAATTTCATATCCTTCCCGACGCATATTTTCAAGTAAAACAGCAATGTGTAATTCCCCTCGTCCGTAAACTAAAAATCCTTCTTGGATTTCTTCTTCATCGGTGCCATCAAAATTTATACGAAGTCCAACATTCATTTCTAATTCTTTTTCAAGTCTTTCTCTAATTTGTCGACTAGTAACATATTTACCCTCTCGTCCACAAAAAGGAGAATCATTAACTAAAAAGTTTAAAGAAATTGTTGGTTCATCAATATCAATAGAGGGAAGAGCTTCCGTATTTATGTCATCACAAATCGTTTCGCCAATATATACATCGGGGATTCCAGCCATAATTGCAATATCACCAGTATTTAAAATACTTACTTCTTTTCTATTTATGCCTTCAAAAGTAAACATTTTTGAAATTTTAGCATTACGAGAATTTCCATTGGAATCTTTAACAATAATCGGCGAACTAGTTTTTATTGACCCAGCATAGGCTCGGACAATAGCTAAACGACCTAAAAAATTATCATAACCCAAATTAAACACTTGGGCTCTAAATGGATCCTCTTTGTTTATTGAAGCTTCTTTTACTTCCGACAAAATTAAGTCAAACAATGGAGTTAAGTCTTTTGATTCATCTTCCAAGTGTAATTTAGCTACGCCTTGACGGCTGATAGCATATAAATATTTAAAATCAATTTGCTCTTGTGAAGCTCCCAATTCTAAGAATAGTTCCAAAATTTCATCGTGAACTCGATCTGGATTTGCGGCCGGTTTATCAATTTTATTTATAACGACAATCGGTTTTAAGCCAAGTTCTAGGGATTTTTTTAACACGAAACGGGTTTGAGGCATTGGACCTTCTTGGGCATCAACTAAAAGTAAAACTGAATCAATGGCTCGCAAAACTCGTTCAACTTCTGAACCAAAATCAGCATGTCCTGGTGTATCAACAATATTTATTTTCGTTCCTTTATATATAACAGAAGTATTTTTAGAATATATAGTAATACCACGCTCAAGTTCAAGAGCGTTTGAATCCATTGTAATGCCTTCTTCAACCATGCCACACTGTTTCATCATCTGGTCAGTCAGTGTTGTTTTACCATGGTCAACGTGGGCTATTATTGCAATATTTCTTATTTCCATATATTAATTATTTTTGTTTATTAAATAAAAACATCCGCAAAGTGCGGACAGCGCTTAAATGAAATCATCATAACGATGAATACATAATTATAATATCATATATTTACTGAAATGTAAAATATAAAAATATTATTCTTTTATAATATAATTTTTATGGAGGGTAATAGGTAAATTTACATTATTGGCTTTGTTAATTGTGTCGCTTGTTCCAGTACTATTGTTGACTTGAAAGGCATAAACTTCATCGGAGAAAGTCACCTCTTCACTATTGCGAATATCATATTCTTCTTGAGTTATATCACCAGAATTTTTTCTAACCTCAAAAACCGCACTAGGATTTCTGGTTTTAATTATTTTTAAAATATGTTCTAAATTGTTTATATCGTTATCATCAATCGGACTATGTTTCCAATTCTTACGATAATCGGCAATAAAATGATCCAATCGTGCAGGAATAAAAACTCTAATACGATTACACTCAGGATTTAACTTAACAAATTCATCCATAGCAAAATAATCCACTCCCGTGGCTCCGCCGGTACAAATTCCATCGCCACTCTCAAAAACTTGCCTAGCTGCCAGCCTGACATCATTTTCAACTTCTTTATTTGTTAACCTCCAAGTTCCCGTAAAAATTATCCATCTCATATAGATGCCGATAATACAACAAAAATCACAATAAATCAACTTAGAAACTCGAGCTATTACAAAAGTTTAACGATATCGTGATAAGTTATAACCACCATTAGAAGCATTAGAAGCCCAAAACCGATCATATTTACCCAATTAGCAATTTGAGGTTTGATACGAGAACCTTTAATTTTTTCAATCAATAAGAAAAGTAATCTTCCTCCATCAAGAGCTGGGAATGGAACTAAGTTTATAACGGCTAAATTTATCGAAATTAAAGCGGTGAAAGATAATAAATAAATAAAACCAAATTCAGCTGCATCTCCAACCACCCCAACAATTCCAACCGGACCAGTTAATGTCGACATATCAGCTTTACCCAATATGGCACTTTTAATTAAATTATAAAAACCAAATACTGTAGCTTTCGTTACATCACCAGTTAATTTTAATCCTTCCCAAATAGCCATATGTACTGGCAATTTCATAGTTCCAATCGTATCCATTGAAATACCGATTACAGCACTACCGTTATCATTTTGTTCAGGAATAACAGTGACTTCTTTTTGTTCTTTACCACGAATTAATGAAACTTTTATTTCTTTACCACTATTTGCTTTAACAAAAGACTGAACACTCTCTGTTCCTAACTCTAATGATAAAAGTTTTGTTGAATCATCTATTGTTTCGAGTGATAATATCTTATCGCCAGTTTTAAGTCCTCCAATTTCTGCTGGTGAACCACCTAAAACACTCGTAATAGTTAATGCTTGATTTTCAATAACACCCCCTTTAGGAACACTACCGACTGAAGTAGGTAGGCCAGAAATAAAACCAACAGACAAAAGTAACCATGCGACAAGTAGGTTCATAAATACACCAGCAAATAAAACAGCCGCCTGGATATATCGGGGCTTGTGCATAAAACTTCTTTCTTTATCTGCCTCAGTTACCTCTTCACCATTTTGTCCAGGAAAATCATCTGACCCTTGACCATAAATTTTTACATAGCCACCAAGTGGGAGCGCATTAAAATTATAAGTCGTCTCACCAATTTTTTTACCAAAAAGTTTTGGAGGAAAACCAAAAGAAAATTCATCAACTCGGATCCCAGCTTTTTTAGCCACAAAGAAATGCCCGAATTCATGAGAAACAACAAGCACAAGTAAAATTATTATAAAAATTATTATAGACATTATTTAATTCATTATTTCTGTTTCTTTTTTAGTAAAAATTGCTTCTAAATTATTATTTGATTCATCAACACATTTTTGAATATCATCTTTTCCTCTTTTGACTTCATCTTCAGATAAATCGGTCAATTTATCGATTTCATTTTGTCTTTCTTTTCGAACACTAATCCGTGCATCTTCTAATTTTTCTTTTAAAACTTTTACCAACTTAGTTCGATTTTCAGTTGTTAGCATTGGGAAGATAGCACGAACACCATCACTATCAGAAACAATCGATAATCCCAAATTGGCCGCATTAATAGCATTTTCTATTTCTTTAATTTGATTTTTATCCCAGGGGGCAATTCTTAAGGTCTTTGGATCTTCAATCGTAATCCCAGCCACATTTTTAATTGGCTGATGACTACCATAACTCTCCACCATAATACTATCTAATATCATCGGTGTTGCCCGACCAGTGTGAACTTGCGAATATTCTTTACTCAACCACTCTTCAACCTTTTTTAATTCTATTTTAAAATTTTGTGTGTTGTATGCCATATTTTTTTATTATATCACAAGTGCTAAATGCTCCAAAATCATTTTGACTGAAGCGCCGGGGGTGCTTAGATAATCACGAGACTTTTGTAATTCATTTAAAATGTCTTTAATATTTTTATCGTTTTTATCATTTTTAAATTTTTGATAATAAATAGATTCCAGTTCGTTAACAAAATTTGTGGCATATGATCTTAACTGTCCACTATTTTCTTCATTTTTATTATTTTTAATAATGAGAGCTATCATCTCAATTCTTGCTTTTGGGTCATTTTTTATAAATAGTAAAACGGATTTTTTAATTTCAATATTTTCATTTGGTTTTATTTTTAAAACATGAACCCGTGAAATTATCGTCTCAAGCAACTTAGATGAATCTGGAATAATAATAAAAAAATGAGTATTAATTGCAGGCTCCTCAATAATTTTTAGTAGTGTTTGTTCAGCTTCGCGGTTTATAAACTTAGTAGATAAAATACAAATTTTTTTACCATTTGTTACTCCCAAACGACTATGCCAATCCTTAATTGCATAACTATCATCGATCGTAAATGATTCGTAATTTTGACAAATAACATCTGGGCTTAGTTTTTCAATTTCACCTCGTATCTCTAAAAATCTAAGTAAGTCATCAGTCAAACTAGAATCGCCTTCAATCACATAACTATGATATAAATTGATTGGAAATAATTTTTCTAAATCATCCATATCTCTTATTGTACCTCAATTGGATAAATATCGGAAAGTTCACCCGAGTAATAAAATTCATAAGCAATATCACCAAAAATATAATCAACCCCATTGATATTTATAGTCGAACCCCCAGCTTGTGGATTTTCTTTTGGCACTGAATAATAAAAACCAAGATTATAAAGAGTGCCAAGGATTTCTGGTTTTTCGCTTATATCATATCCGGCTTTTTGCCATTGGGCGATAAGTTGCTTCATATACAAGCCGACATATAAATATGAATAATAAGGATCTTTAACATTTGTAATTCTATTCATCCTTTCTGTTTCAATGTCAGCTCCCTCTTTATAACTAATTATTTTTTCCATCTCGGGCCCCAAATAAAAAGCAGAATTTTTATTTTTTAAATTATCTTCTATTTGTCCAAGAGTTTTTGGTTTTAAACCAGCTATACCGAAAGAAGTATTAGAAAGTGATGCTAATATTTTTAACGGCTCAAAATAACTTTTAAAACTTTCTCGTCGATTACTAAAAAATCTAAATTGCTCACCAATTACCCCACTAATAATTAATCGCGGAGAAATCTTGGCATCACGAGCTGCTTTTTTAATAATCTCTTGATCACGAGTAAAAACCTCTTTCATTAAAGCCCATTGGTCCGTATCAGCCCAATTATATGCTGAAATTAATACTTCTAACTCATGACTTTGACTAGAATCTTCACAATTGTTAATTTCTTTATTAAAGTAATAATCATTTTCAAAACGCCGCTTGGCTACGAATATCATTTTATTTAATGTCACGTCACTTGTTCCTGATGTTAGATTTTTATAAATATTAACTGAAGTTAAAGGAGCATATTTATTTAAAACATTAATTTGACAAATAATTTTTAAATCTCCAGTATTATTATTTTCTAAATTTTTATCAATATTAAAATATGAATTTCTTGTCGAAGTTGAACCTCGAACATTCAACCAGCCATATTGCATAGAAATATAAACTATAAAAAAAACAAACCCTGCTATTGCAAAGCCAAATAAAAATAGTCGAAAAAAGTTTCGTTTAATTTTTTGATAATTCGCTCTCATTATTTTTTACTTAAAATACTTTTTTTGTAAGTGTCCAAATGATTCAAGGCTTCACCTGTTCCTTTGGCCACACACAAAAGCGGTTCATCAGCCATTCGAGCTTTAACCCCCGTTCGGCGATAAATTAAATCACTCAGATTTCTAAGCTGACTAGACCCTCCTGTCATTATTATTCCGTCATCTATGATATCTGATGCTAATTCTGGTGGAGTCTGAGACAAAACATCTTTCACTGCTCCAACCATAATGCGCAATTCTTTATCAATTGCTCGAACTATTTCATTGGTTGATATTTGAGCCGTTCTTGGCAAACCTTGAATAAAATCACGGCCCTTAATAGTAATAGTTAATTCTTCTTCAAGTGGTACAGCCGCTCCTATTTTAACTTTTATGGCTTCTGCTGTTTTATCACCAATTGCCAAGTTAAATGTTTTCTTTATGTAATCAGTTATAGCTTGATCAATTTTGTCGCCTGCACATTTAACAGAAGTTGAGGCCACAATGCCACCTAGGGCTATAACTGCCACATCTGTCGTTCCACCACCAATATCCATAATCATATAACCTCGTGATTCTTGAATCGGAATTCCAGCTCCTATCGCCGCTAAAATTGGTTCTTTAACAACATAAGCATTCTTGGCCCCGGCCCGAATGGCCGCTTCAACCACCGCTCGGCGTTCTGTAGAAGTAATACCAGCTGGCACTGAAACCATAACATCAGGTTTAAATAAATTATACTTACCGAGAGTTTTACCAATAAAATATCTTAGCATGGCTTCGGTCACTCGATAATCGGCAATCACTCCGTCTTTCATGGGTCGATAGACAATAATATTCTCTGGTGTCTTACCAATCATATTTTTAGCCTCAATACCAATGGCTAAAATTGTATTATCTTGTTCAGAAACAGCCACAACTGAAGGCTCATTTAAAACAATGCCCTTACCAGGAAGATACACAAGCGTATTTGCTGTCCCTAAATCAATTCCAAGTTTTTTTGAAAATAAAGCCATAATATATTTAAATAATAAAGTGATTATAGCATAAAATATAGAATTTATAAATTGTGTTTATTTCGCGTCTATATGTTACGATATATATGTATGTATATCGCTACAGTTATACCACTTTCAAAAGGAAATCAAAGAGAATATCTTTCGTATTTTTCTTTGAACGATGTTCCGCTTGGTAGTATTGTTTCTATACCAGTTCGGTTGAAAGTAATTGATGCAATTGTTATTAATATCGAAGAAGCCAGAAATGTTAAATCTGATTTAAAAAATGCCGACTATCAATTAAAGAAAATAATTAAAATTAAAGGTGATTCGCCATTCAATAAAAGTTTTTTCGTTGCTTGTCAAAAATTAAAAAACTATACCGTCAGTAACTCTGGTTCAATCATAAAATCACTCTTACCTTCCATTTATATAGACAATGTTCAAAAATTAAAAAAACACAATCAAGATGGAGATTTAAATGAGGAAAAAGTTAATGTTGGACACGAAAAATTAATTTTTCAAGCCACCCCAGAAGACCGTTTGGCTTTTTATCGGACTTTAATTAGAGAAGCCTTTGCTAAAAAAGAATCGATTTTTATTTGTGTTCCAAATAGATTTGACATTGATCACTTCAATAAAGAACTTGCCCGTGGCATAGAACAATATGTTTTTTCTTTTCATTCGGATATGACTAAAAGTATTTTAATTAATAATTACAACGGTGTTGTTGAAGAAAAACATCCTATTTTAATTATCGGAACTGGAATATTTTTGTCAATTCCTCGCTATGACATTAAAACAATTATCTTAGAGCACGAAAGTTCTGATACTTATAAACAAATGAATCGACCATATATTGATATCAGAAGTTTTGCTGAAATCTTATCCTCAGTTTCAAAGACTAAATTAATTTTTGGTGATACCTTGCTTCGTCCAGAGACATTGTATAGGCATGATATAGGCGAATTTGGAGAAATTTCTTCACCTCTTTATCGCCTTCCACAAACTGAAAATCAAATCGTTGTTGACATGAAAGACGAAGTAGATCAAAGTGGTAAAAAAATTTTTACCACAATTTCAAAAGACACAAAAAAGATGATTGGAGATTCAATCTTAAATAATAAATCCGTTCTTCTTTTTTCAGTTCGCAAAGGTTTAGCTCCAATCACAATTTGTAATGATTGTGGTCAAACCTTACTATGTCCATCGTGCTCAACACCAATTGTTTTGTATGGCACAAAGCAAATAACTGCTACAAAATCAACAACGCCTAGAATTTTTATGTGTAATAAATGTGGCCGTAAAGAAAAAACGGAAGTCTCCTGCCCGAACTGTCTAAGCTGGAATTTAACACCCCTAGGTATTGGTACAGATAAAGTTAGAGAAGAAATAAATAATTTATTTCCAAAAACAAAAATCTTTCAAATCGACAAAGAATCAACAAGTACTGTTAAAGAGGCTCGTAGTATTATAAGTGAATTTAATAAAAATCCCGGAAGTATTTTAATTGGCACAGAAATGGTTTTTTCATATTTACAAAACAAAGTTTCAAGTAGCGCAATTATTTCAATCGATGGCTTATTTTCAATTCCAAATTTTAACATTACACAAAAAATTCTACATATTATTGAAAAATTACATAACATTACAGAAGAAAGTTTAGTTATTCAAACCAGAATCCCTGATAATAAAATATTGCAATATATTTTAAGTGGTAATGTTTTACCACTCTGTCGTGAAGATTTAACTGAAAGACGAGATTTTGGTTATCCTCCATTTAAAAGATTAATTAAAATTACATTTGAAGGTTCAGCTCGTGACACCGAGAGAGCCAGAAATTTTATCGAGCAAAAGTTGGGTGATTATGAGCCACAAGTTTTTAGTGCATTTGTCAGTAGGATTAAGGGTCAATATATAACAAATACAGTCATCAAAGTAAATCCAGAAATCTGGCCTCTTCCAACAAATGATAAGTTAGTCATCAACCCTGAGTTACTACAAAATCTAGAAGATCTTCCGCCTTCTTTCTCAATAAATGTTGATCCGGAAGATTTATTGTGATTACTTTTTCGTAAATGCCTCTTTAGGAGAAAGACCTGCCGCTCGATGGGCTGGCCACCAACCAGAAATAAAACCAATAATTAAAGAAAAGACTAATATTAAAAAGATAAACCACCATGGGGTTAAGAATAATCTTATAGCTTCACCACCAAACCTAACAGCTAAAGCACTAAGAACTAAATTTAATATCTCACCACCACCTATCCCAATAATAATACCACCAATACCTCCTAGGAAACCCATTATAGTTGCTTCAACTAAAAATAAATTACGAACATCATAATCTGTAGCACCAATAGATTTTAAAATACCAACTTCGTAAATACGTTCTAAAAAGCCAACGAGCATCGTATTAAACATTCCTATCGCCGAGACAACTAAGGCTGTAACCCCAAATACTCCTAAAATAATCGTAATTATATTGGTAATTTTTCTTGCTTGAGTAACTAAGTCAATTCTTGCCGAAACCAAAAAACCTTCTTCTAAAAATCTATCTCTTAATCCTTCAACGAAATCTATATCACCTGCTTTAACTAAAATTTTTTGATAGAAAGGTGGTTCTAGTGACAGAGAATTAGCAAAAATAATAGTTGTTGGGGGCATGGCTTCATCAGCAATTATACCTTTAATTTTCAGAGGAATATTTGAAATTGATTCGACTGATTCATTCTCATCATTATTAGGATAAAAAACTTTAAAAGAAAGTGATTTATTCAAAGAATTTTCATTAGGAGGTAAATTAAGCGGAATTAATGTCTGACTAGAAGCTACTAACCCTGGTTCTTTATCTGAGTCAAAAAGTGGTTCACCAACAGTTGGCAACAAACCTGCCAACCTAAAATATGATGGTTCAACAATCCGAGCATCAACCAAAAGACCTGAGTGGCCATCTTCATTTATTTCACCAGAAAATTCTGCAATTGGGCTTACTTCGGCTACATTTTGATATTGTTTTATTTTTTCTAATAATGGTTTTCCGATTGTTGTATTACTTTCAGATGGATAAGAAATTTCCATAGTAACAAGTGAGTCTTCTGTCGTCATCAACTTACCAATTAAAATATATTGTAACCCATATCCCAAAGAAACCAGCAAGAGAACAGTCGCAATACCAATAGACATACCCATAATAGTTAAAAAGGCTCTTTGTGGTTTAGTTCGGAAAGTTCTAAATGAAAGTGATAATAGTTCACGTATTTTTAATGTTTGGTTTATCATTTTTATATAATTATATGAACCTAAAATTATTCATTGTCTTTATTTTCGGAGTTTTCATTTAATATTAATTCAAGTTTTTCTGAAATTAACTGAGATGCTCTAAACGACAAGCCGACGCCGAATTTATTATTCGATAGATCTAATATTTCAACCACCTTATCAGCAGGTAAATTATACCTAATTCTATCGGAAATTACTTGATCAAGCGCGATAATTTGTAATTGTGATAAATTACCAGTATATCCTTCTATCAACCAGTCTCTAATATTCTTTATTTCATCACCTATAGATAGTTCTGGATTTTTTTCAATAATATCATAAATATGTTTAACTGATTTTCTTTCTTCTATAATCCCTTCTAAATATTCTGTCACTCTTTCTGCTTTTTTCTTCCAAAGCCCAACTCCCCCATCTTTAAATGGTTTATTAATTAGTTTTTTTAATTGTTTTTTATCTATTTTATTATCAAATCGATCATTTACAAACAATTCAAAGCGCCTAATTTCGTCCATCGAATATCCGCGAAGCAAAAAGTTAGCTAGTATACGAGCCGAAATTTTTTCTTCTTTATTTTTATCATTAATTCCATCACCGCTGGAGACCGAAGACATCTGTTTGTATAAATGTTTCGATAAAGAATCAGCAATATTAAAATTATTAACTTTTTCAATATCAGAAATCGTACCATCTTTCATATGAAAAATAGTTTTTACATCCCTTAAACTCCAAGCTTCGTGAGTTACCATGATTATGGTTCTACCGTCCTTTTCATTCAATTCCTTTAAAAATTCAAGAACATTTTTCGCATTAACTGAGTCTAAGTTACCCAGAGGTTCATCGGCAATTATAATTGGAGGGTCATTAGCTAAGGCTCTGGCAATACCAACTCTTTGTTGCTGTCCCCCTGAGAGCTCAAAAGGATACCTATCGGCATATTTTATCAAATCAAGTCGTTCAAGTAACTTCCGAGCTTCAATTTCGGCTTTTGCCGAAGAAATACCAACAAAAAGCATAGGTAAGGCTACGTTTTTCAAAACGTTTAATGATGGGACTAGGTTAAATTGTTGAAAAATAATTCCAATTCCAGTTTGTCTAAAAATTGCGAGTTCTTGATTACTAAGACAAGAAATATCTCTATCATTAATAAAGACTTTGCCCTCTTGGAAATGATCAATTCCAGAAATAGAATAAAGCATGGTTGTCTTACCACACCCTGAAGGTCCAAAGAAAGCTACATAGTCACCTTTATCTATAGATAAATTAATATTTTTTAATGCGTGAACTTCAATAGGCTTATCTTTCTCATACCATAAATTTAAATTTTCAATTCTTATTATTTGGTTCATAAATTTTATCAGTAAAAGCAATTATCTCTTTGGGCATTAATTCTCCCTTCAATAAATATCCATCAGCTCCGGCCCTTTTAACAGCATCTTCGATAATTTTTTCTTTTTGGCCAGAATAAATTATTATTTTAGACGATAAATCTTTATCATTCTTTACTTTTTCAATAAAAGCCAAACATCTTCTCATCTGCCCATCAGAACTATTATCTCCGTCTTTAACAGGCATCATCAAATCAAGAAAAATAATTTCGGGTTTGTTTTCTTTATCTAATATTTTCTTTTCACCTTCTTCTATTGAAGAGGCCATAACTACTTCATAAATATCATTTCTTCCGTGGATCCAAAAGATATCACGAAAATATATACGCATCATTTCGTCATCATCAACAATCAGTATATTTATCTTTTTTTTACTTTGTTCCATTTTATTTTTGTTATTTAATAAAGTTACCTTAAAATTATAACATATTTTTCCTTAAATTATCAACTAATATATGGGTTTTTTATTAATGTTAATATTATTGGTTATAATACTTTTTTGCTACTTAATTAAATATTTAATAAATATTTATCTAACATTATTAATAAAATTAAATGTGTCATCAAAATTTTTAAAGATTACATCAATAATTGATTCTGATTTTTTAGGTGTAATTATGGTTCTAACTGGTTGTTTGTTTATATTATCTGCCCCATCCATAGATTCAACAGAAAATCTATAAACCGTGCCAGGCTTTAGGGAATTTAATATAACAACATGATTTTTAGTTAATTCAGAGTCCTCTTGTTTACTTGAGAGAGGTGAATCTATCGAACCAGAACCCTCTTCATAATAGACAGCAGAGGTAGAAGGTTCATCAGTCTGCCATGAAATTATTGTTTGAACTTTATCTTCTCTTCCTGCAACTAAAGAACTATCAACTTTTATACCTGAAATTGTAGGAGGAATATTATCTGTTGAAGTTTTAATATTAAGAGGACTTCCTCCCTCTATAATATTACCCTTACTATTTATTCCAGAAATTGTAACTTGGTATTGAGTACCAGGAGTAAGGTTTTCAATCTTAAGTGAGTGGGAACTATTTATTGTACTATCTGCAATACGAGATACTCTGCCAGAATTTATATTCTTATACTCTACAATTGATGATGTTGGTTCATCTGTGTTCCAGACAACAATAAATGAATCTTTTTTAATGTCAATAATTGATCCTTGAATTTTAGAAGCCTTGGTCATAAAAGTGAAATCATCTGATTTACCTATAACTTGTGGTAAGGAGAAAGCTTTTACAATGAAATGATACTTTGTATTAGGTTTTAGATTAACTAAATTAAGTTTATGGGATATACCTTTTTTTGTTGTATCTGATATTTCACCATTGTAAGAATTTTCTTTGTTTGCGTCATAAGAACTTTCTGGAGTGAAGCTAACTATTGGATAAGCACTAACATTTGTACGAAATGAAATAATTGCACTATTCTCGGTAATATCAGAAACAACTGGTTTATCTATAAATGGGGGTACAATCGAAGGTAATATTGACTCAATAGTTGACTCTAACTCTTTCTGAAATTGCTCAATGTTTTCAACTTTTGTTAACTGATCAATATTCTCACTAAAAAATTTCGTTTTAAAGTTTTGCTCTTCGGAAACACTTCTTAGATTAGATTTATTCATGGCTGAAATTTTGAAAAAATAATCTGTTCCAAAATTTAGACCATGTAAAATAATCGAATGACTTTTGGACCAATTTTTATCCGCCGCCAAAAGACTATAGTTTGTATTTCTATCATAATCTATAAATCCTATTGTGTCTTTATCTGTTTCAAATGAAATTGTGGCTCCAAAAGCCGTTACATTAGAAATTTGAATATTTGAAATTACTGGCTCATTTTCAATAGACCCAATTCTATCTTTGTAAATTTTATTTTCATTAAGGAGTAAGTCATACATTTCTTGAGCTACACCCATTATTCCACTACCTCCGCCTCTATAAACAATGACTTCCCCTGGCGCTTGTGTTACAAAGGAGTGTTCTTCAGAAGTAGTTGTATTTCCATTTGCATCTGAAGATTCCACTACATAGAAATAAGTTGTTGTCTCCGACAATTCTCCCGTTATTGCTAAATGATTTGTGAGTGGTGTTAATATTAAATCAGTCTCATTTTCATAAACTCCTACATTTGTTCCATACATTACCTTACCATCAACCGGCTCATTGGACAACCAAACAATTGCTGCTTGAGTTGAAGTTATAATAGGAACTGATATTTCAGATAGTATTGGAGGAGTTTGGTCATCCCCTGTAATAAAAATATAATAATCACCATTATTTGCATCTTCCGTTTCATTTGTATCAGCATCAATTCCAGCCACTAAATAGTAATAAGTATTAGCCGAAGCAAGGTTTGTAAGTAAAACTGAGTGGGTTGTAACTAATTCATCAGAGCCCGACCTATCAAAATCCGCGAGATTTATATCTATTCCATAATTTACTTGTGAAGTCGTAGGAATGTCTGTTGTCCAAGTAATTAGTACGGTAGTATCAGTTATTTCACTTGATAATACATCGCTAATTACTGGTCCAGGTGTTGTTGCAAATTCTGACTCAAAAACTGTCGTCTCATTATTTAGATTAGTAGAAGTTGTTCTAAAATAATAAGTTGTTTCAGGAGTTAAATTTCCTAAATAGAAACTATGGTCTAATATTTTATCTTCATTAGATTTTTGAAGATTATATGCTCCTTCATTCCCTGGAGCAATAATTCCATATTCTATTAATCCATCAGTAAAATCTGCTGTAGTCCAAACTATTTTTGCACTTGTTGCTTTAATATTATTTCCAGTCACACTTGTAATTGAAATTTCATTATCTAAGATAGAATAAATATGACTAATGTTCTTTCCAAGTGTTGCATTAACAGGGTTTGAAATAGTAACTAATAATGTTTCAGTTTCTTCAGAAATATCATCGTCAAATATAACGATAGTTATTTCAGTTGAAGTTTCCCCTGCTATTATTGTACCAGTTCCACTTACAAGTGAGTAGTCAACATCTCCACCCGTGGCGGTCCCGTCTGTCGCCGAATAAGTGAAAGTAACATCTTCCGCATAAGGAGAGGATATTGAAACTGGAATATTTACGGTTGTAACATTTTCATCTCCTTCACTTGAGACAACATCAAAACCAATTGAGGGTAAGATATCATCATCTGTAATGGTATAAGTATAAGTGCTATTTGATCCGAGAGTTGAATTTGTAGGATTAGATAATGCAATAATAACAGTCTCATTTTCTTCCTTCAGAATATCATCTATAATCTCAATATTAATATTCGTTGTTGTTTCTCCTGCAATAATAGTTGCTGTCCCTTCATCTAAGTAATAATCATCTCCACTTGTCGCTGTTCCAGAAATAGTATAATCAATTGTCGTGTTTGTACCAGAGATACTAGCTAATGAAATCGGAATATCTACCATATTAAGACTTTCTAGGTTAGAGGATTCGCCAGTTGAAAATTCTATTCCTGACGCAATATCATTATCATTAATTGTGTAAGTAAATGACACATTAGTTCCTAATATCCCATTAATAGGATTCGAAAGGGTCAAGATTACTGTCTCATTTAATTCTTTTAGAATGTCGTCAATTATTGGAATGGATATCTCTTGCGATACTTCTCCTGCCAAGAAAGTAACAGTTCCACTGACAAGTGTATGATCGGCATTGGTTGTTGTTCCTGAGACAATATATTCAACAGTTGTATTTTGAGCATCAGCACGTGAAATACTTACCATAGCATCATAAGGACTCGCACTTTCATCTCCGTTATTAGAAACAGTATCAAAAGACACTGTTGGAGATGGAATTATATTTACTGTTCTCGTAGCTGTTCCAATATTCCCTGTCATATCTGTCGCGGTATACGTAATAGTATAGGACCCAAGAGCATTATTGTTAACAGTACCAGAAATACTTACCGGACGTGGGCCACTAATAGCATCCACAGCATCTGCCCCCGGCTCAGAATATGATTGACCTAGTGTTACGTTCATCGGATTTAACCCGGTCAGAGTAATAACAGGAGCGGCGTTATCTAGTGTTAAACTCGAAAAAACGAAAGATGTTGTCGAAACAGGGTTTTCAACACTACCAAATGTATCTGTAGCCTTTACATTAAGTTTATAAACATTACCAATAGTTAGAGGAAGTGTAGATAAATCATATGCCCAAGTTTTTGTACCATATGACCACTCCGTCGTATTAGTTATTGTAGAATATATTTCAACATCTGAAGAAAATACTCCGTTCGAAAACCATTTATCCAAAGTATCATCTTTTATCGAAATTTCAATATCGGAAATAGCTTCTGAAGAAATACCAGAAATTAATTGAACAGCATAAACTTGCTGTGGACTAGAAACTATTCCTGAAGCAGTACATCTATTTTCTGAAATGTCACAAAGGGGATTAATTGTGGACGTGGGAGGATTTACATGGACAACTATTTGCCCGGTAGATGGATTCGAAACACCACCATTTTCATCTTTAGCCCAAGCATATAAAGTTTTTGCACCCTCGGCGGTATAAATGGCAGTTGAAGTATAAATATATCCACCGTTAACAATAGTAGCTAATTTATTTCCATCAGCGGATAATGACACTCCATACCATGAATTATTACTATTTCTTAGACTCCAATTAATTCCACCGTCTGTCGAAGAATAAATATCTCCTGCACCATTCTGCCCTCTAACTTGAGCTACTAATTTTGTTCCATCCGATGAGGAAATAATTGATTTCCATTCATGTGAGCCTGCCGATACTCTTTCTAACCAAGTTACCCCTCCGTCGATAGATGTGTATATATATCCAGGACTATTAATTTCTTTATCAGCTGTAGCAAATAGTTTTGTTCCGTCTGAAGAAGAAGCCACCGCACTCCATTTTCGTAAACCAGCACTGGTTCTTTGTGTCCAAGTATTACCATTATCAGTTGAAGTAGAAATATAACCCCCATTAGTTCCACTGGTACATCCTGTACCACCATAATTATCACCTGCAATCAATATATTACCATCAGACGAATAGGAAATAATTTGCGAACCTGAAATAATTTTATTTGTCCATGTATCTCCACCATCTGTCGATGTATATAATCTACCTTGGTTTACACACATGTTTTCAACAAATGCCAATTTTGTTCCATTGGCTGAAGAAACGATTGGACGGTAAAAATTAAATTTTCTCCCAACTTCAGGTTGTCTTTCTATCCAGGTAGCACCCGAGTCATCAGAAGTATACACATAACCGTCATATGCACCAGCTACTAATTTTGTTCCGTCTGAAGAAGAAGCAACAGTTTTCCACTTACGTAGTCCCGCATTTGTTCTTTCTATCCATGTAGTTCCACTATTATCTGAAGTATAAATGTAACCAGAATTAAAATCTGCACCTACTACTGCAACAATTTTTGTTCCATCAGAAGAGGAAGCTATTGCCTGCCAACTCCTATTGGCATCACTCGTTTTTTGCACCCAATTTTTAGGAGAAATATCTGTTTGTATACTAAAAGTATAATTTGTGGGAGCTGTGTCACTCCAACCATTATCAAATGGGGACGGTACATCGTTATTCTCCGTTATTTTATATCCAGTAACTTGAGTATCATCAGTTGCAGTGAAAGTCGAGATTGGAATAGTAAAAGAATTATAATCAGAATTAATTACAAAAGAGGTTACAGACGGAGCGGAATTAAGAAATATTGAAGCTGAAAGTGGATTTGAAATACTATTATTCCCATCTTTTACCCAGGCATATAAAGTCTTATTCCCGTACGAAGAAAATGTATATGTCGCCGGAGCATCAGTCGTCCAACCAATATCATTAGACGGTGGAACTGTAGGACTTTCGGTTAGTATGTATCCAGTCACTCCAACATTATCGGTCGCTGTAAAAGTTGTAATCGGAACAGTTAATGAAGATGAATTAGTGGGTATTGAAAATGCTGTAACTACTGGAGTATTAAAATCAATTATCACTGTATCATTTGAATATATTGTAGAACTTGACACCAACCCTTCTGAATCTTTAGCCCAACCATGAAGTTCATTCCCAAATTTGGAAGTATATATATCTCCATATCTATCTCCGATAGCTATTTTAGTTCCATCAGAAGAGGAAGCAACACCAGCACGTTCCTTTAATCCCATTGATGCTTGCTCAAGCCACGTTGTCCCCGAGTCACTTGAGTAATATATATATCCCGAATTACTCGTTGCCGCAATTAGCCTTACTCCGTCCGACGAAGATGCAACCTGGCCCCAGCTACGTATACCAGAACTTGTTTTCTCTATCCATGTAGCCCCACCATCATTTGAAGTATAAATATAACCATTTCCTGAAGTCGCTACTAATTTTAATCCATCAGCAGAAGACGCCACGTCTACCCAAGAACGTATACCAGAACTTGTTCTCTCTATCCAAGTCACCCCACTATTATTTGAAGTGTAAATATAACCATATCCGGGATTTGCTACTAATTTTGTACCATCAGATGATGAAGCTATTGACATCCAATAACGTGAACCTGCTCCAGCTTGTGCTGTCCATGTTTCCCCACTATTTATTGAAGTATATATTGATCCATTATAATATCGCCCTCCTGTTATGGCAGCCAATTTAGTTCCATCCGAAGACGAAGTAACATCGTGCCATCTTAGAGAACCATTTCCAGTCCTGGCTACCCAAGTCGCTCCACTATCTATTGAAGTATATACGTATCCGGTAATATAATCCCCACCAATTACTGCTACTAATTTTGTTCCATCTGATGATGAAGCGATACCTGACCAATTACGGGAGCCAGCACTAGTTCGTGCGGTCCAAGTATTTCCAGCATCAGTTGATGTATATATATAACAACTTGGTGAACTACAATTACTAGCTCCACCGATTTGTCCAATAGCAGCAGCCAATTTATTCCCATCGGCCGAAGAAGCGATGGTACGCCATGATGTTGAAAAAGTAGCTGCTGTCCTTTGATTCCAGGTACTCGGTACTGAGTCATTTATATTTTCAAACGTATACGAAGAGGGAGCAGTCTCAGTCCATCTTGAATCATTTATATTTGGTGGAGTCAGATTTTCTGTAACCATATAACCTGCAACACCAACATTATCAGTAACATTAAAAGTATTAATAGGAACTGTTGCAGAATTATAATTTAACGGAATAGTAAAAGTAGAAACCACAGGTGAAGTATCAACTAGAATTTGAGCACTTATTGGGTTTGAAATTCTATCTGTATTATCCTTTGCCCAAGAATATAGTGTCTTTAGTCCATTTGTGAATACAAGATAGGTTGATGGAGGAGTAACTGTCCAATCAGGAGAATTTATAGATGGAGTAGTTGATGATTCTGTGATTAAGTACCCAGCAACAAACTGATCATCGGTTGCAACAAAATTGGTTATAGGAATAATATATGAAGTTGATTTTGCTGGGACAGAAAAAGAAGAAATTAAAGGTTTAGTCCAGTCGTCTGTAGTTACAGAAAATGTATCACTAACTCCACCTATATTTAAAATTAAATCAGTAGTGGTCGAATCATTGATAGAAGATTTTTGTCGGACCTTTACAGTATCCCCGCTTATTATAATACCAGGAACTGAAGTATATGTTCCGTTATTTATTGAATATTCACAAATAGAACTACTACAGGATGATATAGAAATAGCTACAACTTCATTTAATCCTGACAATGTAATAGTATTCGATTCATAAGAAGTATTTACAGCTTTTAGTATTTGGTCGTTGAAAGTAAATGCATTTGGAATAAAATCTGAAGGAATTGGTGAAAGTTTAACTATATAAGTATTGGTTATAACACCTACAGAGGTTAAATTAAAGACACCAGCGCTTGGATCAAAATCAGTTGTACCATAAAAAGGACCCGTAACTAAAATATCCCCACTTAAATCTATGGTTATATAACTTCTACTTACATTATAGGTATTTGACCAAATATGATTTCCTAAAGTGTCTAATTTAATAATAAAATTTTTTGAAGGACTTGTACCAGAAAGATTTTTTGTACCAGAATTAGGATTCGCATCCATGGTCCCTTGAAATGAACCCGCCAAATAAAAGTTATTATTTGCATCTGATACTAGAGAATCAACAGAAGCATGATTTGTTGTGTAAAAGACTTTCGCCCATATAAAATTTCCCGATGAATCAAATTTTGAAAGAAATGGATTGTTGTATGAATTAAAACCACTCAAGTTATAAACACCAACACCTGGGTCAAAATCAACTGTCCCAGCGAAATTACCTGATACACCCAGATTACCAGCAGAATCAATAGCTATATTACTAGCAACATCATTATTTACCCCACCTATTCTTCTTGCCCATACAAAATTTCCAGAAGAATCTAATTTTGCAAAAAAAGCATCCTCACTTGAAGTAGAAGTTAAATTATATACACCAATACCTGGGTCAAAATCAACTGTACTTTGAAATTTTCCAGCTATATAAATATTTCCAGTTGTTACTTCGACAACAATAGAGTTAGCTACATCATCACCTGTTCCACCAATTGTTTTTGCCCATATAAAATTTCCCGATGAATCAAACTTTGAAATAAAGGCATCATTGCTCCCCGAAGAAGTTAAATTATATACACCAATACCTGGGTCAAAATCAACTGTACTTTGAAATTTTCCAGCAACAGCGATATTCCCAGTAGAATCAATAGCTATAATATTTGCTACATCATAATCTACTCCACCAATTGCTTTCGCCCATAAAAAATTTCCCAATGAATCTAATTTCAAAATATATGCATCATAACTTCCTACAGCGGTTAAATTATACACACTAGCATCTGGGTCAAAATCAACTGTACCAGCAAAATTTCCAGCAACAGCGATATTCCCAGTAGAGTCAATAGCTATAATATTTGCTACATCATAATCTACTCCACCAATTGCTTTCGCCCATAAAAAATTTCCCAATGAATCTAATTTCAAAATATATGCATCATAACTTCCTACAGCGGTTAAATTATATACACCTCCGCCTGGGTCAAAATCAACTGTACCAGTAAAATTTCCCACAATATAAATATTCCCAGTAGAATCAGCTACTATGTATTCTTTTGCGAAAGATAAATATCCATTTATTCCTTTTCCCCAGTTAAGTGAAACATCGTCTGCGAATGCTTTTTGGGAGAGGAAAGAAAAAGATGTAAAAATTAAAAAGGCGACAAAAATTGGTGCAAATGTTTTTATAAATATCTTACTTTTAATATTTATAGTTTTGTTATTTAGTTTTAAAAATATATTTTTCATTTTGTATTCTTTTTTTAATATTGATAATTTTAATTTGTATTCTTTTACTATCGTATGAAACATTGAGAACCAGCTTCCATCTTCAGGTGGAATTTTATCTGGTAGTTTTATTAAGTTACTTTTTTCGTTAAGCAAAATTATTTGATATTAATTATTTTTTTAAATTTGTTTTTGATTGGAGTAAATATTCATAAATGATATTATATTTTAAATTATATCTTAATTAATAATATTTAACAATATATTTCTATTAATAATATGTAAAAAATAATACTATGGTTTATAAATAATTTTATATAAAATAATTTAGAATTTAATCTCATAAGTTTATTTTTTAATGGTACATTATTTTCAAATGTATTATTTGAATTAAAATATATAATTATTTTAAACTAATTCAAATCATCAAATTAAATATTTTTAAACAAATATAACTAATTCGTAAAAGATATATAAACATTACTACAGTTTATTAACCATAATATTGTTTATTAATGTTTAGTACTGTATAATACTATCAATGAACAGTAAATTGATTCAAATTAAAGATGCAGCCCAAATACTTGGAGTATCTAAATTGACTCTACGCAACTGGGATAAACAAGGTAAACTGACTGCTTTTAGGCACCCTATCAACAATTACAGGGTCTATCGATCTGAGGATGTACATGATATTATTAAGAAAATTGAATCAGGAGAAAGACCTCTAAGGCATACTTACAAAAAGTTATCCACAGATAAAACAGAAAAGGACTCACAAAAATCAAAAATCTATAACCTAAAGGTAATTCATTTGAAAGATTAACCTCCTCACTTTTTTATTACATTTTGATAATTATCTATACTATATTTCTCCCACACTTGCCCATATTCTTAAAACATGCTAGTATAAAACATATGATAACAGTCATAGAAGTAAAGAAAAACGCAAATGAAAGCAATATGAATCTTGTTCGCAGATTTACTCGTAAAGTTCAGGAATCTGGCATCATTCAAAAGGTTAAAAGTAAGCGTTATAATAAAAGAGCTGAGTCTAAAATTAAAATTAAGGCGGCAACCCTAAAAAGATTGGCTCGTCGGAAAAATACTGAAAAACTTTTCAAATTAGGTAAGGCTACAAAGTTCACTAAAAAAAGAGGTCATAAATAGAAAATTATGAATACTGGTTTTTGTACTATTGTAAACAAAACAAAAGGCACTCCGACCCCGGTCGGAGTGCCTTTTGTTTCGATAAAAAATAAAATCCTAGGTAAAGATTATGAATTCGGACTAAGTCTACTATCGCCACAGAAACAAAAACAAATCAATTTAAAATACCGAGGCAGAAATGAAACAACAAATATTTTATCTTTTCCTTTATCAGAAAATTCTGGGGAAATAACCATTGATCCAAAAAAGGTCAAAAAGGATGCTCCACTTTTTATGATGACTTATACTCAATTTTTCAAATTATTAGTTATCCACGGTTGTTTGCATTTGAAAGGTTTCGAACATAGTAGTACAATGGAAAGACAAGAGAAGAAATACCTTAAAATGTTTTCATAACATTCAATTTTTTAATTCATGATAAAAAATAATTATACTTGCGGAATAGACATAGGAACACATTCGACTAAAGTTATTGTCGTTGGTTTCGACAAAGGCAAAACCGAGCCGACTGTTTTAGCAACCGGCATGTCCCCAACCGTTGGTATGCGTTTTGGTTATATTACAAATATTGAAAGTGTCACCGATAGTATTAAAAAAGCTGTTAAGCAAGCTGAAAATATTTTAGGAATTAAAATCCGCCGGGCTTATGTTTCTATTGGTGGGATAAGTCTCGGTTCGACATTTTCAACTGGCTCAGTAATTATTTCTAAGGCTGACCAAGAAATAACAAATTTAGATGTACAAAAAGTTATTGCCAATAGTGAAGAGAATCTTGATATTATAAATAAAAAAATTATTCACACCATTCCTATCGGTTATAAATTAGATGGTAAAGATATTTATGCCAGGCCTGAAGGATTGCGTGGAATTAAACTTGAAGTTAAAACTCTATTTATTACTTGTTTAAAACAAAATATTGAAGACCTAATAACTTGTTTGACCTTGGCTAAAATAGATATTGAGGAAATATCGGCCTCGCCTATTATTTCGGGCAATCTACTCCTTAATAATAAGCAAAAAATTGCTGGTTGTATTTTAGTCGATATTGGTTCAGAGACTGTTTCAACAGCCGTTTTTGAAAATAATTTACCAATTTCAGTTTCGGTATTTCCAATTGGGAGTATGGACATCACTAAAGATATTGCTCTCGGTTTAAAAATTTCACTTGATGAAGCGGAGAGTATTAAACTAGGTAGTGTCATCGGGGCTGATTATTCAAAGAAAAAAATCGATGAAATAATTGAAGCTCGTCTTGATGATATTTTTGAACTTATCAGCAATCAACTTAAACGACTAAAAAGAAATGAACTTCTACCGGCTGGAATAATTTTAACTGGTAATGGTTCACTGATTAAAAATATTGAGAATATTGCTCGCAATCAATTAAAACTTCCAGTAAAAGTTGGACCGGCTGATGGAACATTAAATAATAAATTTAAGATTCGAGATGCTTCTTGGTATACCGCTCTTGGTTTGGCTCTAACTGAAAGTGACGAATTTTCAAATGATCTAAATAGTTCTCTGGGTAATAATATTAAAGAAGTAAAAAGTTTTTTTAAATCAATTTTTTCTCAACTCCTACCCTAAAACATTTTGTTTTATAAAATGTTCGGGCGCATAATTTGTTATACAAATTGTTTTAGACATAATAAGAAAACATATATAAATATTGTCAAATGTTTCCTTTTTCCTAATATCTGGTATTATGTACTTACATAAACTTATTATTAACGAAAGACTAAAGTCTCACAAATATATGCCTAAATTAAATCCAGACATTGAATCATTTGCCCGAATTAAAGTTATCGGCGTCGGTGGTTCAGGTAAAAACGCGCTTAATCATATGATTACATCAAAGGTTCGAGGAGTCGAATTCATTGTTATGAATACTGATACTCAGGATCTTCATAATTCACTTGCTGAAAAAAAGGTTCACTTGGGGAAAAACCTAACCAAAGGATTAGGTTCAGGAATGAATCCAGAAGTTGGACGCCGAGCCGCCGAAGAAACTAAAGCAGAAATCCAAGATGTCATTAAGGGGGCTGATATGGTTTTTATTGCTTGTGGAATGGGTGGAGGTACTGGAACAGGTGCTGCTCCAATTGTGGCTCAAGCTGCTAAAGAACAAGGAATACTGACAGTTGCTGTTGTAACTAAACCATTTTCATTCGAAGGAAATCAGAGAATGAAAATAGCTGAAATGGGATTAGCTGAACTTGAAAAAGAAGTTGATGCTATTTTAGTTATTCCAAATGATCGCTTAATCGTTATTTCAGGAAAAGACCTAGGCTTCCGTCAAGCATTCGCTATGTGTGATGAAGTTCTAAAACAAGCGGTAGAAGGAATCTCAGAATTAATTACAACTCCCGGTATGATCAATGTTGACTTTGCTGATATTAAAGCCGTCATGTCAGATGCTGGATCGGCTTTAATGGGTGTTGGTATTGCCGCAGGTGAAGGCCGAGCAGAAAAAGCAGCTCTTTCTGCTATTAACTCCCCCCTTCTTGATTTATCTATTTCTGGGGCCCGTGGAGTTTTGTTTGCAATCTCCGGTGGCGATGATTTAACTATCCACGAAATTCAAGATGCTGCCAAGATAATCACCGAATCAATCGATAAGGATGCCAAAGTTATATTTGGAACAATTCAAGATGATAAATTAAAAAAAGGTGAAATGAAAGTTACCGTCATCGCGACTGGTTTCCCAACCGATATGCCTAAACGCTCACTTTTCCAAATCGGCCAAAATAAACCAATTGAACCAACAGTTTCAAATTCATCAAAAGAAGAAATAATTCAAGCTGTGACAAAAGACCAATCAAAAAATGGTAATACTGATTACATAAAGAAAACTGAAAAAATTGAAGATGATTTATTCATCGACGACACAGATGATTGGAACACCGTCCCTGCATTTTTACGAAGAAATAAAAAATAAAGTTTAAAAATCTTAAATAAGTCTTATTAGGAGAGAGTGCGCAAGCATGACGGCGCGAGCAATGAGGAAATTTCTAACAAGAAATTATCCGAACCTTTTAAGAAGAACTTATTTAAGATTTTTATTTTATGTGTTAAGATAAAACTATGTACGATTTAATAATATTAGGAGGAGGACCAGCTGGCACAGCCGCCGCCGTCTACGCCGCCCGCAAACAATTAAAAACAGCTATTATAACTGCCGAATTTGGAGGTCAGTCAACTGTTTCGACTACTATCTACAATTGGATTGGTACGCCAGAAATTTCTGGAGCCCAACTAGGTGAGAGTTTGAAAAAACACGTCGAATATTACAAAGGTCCGTTTTTAGATATTATTGATGGAGAAAAAATTACTGAGGTTAATAAGGTTCTTGATGTCTTTTTAATTAAAACAGAAAGTGATAAAAGTTATGAGACGAAAGCTATACTCGTTGCTACTGGTAGTGGTCGCCGAAAATTAGAAGCTATCAATGCCGATATTTTTGAGCACAAAGGAATTACTTATTGTGCTTCATGTGACGGACCATTATTTGCCGATCAAGATGTTTTAGTTATTGGTGGAGGTAATGCCGCTTTTGAAACCTCTATTCAGTTACTAGCTTATTGTAAAAGTGTGACTTTAATTCACCGAAGTGCTGAATTTAAAGCTGATGAAATTACGGTTAAGAAAACACAAGAAAATCCTAAGTTTAAAGCTATTACCAACGCCGATATTTTAAGAGTTGATGGCGAACAATTTGTTAAATCTTTAACTTATAAAGATAAAATTTCAAATGAAGAAATTACAATTCCAACTACTGGTATTTTTGTTGAAATCGGTCAAACACCAAATACTAGTTTTATGAAAGATGTCGTCGAAATTGATACAATTGGTAAAATTGTTGTTGATCCAATGACTCAAATGTCATCCGTTCCGGGTATATGGGCCGCTGGTGACTGTACAAATGGCCGTTATCATCAAAACAACATCGCCACTGGCGATGCTGTTAAAGCTCTCGAGGACGCCTATATTTGGATTCACAAAAATAAATAAATATTTTTTACAATAATAAAAACAAAATAGTCTTATCAAAGGGGCTCGTAAGCGCGACGGCGCGAACGCTGAGCCAATTTCTAGCAAGAAATTGGTATGCCCTTTGAGAAGAGCTATTTTAGTTTTTATTTTAAATTATATTGTTTATAAATTTTGGTTTGCTAAAATCCCTTCTAGAATTTCTAGTTCTTCTTTTGAATTAGGTTGGAAAATTTCCATCATATTTTTAAGTGGTACTCCTTCCATTTTTTGTCCTTGTTTGAATGCCAATTTAATTAAATCCGGCAAATAATATTCTCCAGCGGCATTATCATTTTTTATTTTATTTATATTTTCCCAAAGCCAAACGGAATCAAATGCATAAAGTGCTGGGTTGATTTCTTTTATTTCCCTTTGCTCTTCATTTGCATCTTTATATTCTATAACTTCTGCAACTTCCCCTTTTTCATTTCGTACAATTCTTCCTAAATAATATGCCCCAGCCCGCCAGTCTTTAAAATCAGGTAAGATGACTGTGCCCATGGTTATTGTCGCACCTGTTTTATTATGAGCTTCAATTATGCTTTCTATAGTTTCTTTTGAAAGCAAAGGTTGATCGTTTGATAAAACCAATACAATCTTATGGTCAGGATGGACTTTGTCTTTGGCCGATAAAACCGCATGCCCAGTTCCTAATTGCTCGCTCTGATGAGCATAATTTAAGTCTTCACCAAATACCTCAAAAATTCTTTCTTTCTTATGTCCAACAACAATGACAGGATCAATTGATAAATTTAAATGCGAAACCGTATCTAAAATATGACGCAAAAATGGTTTACCTTGAAGCATAGCCAAAGCCTTGGGGTCGTCTGACTCCATTCTTTTACCTTTTCCGGCTGCTAAAATTATTATTTGTGTATTTTTCATGATGTTAATATACGCGATACAGGACCGCGAGTACGCTTTTCGAATCTTACAGATTCTGTACACCTTTCGCGTATTTTGAAATTAAAATTTCAAAATCCAAGCTCAAGGTCTTCAAATCCCACTCACGAGCCAAGCAGTTGGCTCGTTACCGCACAAAAATTACTACTGTAATTTTTGTGCGCGGTGAGGGATTTGAACCCCCGACATCGTCAACGTCAATGACGCGCTCTACCAACTGAGCTAACCGCGCAAAATTTTCAAGTTATCTTAGAACTAAACATATCTCAAACCTCTTCGAACCTACCAAAACAGCATAACCGCACAAATTTTAAATTCAAAAAATCATTTTTCTATACCAAGCGGAGGGTACAGGATTTGAACCTGTGATCCTCTTTCGAAGATTCCGCTTTTCGAAAGCGGTGCATTCAACCTCTCTGCCAACCCTCCGTATTAGGGACGAAATTAGTACACTCAACCTTTCCCCTATTACCTACTTCGTAACGGTAATTTGCTTTGCAACCGGATGAAAAGTAAAGCAGTTTACTTTTCATTACCACACTTCCAAACTAACATTTTTAGTATACAAAAATAAGGCCTAAAAATCAATTTTTACAATTGGCGTATTTCTTTATTTTTTGTATGACCCTTTTCATCTAAATCATAAATTAGAAAACTACCAAAAGGCATCTCAACATCAGCAATTCCTTCGTCTGAAATATCTTCTATATATTTCATGATTGATCTAATTGAATTACCATGCGCCACGATTAGAACATTTTTCCCTTGTTTAATTAGTGGTAATATCTTATTTAAATAATAAGGAACAGATCTTCCATAAACCATTTTTAAACTTTCTCCATTAGAAATCGGAACATCCCAACCTCGTCTCAACTTTTTAAACTCTATTTCACCTAAAATATCTTTAATTTCTAGTTTATTTTTTCCAGTATAATCTCCGTAATCACGCTCATTTAATTCTCTAGCTTTTTCTATCGGTGTATCTACCCCAATACCTGCTGTGGCCATTATATTTTCTAATGTCTCATGAGCCCGGATTTGAGTAGATGTAAATATATAGTCAAAATTAAAATCTCTAATTAACTTCCCCATTTCTTTGGCTCCCTCAAACCCTTCAGGGCTTAAATGGACCTCTGTAACCCCTGTCCATTTTCCCAATTTATTCCATTCCGACTCGTGATGCCGAGCAATTATAAGCTTCCCAATTTTTCTGCCTGCCCCGTTTGAATTTTCGCTCATAAATTATAATAAATTAATTAATAATACAAATCTATAAAATTTCATATCCCCCGTAATTAATCTTGAAAATTTATTCGGGGTTCCATAAATACAGTATATCAAAATAATATACATCTAAACAGAGCGAGGCAAGACCTCGCTCTGTTAAATGGTTTTTGCATTATTGCATTAGATTAATTTTATTGACTTCTTTTTTCAAAAATGTAATTATAAATATATGTTAAATATTAGCAGAAATCAAAATAAAAATACTTGGACAATTTTTATTTATACTTTCAATTTGAAAGTTGATTTTTGATAATAAAACCCAAACTAATTTATTTTTAAAAATCAGCTTTCAAAAAAGCTGTTTTTTGTTCTTTATAATTCAATAATTAATTTAACCAAAAAAGGAGGCAACATGGTTTATTTTACAGACAGTCAACAAGGGTTTAGTGTAACCCAAAATTTTAATCCTGATCGTCAACTGATCAGACAATATAATTTAACTAGGCCACGGCCTTCAAAATGCTCTGTAAACCATGTTTGTAGAGATAAAATGAGTAATGAGGAACCAATATTTGTAAGGTGTAATTGTGGTTACTATCACGAAGCTACCAATAATGAAGTATTTTGGAGTAAAACTTTTATCAAAAAACAAATTAGCCACTTGGTTGAAAAATGTTGAATTAATTAAAATTTAAAAGCCATTTCTATGAATTAGGAATGGCTTTTTTAAGCTTCAATGCAATTCGGGACAAAATTGAGAATAACAAGAACCGTTCTTGCTACACTTAAATGAAAAAACCTATCTTACGACAGGTTTTTTCATCTATGACTCTTTGTAGTTCAAATTGCCCGCCCGCCCTCGTGTACTCGTGAGTAGGCGGGGAATCAGATTGTAGAGAATATAAAAGGATACAGTAAATTAACAATAAAATAGCCCTCTTTAAAATTGAGGGCTATAAAATTCTTCAACCAAAATATTAAATTTTTATTTTAAATGCTTCCAACAAAGCATGGAATAGGGGTTGTCCGGGCCTTCCTAACTTACTGAAATAAATTGAATGTAGTATAGACGAAGCTTCGAGCTCAATCGTTTCAGCTGATTTTGAAGAAATTAATGCTTGAGTAATGAACATGCAAGCTTCATCTCCAAGTTCAGGAAGACCAGAAAATGATAATATGTATTCTTCATCCCAAGCAGGAAAAAAGATAGCCCCACCATATTCCATTTTTTCCTCATTTCTACTCTCCCAAGAAGTTCGATCGTTTCCTCCTGACATTCTAACTCTGAAAAGACGATTAGCTTTTTCCTGCGATAAGGTAAGGTATTTTTCTTCCTTACCTTTTTGAATGCATCCAATCAAATAAATAGCTTCAATCATTCCTGATTGGATATTTTTGATTGTAAGGTAACCACCTTCACGGCCATTTCTTTCTGTAAGACTTTCTGGCAGTTTAACATAAGCACTAATAACTTCTTCCGCTTTTTGGCGGATCATTTCTAAAACATTTTCCATTCTTAAATTATTTTAGGTACAACAAAATTCGTTTATTGTTTTGACAATAACATTATTTTATATATACGTCAATCTGTGACCCTACCGGGATATCTTTCTCTACGAGAACAGTATACCTTTTGTACTTTTTTAAAATGAATTTTAAAAAAGACACAAAAGCTTTTCGACTCCCGGACGCGAGATATGCAGATATCTCGCTTAGGATCACAAATGAAAAGACCTATCTTGCGACAGGTTTTTTCATTTGTGAGCTTACAGTCCATAGAGTGGAACACCTTTGAAATAGAGATTTTAAAATGGAAAAGTGTTTTATCTACCTATGGGTATTTACTTATAAATAAAACTGAGGTTGTAAAATATACTTAAAATTAAAAAATTACTAAAATATTTATACCGTTATAGGAGTAGAACTGTCTATCATTAACTTGTTAAGATTTTTTATTATTCTTACTATCAAAAATGTCCGATATTTTTTTAGGATTTTTTTCCCACATCCATTCAAGATCTATTTCTTCTAGCCTAATTTTTTCTCCTCTTGTTAAGTTCATAAACATATACTCCATTTCGTGAATAAGATTATCACAACTAGCATTAAAATCAGTTATGCTTTGGTTGTGTTCACTGGTTAAATTATTATAAAAACTAATCATATTTTCAAAAAAATTGTCCATTATCTCTATTGATGGAACTAAAATTTTTAAAGCGTCTACACTATCCTTGTGTGCAAATACTTTATTTCTTACTAATCTAAGATTTTCAACTGTTTTTTCGTTTTGTTTTATAAATTCATTTGTTTTTTCTTTATTAACATTAAAAAGAGAAAAAGATCTAGAGTCTTGATCTATGGGGTGTAGAATAAGAATAACAAAAGAAATTAAAGCAGTTCTTTCTGCCATAATAAAAAAAGCAGGTGCTGTTTGCTGAGATTTTACATATTTTTCAGCTAATTCTAGCGGAACAACTCCACTTGACCTAGAGTATGCAATTACTTTCCAAAGTGTATAAGCAGATTTAGCTTCAAAAATACTATCTTCTAGTGCTTTTAGGTTATCTTTAATTTCTTGTTCGTTTGCCATATATAAAAATTATTTAGGAATAGGAAGTCCTAATTTCTGCAAGGGTATATATTCAAAGTAATACTGACAATCTACTGAAATAATGTAATCCAAATAATCTTTATAAGATGGATGTTTAAACCAATCAGATAAAAGATAAATATATTCAACTTCAAAATTTAATCTTGAAAAAAGTTTTTTATATTGTTTTCTTTTGAAATCACAGGTTTGTAATTTTTCATCTACAGAACCAGCTACTTGTTGATTTTTCTTTTCAATAATATAAACAGTATTATTCAGAACAACATATAAGGCATCGTCTGGTAAAAGTTTTTTTGACAGGATAGAAGCCCAATCAAGATTATGTTCTTTTTCTAAAAATGTATATAAATCATTCTTGGGAAAAGTTCTCGCCACTTGTTCTTTGTTGTATAGAATAAAATATGATTGTTTATAGCCTTCGATTTTTTGAGTTGTATATCCTTTTTGCTTACTTAAAAAAACAACTAAATCTTTTTCTATTTCAAAAACAAGACCTGTTTTTGTATTTGCTCCACCCTTACCATCTTTTATCATAAATATTATTTATTATTTTTAATAATTTCTTTATATCTTTTGACAGACAAGTCTAAGAAGTTTTTATCTAAATCAAAACCAACAAATTTTCTTCCACCTATCATTTTTGAAGCAATTCCTGTTGTTGAACTTCCTGTAAAAGGATCAATAATTATATCTCCCTTTTTTGTGCTTGCTAAAATACAACGACGTAATAATTCTATGGGCTTTTGGGTTGGATGTTTTCCGTGAACTTTTTCCCAATTCTTCGGTGGATGTATTGACCAAACAGAACGCATTTGTAAATTAGGCTTTTTTATAAAGTCATCTTTCCAGTCTCCATTTTTCATCAACTTGTAATCAAAATAATGTTTACCTTTTTTGCTTTTTCTTGCCCATATCAATGTTTCGTGAGAAGCGGTAAAAAATCTACAAGAAAGATTTGGCGAAGCATTTGGTTTAAACCAAGATATATCATTTAAAATATGAAATCCAATCTGTTGCATTGCTGTTCCACATTGATATATTGAATGATATGTTCCACTTACCCAAATAGTGCCATTTTCTTTTAAAACTCTATGGCAAGCTTCTAGCCATTTTAAATGAAAATCATAATCACTATCAAATCCCTTACTTTTATCCCAGTCTCCCTTGTGGACACTAACCATTTTTCCTGCGTGAACAGTAAAACCACCATTTGATAAATTATAAGGGGGATCTGCAAAAATCATATCAACACTTCCTTCTGGAAGTTGGCTTAAATGCTCAATGCTATCTCCTTGATACAAAACAAAATCATCACTTAAAAAGTGTGGTTTTTTGTTGATATTCTGTAGTAATTTAGTCGTCATATAAAAAGTATTTTACCACTTTTTAGTAATTTTAACTATTTATTTTTGGTATATAAAATGCTACAATAATACATATGGATTTTAATTCACTTAAAAGTCAAATAACTACAGCATTAAATCAAAAATTTCAAAACAGAGAAGCTTTTCTTGGAGAAACTACTGGCTTTACTCTTGTGGATGGTTTTGCAATTCAAACAATACAAGATCAAACAGCAGGATTTATTCTTGGTGGAAAATCTGTTCCAATGGTTATTGTTGTTGGAAATACAACAGGAAGGATCTATTATTTTGCACTAAAGGCACTTATTCCAAATCTTGAATTAAAATAATATATGGAGAAAGAAAAAGAAGAAAAAGTAATAGGTTTAGTTGATGATAAGGGTGCTAAAAATATTGAAGAAAGTTCTGATGACTCAGTAAATTTTGATATCAGAACACTAAAAGAAAAAACAAAAGAATTGACTAACAGTATTGAACAGTCAAAAAGAGAACTAATAACCATATTAGGTATTTTTGCTTCTTTTATCACTTTTGTTTCAGTGGAATTTAAGCTTTTTGAAAAAGTTGTTAATATGGGTGATTTTATATCACTCTCAATATTACTTGTATCAATGATGATGTTTTTTGTAATTACTCTTCAGTCGGTTATTAAAGAAGATAATTTATTTTATAAAAAACCTCTATTTCTTTTAGCTACATCACTTTTACTTATTTCCACTGTCTTTTATCTTGTGCCTAGAATAATTGAAAATCAACAAAGAAATCAAGCTATCAAAGGGGGTTATTTGTATGTTGTAAATCCTTAATTCTCTGTTATAATTAAATTATCAAATCGTAAATTATTAGTTAATCGCTAAGAATAATTTATGGTTAATTCTAAAATACAATACAAGATGACCCCTGAGAGGGTTGCTATTATCACTGAGGCTTTAAGCAATGGTTTAACCCAAAAAGAAGCCTCTTTGCTCGCTGGGATAGACGAAGATACGCTTTGTAATTGGAAGCGTTCAAATTCGGACTTTTCGGATAAAGTTGCCAAAAGTGTGATTGAATACAAGCAAACACTATTGGAAACAATCAGAAAGGCTGGAGTGAAAGATTGGAAAGCCTGTGCTTGGCTATTAGAAAGAAAATACAAAAGAGAATTTTCAACCAATACAATTTTTGAAAAAAATCATCTCGAGGAACTTCCTGAATTTAGTTTCGATCATCAAAGAATTGCTGAAGAAGTTATACGAAAGTTTTAATTATTGTTTTAATTTTGTTCTTTCCTTTTGAAATTCATCAGAAAGACTACCTCCAAAAATATCCCCACCAAAGACATCATAAATACTATAAATTTCTTCTCCGCCTCCAGTGTGAATAGTGTAAGCATATAAACAAGTATTCATTTTAGGGCTATAAAAGATCTCATTGAGTGTGTAGCTTTCATTACTCATAATTCTGCCACTATCCTTAATTTTTTGATTTACTAAATCATAGTTTTTAGAACACTCTTGTTTTTTCTGAAATAAATCAGCTTCTTTATTTGAGAAAAGATTTTTTGATATATAAAATAAACCTATTATTAAAACAATTACCAATATTATTTTTGTCTTTTTATCCATAAATTGTTCGTCGCGATTTAATGATAAATTCCTAGCGTAAGACGCAAAAAGCCTACCACTAGGAAGATCCGAAGATCTATATATCGGTTTCCCAATATAACGCGACGAACGCCCTAATGATAGGTTCTTTAAGTTCGTCGCGATTAAATTCCATATCCTATAATAAATCTCATAGGGGTTAGGAAAACTTATTTAGTTGTGATTTTAGTATAACAAAAAACTAAGGAAAATTGAAGCAAAAATGGTAAACTGTAATTGTTTATGATAAAGAAAAAAGACACTTCAAAAATACAAGTTTTATTTCAATTACTTGCTAAAAAGAAAAACAAGGAACTTCTTTTTGTCCATCGAGAAAGGGCTGGTTTGCCTAAATATGGTATTGCTTTTGGTAATGGCATAGATCTTAGTAAATATGATTTAACTACTGTTGTAAGACATTTAGGCGTGTATAAAGCTATATTAGCCCACAATAATCCTAGTCATTTTGACACATTTATATCTCAAGACCAGACGGTTAATGATTTTCTTCAAGAATATTTTATTTTTAATCAAGTATCAGATAAAACTATAAAGAATATAAATTTAACAGGCTGTGAATTTTTTTCTTTATCTGAAGCTATTGATTTACCTAACAAAAGTCTGTTTTTACCAAAAGGTGTCTATGTAAGAATTGGAACAAATAATCCAGTTAATAATATTAAAACTTTTATACTTTCTAATTCAAAAATAATTTCTGAAACTCAATTAAAATTAAGTGGAAACAAGGCTATAAAACTGAAACCGTCTCAATATTTTTTAAGAGATAATTTTATATTTCATTATCATAAGATAAAGATTAAAGATCTTCTTCTTTTGGCAAAAAATGATGGGCTTTTGCCTGAAATACAAAGTAAATTAAAGAATTTTGAAAGAAAAGAAACAATCATTCAAATTTATGTTAAAAAAGTATTTAAACAGAAGTTATCTAATGGATCAATAAGAAAAATAATTTCTAAGATGTCTAAGTAGTATAGTTTAAAGCAGTTTTTACTGTATAGATTTTTAAGAATAAACTCTATGAATGACGCTTAATGAGTTTAAAACTCAAATACTTACAGAACAGGAATTAAAACAATTTTCTGAAAAAGAAATTGAGCAACTATTTGGTATGTCTTCTCGCTTTGCTGATATAGCTTTTAAAATGTTTATTGATAAAAAGCTTAAAGATTTAGATAATAAATGATAAAATATACTTGCGATGAACGAACCTATTTATGTAATTGGATATGCAAGAGTTAGTAGCCCAAAACAAGCTCAAAATGGCGAGGGTTTAGATGATCAAGAAAGAGAAATAAAACTTCATTGTGAAAAAATGGGTTGGAAACTCTTTCCTCAAGGTATTGTTTTTAAAGAACCTTACACAGGGACAAAGAAAAATAGACCTGTTTATTTACAAATAATGGAAATACTAAAGGGCAATAAAAAGCAAGTAAATATAAAATATTTTGTTTTTTGGGATTTTGATAGATTGACTAGAGCTGGAACCATTGACTATGATCAAATATGGGAAGATGTAAAACAATTCGATGTAAAATTAAGAGATACAACAGAAATAATTCAAGATGAGAAAAATTCTTTCGAGGAATTTGGTTTTGATTTTGAATATTCTTGGGCTGTGGCAAGACCGAGCGAAGACGCAGAAAGGCAGAAAGTTGAAGACGCAAGAAAAGAAAGAATAAAAATTTTGCATCGTCTTATTAAGCCAGAAATACGCCTTACCCAAGATGGTTATCAAATAGGTAGACCTGATGAAGGATATGTAAATAAACAAATTTTTGTTGAAAATAAAAAGAAATGTATACAAGTTCCAGACCCTGAAAGATCACTTTTTATAATTAAAGTTTTTAATTTACGAGCTGATGGTTTATTGTCCGATAAACAAATTTGTGATGAGTTAAATACTATCGGATATAAAACACCATTACAAAAAAGATGGGATAAATCAAAACAAAAAGTTTTGGGTTCAATAGGAGGACATCAGATGACAGTAAAACATTTACAGGCAATAATTAAAAGAACAACTTATTGTGGTGTTATATGTGAAAAATGGACAAAAAATCAACCTATTATTGCTAAATATAAAGGCTTAGTATCTATAGATACTTTTAATAAAGCAAACAGAGGTAAAATTTATCTTGAAAGTATTAGTAAAGATCAGTTAATTTTAAAGAAAAATCTTTCTAGTCTTTCTGCAAAAAGAAAAAAATATAATCCTAGTTTTCCGATTAAAGGGGTGCTTCTTTGTGATATTTGTAGGAAATCTATGAAGGCTAGTTTTTCAACTGGTAAAAGTGGTGCTAAATTTGGCGCGTATCACTGTGAAAGAAATCATAAAAGAGTCTCTTATAATCAAATTGAGATTGAAAAACAATTTTTTACTTTTATAAACAAACTTCGTTATACGGATAGTTTTATAAAAATTCTTGATAGAGTTTTGCTTTTCAAGTATCGTGAACAAGAAGGTGATCTTGCTATTTCTTCTTCTCAAGCAAATCAACATATTGCAGATTTGGAGTTAGAGAAGGCAAACTTAATAAAATCTTTTCCATTAGCTACGATGGACGCTGTTAGAAATGGTATTGAAGAACAAATAGCAGAACTACAAGTTAAAATAAATAAATCGAAAGAAAATAGAAAAACTGTTGAATTAAGAGAAGAAGATGTAATCGAGTATATTAAATCTTCAAAAGATTTAATGGAACACCCAGCTAAAATGCTTGAAGATATTACTTCTCCCGAAGAATTGCAGGCAGTATTTAGTTTGATCTTTGAAGAGTTTCCAACTTGTAAAGAAATAATTAGTGGAACACCTAAATTGACTTTAGTTTTAAGGATAAATAGAGAAAAATATACTTCAAAAGGCTTGTTGGTGACCCTACCGGGAATCGAACCCGGATTACCGGCTTGAAAAGCCGATGTCCTAACCGTTAGACGATAAGGCCGTAAAATAATTACGAATTAATAATTAAGAATTACGAATTAAAAAAATGAATCCAAGTTTATAATCAGTAATCTATTATCATTAATTACTTGTGAGTATAGCATTTTTATCTAAAAAATCAAATATATTCAATAAATTGACCTTAAAATGTATGTATATTTTTCAAATTATCTCCTTGACAAATAGCCATTATGTGTGATATAATACGTTAAATTTAAGGCTTTTTGACAAATGTTGTTAATTCAATTGATTTGATTATTTTGTGCGCTAATCCCCTCTCAAAATAATTGGCGATGAAATAATCAAATCAATAAATCATAAACAACTAATACAAAAAAACAAAACGACATGAAAAACACACTCTGGGTTCTAATCATTTTAATGATTATCCTAATTATCTTCATTTTTCTTTTTCCAAATCTTTGGACAGGACTTCCAGTTCTAATTGTTGGAATAGTAATAATTCAGGGAATCGACGATAGTATAAAAAATCGACCTCCCCAAATTGGAGTTCTAACAAGATTAAACAAAAAAATTTGGAAACCTGATAACAAACCTGTAATTTTGAGAGAAGGTTATAACTGGATCTTCTTAAAAAGATTACTGTTTGATATTCTAATTTTTTCAGTAGATCGTCGAATAAAAGATCTTGATCCGCAAGATGTATTAACTCCAGACAATATAAATATTAAAATTCCTATTTCACTTGAGTGGAATATAGTGGAAGAAGATATTCGAACTTTTATTGAAATTGGGGAAGATTCTAAGGTTGATAAACACATTTCTGATATTTTAGAAGGTGGTCTTAGGGAATATTCAAGAAGTATAACTGAGGGACCTATGGAATGGAAAGAAATGATAAGTTCAGGATTAAAAACCTTAGATTTTCTAGCTAAATCTCTTTGTTCTTCTGAAGACAACCCTCCTAGCGATGGATATGATCATTTTGAAAAAATTAATGATCATATTCCTACTCCTATTCTTTTGGATTGGTATCTTAATAAAAATCCGCAAAATGCAATTATTAGAGAAGAATGGGGGGATGGGAAAGATTTTAAAGATGATTGGTCTGATCAATTTAACCTTAATTGGGAAAAACTCTTAAGTACGATTAACCGCCTAAATATTGACATCGACATTCTTAGAGATAAGATAAAAAAAAGGAAAATTCTGCTCGAAAAAATTAAAAATGGTAACGCCAGAATTAAGATCGCTAATACTGGCACCTATCTAAAAAGGTTGACGGTCGGTGATGTTAAACCATTTGGGGATATCTATTTAGCTGATATTGCTCTTCAGAAAGAAGAAAAAGAGCGAAATTCAGAAACCTATGAAGTAGAAACGGATATCAAAAAAGTGGACCTTCTTAGGTCCGCGTTAGAAAAGAGTGGTGTACCGAATGTTCCATATATTGATTGCTATAATGCTATCATGAAATGGAAAAACTTTAAACCAGGAACTGGATTTATTTATGAAGGTTCTTTAGGAAATATCGCTGGAATTGGTGATTTAATTTCTAACATTATGAAAGGAGGCAAATCATGAATAAGTTAAAAATTTTCTTGAGTATTGCACTCATTTTGATTATCGTAATTCCTTTTATCATCTCCGGAATAAAAAATTCCAAAGCAAAAGATAACGATGAATTGAATTATGATCCGCCAAAAATGGAGTATAGTCCTGGAGCAAATTCTTCCACTACCGTCGCCAATATCGAATACACATACGACACAGTGTATTATACTGGTGAATATGGAGATCCTGTTTATGTGCCCAGCTCTTGTCGTGGAGCTTTCCTAAATTCAACACAGCCATACTGCGTAATAAATGCGAATGGTGTTGAAAAATGTGGACAAAAGAAACAAGACATTTCCTCTAAGTTTGGAAAATCAGAGCACAATGAACAACTTTGGTTTAAATCAAGCAATGGAGAATCTGGTTACTTAATCTTGCGAAAGCGAGATATATAATTTGTACATTTCAAAAAACAAAACGCCCCCTCAATCAAATGAGGAGGCGTTTTTCTTTTGTATATTTTTGTTTATACTATTGAACCATCTCTTGTATTGTGTAATTACCATTATCTTCTAAATTTATTCTATCCTCATCTAGAGTTGTAAGAATAATATTCATTATTCCGAAAACGGCAATCATAATAAACATTCCAACTATTCCCCAAACCATATGACTTTTACTTGTCTTACGAACTTCTTCATTGCCTTGGGCTAATAAAAATTTAGCCACACCAAATAGGAAGTAAACGGCAGCCAAAGCAAAAAGTAAAATAATTAATGGATTAATAATAACCCGATTAATACTTTCCATTAAAGTCACAATATTAGCTTCAGCTATGGGAATAATTTGAAACATAAATTAATTACAAAATACTCCTGCTTGTTCATTTGGAATACAAGGAATCATACTTGGGTCTAATTGTTCAGGTCCTACTCCAAATGTACTTGTTATAAGTGATAAAATGCCCCAGAAGGCCACAATAACAAACAAACCGATAAGTCCTTGAATAATTTTACCACGAGCACCCTTCTTAGCTTCTTCATCATTTGAAACAGTGTATTGAATGACACCCCAGATAAAATAAACAACTGCTAAAGTAATAAGTATTGGAATAACAAATCCTAATAGATTACCAATATTACCCAAAATTGACCAAGCATCAGCAGCTAAAGCCACAACTGGGAAAGCTCCCAAAACTGCCCCAAACGAAATAATTTTCTTCATATATTTTTAATAATAAAACATTTTTATAATATTGTCTTTTCTACCGACCAAAGTGAAAAAGACTTTTACCTTTACTAACTAAGTATAACACAAAAACAAAAAACAATATCTACCCTATTGTGGAAGCTGTGGAATAGTATTACTCAACCCAAATGTGTTAGTTAAGATTGCGACTAGGCCCCAGACTGACAACATGACAAATAATGCAATCAAACCTCCAATAATAAAACTTTTACCTTTTTTTCTTTTCTCTTCATTATCAGGATTCAAATAATATTGAATCACTCCCCAAATAAAGGCTACTGTTGCCAGAGCAAATAAAAATGGAATTATTGTTTTAACCAACAAACAACTAGCCCAATTAATTATACCGGTTACATCTGTCAATGAATTATTACTACAAATTCTCTCAGTTGTAGTTGATGTTACAGCTGGACTACCATCTGCAGGAGAAACTGCCCCTACGGAGGTAAACATTAACAATCCAACAATAATTAAACTACTGAGTAATACAAATTTTTTCTTCATAAATTAATATTTATTAATAATCAACATAATATTATGTTGTGCTTGTAATTTCTTCGACCGTTGCTTGTATCGCTTCTGCGACAACAAATGCTCCTAATAATAATGCTGCCCCAATCAGTGTATAGGTTAAAGCCTTCTTAGCTTTCGTAATTTTCTCGGGATTGCCTTGCGCTTCCACAAATAAAAATCCAGTATAAATAATAGCTAAAGCGACAATTGGTACTCCGACATATAAAATCGCTCGGACAATAAGACGAATGAATGCCGGGATATCTTGAGGGCCATCTTGACCCAGTGGATTTTCAATACCGGTAGTAATATTTGTACCAGTGCTTACACCATCGCCTGTCTCAAATTCTGCATTTACCAATAAAACTGGAGTGATCAACATTAATGCAAAAACTATAACAAAACTATACTTTAAAATATTTGACATCAAACCATATTTTCTTCTTTTTAAAAACTTCATTTTTTTATTAAATATATTCTATATTAAAAACGACGATTAATAATAATTAAAAAAGCAAAAATGCATCTTTTGGATTAAAGCCTAATGTTGAAAGTATGGTTTTAACAATTAACCACGCAGCCAGTGCTATGATATAACCAATGACAACATTTTTCAAAATCTTTTTGGCCTTACCAATATTCTCAGCACTACCCATGTCACTAAGGTACAACCAACCCACATAAACTAAAATAAGAGCAAAAAGTGGTGTGGCCATGACAACTAAAAGAAAATTTATGATTTTATTTACAAAAGCAAGTAACACATCAAAATCACAAGGATCAGAAAAACCACCTTTGGCTCCATCAACCATAGTATTACAAATTGGCACTAGTCCTTTAAATTGAACTTCTTTTGCCTCAAGGACAAAAAAAGATGGTAAGAAAATTATAACAAAAGCCAGCACAAACATTAACGATTTTTTAATCATATTTATTATTTAATTAAAATCTCAAGTTGGCCTTGAGCTTTATTAATAGCCTCACCTATCGACAATCTATTTGATAATATGTTATCTACTAATTCACTAAAAATTAAATCACTTTTAATTTTATCTGGGTCTATCCATGAACGGACAATTAAAGCCGAATTAAAAAAAGTAAATAGATATGGGTCTTTAGGCTTATCGGAAAGTAAAACTTTCGATGCTGGTGGGAGTGAAGATGCGGTAGCAAAATTTTTCGCCTCATCTCCTAAAGCTATATTACTTGCGACGTTAAAAGCCGTAGACACATTGGGCGACTTTTTATTGATAGCCATAGCATAAATTTCTCCATATGCCCGTTTGGTTGTGGAATTTTTAATTTGTGGAATTTGAGTAACATCAAAACTTAAATTAGGATTAATCGATTCAATACTAAATAATTCACTAGCCCGTCCTAAATAAAATGCCATTTTACCGCTCGTAAACATATCTCGCGATTCTGGTAGAGATTTATTCCATGAATAAGCAATATTTGATGGATTTGAAAACTCATTATAGAAAGTCAAAACCGATTGGGCTGGAGTGACTGATAGATTTGATGGATTACTACTTAGAGTTGAAATATATAGACCTTTTTCATTTTTCTTAATTAAGGAATTATTATTTTGTAAAAGTAAATTTACTAAAATATCTTTTGCATTATTAACATTATCGTACTGCCCAAGAGCAATCATACTTTGACTAATAGTTCCATTATTTTCTTTTTTGGTTAATGTCGAATTTAAGGTAAATAATTCATCCCAAGTTGTCGGAGGAGAAACAATACCTTCATTTGATAAAATGTCTTTGTTATAATACAAAACCATTGGGTCTACGACTAGTGGAAATGCTAAAGCCCCTTCTGTGTCTAAATAAATTTCTGCTCCATTTATAAATGTATCTCGATAAGTTTTTTCCGCATAACTTTCATAAGGGATTTTATAGAAGAAATTGGTATTCCTGATTATCATATCTGGAGTAATTATAAACAAATCAGGGGCAACTCCATTGGCAAAGGCTTCAATTAAATCTTGTTGGTAAGTCATTTGGTCTTTTCTAATATAACTTATATTTAAATCTTTATTATTTGATTTAATATTTTTAATCACATCAATCATCACTCCACTTGGAAAAGTACCCCAAATAACAACCTTACCTTGTAGGCTAGTATTTTCTTTGGTTTTACCAATATCAATTAGACCTGAGAAAATTAAAACTCCAAAAACAAAAAAGGAAAGAAAAATAGCAATTAAAATTGTTTGGAAATTACTCATCCCGTTAGAAGCAGGTCACGATCGTTGTATTTTTACAACTACGTTGACTTACTTTTCTTAATTTATAATTATATATTAATTTCATTTTTATATCGTGATCGTGGCTTCTAACGGGACTCATACTTAAAAATTATACCATAATGATGGTCATTTGCGGAAATTCTTTTTTCGTATTTAAGCCCTCTTTTTTCAAATAATTCCCGTGCCATACTTTCATTCACAACATTATGAGCTGTTGGACCCATACCTCCAAAAGAATCACTCCAATCAATCAAGAGAATGTGGCCACCTATTTTTAAAACCCTTTTAGCTTCATCAATTAAACCAAGTCTATCTTCAGCTTGGAATAAAACATTCGAAATAATAACTGCATCCATAGAATGATCAGAAATTTTAGTTCCCCCGCTTCTTTCAATATCACCCCAAATACATTCTACATTTTTCAGTCCCCAGTGTATTATTTCACTTTCTAATTTTTTTACTAAATCTTTTTGAACCTCAATAGCATAAACTTTTCCAGAATATCCAACTATACTACTTGCTGCTTTAGAGTAGAAACCTGTTCCGGCTCCAAAATCTGCTACTTTCATTCCATCTCTTAAGCCGAGTGGTAAAATATTTTGTTCTGGATTTGTAAACATGTTTATATTATATCACAAATTAAAAATAAATATTACAAAAATGTGATTGAAGCAATATTATCCCCAGGTCGCAATTTCATAACCGTCACTCCTTGAGTTTGACGACCAGAAGTCGGCAATGAATCAAGGCTGACCCTGATCACTTGGCCTTTTTGTGAGACAGCGATAATTTCAGTTTCATCTTTTACAATTTTAGCCACAATTAATTTACCAGTTTTAGGTGTAACTTTGGCTGTTTTAATTCCAGATCCACCTCTGTTTTGTGTTTTATATTCTTTAATATTTGTTTTTTTGCCCAAACCATTAGATGACAAAGTTAAGATTGAAAGTGAATTCTCTCCTTTTGGAACTTTATCAACTCCGATCACGAAATCACCTTTACTAAGTTTAATAGCTCGAACTCCTCCGGCACTTCGGCCCATTTCGCGAACATCCTTTTCTTGAAAACGAATAGATTGACCGAGTGTTGTGGCGAGCATGACATCATCACCTTTTGAGATAGAAAGCACAGCCTGAAGTTCATCTCCATCATCTAATTTAATAGCAATCAAACCACTTCGACGAACATCCTTAAAGCTTTCAGCTCCAACTTTTTTAGTAATACCCATTTTTGTCACCATCATCAGTGTTTCTATTGTCTTTTTAGTTTCTTTATCAATTGGTAAAATTGAAGTAACTTTTTCTTCGCCACCCAGTGAAATAAAATTCATAATTGACTTACCTTTTGTGGCGCGTTTGCCTTCAGGGATATCGTACATTTTAATTTGATACGCTTTGCCTAAATTCGTAAAGAAAAGTAAATCCGAATGTGTATTAGCCGAGACAAGCATCGTGACAAAATCTTCTTCTTTCGTCTCAATGTCAATCACCCCAACCCCTCCACGTTTTTGAGTGTGATACTCACTTGGGTCAGTTCTTTTAACATAGCCACCTTTTGTAAAGACCAAGACTGATTCTTTTTCTGGAATTAAATCTTCTTCATTAATAGCCTTAACTCCACCTTTGACAATTCTTGTTTTTCTTATATCGTTATATTTTTCTTTAATTTCCTTGAGCTCATCTCCAATAATTTTGAGCATTTTTTTAGGACTGGCAAGTAAAGCTTCTAATTCTTTAATCAATTCTTGTTTTTCTTTTAATTCAAGCTCAACATTCTTTCTTTCAAGTCCAGCTAATTTTTGAAGTTTCATTTCTAAAATAGCTGTGGCTTGAATATCAGAGAATTTAAATTCTTTCATTAAATTTAATTTAGCCACGGCTGTATCTTTCGAAGCTCGAATAATTGAAATTACGCGATCTATATGGTCGAGGGCTTTTTTTAAACCAAGTAAAATATGTTCTCGGTCTTTCGCTTTACGCAAATCATATTCTGTTCGACGTCGAACAACGACAACTCGATGAGAAATAAATTCAGAAAGTAAACTCTTAAGCGATAATGTCTGAGGGACACCATCAACTAGTGCCACAATATTAAAATTGAAAGATTGTTCAAGTTGAGTGTGCTTGTAAATATAATTTAAGACTTTCTGAGGAATAACTCCATTTTTTAAATCAATAACAACTCGAATATCTTTTGTTGATTCATCTCGAAGTCCTTTTATACCTTCTAATTTTTTTTCTTGAATAAGAGCCGCAATTGCTTCAATTAAAGCTGACTTATTAACTCGATAAGGAATAGAGGTAATTATAATTTGGAATGTCCCACTTTTTTGTTCAACAATTTCTGCTTCTCCCCGAGTCACTACTCCACCTCGGCCAGTGGAATAGGCGTGAAGTAAATCGGCTTGGCCGTAAACTATTCCTCCGACTGGAAAATCAGGACCTTTAATAAATTGCATTAAATCTTCAGTTGTTGCATCTTTATTGTCGATTAAGTGAATTGTCGCATCAACGACTTCAGCTAAATTATGAGGTGGAATATTAGTAGCCATTCCAACAGCGATACCTAATGTTCCATTTAAAATTAAACTTGGCACTGCGGTCGGTAAAACAATTGGTTCTTTACGAGTTTGATCATAATTGGGGCGAAAATCAACTGTCTCTTTTTCTAAATCAAGTAATAAAAGCGATGAGACTTTTGACATTTTTGCTTCAGTATAACGCATCGCCGCCGCTCCATCTCCATCGATCGAACCAAAGTTTCCTTGACCGTGAATAAGTGGATAACGATAAGAAAAATCTTGGGCCATATTAACCATCGAATCATACACAGCCACATCACCATGAGGATGATATTTTCCGAGAACATCTCCGACTACAGCCGCACTTTTACGAAAACGCCCTTGGTGAGTTAGACCCATCTCATACATTGCATATAAAATACGACGATGAACTGGTTTTAAACCATCACGAACATCGGGTAATGCTCGATCAGTAATAACCGACATCGCGTAATCGATGAACGATTCTTTCATTTCTGATCCAATATCGACAGAAACAACGTTAATATGCTTATCTTTTATCTCTTCATCTTTTTTATCCATAATCTATTGGTATTCAACCGGAATAAGTTCTATAATCTTTTCGTCATTCTTTTCTTCAATCTTTTTAGTTGAAATATTTCCAACACTAGCAGTCACATTGTTATATGTCTCAGAAATTGTTTGACCAAACAATGCAAATGGTTTTATATCTTCTTGAACCTTCGCTGTACTTTCTTTATTAAATTTATAACCCAAACTACTAACCCAAACAACACCTACTACCGACATACAAACAACAAGTGAACCAATAAAAATTTGTTTTCTGGCGATTTCTGATTTAGATTGCAATTTTTTTATATATGCTCGCATAAAATAAATTAAAAATTATGATGATAATACGACAATCTCCCCTTCACGACCAATTAACTCTTTAGCTTTTATTGTAAGTTTCTCAATCGATGCTACTTTTTCTTGACCAGCTTCTTTCAAAAATATTTTCAACGTTTTTTCATCATAATCCATTGGGATAATTATTTTGGGTTCTAGGGTCACAGCTAATTTATAAGCTTCGATTGGGCTTAGTAAATCATTGTTACCAATTGGCACAAATAGTATATCTGGTGATTCTATTTGTTCGCGAACTATAGCATTAAATTTTTCATCTGATACTGCACCCAAAAAACAAAGGGAAATATTTTCAATAGACAATGAATATATTGTATTAATATATTTCTTTCCATCTATTTCGGTGTTAGTCATTACTCCTTTAATAAAAATATCTTTAATTTCATAATCACCTGGGCCTTTTATTTCAAAAGGTACCGTTTCTCCGTGAGTAACCATTTCAAAACCATTATAATCTGGATGATTAATTGTCGAAAGAGCAATATCCGAACCAAAACGACTAGCGAGTGAAGCAAATTTTGAATCTTTACTGATAGGATTAAAAGCCACTGTTAAACTACCTTGACCGATTTTAAAGAATTGCTTTCCAAAATATGTGATAATCATAAATATATTATACCAAATAATACTTAAAAAAGAAAGAATACTAGTTCAAAAACCAAATATATACATCCTAAATTGCCCAAATCCCTAGATAGCGGCAAGGCCGCTATCTGGAAGGCTTTCGATGACTGTATTGAAATCCTCATCTTGAAGTAAAGAGTTTTTTCCTCTTTCTTCTCTAACTGCCGAAACCACAGAATCGCAATGTCTTTTAAATTTATTGATTCCTCCAAAAACTTCTAAAATTCTTTCGCCTTCATTTTTGGAAATAATATTAAATTTATTATTTTCATATTCATAATCACCTGAAAAAACTAAATCATTTTTATTTTCTGGGATACTATGGATTAAATAATTTTTATTTACATAACCTATCAATTTATTAAAATAATCTTCATTAACAATTATTTGTGATTTAAATTTTCCCTGAAAAAGACACCCTGATCTATTATTTTTTATATTAAAATATGATGTATACCCCCCTTGCAGTTTATGCATGAATTTAGATATACCATCATCAACAGATTGTTTTAAAATAAAATGAAAATGATTTGGATTTAAACAATACCCAATTATTTCAACTAGTGGTTTTTTGTTTTCTTCCCCAGATAGCGGCAAGGCCGCTATCTGGGAATTTAGTTTAGGTTTATGAAGATTCGCAAGGCTAAGTATTTTGTCTTCTCTATTGAATTCTTTGGTACTTTCAACAAAACGATAAACGTCGTTTTTATCTATGAAAATATCACGTTTATCAACCCCACGATTGTAAATATGATAAATTTGTTCTGTTATCAATGGCTGTCTCCTTATACTCATAATATTTATTATACTACAAACAAAAAATACCAGATAGCGGCCTTGCCGCTATCTGGGAGTTGATTAATTATTATATATATAGTATATTAATTAAATTATAAGCTCGGTTTGAAGGTTACCCCTTTTTGTAGTTTGATTAAGTAAAACAAAAAGATCTTCAACTGTGCCGCAAGATGCGGTTTTTTTAGTGCCAGAAGAAGAATTTCTGATAACTAAATATTAATAAATATGAAAAATGAAGATAAAGACGTTATAGATAGTATTGCCGAAAATGCCAAAATCGAACTTTCGAGTATTGGTAAAATGTTAGACAAAGTCGAATTACCACCTCAAATAGAAGCTCTAGTTGAAGGTCCGGTTATTTCAATTCAAAAATCATCGGTTTATATTGATCTGGCTCCTTTTGGAACAGGTATTATTTATGGCCGTGAATTTATTAACGCCAAAGATATTATTAAGAAAATAAATATCGGCGATGTTGTTAAAGCGAAAGTTGTTTCTATTGATAATGAAGAAGGATATTTCGAGTTATCACTAAAAGAAGCCAAGCAAGCTTTGATTTGGAGTGAAGCTGAAAAAGCTATTAAATCAAAAGTTGCTCTTGAATTAACAATCAAAGAAGCCAATAAAGGTGGTTTAATATTAGAATGGCAAGGAATCGCAGGTTTCCTTCCGGCTTCTCAACTTAAGAGTGAACACTATCCAAGGGTAGAAGATTCTGATAAAGATAAAATTTTGAAGGCCTTGAAATTACTGATTGGTAAAAGAATCAGTGTTGTTATGATTTCTGCTTTACCCAAAGAAGGAAAACTTATTTTCTCTGAAAAAGACAATAACCCAGAAGAAAGACAAGAAATTGTTGGTAAATATGCTGTTGGTGATGATATTGAATGTACCGTGGCTGGAATTGTTGACTTTGGTATTTTCTTAAAAGTTGAAGAAGGTCTTGAAGGTTTAGTTCACATTTCTGAAATTGATTGGGGTCTAGTTGAAGATCCACGAACAATGTTTAAAGTTGGTGATAAAGTTAAAGCAAGAATTATTGAAATCAAAGATGGTAAAATATCACTTTCAGTTAAAGCCTTAAAAGATAATCCTTGGAAAGAATTTGAAAATACACTTAAAAAGGGCGACATCGTCTCTGGAGTTGTTATCAAATTCAATAAACACGGAGCTCTTATCTCTATTAAACAAGGCGTTGCTGGACTTGCTCATAATTCAGGATTTGGCTCTGAGGAGAAATTAAAGAAAACGCTCGAACTTGGTAAAACATATAATTTCCAAGTGACTCTTTTTGAACCAAAAGACCAGAGAATGACGCTCGTTTATTTAGAAGACAATAAGGCAGGTTCTAGTAACTAGGTTCTAGGAAAATACAAAAGGCCAGTCGACTTCGTCGACTGGCCTTTTGACTAATCACTAATCACTAGTTAAACACACTCATCGCTTTATCTTTTCCTTCACTTACAATCATTTCAATAATTTCGGCAACCTTTTTTGATATCTTTTTTAATTCTTTTAATTCGTCTTCCTTAAATTTTCCTAATAAAAATTTTAATATTGCTTCCTCTCCTTTTGGTTTTCGGATTTTTCCTGACGGCGTAGTTGGTGAAATACCAACACGTATACGAATAAATTCTTTTGTTTTAACTTTTTTAATTATTGATTCGAGTCCATTGTGTCCGCCAGAAGATCGATTAAAAGAAATTTTTAAACTACCGAGTGGTAAATCAATATCGTCATAGATAACGATTATATCTTCTGATTTAATAAGTGCTTTTTCATTCTGTGTATAAGAAACAGCCACGCCAGAATTATTCATAAATGTTTGAGGTTTTAAATACAACACTTGCTTCTTTAAAATTGAATCTTTATAAAAAAGAGCTTTTGTTCCAGAGCTTTGTTTCCAATCAACATTTCCCAAAACATTACCAAGGACAATAAAACCAGTATTATGTCTGGATATTTTATATTCTTCTCCTGGATTTCCTAAACCAACAATTAATTTCATATTTTATATTATCGATAAATTATATTTTGCCAATTAAATTAACCTCTGGTTTTAAAGTTTCTGCTCCTGGCTCCCAACTAGCTGGGCATACACTGCCATCATGTTCTCTCACAAATTTTGCTGCTTCAAGTTTTCTAAGCATCTCTTTTGCACTTCTTCCTATGTTATTATCATGAATTTCTATTGTTTTTAATATTCCATCTGGGTCAATAATAAAAGTTCCACGAAGAGATAAACCTTCATTTTCAATATATGTTCCAAACATCCTTGATATATTCCCTGTTGTGTCAGATAGCATTGGATACTCTATTTTTCCAACAGCAGGAGAATTATCATGCCAAGCCTTATGAACAAAAGCAGTGTCTGTACTGATGCTCATAATTTCTCCGTCAAGTTTTTTTACCTCTTCATAATGATTTTGAGCATCCTCAAGCTCTGTGGGGCAAACGAATGTAAAATCAGCAGGATAAAAAATCAATATTACCCATTTTCCCTTATAATCTGATAATTTTATTTTTTTAATGTCATTATCTTGATATGACTCAACTTCAAAATCTGGAACTAAACTATTTATATTTATCATATAAAAATATATTACCACAAATTAAAACTTCTACATAGGTAACAAAAATAACCTTAATAAATAATCATATTCTAGTAGACTCCAAACCTGCGATGATATTCGAATGAATATATTGGAAAAATAAAAAAGAGCGATTTTAATCTACTCTTTGTAATTCGTATTTATATTTCCAATTAGTTAATCCTATGATAATTTTCATCGTAAACAAGGTGAACTATGGAGCGAAGGTCTTCACCCCTAGCCCTTATCCCTTTCTGTTCTTCATCTAGCACTTTAGCCAATTCCTTAGCCTCAACTGGGTCAAATTTTTCACCCTTATTTTCCTGTCTTTCAATGAAGTCAATGTCTCCATCGATTATTTCATAACTATACACTGTGTATTTCATTTCTGAAAAGTTTAAGGTTTATACTATCTTTTTACATGTACTTAGAGGCAATTTCTAATTGCCACTGAGAAAAGAATGTGGGTCGTTTTTTCTTGAGCAAGGCAAGAATTTCTTCCTTGTCTTGTTGGCGTGTAGTAGTAAGATTTTCTACAGCTTTTCTTACTTTTTTATCTGGGACACTCATATTTGATATTTGTGTCTTAACCTTTTCTATATTTTTGTTTGGCACCATAACATTAAATTTTTATTAATGGTTTTTTCTTCACATTACTTCTAACTATATGTAAAGTCAATAGGTTCGAACTTATATAACCTCCGAAAAATAACCTTTAAATTATTGTAGCAAGTTGTAGTAAGAACGGTTCTTGCTACAATTATATAAGCTCCGAACTTGGATGACGTTGGAACCATATTAAAAGAGATAAAACAAAAAAGGTCTTGCGTTATGCAAGACCTGAATTTAGATATTAATAAACTCGAAATGATTCAAAATACAAATCCTCAATCGTATTTTCCCATTCTCGAACACCATACGGAATAGGTTTCAACATAGAAGAATCAATAAGTCCTATTGCTTTACTCACTAGCGAAATTAAGTGATCTGAAGGGGCATATTTTTGCACTATAAACATAATATAATACACGAGTTCGTTGTCTCGATTTTCTTCAGAAAGCAATTTTATTGTTTCCAACCATGCGGTAAAAAAGAAATTGTGATTTATAAAACCAAATCCTCTCTTGTGTTGCTTGATCATTTCAAGTAAAACTTCTTGTTTTACTGGTTCTGATATATGACTCACGGCTCGCCTTGAACCCTTAAACAGGCCCTGTTTCATTGCTACAAAGGCAATTTTTTTAAGAACCTCATCGTGATATTCAGGTTTATATTCTCTTAGAACATTATTTACTGCTTGTTCTACCTGGCCGGCTTCTTCTATCCAAAGGATTAATTGATTTTCATTGAGATACATAATTTTTAGATTTAATTGGTTATCACAAAAGCCCAAAGCTTCTCTGAAAACCAATTAAATGAAAATGTAAAAGATCGATACTGTATTTACAATATCATAAAATACTATCTTGTCAAATTAATCTGCATATGGGACGATGTTCAAATGAATATATTGGAAAAATAAAAAAAGCTACATTTTACAGTAGCTGATTAATTTGCTGATTATTTGATTCAGGTAGTCAACTTTACCTGTCACCTTTATACGTGATTTTAAAAATTTTAAGAAAATTCAATTAATGGAGATTTGCCATAGGTAGTAACCAAAGGGTTACAACCTACTTTTTCCCATTTGTTGTTTTTCTTATTCCATACTTGCCCACATAGACAAGTATGATTTTCTTCATTTTTTAAAGATTCTGGTAATTTAGAATCATCGAAGTTTCTACATAAATGACATGACATAATATCTCCTTTCGTTTGGTTAATCGAAAATGTTTTTTTATAGAATAACATTAATTATATATCTTGTCAATAAATATAATTTTATACTTTTCACTTTAAAAAATATATAATAAAACACAATTGATACTATTCTGTCAATAGCATTTGTATGATAAAATATGGCTTATATGGAAAATAACAACAGTCAAATTAGTGACCCAAATCCTAAATCTAAATTTAGAAAGGGTGTTGATGGTTTTTGGGATTTAATAAAATTTGCAATTCTTGCTCTTATTATCGTTATTCCAATAAGAATGTTTATCGCTCAACCGTTCATCGTCAGCGGAGAATCAATGGTTCCCTCTTTTCAAGATGGTGAGTATTTAATTGTTGATGAATTGTCTTACATTATCGGTAATCCTAAGCGCGGTGAAGTTATCGTTTTTCGTTACCCCAACGATACAAAAAGATTTTTTATAAAAAGAATTATTGGTATGCCAAATGAAGAAATAAAAATAAATAATGGAAAAATTACAATCATAAATAAAGAAAATCCAGATGGTTTTATTTTAGATGAACCATATATCAATGAAATTTTCAATACTACAGTTTCATTCCAAACAAAAGAAAATGAATATTTTGTTTTAGGAGATAATAGAAACAGAAGTTCAGATTCTCGAGTTTGGGGAACTTTACCTAGTAAACTAATTATTGGCCGAGCTTATATTCGACTACTTCCCGTCAAAGAATTAACTTATCTGCCGGGATATTTCGAAGAAATTAAATAATATGGAAAATAAAAAAACAAACAAAGGACAAATCTCTTCAGTTAAAGGTATGCGTGATATTATAGATTCTCAGTACTATCATTTTCAAGGATTTTTCGAAAAAGCTCAAGAGATTGCAGTGTATTACGGTTTTAAGCCAATTGACACCCCAATTGTTGAACATGAAGATGTTTTTACTTCTTCAATTGGTATTGGCACAGATATTATCGACAAGGAAATGTATACCCTAAAAACAAAAGGTGGAGATCATCTGGCTCTTCGTCCTGAGCACACGGCTGGACTTATGCGTAGTTATATTGAAAATGGCATGCAAGCCTTACCTCAGCCTGTAATGTTTTATAGTTATGGCCCGGTTTTTCGTCATGATAATCCCCAAAAGGGTCGTTATCGTCAATTTTGGCAATTTGATATGGATGTCATAGGAAGTGATAAAAGTATACTAGACGCATTGGTAGTTAAAACCGCCTGGACTATTTTAACTGAAGCCGGTGCTACAAATTTATCTGTCGAAATCAATTCAATCGGCGATAAAGAATGCCGGAATTCCTACATCAGAGAATTAGTTTCATATTACAAAAAAAATTTAAGCTCACTTCCGGCCATTGATCGCGAGAGATTAAAGACTAACCCTTTGCGAATTCTTGATTCAAAAGAAGAAAAAACAATTGAACTAAATCAAAACGCCCCTGAAACACTTTCACATCTTTGTCCTAGTTGTAAAAAACATTTTAAAGAAGTATTGGAATATTTAGAAGAAACTGGTATCCCTTATTCAATTAATAAATGCTTAGTCCGAGGATTATCTTATTACACTCGAACAGTTGTTGAAATCGTTGAAGAAGATAAAGAAACTGGCAAAAAAATGACCGTTACAGCAGGAGGACGGTATGATTATTTGGGAAAACAATTAGGCAGTAAAAAAGATGTCTCGGCTGTTGGAATTTCTATTGGTGTCGATCGAATAGTCGAAGCTCCTTGGTTTGCTAAACTCTCTCCTCGAATTATTAAAAAGCCAAAAATTTATTTTATTCAATTAGGATTTGACGCAAAATTAAAATCATTAAATGTTATTGAAATATTAAGAAAAGGTAAAATTCCAATTGCCCAATCAATTTCAAAAGATAACTTGGGTGCCCAATTAGCAATTGCTGAAAAACTTGGTATGGAATACGCTATAATCTTTGGCCAAAAGGAAGCTTTAGAAAATTCTGTTATCTTTCGTGATATGAGTAATCGCTCACAAGAAACAGTTAAACTTCCAAAACTACTAGAATATATAAAAAATATATAATAATTATATGGTTACAATCGTGCAAAATGGAGATAAGGTTTTGCGAAAAAAAGCGATAGAAGTCCCAATCGAAAATATCACAAAACCAAAAATTAAAAAAATTTTATCTGATATGGTAGAAGCTTTGCATTCACAAAATGACGGTGTTGCAATCGCAGCCCCACAGATAGGCGTATCTCTTCGTATTTTCATAGTATCTGGGAGAATATTTGATGAAGATTTTATTCGTGGCCAAATTCCAGTAGATGAAACTTTATATAAAAAAGTTCGACATCCAGATTTAGTCTTTATTAATCCAATTATTAAAAAAACTTCCACTGATAAAAAATTAATGTCCGAAGGTTGTTTATCTGTCCGACCAGTTTATGGAAAAGTTCGCAGGGCTACTCGTGCAACTGTCGAGGCTTATGATCAACACGGTATTAAATTCACCAAAAATGCAAGTGGATTACTTGCTCATATTTTTCAACACGAAACTGACCATTTAGAAGGAATTCTTTTTATCGATAAAGCTAAAGATTTACAAGATATTTTTGTTCAATAATTATAATATGGATAAATTAAATTACGCATTTTTTGGCACTCCTTATTTAGCTTGCCAAACATTAGATATTTTAGCAAAAAACGGCTATACGCCATCTGTTATTATTACATCTCCTGATGCAAAATCAGGACGAGGCTTAGAATTAAAAGAAAGTCCTGTTAGTCTTTGGGCTAATGAACATAATATTCCTTGTTTGAAACCCGAAAAAATAGACAACATTTTTCTTGATAAACTTTCTACTTTTAACTTTGAACTAAATATCGTTGTAGCATATGGGAAAATATTGCCTGAAAAACTTATCCAAACACCCCAATTGGGAACCATAAATATTCATTATTCTCTTTTACCAAAATATCGGGGAGCCTCTCCACTTGAAGCATGTTTACTAAATGGTGATACGACCACAGGCGTTTCGATTCAACAAATGGTTTACAAATTAGATAGTGGTCCAATTTTAGCTTATCATGAAATACCAATCAAAATAAATGATAAAAAAGAAGATATAAGAAATAAATTAATTAATTTAGGAGCGGATTTACTTTGCCAAATATTACCTAAAATTTTAAATAAAACAATCATACCTAAAACTCAGAATGAATCGGATGTGACTTATTGCACAAAAATAAAAAAAGAAGATGGTGAAATTAATATTGGTGGGGACGCTCGAGAAAATTATAATAAATACCGAGCCTTTTATGGTTGGCCTGGGACATATTTTTTTACTACAAAAAACAATAAGAAAATTAGAGTTAAAATAAATGAAGTAATTTTTGAAGATAATCTATTTATCATAAAAAAAGTCACCCCCGAAGGTAAAAAAGAAATAAATTATTCTGACTTTATAAGACAAAATTAATACTTTGAGGTAAAAGGATTTCGATCAGATATTCCCTTCAGCATTTTTTTAATACTTGCCGCTCCTCTTTTATAAAGTGTCTGTTTGCGATCTTTATTATTAGTTATTTGTCTAACGATTTCTTGTTTAGCCTCATCAATAGCAGCGTATAAATCATCTTTCTCTGAGATGGTATAAAATTTAACTCCAGAAATATCAAGATCAAATTCAGCCTTAAACACATCTCCTTGTTTGTGATGGTTTGTTGTTTTCCCAACTTCAATCCGAGCAATCATTTCTCCTTTTTTAACAAATTTTTCAATACCCAAAAGACGCTTATTAATATAATTACTAATCGCATCTGTTAACTCCATATTTGTTGCTTTTATATTTGTATTCATATTTAAAAAAGTTAAATTATTAATACTTATATTATACCAAATTTTCTGGTAAATTAATTGATAATATTTTACTAGGGCTTTGGTGACCACTTATTATGCGTATATTCTTAACGGGAATACCTAAAGAAGAAGCTATTATCTCACAAACACGCGTATTAGCCAAATTCCTTTCGGCTGGTTGTTTAACCGAAATATGATAAGAATCCTTATTTTTCCTTGTTATTGTTTCTTTTTTAGCTCCAGCTTGAACCTTTACTTTTACATACATCCCGTTAGAAGTAGGAAATCTTAAGATTTCCGTACATATATTAAATGATAAAACTCAAAATATAAACTGTAATCTATTATTATCCCGATAAACCGATATTACATATATAACTTCTAACGGGATACATGCTTATATTATAACAAAAAATAAGTTATACTCTATACATGGATAAAATCATTAATTATATAAAAAATTTCTTTGCAATTATATATATAATCGTAATATTTTTTTTAATGTTAAACAATAAAAAACTTACCGAATTATACAATTTGCCTACTTGGATAATTTCATCAATTTTTTTTATCAGTGTTTTATATATCTCTTATCAGTATATAAAATATAAAATTAATAGCGAAAAACTTGAACATGAAATAATTTCAATTATTAATCATACTTTCAGGACTCCCCTCACTAGTATTCTCTGGTATTCGAAAGAGTTAGAAAAAGATATTCTACAAAATGAAAAATTATTATACCTCCAAAATATTAACAATAGTTCAAATAAACTCATAAATCTTGTTGATATTATAGTTGGAATAAAAGATATAAAAAATACCTCTGGATATTTTTTTGAAGCGGTTTCAATTAGAGAGATAACTGAAAATTCTTTAAAAAAATATCGCGAAAATGTTAACAAAAAAAATATTACTTTTCAAATTTCGAGTTTTAAAGATATCCCATTTTTAACTATCGATTTAAAAAAAATATCATTCGTTATCGATAGTATTATTGAAAATGCGATCTCTTATACCAAAAAGGACGGCAAGATATTGGTAGATTGTATTTCGGGTCATGATAAAATTACATTGTTTATTAGTGATACTGGTATAGGTTTAAATATAATCGATAAAATAATGATGTTTAAAAAATTTTATCGTAGTAAACAAGCCAAGCTTATGAATACAGATGGTATGGGCTTAAAATTATATTTATCAAAACAAATAATTAAAAGACACAAGGGCAAAATATACGCCAAATCAAACGGCCCCGATGAAGGTACGACATTGTTTATTGAATTACCTTTTAATCGATAATCTATTTATCTTTTAGTAAAATTTGTTTAATTTCTTTAATATCTTTTTTGATTTCATCTAAAGCAGTTCTTTCTTTGTGTATTTCTTCTTCAGTTTTTTCATCAATCCTCTTTTCTTTATTGAGTCCAGAGATAATGATATTTTCGCCTATAAAAAAAGAAACAAATAATCCTGTTAGGACGGTAATTAATATTCCAAAAATTAAAGAACCCCAACTTGATATTCCCCAATCATCTGAAATATGCCAAATTCCACGCCAAATAGAAACTATTCCAACACTACCAATAAAAGCATAAATAAGTGGATGGTGAACTAATTCAAGTCGAGCCTTATCCTCAATCCCATCAAAAACCTTATGAATCTTATTGAGTATTTTTCTCATATTTTTAAATAATATCATTTTATTATTATATATCCTACAATTCCGAGGATTGTTAAATATATTAAACAAGGAATGATTACTCCTTTCAAGACTTGAACTTCTCCGTTTTTAACTCCCGTTACCGCTTCGGCTGTTAGGATATCAGCCAAGGCAATCATATTTCCGGCGGCTGCTCCAACCACACCTAGTGATAAAATAATACTAGTATTCATGCCTAAATTAGTTGAAGCCATACTAAATAAATGGCCGAACATAATATTTGAAACCGTTACACTACCAGTCATAAATGCTCCAAAAGCTCCAATAAATGGCGTAAAAAATGGCAACCAGCTCGTTTCAAAACCTTTTGTGATTAAACTAATTGCGGACAAAAGACCAGTTTCATTTCGGCCGGTATTTATCATAATCTGAACCATTGCAAGCATTGAAAAAACAACAAAAAATGGATAAATCGCTCCTTGAAAAGCTTTTTTAACTGAAGAAGAAATTGCTAAAATTTTTTCTTTCCAAATTAGCATAACAATTAACCCTGAAACTATAAAAATAAAACCAGGGTTAAATAATGAAAAAACATGCTTAAAACCGACAAAAATTGGAATACCTAATTTACCAATAATAAATTTACCTGCAATCAATAAACTAATTAAAATTATATACGGTAAAAATGCTTTAATGGCCGGCATAGAAGCAATAGTTTTTTCTTTTTCCTCAACAAGAGATAACTTTTCTTTTGGAACCAAAAATCCAAACTTAACAGAAATAATGATAATGATCAAACCAAAAAGTGAACCTAGAATTGAAGGAAATTCTTGACCAAGAAAAACAAAAGCAAGAGACGGAACAACAAATATCAAGCCGGAAAAAATAGCAAATGGTAAAGCGTCTAAAAATTCTTTTTTTCGATTTTGTCTTCCGGAAGTAATCATCCAAAGCATAAAAACTGGTATAATAAAACCGACTAGGTTAAAAAGTGCCGCCGTCAATGGAACAAGTGTCGTATTTAATCCAACAAAACCAACTTTAATCGGCGTCCCAGCAGCGCCAAAAACACCAGGAACACTATTACCCAATAACCCGATAACAAGTGCTCTAATAGGACCTAACCCAAGACCAATTAAAAGTGGCACAGCAATAGCAGCTGGAGTTCCAAACCCCGCTGTTCCTTCAATGAAGCATTCAAAAAACCAGGCAATAATAATTATTTGAATTCGGTAATCAGTAGAAATTGCTCCTAGATAATGAGAAATATTTTTTATTATTTTTAAATCTTTTAAAATTTCTAGAAAAAAAATCGCTCCAAAAATAATTATAAATATATCAACCGCCACAAAAAAACCTTTACCATATGATAAATATAAAAATGATGGCAATATTTGCCAATAAAAAATAGCTAGAGTCGTATATAATATCAAAGTAATAACTGACGACCAAAGTAATGTAGTTTTTCTTACAAATAATAAATAAAGAAAAACCAAAAACGGGAATATTGCTAATAGAATTGGTATATTATTCATATATAAATATATTAACATAAAAATTTAATATATTCTATTTGATACTTAAGAGTTCGTTTCAAATACACCGATGTCCGGAGAAGAGCCATTGTATGGTAAGCCGACATCTATGCCTTTGTTTATTGCTGGCGAAGTGGACTGAAGATGGAAGTCAGAGGATGAAACAAAAAGTGGATTTTGTTGGGTAGTGTTACTTGTAGGGATGTTGTTTAAATAAGTATAATTATTTATCGTATTACCAGAAAAAATAGGAAGTATATTAGCATTTGAAAGATTATAACTTAAATTATTTTCTATATTTAACCCATTTATTGTACCATTATTTTCAATAATAAATGGCCCATTATATCTGAAGTAACCAAAAATATTATTTTTTATATTAAAATTAGTCATAGTCAAACCCGCTTGAACGACTAATTTAATACCCCCAGAATAAATTATATTATCCGTAACTATTGTGTTGTTTAGGAAATTAAAGTTTGAGGCAGTCCATCCATTATTAATATCAATATTTATAACACCGGGTATTCCATAGCCAACACCAGTATTCACATTGATAGTATTTTTATAAAAATTAATATTATCTATTTCTTTAATTCCAAGAAATTGTGTTCCTTGTATACCATAAGAAATTGAAAGTGGAATTTCAATTTTTGTAAATATATTATCATACATATAAACATCATGAACATTATTTCCAATTATAGAAATTCCTCTGTAATAATGATTAAAAGAATTATTATAAATAAGAGTTTTTGTTAAATATCTTGATTCTAAAAGTATCCCCATCCCACCATAAGAAAAGAAACTCGGATCATTTTGTTGAAATACATTATCATGGATAGACCATGAATATGGATAACCCCCAGTATTTTCTGTATATCCATAACCAGCAACATCAATAGCAATAGAACCACCCGTAAATGTATTGTTATAAATTTCAAAACCTCCATCATTACCCCAAAATTCAAGATGAAAATTCCATGAATATAGACCACTAGAACCATAATCATTTGTCATATCAGGTTTCCACGACTGATTATTGTAATATTTTACTCCCCTAAATCTTGTTCCCCCTGCATTGATGATATTACCATTATGGGCATCAACTCTTTTATTTGAATACAATAAATTATCATGGATTAGCATATCCTTTTGTGTTGTTATCGCTATTAACCCACCCCCTTTATAATCTGGCTCAGCATCACCATCACCACAATTATCTATTGTATTGTTATAAATTTCATTATTCTCTTCAAGAATAGCGCTTAGGCTTGTACTATAAGTGTATGAATTACTAAATATAACTCCACCCATATAAAAATCTTTAATAACACTATGGTGTATTTTTACATTCCCCCTATTGTAAACAGCAACAGCCCTAGAACCTTGTAATCCGTTTCCATCAAGAGTTAAATTACTTATAGATTGATTCCCATTTGTACCCGCAACAGAACTATAGAGCCTAATAGTTGCAGTAGTCCGATCAACATAATTTGGAATTACATAGGTACCCTTAATTATAGTATTAGTAGTTCCCTCACCTTCAATACTAACCCCAACAGCTAAATCACAGTAGGATGGTTCAATATATGTCCCTGCTTTAACATGGATGGTGGAACCCGGGGTAATTACAGAATTACAGGCTTTAGATAATGACATCCAAGGACTAGAAATACTTCCATCTCCTGTTGTATCATTTCCCGATGGTGAGATGTAATAAGTATTCAAATCAGGTAGAGTAATTGCCACGCTATCTGAAAGTGAAGTTGAGATATTACCAGCTGCATCCTTTACCCAAGAGTATAGAGTTTTCGTAATAGTGGCGGCCGAAATATAATTCGTAGAAACAATAAGTCCAATAAAAATAAATATTACTATTATTAGATTTCTGTTTTTATTTTTCACGACAAATTGATTTTATTTATTTAAGATTGATCTTGTGTTTTGACCTACAATACCGTCAGACATTAATTTATTAGATTCTTGGAACTTCATAACAGCCTGTTTAGTTAAGCTCCCAAAATAAGTTGTCTCATTTCCTAGTGAACCAGCTCCTCCAATAGAAATTGGGTAGCCATGATTATTAAGATAAATTTGAAGTTGTCTGACTTCTTCGTCTGACATTCCATATTTTAATAACTTATTGAAATTATATTTATATGAAC
>CAZLXA010000001.1:11520-112064 GCA_964563715.1 uncultured Candidatus Saccharibacteria bacterium | reverse complement strand
TATCAGGGCGTTTATATTGCTAGCGTTTAGTGATTGAGAGCTTCCTTTGTTTTTTATCTCTGAACCTGCAACATAAATTACTAATACCAGCATACTCATAAGCAAAAATAATTTTTTCATACGCTTATCAGTTTATATGATTTACTTACAAGAATTTTAGTTATCCAAGTAAAGATTATTATTTAAGAATCGATCGCTTCCCGTCTGAAGTTCCTTAGGCTTCGTTTTACAGTTCTATTCTCTTCTCAAAGATTTATCTTGTTTTGATTATAGCGCTTCAATTACAAAATAGTCAAATTTTATTTTTATTTTGAAACTAAATTGCTGGAGTTCGATTTGCTATTTTTACCAGCTCTATATCATCATAATGTTCGAGCAAATCTTTTATATCTTTAGCTAAAGTACCGTTCTTTTGTTTTTCTCTCAATATTGCTAATTGTTTTTTACCAAAAACCTCTTTACTAGGATCAAAATAATCACTTAGAGAATTAAACATTAATCGTACCCTGGTATCAGTTTCAACTTGTAAGCCAACATATTCTTTATCTGGAGCATCTTCTTTAAATTTTGGGTTCCAAGTATTTTTAAACTGCTCAGCATTCAAAAGACCATCTTGTGTGGCATGACCAAGCTCATGATTAAGAGTCTCGACATTAATAGTACTTCCTTCAATACTTTCTTGTCCTGGCATAGGGGGCATAGGGGCTTTCTCTTTCATGTAAACTGCGTTTGTAAAATTTTCTGGAATATCCTTATTCCCGCCTTCCAGATAAAAAGCTTGTCCTTGATGGATTGAATCATCGTCCATCATTTCATTTAATACTCCGACAGCTTCTTTAAATTTCTCTCTTGGTAGAATAAAAACCTTCGCATTTGTGGCATTATTTATTAACCATTCTCTAACGTCTAAAATATCGCTATCTTCTAGGCCCTTTAATTTTAGTCTACGGGCTAACTCATCAGAATTGGCCCATTCTATTTTTGATTTTTTTATTTGGCTAATAGTTTCTTCATACTTTAAAGAATTATCTGCTTTTAAAATTTCATTTAGTTTTTCTTCAAGTTGGACTTTTTTCTCCGTGAGAGAAATTATTTTATTCTTATTTGATTCTATTGATGGAATGTTATTTTCTTCGCCGGTTAAACCAAGCTCTTGCCTAATATTATTTACATTTTCTGTTGTATTTGAAATAGCTTTGTTTTCTTTATTAATTTCCTCGGGAATTTGATTTAACTCTTTTCCAATTTCCTCAAAAGTTGTGGGGTTTGAATTGTTGGAATTACTCTCAACATTTTCTTGTTTATTTATAACATTCTCAGTATTAGTTTCTTGTTTTTTTAATTCTTCCATTTTTTTATTTTAGCATAAACTTAAAATTCAATCATTATCGGGCAATGGTCTGAACCATAGTAATCAGATAATGTTTTAAAACTTTTAATTTTAGAAACAAAGGATTGATTAGTAAAAAAATAGTCAATCCGCCAGCCGACATTCCTCTCGCGAGATCGAGTTTTTTGATCCCAATAGGTATAAACATCACGTGTATTTGGATATAAATTTCGAAAGATATCCACCCAGCCATTATTCACCAATTCGTCCATCCAGGCTCGCTCAATGGGCAGAAAGCCTGTATTTTCTTCATTTGCTTTGGGGCGAGCAAGATCTATAGCTTCATGAGCAGTATTTATATCCCCACAAAAAATGACATTTTTCCCTTGTTTTTTTAATTTATTAATAAACAATAAAAATGCATCATAAAATTCTAATTTATATTTCAATCTTTCTGGACCACTGCCTCCATTTGGAAAATATCCGGTGATTAAAACAAAATTATCGTAATGAGCAACTATAATTCTGCCTTCTTGATCAAATTCTTCATTACCAATTCCATACTGAACCTTTTTGGGTTCTATTTTTGAGTAAATTGCTACCCCACTGTAACCTTTTTTTATTTTTGGATGTGCAAAATATGAATGATAACCTTTTAAATTCTTTGTATCTATATCTAATTGATCAGGTTCACATTTCGTTTCTTGAAAGCAAACAATGTCAGGGTTATTAAAAGAAAACAAAGGCATAAAGTGTCCTTGTTTAACTGTCGCTCTTAACCCGTTTGTATTCCATGAAATTATTCTCATAATATTATTTACTGTGAAATTTTTTATGCACCCCAGTAGTAGAGCAAAGCTCACTACGGGGCAGGCATCTCTCATCTTATCACGATTTACTGTGATATTTTTTATGTATATCTTTTAATTGACGATCCGTGATATGTGTATATATCTGAGTAGTTGCAATGTTAGCATGGCCGAGCATCATTTGAACAGAACGAATATCGGCTCCATTTGAAAGTAAGTCGGTGGCAAATGAGTGCCGAATGATATGGGGTGTTACTTTTTTTGAAATTCCCGCCACAATTGCATAATATCTAACTATTCTTTCTATGGAACGGGGAGTTAACCGATTCGTCGAATTTTTGGAAGTCGGACTTCCAAAAGTTTTAGTATTTCTGGAATATTGAATAAAAAGTGGCTCTTCCATATCTTTTCGAATTTTTAAATAATCGCGAATCGCATTTTTAGCTGAATCCGAGAGAAAGACTACCCTAACTTTTTCACCCTTACCACGAATCGAAAATTCGTCTTTTGATAAATCCAAATCTCGATTTATCGAGCAAAGCTCAGACAACCGTAGTCCGGTTGAAAAAAATAATTCAAGGATGGCTTTATCTCGCAGTTTTTTTTGGGTATCAAATTTTTTATCTGTAATGGGTGAAATAAGAGGGGCATTTAAAAGTCTATTTAATTCATCAGTTGAAATTAAATCAAGTGAGCGTTCCTTTATTTTCGCTAAATCTATTCGATCAGGGGGTAGAGCAGTAATACCACGCTTCATTAAATATTTTAAAAATGAACGAAGGGCAATAAGATGATAATTCTGAGTATTCTTTTTTAAGGTTCCAGCCTGTTGACCTTTTGTCTTAACCCCAGGCTGACGATTGAGATAAAGACGAAACTCACGAATTTTGTCGTCAGTAATTTCTTTTGGCTCTGAAATCTTGGCAAATTCAAAAAAACGACTTATATAATGGTCATAATTATTAACCGTTTTTAGACTGTTTCCTTTCTCTATCTCAACATGCTCCAAAAATTCCCGTTTAAGTTGTTCTAGTTCTGTGGTCACACTTATATTATATCATCTATTTGTCTTAATGTCGCAAAATAAAAACCGGTCGTCTCATAAAAATGATTGGGCCGGTTTTGTTGTTGTAGAACGAATTTTCGTCTTATTAGATAAGCATATTAGCTCATTTGTTAGTATTCTCAAATCGTTCCTGCTTACCCGTGGGGTAGCTCTTAGTTTATTTAATTTGAATATTATACTTGCATTAAAAATAAGTCAAGAGATATAAAAACTGGCTGGTCCTGTTAGGAAACCAGCCATTTTTTGTTAACTTGCCAGGTTGTTTTATTTTTTGCTGTTCAATTCAAATGCAAAAAATAATGAGGAACCCTTGTTTAATGTTTTCATGACGCCGATTTTTTTGCTTGCCTACTTTGATAGGGCGTTGGCCATCCCTTAATGTACTTAAATTATTAATTAAGGATATATCAACCCAGAAAATAAATTAAGTATCATTGATATATTTTGAAATATATCCCAAATGTCCAAATAAAAGCCCATATAACCCACCACTTGCATTTATTAACTTTTTATGCTAATATATGCCCACGATGTTAACAACAAAGAAAAAGCAAAATATTATAAAAAAGAATCAATTGCACGATAAAGACACAGGAAGTCCTGAAGTTCAGATCGCTATTTTGAGCAAAAGGATAGATGAGTTGGCTGGACACCTAAAAGAACACAAGAAAGACAACAGTTCTCGCCGTGGATTGATAAAAATGGTTGCTGATCGCCGAAGTCACCTTAAACACTTAGAAAAGACCGACCGATCACGCTACGAAGTTGAAACTAAAAAAATAAAAGCTTAAAGTAAAATCCTCCTAACGGAGGATTTTGTGATACAATTAAATATATGAGTCCCGTTAGAAGTCGCGGTCGTATCTTCTTGTCACACGTGGTCTCATTTTTATAATATAATAATTTTAATTAAGTCAGGATGTGAGTTTTAAAAGACCACGACCTACTTCTAACGGGATGAGTGTAATTAAACACAAAGAACAAAGAGTTGGAGTTTTTATAGATACATCAAATCTATATCATTCAGCTAAGAATTTATATAAAAGAAAGGTAAATTTTGGAGCAGTTTTAAAAGATGCCGTAGCTGGACGTAGACTAGTCCGGGCAATTGCTTATGTTATCACTAGTGAAGGTGGAGAAGAAAAAAACTTTTTTGATGCTTTAACAAAATTAGGAATTGAAACTAGAACAAAAGATTTACAAATTTTTTCGGGTGGTGCAAAAAAGGGGGACTGGGATGTTGGGCTTGCTGTTGACGCTATGAAAATGGCACCGAAACTCGATGCGGTTGTACTTGTTGCAGGTGATGGAGATTTTGTCCCACTTGTTGAATACTTACAAAGTACTTCTGGTGTTCAAGTCGAAGTTGTCTCATTTGGTAAATCAGCGAGTATGAAATTAAAAGACCAAGCTGATGATTTCTTAGACCTCTCAAATAATTATCGTAAATATTTGATTTACTAAATAAAAAACAACCACCCCGCGAAACGAGGTGGTTGTTTTTTATTTTTGTTTTGTTTTATTTTATTTTATTTTTAATATACAAGTATATAATCCCCGAGTTCCATTTACATCTGATCTGAGAATTAAATACTTCTGTTGTAATGTGCCAGTTTTTATCATCCCAGAAAATATAAGATGTAGCTTTTTCTCTATTTTGAGAAAAATGCAAAACTAGATAGTGTTCCTCTTTATTTAACTCCGGTAATTTTGAAATTAAATATAAAAATCCATCATATGAAACAAATTCAGAATGATTGGTGGCAGTCTGTATTTCAAGACTACTCATTCTAGACGGAAGTGGGAATTCCAAAAAATTTTTTGGTGTGGGTTCAATCAACCCAAGCATTTCCTTTGTGGTGGTACTAAAGAAAACCGGTTCTGAGATCAATAATACATTCTTCTTCATTTTATTCTGGGGGTTTTAAATTTAACTTTTTTCTTCTACATTATAACAATAATTTATCATTGTCAATTAGTGTTTTTTTTGGTATTATAGTTTTATTAATAGTTATTAATTCGTTAATCTCCAGACAGTTAGAGTTGAAACAAAAGTTTCAAAACTAGAGTTTGGAGAGTAACACTACAATATATGCAAAGTAAAGAATATGAAGTAGAGATTGGTGGCAAAAAAATTGTCGCAGTGTTTAGTGATTTAGCTAACCAAGCCAATGGGTCAGTTATTTTAAAAAGTGAAGGAACAGTTGTGATGGCCACGGCCGTCATCTCAAAAGATGGAAGTAAAAATTTGGGTTACTTTAATTTGACGGTTGAATATTTGGAAAAATTTTATGCGGCCGGAAAAATTTTAGGTGGTCAATATAATAAAAGAGAAGGCCGTCCAAGTGATCAATCGATCTTGGCAGCTCGAATGATCGACCGCACCATTCGGCCACTTTTTGATCAACACATCAAAAATGCTGTCCAAGTGATTGTGACTGTTATTGCTGTTGGTGATACAGACCCAAAAACGCTCGGCATCAACGCCGCTTCGATTGCTCTTCATCTTTCAAATATTCCTTGGAATGGACCTATCGGGGCAGTCCAAATTAGTAAGACTAAAGAAGACGGAACACTTAAAGTAAATAATTATATCCCGAACGCTGACGAGGCAGTATACGCTCTTGATTTACTTGTTTGCGGAAAAGACAAAACTATCAACATGATCGAGGCTATGGCTTTCGAATTGTCTGATGAAGAGATGGGTCAATGTTTTGATTTAGCTTCGATAGAAATTTCTAAATGGGAAGACTTCCAGAAAAAATTATCAAGTGAATTCGGAAAAGAAAAACTTCTATTCCCTAAAATAGAATTGGCAAGTGGTGTCGTTTCACTATTTAATGAAAAAATTAAACCCATACTCGAAGAAAAACTTTTCTCTAAAGAAAGTAAAAAAGTTACAAGTGAAGCTGAAACACTTTGGAATGAAATATTAGAAGAAAAATATAAAGATTCCGATGATGATAAAGAGCAAGGTGTTGCCGAAGACTATCTTCACCATTATCTAGACGAGGCGTTTCACAAAATGGCTTTGGAAAAAAATATTCGGGCGGATGGTAGAAAAATTGATGAGGTTAGAAAATTATTTGCTAAAGCCGGCGGTATATCAGACGTTCTGCACGGTTCAGGAATCTTTTATCGCGGAGAAACTCATGTTCTATCAGTTTTAGCACTCGGTGGACCAGAAGACATGCAATCAATCCAAGGAATGGAGTCAGAATCTAAAAAACGTTTCATGCATCATTATAATTTCCCTCCCTACTCCGGAGGTGAGACAGGACGAGTCGGTGGTATTAATCGCCGAGAAATGGGTCACGGCTTTTTAGCCGAGAAAGCATTAACTCCCGTCATCCCAGAAAAAATTTCTTTCCCTTATACTATTCGAGTTGTCTCTGAATCAACCGCATCAAACGGATCAACTTCTCAAGCTTCAATCTGTGCCGCAACAATAGCTCTGATGGATGGTGGTGTGCCAATCAAAACACCAGTGGCTGGAATCTCGATCGGATTAATGGAAAGTCCAAGTGGTGATAAATATGTTTTGTTATCCGACATTCAAGGACCAGAAGATCACTACGGCGATATGGATTTCAAAGTGGCTGGAACCAAAGATGGCATCACCGCTATCCAACTTGATGTTAAAGTTGCTGGGGTAAAAATTCCAATTCTAAAAGAAGCTTTAGCTCGAGCCAAAACTGCTCGTCTTTTGATACTTGAAACTATTACTTCTGAAATTGCTAAACCTCGTGAATCAATTTCTCCAAATGCTCCAAAAATTTTAACGACAAAAATTAATAAAGATCAGATTGGAATGATAATCGGACCAGGTGGAAAAAACATAAATGCTATCCGTGAAAAAACTGGAACAGAAATTACAATCGAAGAAGATGGAACTGTTTTTGTAACCGGGAAAAATGGTGGAGCAGATGAAGCCATCGCGATTATTGAAAGTATGACTCATGAATATAAAATTGGTGAAATGGCCAAAGGTGAAGTAGTTAAAATTATGGACTTTGGAGCATTCGTAAAGATTGGTCACGAGACAGAAGGTTTGGTGCATATCTCAGAAATTGCCCCATTCCGTGTTGAGAAAGTTTCTGATATTCTTAAAGAGGGAGACATTGTGCCAATTAAAGTTATCAAAGTTGACGAACGAGGAAGATTGAATCTATCAATCAAAGAAGCTGATGGAAACTTTTTTAAAAAAGAAGATAAATAAAAAAATGGATTTCGAAAATAAACAATTGAATGATGAGGAGAAAGCTCTGAGAACTTACACTTCTGATATGGCTGATGCTATTCGTCAGAACGAAGTTTCTGTAATTAAAATTGCTCTGGCTGAGAAAGAAAAACGTGAACAAGAAAATATTTATAAACAAGCAGAAGGAACAAAAACCTCAAAAATATTTTTTGTAATTGGTGGGATAATTTTAATTTCCGTCGGCCTCGTTGGTTCATATTATTTATTTCAAAAAAAAGAAACTGTTGCTCCGATAATTACAAATAATTTCGAAACATTTATAAACTATGATTTGTATTCCGCTATTGATGTGACAAATATCACTAATCAAAATAACTTAATAAATGTTATTGAAGAAAATAATTTATTAAATGTTGGACAAGTTGAAGCAATATTTTTATCTAAAAAAATAAATGAGCTTGAAGAAAAATTAAATACTAAAGATTTTCTTTCATTAATAGAATCGAGCGCTCCTGGTACTTTAGTCAGATCTTTGTCTGAAAAATATTTACTTGGAGAATATATAACGACAGAAAAAAAATCAGTTAAATTTTTAATTTTTGAAACAAATAATTATGCTCAAACTTATGCTTCAATGCTTGAATGGGAAAAAACTTTACTAAAAGATTTGTTTATCATTTTAAATTTAAAAAATATACCGACTGAAAGTCCACTTTTTGAAAAACCATGGAAAGATGTAGTTATCAATAACCGTGATGCTCGAGTTTTGTATGGAGAGAGTGGGGAAGGGATACTTTATTATGTGTTTATTAATAAAAATCATTTTGTTATAACATCCGACATAGAGACATTAAAAGAGGTTATTTCTAAGCTAATTTTAAAGAATTCTGAGCCCGAATAACTGTTGTTATTTTCTTAACAAATTGTTAATATATTATTATGAATCGAGATATATATAAGACAAAATTACAAGAAGAAAAGAAATTACTAGAAGAAGAACTGGGGTCTATTGGGCAAGTCGATAAAACTGGAGATTGGAAGGCCGTTCCTGAGGATGAAATAAACTCTCAAGAAGTTCCCGATGAAGGAGATCTTGCTGATCGGGCTGAAGATTTTGAAGAACGCTCAAGCAAACTCGACTTACTTGAACTTCGACTTGCTGATATCAATAATGCACTTGAGAAAATTGACGGCGAAGAATACGGAATTTGCGAAAGATGTCAAAAAGAAATAGAAAGTGACCGCTTAGAGGTTAACCCTGCAGCAAACACCTGCAAGGAATGCATGGAAAAAGTCGTTTAACTTAAAATCCCAAAATAAATATTTTGGGATTTTATATTTTTATGTCATTCTCAAGAATATATTCGGCTCAAACATATTTACTGAAAGGTAAAATTGTAACGATCGAAGTCGACATTACAAAAAATACCTTGCATGCTTTTACTCTAGTTGGATTACCCGATAAGGCTGTCGATGAATCAAAAGACCGAATGAGTTCAGCTTTGAAAAACTCTGGCTATAATTCTCCTAAAAATCAAAATCAAAAAATCGTTATTTCATTATCTCCGGCCGACCTAAAGAAAGAAGGGCCTTATTTTGACTTAGCTATCGCTCTTTCATATTTACTTTCAGCCGAAGAAATTGATTTTGACCCTGAAGGTCGAATCTTTTTAGGAGAGTTATCATTAAATGGAGACCTCAGGCCCATTAAAGGGGCATTACCATTAACAGAAATAGCTAAAAAACAAGGTTATAAAGAAATATTCTTACCTCTTGAAAATGCTGAAGAGGCAGCTTTAATTGATGGTATTACAATTTATGGAGTTAAAAATCTAAATGAAGTTATTAATCATATCTATATTCCTAAAAAGGATCGTCGTGGTAATTTGCTAGAAAGTGAGAGGCCAAAATTAACTCCTCAACCAAAAACTAAGATAATTGCGAAGGAAAAAATTGGCTCTTTGGATTTCTCTGATATTAAGGGCCAAGAAGGGGCTAAACGCGGACTTGAAATTGCGGCGGCTGGTGGCCACAATATTGCCATGTCGGGTCCTCCTGGAACCGGAAAGACAATGTTGGCTCGGGTCTTTTCGCAAATACTGCCAAGTTTGAGTAAAGATGAATGCTTAGAAATTACTGGCATCCATTCGATTGTTGGATTATTGGATGAAGCTTTAATTACCGAATCACCATTTCGAGCCCCACACCATACCGCTAGTTATGTTTCGATGATTGGCGGAGGAGCAAATATAAAACCCGGGGAAGTAACTCTGGCCCACAGAGGAGTATTATTCCTCGATGAATTTCCGGAATTTGAAAAAAGAGTTATCGAGGCACTTCGACAACCACTTGAAGATAATGTTGTTTCTATTTCACGAGCCAAAGGCTCAGCTATTTTCCCTTCAAATTTTATTTTAATTGCGGCTATGAATCCATGCCCTTGTGGGAATAAAGGTAATAAGCAAAAAAATTGTATTTGTAAACCAAGTGACCTTGATCGATACAAAAGAAAACTCTCCGGTCCGATAATGGATCGAATTGATATTTGGGTCACAGTTGGGAATGTTGATTTTGAAAAACTTTCAAATAATTTAAACGACGGTGAAAAAACAAAGACTATTAAAGAAAGAGTAAGAAAAGCCAGAGAGATTCAAAATAAAAGATTCCGAAATTCAAAAAGAAAAATAAATACAAATAGTGAAATAAATGTTAAAGAATTAAATATCTATTGTTCACTTGATGAGGAAACGAAAAAATTATTAAACCAAAGTGCCGAGCGTTTACAGCTCTCAGCCCGAGCCTATCACCGAACCATCAAAATTGCTCGGACCATTGCCGACTTGGAAGGAAGTAGAAACATCACCCAAGCCCATATCTTAGAGGCTCTCCAGTACCGCCCTCGCGAATCGTAAAATAATTACTGATTACCAATTATTAACCTAAAAACACATATCAGCTATGGCTGATATGTGTTTTTAGGTTTTGTGTCTGTATTTAATTCGTAATTTTTAATTATCTTACAGCGGTGGTCTCATTGTTGAACCGTTGGCATTTCGAACTTCATAGTGAAGATGTGGTCCAGTTGAACGTCCTGTATTACCAAGTGTTCCAATTTTCTTTCCTTGAGCAACAGAAGTTCCAACAGAAACTGAAACAGAGTTTAAGTGAGCATACATTGTGCTTGTGCCGTTTGGATGATCAATTAATACATAATTACCATAGCGCCCCCCACAACTTGTATTACCCTCAGCACAACCTTTTACAACCTTGGTAACAACACCTGAAGCTGCAGCCACAATCGTTGTTCCTCTTTTATTGCCAATATCAACCCCATAATGAAATCCTCCTTTTCGTGGACCATATGGAGAAGTTATAATTCCTGCCGCTGGTCGAACATAATAACCGCTTGGAGCTTTAGTGTTTGAAGAAATAGTGGTTCCGCCTGATGTAGTTTTTGTTTTAGTAACAACTACCGATTTAATAATACCATTAGGCACAAAGATAATATCACCTTGTTTAAGGCCCGTTCCTTTCTCAATTCCATTATAAATTAAAACATCCTCAGTTTCAGCATCATACTTATCAGCAATCTTACTTATAGTATCACCACTTTTAACAATATGTTTAACTCCCGTCACTGGTAGAATATTGAGCTTTTGTCCAACAGAAATAGTTTGACCAGAAAGATTGTTTTCCCAACGGATCGTATTCATAGAAACATCGAAAGTTTCAGCAATTTGAGACAAAGTATCTCCCTCTTTAACTGTATAGACATTAATTTGTTCCGAGATCGAGCTCTTTTCAAAAACAACATCTGTCCCAAAAAAACCATTACTATAAATAAAAGAATCGTCTTGAACGATAATCATATCTTCAGTATCATTAATATTTTTCAAATCTGGGTCAATCGATGACTCAAGAAGTGGGATATTTTGAGAGTTGTGAGTAATTTCACTGTCAAAAGTCTGGTTTTCACTAGCAGTAGCTTCTGTTCCTAATACTATCGCAGTCAAATCAGAAAAAAAGCTAGCATTCGCCATTGAGGGAGTGCCAGCAAAAAGAGAAACAATACTTAAAAAAGAACAAACCTTCATAATAGAGGGCTTGGAAAATATAGCTATTTTCATCTTTTGACCGTCTCTTCGTAAAGAGTAGTCAGAAGAATCATTTATTTTGGGTTCAATAAGCCTAAATAAAGTAATTACACAATTTACCCCCAGATTAGGATACAGTACGACCGCTATAAGCGAGAGCTGTAATATAAGTAAATGGCGTAATTGTTACAATCGTTCAGAAATGTCTTTAGAAATAAAGCTTTTATTAGATTATCAGGATATAAGATCAATACCAATGACCCTACCTATTAAGGGTAGCCCATATAGATTTGATAGTCAACGAAGTAATCCACAGCAAAATATTACAACACGCAAGTTAAATTAGGCAATATTTTAATTAAAGTGGTATAATTTAGGTATAAATAATATATTAAAATCATTATGTTTAAGGAAATAAAAAACCTACAGGAATCTACCTTAAATACTGCCGATCAAATTGAGAAAGAAAGAGATGATGAGATAAAGAAACACCTTGTCGATATTGAGAGTATTGGTTTTAATAGGATAAATAATAAAGATTATAGTGGTTATTCTATTAAAAAATCGTTTAATGGCAAAGCAATAAAACACTCAGATTTAAAAAGAATAAATGAAATATTTGATAAAAAATTAGAAATGATATACCAAGAAAAAAATAATAAAACAGTAAATCCTGATACAAAAGATGGAATTCAAGAACCAACTATCATCTCAGAGGTAGCTGGTGAATCGGAAAAAGCAAATAAAATCGAAAGGGGGGCGTATGAATCGCAAAAAGCTGAAATAGAGAAAAGAATCAAAGAAGCGAAAGATGTGCACGATAATTCAGTTTTAACTGCTGCTGACAGTGGTTTTGTGGTCAAAGAATCAAAAGATTCCTATGAAACAGCAAAAGACTTAAGATCGTTTATACAAAAACAATCCACCGCTGATGAAATAGGGGTAATATATAAATTTAAAAATGATGATAATATTTATAATTATGCAATATCAACATATGACCATAAGCGAGGGGCAGGTATTGGATATGTTGGTTATAGTGTAAAAGTTGATAAAAATACATCTCTAACAGATGATGAAATTTATGCAATTTTAGAAAATAATCTAGATGCTGCAGTCAACCAAAAATTTCCAAATATCGACACATGGAAAACAGATAAAGATACAAACATAAATTCTGTTGAAAAAAATAGTTTTGAGAAAATCAATGCTAAATATGATACAGAATTAGCTGAATTAGATAAAAAATTTGGGAAAGATGCCCAGCCTGAAGAGACTTTGGCCGTTGAGAATACGGAAGAAAAATTAGAGGGCGAGAAAGATTTAAAAGAAAAAGATGAAAAACAAGAAAAAATAAATACTAGTATTGAGACTTTGACTGCTTTAATAGCAGAAACAAATAAATTGAAAGAAAAATTAGCTCAATTAATTGAAGCAAGAAATTTAAGTGAACAACAAGAAAAAAATTCCACAGAAGAATTAAAAATCAAAGAACTTGATATTAATGACCTAGATTGGTCTTATCCTAATTACATAGATAGGGTCGGCCGACTAGATTATAACATCGATGATAACCACTCTGTCAGTATATTAATGACAGAAAAACTTAACGAAGAAAAGAAAAGAAATAAACTCGGTAGAATATGGCATCACAATTCTTACAAATTAGTACCATTGGAGGAGCCATATTGGGAGGTGTCTAGTCATAAAGACGAAAGAGGTCCTGATGATAAAATATTACGTACATATGGAGAAAAATATAAATGCACTAATGAAAAGGAGGCTCTTTTGAAAGTAAATGAGCTCTCAAAAGAATTAAATAAAGAAACAATTGAAGAAATAAGTAATGATAGAAAAAATAAACCATTTCTATATTACTCGTGTGAGAAAATAAAGAATCCAATTATTACTAAAATATATACGATTAAAAATTTGGGTATAATTGATTTAAGAAAAATCGAAGACAGTCATATGAGTGTTTATTATGAATTTACTATACTACAACAAACTAAAGAAGATGAGGGATTTTTTAATTTTAATACTCTAGGTTTTATCCTAATGATAAAAAATGTGAAAGAGCTAACATCTAAAGATGGAATAGCCACACGTTCCGACAAGGCTATTTATAAAATTATTGGGCCGAGCGGAGAAATAGTCTCTGATGATATTCAAGGATACACCGAAGCAAATAAAATTTATGTAGAAAAAACAAATGAGTACAAAAAGGTCGTCGAAGAAGAATTTAATAAAATAAATACTCAAAAATAATATGACAAAAGATTATCCTCCAAAAAGCAAAGAAGACCTTGATAAAGAAAAAGAAAAGAATGACAAAGAGATAAAAGAAACCCAAGAAGCTATAGAAAAAAACTTAAATATGCAAAAAGCTATTATTGATAAACTTGTTGGAGTTATACCGAAAGAAAAAATTGATGAGATGCGTAAAGCAGCCGGGATAGAAGAGAATATTGAACCTGAAAAATCTGAACCAACTGAAAAAGACGAGGATTTAAAAATTGAACCTGAGAAAACCCTTCCAGCAACAAAAGATGATGACAAAAAAGCAGATACCACTAAAGGTGGAAATATTAGTGAACCTAAAAATATTGCAGTTAAAACCGATACAAAAAAAATTGAAAATGAACTTTCGAAATTAAAAATCGACAATGCCCTAATAGCAAAAAGAAAAACCGAACTTCTTGAGGAGGGATATACAGAAGGTGAAGCAAAAGAGATAGCGGAACTAGAAAGTATTATTAATTTGTCGAATAAAAGAATTGCTATTTTTGAAAATTCTCCTACTTTAAAAGATCAAGAAAAAAGATTAAATAGTGTAAAAAAAGTTCTAGAAGAAAATACAATAAAATTAAATGCTTTGGCAAAGATAGAAAATGTTGCTAAAAATCAGATTTCAAACAAACAAAAAATTCGAAATGCTGAAGAAGAAATTAGAAAAATACTTAGAGATGAAAAAAATATTAATGAGATAAAAATTGCTCTAATCAATCAAGGATATTCTGAGAGTCAGGCTCAAGAGATCGCCGTACTCATGGATATTATTTCTGGTGATGAAAAAAAGAAAGAAATATTAATAAATAATCCAGGAATTCAAAATAGTCAAAAGGAATTGAATAAAATTGAAAAAAGATTAGAAGAAAATAAATTAGCCCTTGAAAAATTAAAAATAAAGACTGTTTCACCAGCACCAAAAATTGAAGATCCGAAAGAAAAAGAAAATAAATTAAAAAACTTGAAAGAAAATCTTCTCGGTCTTTTCCGCCGAAAAGAAAAACAAAAAATTGAAGTTTATACTGAAGAAGAGGAAAAAGCTTGGGAGCTTTTCATAAAATCTGAGTTAGAAAAAGGGACAAGCAAGGAAGAAATACAAAATTTAATATTTAAACATAATGAAGAAAAAAGGAAACTTGAAATAAAAAACGGTCCTCTTTCACCAAGAATAAAATCTGGGATAAGTAAAGGAATTGAGAATTGGGATAATTGGGGGAACGAAGGTGGATGGTCTGGTTACGGGAAAAAAATGTTAAAAATGACTGCCAGTATCGCTTTAATTGCCGGCATCTCAACTTTTTCAGTTGAAAAAGCGGCTGGTATGGGATTGGGAACAGCTTCAGCTTTGACTAGTGGAAGAACAGCAAACAAATTACTCATTGGATTAGGATTCGGTACAGCTATGGAATTAACAAATAATATGGATCCTGAAAAAAGAAAGAAGATCCAAAAAATTGTCAGCCTAAGTATGGTGGCAATATCAGCTGGAGTGGCTATCTTCGGGGGTGGAGTTATTGCTGGTGCAGCCGTAGGAGGTTCCGCTGCTTTTGGTTATATCTCCTCACAATTAGTTCAAAAAAGATTTTCTGAAGAAAAAATAAAAATAAAATTAGATGAAATTAAAAATAGGCCCTTAAATATAGCTACTTTGTCTGAGGATTTAGCCCGAATTGAAAAAGATACAAAACAAATATTAAAACAAGCAGAAAATACTCGCCTTTTGAGAAAAGTATTAGGTGGAGCCACTGCGATAGGAGGAAGTATTGCTGTTTTGGAGGCCTCAGGATATGTACATGATTTAAAAATAGAAAATCAAGCAGCTATTGAAAAAACAGAAGAAGAAATAAAAGCTGATGAAAATGAAAAAATTACCCCAAGTAATGATTCAATCCCAGAAAAACAAACTGAAGAAATTATATCTGATTCAACCGAGGTCAAAACCGCTATGCCAGATACAACAAGCGTAGTCAAAGAATCTGACACTACAGCCTCACAAAATGAAAACACGGAAGCAGGTGCAGCCGTTTTAGAAGATAAAACCGGAGTATCAAACTCAGATCAAAATAAATTTGAAGAAATTAAAACTGAATTCAGTTCAAAAGGAGCAATTGAAACAATTAAAGAACTACAGGCAAAAATAAATACGGATTATCCAGATAAGATACCTGCCCATTTAGAAGATTTTGCCAAAGCTGATCCAACTCAAATGGCTATTAAATTGGGCTTGTATAATCCGGAAGATACGATAGGTAGAGAGAGTGCTATGTTAATAAAAGGTTCAACTTTAGGTTTTGATGAAAATGGAAATCTTTCTATTCATGATATAAAAACCGGCGAAGACCACATTTTAATCGAGGAAAAAGGAAGTACTGATGTTGTCGGGAAATATGAAGGAAAAATGTTTGATTCAGATAATTCTTCAAATATTGATTCTTCAGAAGCAAGTGAAATACAAACACGAGTTGAGCCAGGGGTTGATTTAACAACAGCAGAGAATTTACCTCAAGTTGGAATAGACCCCGAAACAGGATTTATAATTGAAACAGAAGGTAGTAATACAACAACCGGTCTTGATCAAAGTTCAAGCAGTGGAGAAAATATAATTGATAAAAATACTGACAACATTTCTGAAATTAAACTAACCCCCGATATGCGCGAACAAGTAGAAAGAATATCAGAATATAATATCGATCGAGTTTTCCCAAACGATGAAGCCATAAATCAATGGTATAATATAAAAACAATTGATGCGTCGACTATTACCCAAATAAGTGGTGATGAAGTTAGCGATATATATAAACCCCTTGTCGAATATGTCCACAATTTACAAAAAATTACCGGTATTAGTGACCCTTACGAAGCAACCTTAATTAAACCAGCTGAAAATATTTCACAATATATTGAAAGAGCTTTAGAGAAAGCTGCATCTGATCCTAAAATTGGATTGGATAAAGTAACATTATAATTAATAATCATATATCATATGAAAACAATAAAAGAAGATTTAATAGATTTGTTTGAATTAGAAAAATTATCCCCTGAAAAAAGTGCCGAGATGGTAGATCGGCTAGCTAAACTTGTATTTCAATCAGTACTAGTTAGGGTCTTACCTATGCTTTCAGAAGAAGATTTAACTCAATACGAAAAATTAGTGGATTCCGGCCAAGGGGGCGATGTCATTTTTAAATTTTTAAATGAAAAAATAGAAAATTTAGGAGAAATAGTCAAAGAAGAATCCGAGGATTTGCGAGCCGATTTAACCGAGGATTTTGAAAAAGCTGGAATATAATATTAAGACATGAAATATCCCTCATCTATAATATGGTGAGGGATATTTTTATGTTAAGATTTGTTTATGCAATATCTTGATTCTTTAAACGATAAACAAAAAGAAGCTGTTTTATATACAGAGGGGCCTCTTTTAATTGTAGCAGGAGCGGGGGCGGGAAAAACAAAAACAATTACTCATCGAATTATCCATTTAGTTCACGAGGGTATCGATCCTCGGTCTATTTTAGCGGTTACTTTTACTAATAAGGCCGCCAAAGAAATGCGAGATCGAGTTTTAGGGATGCTATCCGAACCAGTTCATGGCAATATAAAAATGAATAATAATTCGGTTTACAATGAAAGTATTCCTTTCATTTCAACTTTCCATTCTCTTGGTGTCCACATCATAAAAGAAAATTCTCATCTTATTGGCTTAAATAAATATTTTACAATCATGGATGAAGCCGGAGCTATAAGTATTATTAAAAGTATTATGAAAGAGCATGATATAGACCCCAAGCAACACGAGCCTCGAAAAATTAAATCCATCATTTCAAAATCAAAAGGTGATTTTATAACAATTGAAACTTTCAGCGCTAGTGTCAACAATTCTTTTGGCAGTATAGTCGAAACTATTTGGCGAGGGTACGAAAACCAATTAAAAAAAGAAAAGGCTTTAGATTTTGATGACCTCTTACTTGAAACTGTTTTAATTTTGAAAAAATATCCTGAAGTGAAACAAAAATATCAAGACAGGTGGAGATATCTTCACATAGATGAGTACCAAGATACAAATGAAGTTCAGTACGAGATGACAAAGTTACTTGTTGGGAAGGCGGAAAATATTTGTGTTGTTGGTGATACAGATCAATGCCTAAGGAGGGGGACAGAAATAAAAATGGCCGATAATAGCATCAGGCCGATAGAAAATATCAAAAAGGGTGATTTAATTTTATCAAATTATGGAAGTGGTGATTTTCGTGAAGCTAGGGTGATTAAAAAAAGAGAGATCCTATATAAAGGTGACCTAATTAAAATTAAAACAAAAAATGGAAATACCTTGGTCAGCACTCCTGACCATACTCATTTTGCCGGGTATCGTCTAGGGGCTACACAACAATTATATTTAAATTATCTAATGTATAAAAAAAATATTGGTTGGAGAATTGGAACAACTTCAGTTTATACAAAAGGACAAAAAAAATCTATCGCTGGTTTTATTCAACGATCCAATCAAGAGCATGCTGATGCCACCTGGGTTATTGCGACCCATGAAACAGAACAAAAAGCTAGAATACAAGAATATATATTTTCTCTAAAATATCAAATACCAACTATTCCTTTTACTCCTCGGAAAGGTATAAGTTTAAATGGATATGTCCATGACAAAATTGCTCTTAAAGAAATTTTCTCTTCCTTAGACACTGAAAAACAAGCCCTAAAAATACTTGCTGATCTTGGATTATCACAAGAATATCCACACCACTTCCCCCAAACGCACAATTCAAATCGAAGAAATATAAACATTACTTTGTGCGCAGATAGACGGGGTAAAAATCCAATGCATCTTATTTCAATTTTTGGCAATGATGATATTGGCAAAAATAAACTTAAATCTCTAGGGCTTTCAGTCCGCGAGGCTAAGAAAAATACAGAAAATTGGAGATTCGAAACTGTTCGAGCTGATTACGGAGAAACATGTTTGCTTGCAACTCAAATTGCCTCTCTTTTTGAAGATGCTAATTTAATTTTTAAAGCCCGACTGGGAGGGGATAAGGAAAACAAAAAAGAAAACAATTCACTTTCACAAATACCAGCGAGCTCGATTATGCCGGGTATGGCACTTTTTGCAGAAAGGGGTTATGATGTTGTTCTAAAAATTTCGCGAATCAAAACTACTGGGGAAAAAGTTTTTGATCTTGATATAGAAAAGACACACAATTTTATCGCCAACAATATCGTCACTCACAATTGTATATATACATGGCGAGGAGCGAGCATTAAAAATATGCTCCATTTTGAAAAAGATTTTCCGAGCGCTAAAATCGTGATGCTTGAACAAAACTACCGTTCAACTAAAAATATTATAGAAGCTGCAAATAGTGTCATTGAAAAAAATGTTTATCGCGTGCCGAAAATATTATTTACCGAAAATGTTGCCGGTGAAGAAATAAATATATGTGAAGCTTACGACGAACAAAATGAAGCAGGTTTCGTGGCTTCAAAAATAGATGAATTGTTAAGAGAAAATAAACCCGAAGATATTGCGATTCTTTATAGAGCTAATTTTCAATCGAGAGTTCTCGAAGAGGCTCTTCTTGATAAACAAATTCCGTATCAAGTTCTCGGTGTAAAATTTTTTGATAGAAAAGAAATTAAAGATTTACTTTCATATGTTCGGGCTGCTTATAATAAAGAAAGTTTGTCCGATATAAAAAGAATTATAAATATTCCTGTTCGAGGAATTGGAAAAGTTACAATCGCAAAACTTTTTGCAGGACAACAACACGAACTACCAAGTGGCACCCAAGGTAAAATAAATAATTTCTATAAAATATTGGATGATATAAAATTATATATAGATACCCACAAGCCATCAGAGTCCATTAAATATGTCATAGAAAAAAGTGGGATAAAAAATGAGCTTCAACACGGAACAACTGATGAGCAAGAACGTTTGGAAAATATGATGGAGTTGGTAACTTTAGCTATTAAATATGATAACTTGCCGCAAGAAGAGGGGATAGAAAAACTTTTGGAAGACGCATCACTTTCGAGCGACCAGGACACACTTCTGCATGAAAATAAAAGTAAGGGGGTCAGGCTAATGACTGTTCATGCCTCAAAAGGCCTTGAATTTAAATATGTTTTCATCACTGGGCTTGAGCAAGATTTATTTCCACATATTAAAGATAGGATGAAGAAAAAAGAAGACACCGAGGAAGAAAGAAGATTATTTTATGTGGCTGTCACTCGAGCTCGCAAAAAATTATTTTTATCTTATGCAACCTTGCGGACAATATACGGAATGAAACAAGTAAATACTCCTAGCGAATTTATTTACGATATCCCGGCACATCTAACAATTTTCGAACAGGCTCATTCTTCAAATGGCCCTGCCCGCCCTCAAGAGGGAGCAGGCGGGGAAAAAATTGTTTATCTATAATTAAGTTCGTTGTCCGCTCTAATAGCTCTTCTAAAAGGGTACACTAATTTTCTACTGAAAAAATGATTAAATTTATAAAAATACTCCATAAAAATATGTTAAGATGTTTATATGATGCAACGAATAAAAAAAATATTTAAAATTGAAAATAATTTCACTCAAAAAAATTCTTCTTTTAAACCAAAGAAATCTTTAGGGCTAAAAGAGTTTTCACCAGAAAACTCTTCGCCCGAGACTAAATATTTTAAACCAAAAAAGTCTTTAGGGCAAAATTTTCTAAAATCTGAACCAGCTTTGATGATGATGGCGACAGCTGGAGAAATTAATCACAATGATATTATTCTTGAGATCGGACCAGGTAAAGGCGCACTCACTACAAAATTATTAGTGGAAGCTAAAAAAGTTTTAGCTATTGAAAAAGATCGTGAACTTTTTGATTTTCTGAAAGAAAAATTTTCGAATGAAATTAAAAAGGGGTCACTTGAAATTATAAATGATGATATTCTAAGTTTCGAAATAAAAAATTATGGACTTCGAAAAGGTAAGTATAAAATAATTGCCAATATTCCATATAATATTACTGGCGCAATTTTTAAAAAATTTCTTTCAACTGATATTCAACCCGAAAGAATGATTATTTTGGTTCAAAAAGAAGTCGCCAAAAGAATTGTGGCGCGTGATGGTAAAGAGAGTATTTTATCACTTAGTGTTAAAGCCTACGGTACTCCAAAATATATTATGAAGGTGGGGAAAAGATTTTTTTCACCTGAGCCAAAAGTAGATTCAGCAATTATAGAAATAATTCATATTTCAAAGAATAATTTCCAAACAAAAAAAGAAGAGGAAAATTATTTTAAAATTGTTAGAGCTGGTTTTGCTCATAAAAGAAAAGTTCTTCGAAAAAATCTTGAAGAGATAGATATCAATGCTCAAAATATCGAAAAAACTTTTGAAAAATTAAAAATAGACCCAAAAACTCGAGCTGAAGATTTAAAAATTGAAACTTGGCTTGAATTATCTAGAAACTTATCCACAGATATTTAGGTTATTTAAATAATAAGTTGTATAATTTAATAGGAAATAGGGAGAAGTGAAAAGGGAACAGAAAAAAGTCTGTGATAACATGAATAATCTTAAAAAATATCTTCCGAGCAAAAAATTTATAGCTGTCATTTTAATTATTGTTATTTTTATAGCGCTTTTTTTCGGAATCAAAGAAATTGTTTCATTTTTCAAAAATAAAAAAGCAAATAAGGGGGAGGGGGAGCAAATTACAATGACTGTTGGTGGTCTTATTCAAAAAGACAGTAATGAAAACGGTATTGCTGACTGGGAAGAATACCTTTGGGGGCTTGATCCAAAGAAAAATGGTGATAAAAATAGAGAATTTATCACAAATAAGAAAAAATCCCTTGAACAAAGTGGCCTTATTTCTATAGGTGACGACTCAAAGCAAATATCTGACAATGAACTTTTATCTCGAGAATTCTTTGCCACCATCATTTCCCTACAACAAACAGGAGAAATAAACCAAGAATCTATTGACTCTGTAGCTCAGGCTGTTGGTCAGAGGGTTGAAGCGACCCCTATTCCAGATATTTACACTAAAATTGATATGAATATTGTCCAAAATGAATCATTGGACACAAAAGATAAATACTATAATGATTTGTCTAATTTAATTACTAAATATGAAAATGCCGATATTGGAAGTGAATTAGTCATCATTGCCCAAGGCTTAAGCTCTCAAGACCCTCAAGCTTTATACGCCGCTAAAACAATCGCAGTCGCTTATCGTTCCTTTGGTAGTGAGCTAATTGGTATTCCAGTACCGGGTTCTTTGGTTTCTACTCATTTAGCTTTGGCTAATAATTACGAAAAGACCGCACAATCGATTGAAGGACTAGTTAAAATGCTCAACGACCCAATTCTTGGTATGAGTTCAGTTCTTAATTATAAAAAATATACCGATGCAATCGCTCTCGACTTAGAAAAGCTTTCAAATATTTTACAATAAACATAAAAGTGATATAATTAAAATAGCTAAATTATGAAAAAACAAATTATAACAAAAATAATTAGCGGGGTTATAATTTTTACCTTTGTTTTTTCTTTTCTACAAATTATTTTACCAACAACGGTCAATGCCGCTAGCCAAATTGATTGGGAAAAACCAAATAAAAGTGGTAAAACTTACGATAAATACAAATTTAAAATTACTGATGTAGTTAATTCCGATGTTGCGATGCAAGTTGTTGGTTGTACAGGGGTTGTTAATAGAGTTTCAGTTTTGATGGACAGAATTGGGAAAAAGAAAATAACCAACAAAGCATTACAAGTAATACTAGACCAGGCTAAAAAACAGTGTGTAGCGGGTGAAAAAATTATTATTACCGCTGCTGGTGTGACCCCAGAAATCAACGATGGAACTACTGGTGTAGATAAAGGGATTGACTGTAAGGAAATCACAGAAACCAAAGACGGGGAAGCTCTAAGGCTCAAAACTCAAGAAATGGCTGCAACTCAAGCAAAAGATAATTTAGAAGGGTGTTTTAATGGCATAGCAACAACACTTGCTAAAAATCAACTGACCGCCCTTACACGCAGTGCTGTAAGCTGGATTAATACCGGTTTTAGTGGTAATCCACTCTATGTCCAAAATATTACCTCACTAACTACCGGTATAGAAAGAAATGTCCTTGAAACGGGCATCGATCAATTAACCAATCAAAATAGTGCATATCCATATGGAACAGCCTTCTCTCAATCAGTCATCAGGGGCTACCGCTCTGGAGGACTTTTTAATAGTGGAACGAATGCCTTGAATAATTTAACTTCTGATTTATCATTTTTTATAACAGACCCAAATTCATATTACACCGTCAACGATGAAAGAACCACTATGCAGAGAGCCCAAGATGCAAACATTGCATTTTCAAATGATTTTTCAACCGGGGGTTGGGATGGCTGGTTGGCCTTCACACAAAGAGACCAAAATAACCCTCTTGGTTTTACAATGAGAGCAAGTCAATATTTAGCTGACGATATTAACAGTCAAACAACCAACACCAAAGCCGAGGTTTTGCAAAATAATGGTTTTTTGAGTCAAAAAAGATGTACAATGTATCAAATATTTGATAAAAACGGTGTTGCTAAAACAAATGATGTACCATATAGTGAATTAGCCGCAGGTACACCAGATAGAATGGGGAAACTACCTGGTGTTGTACAGATATATAGTGAACCATATATTGATCCAGATTTAGGAGAAATGCCAGGCCAAGACGCAATTACTGTTTTACAATATAATGTTTATCAGAAAAACAAAACAGATTCGGGTTTTGATGTTTGTGTTGATAAGGAAATCGTTACTCCTGGAAGTTTAATTAAAGATCAAATGAGTGCTTACATCACCTCTCCGGTGCGCCAGCTTGAATTAGCTGACACAATAAATGAGTCCCTAAACGCTGTTTTTTCAATTTTACTTTCAAAGCTTCAAAGTAATGGTCTTTCTGGTTTGTCTTCAGAACAATACATATATGACGAACAAAACATGGATTGGACCAATTCAACAAACGGCAGTCTTGGTGGATCAAGTGTTTATAATAATAATGGAGCATATTCAAGTGGTTTTGATTTAACTCGAGATCTTGGTAATACATATATATATGATAATCCTGTAAAATTAGGAACTTGGAATGCTAATGAAAATATCAATTTAACAAATACAAATCAAAGTTTATATCCTGATTTGGCTCCTGTAAATTATAGCAGCCAAAACAATGGGTCAGATTTAGATAATAATGTAAATCAAACTTCAAATGTTTATTACACTGTCGCAAATCCAGGTAAAACAAAAATAATATTAAATGGTTACAATGGCTGGGCTTTGGGTGATCGAGCTTTTTGGAATGGCAGTGAATGGCAAAACTGGAAAAAAGACCAAGCAAATCCTATAAAGAAAAGAGGAGTAATTCAAGTCCAAAAAGATTATATTGTCGCGGCCACAGAATCATTACAATTTTTACCCAATGTCATGCCAAAACTCGGAGAACTTGATTACTGTATTCCAGGACCAAATCCAAATTACAAATCAAATGTTGGAGATAACGAAAGTCTATATACTGATTGGGTTGGAACAATGGTGGGAACATACAACCAGGGTGGGTTTTTAGAAAGAGATAGTACTAAATTCACAATTTCCAGACCTGGAGATAAAGAATATGAGGCCTGGAAAAATATATTTAAAGACAATCCAAAGGTTTGGAGCTGGCTGGCAAAAGGCCAAGAAGATGACAAAAATAAACCACATCTTTATTATGGTTGGCCCCTAGGTTTAAATACTGGAAATGAAATTCATAATAATAACGAGGAGGGTAAAATTCAAACTTGGGTTGATAATTATTTATACATGGTTAATAATTACATGTTTAATAATTTCTATGAAGTATTTGATAAAATGATGAATACTACATATTTTTCTAATATGACTAGAGAATATAATGAAACAGAAGACTCAACAACTAGAACTCTAAATTCATCATATATTCCGATGGCAGAAGAAGGTTTAAGCTTAACAAGAGATATCGTAGCATACGATGAAGATATTACAGCGGTTATGAATCAATATCGTAGTGATATTTCACAAGCTAAAGCCAATATTGGTAAATTAGAAGCAATTAAAAAACAAGTTAGTATCATTATCAAAACGGCACAGGACCGTCGTGATGCAAATTTAGTTAAAATATTAGAAGAAGAAACAAAAAGAAAATGTTTGGCAGAAAGTGATGATTGTATGAATAGAATCAATGTCTCATCTGAAGTAAATCAAGATGATTTAGGGGAATACTGTTTAGCCAAACGAATTGCTTGTGAAAAAGATATTATGACCGAGGCCGAATATAAAACAGAATATGCGGAGTGTTTAGAAGAAGAAGATATTCTATATTATGATGAATCAGATATAATGAATGACTCAGTTGGTGAGAGATGTAATAATAATCTTGATGATGATTTAGATGGCTTAATCGACCGCAAAGATCCTGATTGTCAGAAGACAACCATTATCGAGGCTCACTGTGAATCAAATCCTAATTACCAAACATCAAAAGTTATATACGGCTCTTCGATTAAAAGTTGTAAAGAGCAAGACAATACAGCTAAACTAGCCGGAGCAACAGAATCACAAAGAAAAACAGCCTGTTCTCAATATTCACATTACCAACCAAATAATGGAACAGATCCATCCCCTGATCCATATCTAATCTACGACTGTACTTGGGTGCTCGAAAAAACAATAACTAATTAATAAAAAATTATCATGGAAAATAAACCGCGAAAAAGTAAAGCCCTCATCATAACAATCATTGTTATTATTTTCCTAGTGGTTGTTAGTTATTTATTATTCAAAAATCGCGACATGTTTGGAGTAAAAACTTCAAATAGTATTGCTAGAATTTTTGCCCCATTAATTACTTCAGAAAATGAAAAAAATATTAGTAAAATTGATGAAAACTCTGTCCGAACACTTGCTCAAGCAGGGGAAGACTTAGAAAAAGGCGACAATGTTACAAGGTTTGGAACAAATGCCGACAATAATCCAATCGTCGTTAAGTCAAAACAAGGGGATGAAATTTTTGGCTTTGCTGGAAATGATATGGGAGGCGGAGAACTAGGAGAAATAATTACAAATAATAATGGAGCAAATACTTTTTGGAATTCTTTCTTTAATTTAATAGGCGGTGTCTTTGGTACGAATGGTAATAATGGAGGTGGAAATGGTGGAAATGGTGATTTCACTCGCCAATGTAGTGACACTCTTGATAATGATAATGACGGTTTAATAGATACCTCTGACCCAGAGTGTCATACTGATGGTGACCCTACCAATCCAGACTCATACGACCCTGAACATTATTCAGAAACAACATTTCCTGGGGGAGGAGGAGATTATAAAAGACAATGTAGTGACACTCTTGATAATGATAATGATGGTTTAACAGATACTTCTGACCCAGAGTGTCATACTGATGGTGACCCTACCAATCCAGACTCATACGACCCTGAACATTATTCAGAAACAACATTTCCTGGGGGAGGAGATTATAAAAGACAATGTGAAGATACACTAGATAATGATAATGATGGATTGATAGATGCTTCAGATTCAGGATGTCACATTGATGGAGATTTAAATAAAGATTATGTTCCAAACCACTATTCTGAAGCAGTATTCCCAGGCGAGGGAGGCAACACTCGCCAATGTAGTGACACTCTTGATAATGATAATGACGGTTTAATAGATACTTCTGACCCAGAGTGTCATACCGATGGTGATGCGACGAATCCTCTTTCCTATGACCCAGAACATTATTCGGAAAAACTGGGTGCGGGTGGAAATGAAGAAGATGGAACTCCTGATTTAACTGCAAGTAGTGTCACACCAACAACAGCGTCAATAAATGTCCCAGTAAACTTAACAACAATTATTACAAACATTGGGGATGGTTCAACTGGATTTAATTTCGTCAGTTTTTTCCAAATTATTAAAGATAGTAATATTGATGTTGAAGATGGCGATAATACAACTGTTTCAAAATTAAATATTAAAAACATATTTGTTAAAATTCTTAATAAAATATCTTTAATCAAAAAAGCTGTCGCTTTAACTGGAGATATTAATACCACAAACGGGGTTGAAATAACTGCTGTTGTTCCAACTCTAACTGCTCAGAAAAGTAATGTTACATCTGTCTCATATACTTTCTCTTCAGCCGGTGTTTATAAAATTAGAGCTTGTGCAGATAAAAAATCTATTTCTGATGTCGGGACAGTCGAAGAATCAAATGAAGAAAATAATTGTAGTGGCTGGACAACCCTAACTGTTTCTGGTTCACTTCCTCCGCCTGGCGATGATGAAATTATTATTCCAGATGATGATACTACGATTCCCGAGCCACCAATAGAAATTGAGATACCAGAAAATAAATGTTTATTAATTGAACAAAACCCTCTTGTTTTCACAGACACAGAAAAAGCAAAACTCGCTGAACTTCTTCGTAAGTTTTATTTGATATCTTCCACTCTTAAAACGGAAGAAGACATCATTACTGTCTATAGTGAAATCGACCAATATAAAAATTTTATTGCACAAACCGATGGATTAATTAATACTTGCTACAAAGAAGTTGCAGAGGTAAAAGCAAAAGGAGGGGATGGAGGTTGGGTTCAAAATGGAAATCCATGGTATAGACCCGCAGTAGTTGGCTCCGTTCCTTTTGGAAACGAAAATCCATATTTAAATTACAATCTTCTAGAAGGAGGGGTTGGAACAGTGACAATAAATGGTGAAGATCATTGGGGGGGTGAAGGCTGTAAGTATATTTCCGGGTATTTATACGGTGGAAAACTCGTAACAGATGCTTTTACTGCAAGACCAGAAGGGGTAACAGTGTGGGGAAAAGAAGGAGATGACTGTGACTCTTTAAATGATAGACCATTTAAGTGTGCTGCCATTAACAGTAATCTTTATGGTTACTCCTCTGGTGGAGCAGGAAGTGATAAGGTTAAAGCTGCCCTAAGGGCAGGTTGTAAATGGAAAGAGGGAGTATACTTAGATGGAGTAGAGAGGGTATTGGAGTTGTGGTAAGTGAGAGTAATTACGAATTAATAATTACAAATTACGAATTGGGTGGAGAGAAAAATAAATTAGGATGAAAAAATTTTTGCCATACATATTAATACTGACAATCATTGTGCAACTGTTTGCGCCTTTTAGTGTTAATGATGGTTCGAAAATTGAAAAAGCTGAAGCAGCGAATTGTGTAATTTTAACTGAATCTTTTACTAGCCCTAAGCCTCTTCCAGATTCAACCAATACCCCAAAACCAGAAGAAGTTATCTACAGTGTCGGAACAACTGGTTGTGTTGGAAAGTTAGCTAGAGTTAATATCTTAGCTTTTCCTGGGCCATCTGTAGCTTTTGGTTCTCCAGAGCTTCCAGTCCAAAGAATAGCAGAAGATAATTTTTCATTTACTTTTCATACTGGTGAAAAAACCTGTGAGCGTGGTGATTGTAATCAAATAAGAATTAAACTTGAAATTTTAAATGACGCAGGCACTAGTATTTTAACCACATCTCAATCTGATGAATCTTTGGCTTATGAATGTAAGACTACTGGGTGTACAGACCCATGGCTTTTAAAAAGTACTACCGGAACTGAACTTCCAGCTCAGACTGACTGTAAAATAACAAATGTTTTATTCACCCCCCCCACATCAACCAAACCAATAAGACCAGACAATGCAACTCTATATATAAACACCACTGGATGTCAAGGGCAATTACTTTCTGAACTAAATATCCAAGCCAGTGGAACAACCAATACAACAGTTTTATCAATTCCTCGTAGCACAATAAATTCAGATAATTTATCTTTTGCTTTAACTACTGGTGAAACATCTTGTTCTGGAGGAGATTGTGATATCATTGTTGATTTCTATATCAGAACAAGTTCAACTGGACAAATAATTACTCACTACACCTCTAATAAAACAGATGAATCAGATCATTTTATTTTTAAGTGTAAAGGGTTAGGAGGAGATTGTGATGAAACATCATGGAGCCTAGGAACAGCAACTGGAACAGATCAAACCGCGGGTTCTTCTTCAACAACAACGGTTTATTATTTTGATCTAACAAACACAAATGGTTCAGTAGAACATTCTGCAAATTTTCCAACCGAAGACTCGTGTAAAAATGTTAGAGATGCAAGGGCTCAAAACGAAGAATCAAGTGGTTCTGGAATAGTAGTAAGTGATTGTCTTTCAAAAACGACAATGCAAACTACTGCAGGGACACCAACTGGTTCTGACCAACTTCCTTTGTGTGTTTTTGCTCATCCAATCGATGGCTCTTTTGCTGGTTGTATGGCTCAAATGTTTTATTATGTCTTTTTTGTTCCAACATCCTATGTATTTGCCCTGGCTGGAACTTTTCTTGATTTTACTTTTCATTACTCTGTGCAAGATGAATCATATCGGACTCCTTTCGTGGTAGAAGGCTGGGGTATTGTTCGAGATTTTTGTAATATGTTCTTTATTTTCATACTACTTTATATTGCCTTCGGAACTATTTTAAATCTTCATAGTGTTAAAACTAAAGAAATGATTATCAATGTAATTATCATTGGGCTCCTTATTAATTTTAGTTTATTTACCACCCAAGTAATTATTGATGCTTCAAATATCTTAGCCCGTGTTTTTTATAACTCAGATTCAATAAAAATTACCCAGAATAGTACCGCTGGGACAGCCGGCCTAAAAATTGGACCAAATGGAGAGATCCCCCTTTCGGCTGCTATTGTTAATAAAGTAAATCCTCAAAATCTTATTATTAATGGGACAAAAGCAGTTGTAATAAAAGATAAAGTCACAAATCAAACAAGTACAGCAGAAGATACACAAGGGAGCTTAGGCGTTGGTGCATTTATCCTAATTACTTTACTTGCAACAGCTGTAAATATTGTTGGAATAATCGTATTTTTATCTGTGGGATTGATATTTGTTACTAGAGTTATAGGTTTATGGTTTGCTATGATCTTCTCGCCTTTTGTCTTTTTTAGTTACACGGTTCCATCTTTACAAGACATGGAAATGGTTGGTTGGAAAAAATGGTGGCCAGAAACCCTCAAACTGGCATTTTTGGCTCCAATATTTATATTCTTTATGTATTTAATTATTGCTTTCCTAGAAAAAGGATTAAGTTTGGTAAAAGCAAATGATGTTAATGATGGTATGACTTTTGTTATTTCTGTTATCGTTCCATTTATATTTATCATGGTTCTCTTAATGAAAGCCAAAGATATAGCAAAAGATATGTCTGGAAAAATGGGCCAATCAATTACAAATGGACTCGCCGCAGCTGGTGGTATAGCCCTTGGGGGTGCAGCATTAGGTGGAGCATTGATTGGAAGAAAAGTAATAGGTGGAGGGTTATCTGCACTATCCAAAACAGACGGGGCAACAAAACGTAGTAATACAAAAATTCAATTTAACAAAGATTTAGAAAAATGGAATTCAACTCCTCCAAACCAAAGATCTGGGGCTAAACCTGACTGGAAAAATTATGCAGCTGGGGCAGGTATAAAATCTACCACACTTAATCCATTTACTGCACTGGGTTCCAAACTAAATGTTGCACAAAATAAAACAAATGAAGTAGACAGAAGTAGAGCTCACACAGATGCAGATATTGAAAAAGCTGGATTTAAGGGCTTTAAGTGGAGTGAGCTTTCGGGGGAACAACAAAAAATTGTTCAGGATAATGTTGGAAAAGAAAACTACTCAAAACACTTAGATGATGCGGAGAGAGCCTATAGAAATGATCCTAGAAACCTTGCAGTTGATCCAAAACTAAATGTAGTAGACTCAAATACAGGTAAACTTAAAGATTTAAGCTTGGAACAAAAGAAAGAAGTAAAAGATCTTGCTAAATCAAAAGCAATTGATAAATTTGATGATGAAATCAATAAAGCTTCAGCTGGTATTAATGCTTTTACTCGAGTATTTTCAAAAGCAAATACAGGAACATGGGATCTAAGAAAACTTTCAGAAGCTTCTGTAGACAAAAGAGCGAGTGTATTTACAAAAATACCAGTTGGTTTAATTGCAGCAGTTGCCACTGGTGTGCGAGGTGGAATACTTAAAAGCTCAGGATTGAGTCACGGTACTGTAAAAATAGAAGGTGATTTCTTAACAGATCTAAAAAGTACATTTAAGGATGCAGTAAAAGATATGAAAATTGAACTCCCAGAATCGCATAGTGGTGGAGATACAAAAAAAGTAGGACACGGGAACGATGGTGTTCATCATTAAAAATAAAGTAAAAAAATAAATGGAGAAAGAATTATTAAAACAAAATATATCAAAATATTTTCAGAGGCTACCTAAAGAAGCTCAGGTTGTTTTTTACTCTATGCAATGGATTGATATATTAAAAAATATTTCTACTAAATATTCTCTTAATGAAGAGCAAACCGAAACCCTAGCAACAGAAACAACACTAGTCCTACTTAGTATTATCCATCTAGAAGATTATGTTTTAACCCTTAAAAAAGATTTAAAACTTAATGAAGAAACATTTAATAAAATATTAGATGATCTAGATGTTACTATTTTAAAAGATATTAAAGATGATCTTGTTAATACTTTTGAATTAAATGTTGAATTTTTAAACAGCAGTAATACAGAAATTGGTATTCCAGCTACAGACAATGAATCACCTACAACAAACAATAAAGAATTCATCATCAAGGATGACGAAGTGCCATTGCCACCATACGCGAGGACAATTACGAATGACGAATTAAGAATTAAGAATGAGGAACAAGGAAAGATAATTAGGAATGAAGAATTAGGAATTACGAATGAGATACCAAAACAAGAGCTAGCTCCTATTAAACAAGATGAGGAATTAAAATACATTCCCAAAAATGTTTTTGAAGATAAAATGAAAGCTTCAACTTCAAGCGGACACTCTGTCACAGATCATAGTAAACCAAAAATTGACCCTTATCGAGAGGAGTTTTAGGTAATTACGAATTAATAATTACGAATTACGAATGAAATCAGATAATATCATTAAGGAAAAAAGTTATAATTTTAGTCTTAAAATTATAACAATATATCAGGAACTAACTAAAGACAAAAAAGAATTCATTCTTTCAAAGCAATTAATTCGTTCTGGAACATCAATTGGTGCAAACATAGAAGAAGCAATTGGGGCACAATCAAAAAATGATTTTATCTCAAAAATAAGTATTTCTTATAAAGAAGCAAGGGAGACTCTTTACTGGCTACACCTTTTAACAGATAGTGGTTTTCTAAACAAGCAACAATCTGATACACTTATATTTGATTGTGAAGAAATATTAAGAATAATTGGAGCAATTCAAAAAACTTCAAAATCATAAGCATCCCACATTCGTAATTATTAATTCGTAATTCGTAATTATTCTCAAATGCAATTTAAAGTCCCACAATTTATTGATATCGAGGACAAATTATTTGGCCCTTTTACCTTTCGCCAATTCGCTTATTTAGCAGGCGGTGCTGGTGCCTCTTTTGTTTTATATAAAGCTCTGCCTTTATGGCTTGCTATTATTTTTATACTCCCTGTAGTTGGGCTATCTCTTGCTTTAGTTTTTTATAAAATAAATGAAAAACCTTTTATTTTCTACCTCCAGGCTGGACTAAATTATTTTGTTTCAAATAAGCTTTATATCTGGAAACAAAGATTAGCAAAACCTGAGGTTAAAAAAGAAGAGGAAATAACTATGCCTCTTGTTTCAATCGTCCCAATGACGACAGAAAATAAACTAAAAGATTTGTCTTGGAATTTAGATGTTAAGGACCAAAACAATCAGTAACTTGTTTTGGTCAATTACGAATTAATAATTACGGATTACGAATGAAAGACGGGTTTAAAACTAAGAAACAAAAAGAGGGGTGAAAGTGTTCATAATTATGATATAATGTTATTAGTTTTTAATTCGTAATCATTAATTCGTAATTCGTAATTAATTATACATATGATTAGTGCAAAAAGTTCACAAGAATTCGTTCCAATTAAAGAAGTGCGAAATGGTATCATCGTTTTAAAAGACGGTGGTCTTCGGGCGGTATTACTTGCTTCATCTTTAAATTTATCTTTAAAATCCTCCGATGAACAAGCCGCCATTATTAATGAATTTCAAAATTTCATTAATGGACTCGATTTTCCAACTCAAATATGTATGCAGTCTCGCCGTTTAGATATTAGACATTATCTTTTATCGCTCGAAGAAAGACTCAAAGCCCAAGTTGAACCACTTCTAAAAATTCAAACCAAAGAATATATTGATTTTATTAAATCTTTTACTGATGAAGTTAATATTATGACCAAAACATTTTTTATTGTTGTGCCTTACAGTCCAACAATTATTAAATCAAGTGATGGTATGGTTGATAGTTTGCTTGGTGGGGGATCGCAAAAAAAACAAATTGAAAATACTAAAAAAGCAATGGATTTAGCTTCATTTGAAGAAAAAAGAACTCAATTAGACCAACGGGTTGGAGTTATCATCAGTGGTCTAGGACGAGTCGGCATCAGAACAACAGAATTAACTACTGACCAAGTTGTCGAACTTTTTTATAAAACATTCAATCCTGGGGATATTAGTCAGGGTATAAAACTAAAATGAGTATACTTTCATCATTATTTGGAAAAGGGAAAACAAATGACACTAATAATAGAAGTGGCATGATGCCAATTTTGCCGAATGAAGTCTATAAAGCGGCAACTCTAGAACTCCAAGACATCATTGCTCCGTCTGCTTTACAGATAACACCTAAATCACTTAACTTGGGAGATAAAATCGTCCGAACATTTTTTGTTATTTCATATCCTCGCTATCTTTCTGATAATTGGTTTTCACCAATTATCAATTTGGATAAAGTTTTCGATGTTTCTATTTTTATCCACCCAATTGAAACGGCTGAAATATTGAGGTCTTTCCAGAAAAAAGTGGCTGAAGTCCAAAGTCAAATTGCTATCCGTGAATCAAAAGGTCTTGTTCGTGATCCAATGCTAGACACGGCCTATAAAGATTTAGAGGATTTGCGAGACAATTTAATGCAAGCCCAAGAAAAAATGTTTGATGTTGGTCTTTATATTACAGTTTATGCTAATGATGATAATGATTTATTTAAAATTGAAAATGAAATTAAATCGTTACTCGAATCAAAATTAATTTATCTAAAACCAGCTCTATTTCAACAAAATGAAGGCTTTAAAAGCGTCATTCCACTTGGAACAGACATTTTAGGCATTCATCAAAAATTAAACACTGAACCACTTTCAAGTATTTTTCCATTCGTTTCTTTTGACTTAACAGAAGATAAAGGAATTCTTTATGGAGTAAATCGTCACAACTCAAGTCTTATTTTATTTGACCGATTTTCACTTCCAAATTACAATTCTATTACTTTCGCCACATCCGGAGCTGGTAAATCATATGCCACAAAATTAGAAATTATTCGAACTTTGATGTTTGATACTGAAGTTATTGTTATTGACCCTGAACGAGAATATGAATATTTAGCCGAAGCTATTGGTGGAAGATGTTTTAATATTGCTCTATCATCGGACCATCACATTAATCCATTTGATTTACCAATTCCAACAGGCGATGAAACCCCAGCCGATGTTTTACGCTCTAATACTATTAGCTTAGTTGGATTATTTAGAATTATGTTGGGAGGCTTAACTCCTGAAGAGGATTCTATTATTGATACAGCTATTACTGAAACTTATGCTCTTAAAGATATTACCGCTGATTCTGATTTTAGAAATATTGAACCGCCAATGTTATCGGACTTTGAAGTTATTCTCTCTGGGATGGAGGGAAGTGAATCATTAATGCAAAGACTAACCAAATATACTCATGGTTCATGGTCTTCATTCCTCAACCAACCTTCAAATATTGATATTAATCGTAAGTTTATTGTATTTTCAGTTCGCGACATGGAAGATGAATTAAAACCAATTGCTATGTATATCATTACTCATTATATTTGGAATGCCGTTCGTAAAAATATCAAGAAACGCTTACTTGTTGTTGATGAAGCTTGGTGGATGATGAAATCCGAAGATACAGCATCTTTTCTTTACTCTATTGCAAAAAGAGGCCGAAAATATTATTTAGGCTTAGCGACAATTACTCAAGATGTTGGTGACTTCATGAAAAGTGCTTATGGTATACCGATCGTGACCAATTCTTCTATTCAGTTACTATTAAAACAATCTCCTTCAACCGTTGATGTTTTACAAAAAACATTTAATTTGACTGAGGAAGAAAAATATTTATTACTCGAAGCTAATGTTGGCGAGGGAATATTCTTTGCTGGCTTAAAGCATGTGGCTATTAAGACTATTGCCTCCTATACTGAAGATCAAATCATTACTTCCGACCCGTCACAAATTTTAGCGATTAAAAAAGCCAAAGGGGAATTATTGGCCGCAAACAACGGTTAAAGGCCTGTTGTTATGAGGTGAAAGTTATTATATAATAAACATAGTGAAATTAATAAAAATAAAATTTTTTCTAGTTTTGATTTTTGTTTTGACCATCTTAAATTGGCCGTATAATTCTTTAGCTGAGATGCAAATCGAAGTTCAAGATAATGAATTGAGTGTTGAGGTTAATCCAAATAATCCTGCTCCATATGAAGATGTAACAATAACTTTGACTAGTTATGCGACTGATTTAAATAAAGCAATTATAGTTTGGAAAACATCTGGTAATACTGTCCTCTCTGGAATTGGAAAAACAAGTTATTCATTTAAAGCTTCCGGACCTAATACGGCTAATATTTTTGATATCACTATTACTCCGGTAGGTTCAATGACGACAATCAATAAAAGAATCGCTATCACTCCTTCGGAAATCGAAATTATGTGGGAATCAGTCAATGGTTATACTCCACCTTTTTATAAGGGTAAATCTCTTCCATCTAGTGGTTCCTTAATTAAGGCTGTAGCAATTCCAAATACCGATACTATAAAATCCGGTAGTGGAAGTATTACTTATAATTGGAAAAACAATAATAGTGCAGTTTTAGATGCGTCCGGCTATAATAAAAATTCATATATTTTTAAAAACAGTATGTTTGATACAAAAAATGAAATTACCGTTGCTGCTTCTTCTGTTGATGGACGCTATACGGCTGAAAAAACAATACAAATTCCAACTTACAGTCCTAAAATAGTTTTTTATAAAAAATCCCCAACTGAAGGAATACTTTATAATCAAGCTTTAGAAAAAGAAGCTGATATGTTTGAAGATGAAGTAACTCTCATTGCTGAACCATACTTTTTAACTTTAAAAAACAATGAAACTAATTTTACTTATAATTGGAAAATAAATGGTAATAATATTCAAACCCCCTCAAAGAAAAACGAACTCACAGTCCGACCAACATCACGTGGGGGATATGCAACAATAAGTTTAGTTATACAAAATATGAATGAATTATTTCAAAAAATTAATAATCAATTAAAATTAAATTTATAATATGAAAAAATTATTTGTATACCTTTTTTTAATAACATTAATTTTAACTCCGTTTTTTTCTGTTAGTAAAATACAAAAAGTCGAGGCTGTAGGACCTACACCATCTATGACAATCGCTACCCCTATCCCTACCCAAAGTGATGATGGGAAGCTCTTCGGTTATAAATTCAACATAAAAACTACATACACTCCAGACAATACATCGATTACAGTAGAAGGTTTACAACTTCAGAATATAGTAGTCCCTGCACGAAATATTACGGTCATAGACCACGCTTCGGTTTATTATTCAGGGAATGTTTTAACTGGGGGTATTACATATACTTTTAATTTTACTTTAAATACCACTCCTCAAATTAAAAAATCAGTGAATGTAACTCCAGAGGGAATGATTGTTGATATAAACAAGCCGACAATTACAAGTGTTTCTCCCCTTGAAGCTAAGATAGGGGAAAACATAACAATAAAAGGAGCTAACCTTGGAAATACTTCAGCTGTCTTTTTTGGAATAAAAAGTGCAGATATGTCTACCGCAATAAAAACTGATAACACCCTTACTGTTGCAGTCCCTATGGGAGCAATTGATGGAAGCATTACTGTTCGTAACCCAGCGGGTGAAGCTGTTAGTTCTCAAAGATTCAAACTCGCAGTTGACCCACAAGATATTGACCCAGAAAATAATGGCACGGGGGGTAATGAAGTATATGAACTTCTCGCACCGATTGGTAACTTCAAATTTGCTCCAGATAATATTGGTGAATATTTTAATACTATATTTTTGATTGCTATCGGGCTTTGTGGAGCTCTAGCTGTAATTATGATTGTCCTCGGTGGAATTCAATACATGGGAGATGAATCAATTTTTGGGAAAACGGAAGCCAAAAGTAAAATAATGGCTGCCATCTTGGGACTTTTAATTGCTCTCGGCTCATATGCATTACTAAATACCATCAATCCGGACTTATTAAATGGGGGAGTCCGTATTGATCAAGTCAGCGCTGCTATAGAAGAAGAGGTCATAAGAATGGATGTGCAAGAAATCAAATCTACAGGAGGTGGTAATGGAACAACTAAATTATGTACAGATATAACAACTTGCAAGGCATTATGCACTAATACAAATAATGGTAAAGACTATACAGGCACTCCTCCGGGTGTAATGTCTCCATCGTTGGCTCAAAATTTTGATAAGATACCGAATGTAGAAAAAAATTCTGGTTGTTTAAATTGTACAGCTGCTAGTAATGTAATATTAGGGTTAAAAAAAATAAAACCCGCGATTGATTCCCTTATTGCTCAGGGTTCAATACCAAATAGAAATTATTCTTTTAAGGTTGTCTCTGTTTATAGGCCAGCAAAAGATCAAATTAGGGTAATGTGTAATTCCATATACAAAAATCCTGGTGGTTTAGGAGAGAAATATGCATACCCTGCATTAAGTAATCATGGGGTTGGTTCCGCTGTTGATTTTTATTTTTATTTTGATGGTAAAAAAGTAAATAACTGCAAAAATACGCGTGCTTCTGGGGAAATAGAAAAAATATTAGATAAGGCGGGTTTTCAAAGGTTAAATTTTGAGGCTTGGCATTTTGAGTACGGTGGAGGAAAACAAACTTGTAAGTATCCAAATTGCCCTGAGCCAAAATATTGTTCACTATAATTTTATGTCAAAAAAAACAATCATTCTTTTTATAACAGTTTTTATCACCACCGGAATAATTATCCTCGGAGTTTATTTTTGGATTAATAAAGACAAAACAACGAGTCCAGATGGCACAAGTCCTTGGTATCAAAGTTTTAATCCTTTTGGTACTGGTGGTATTAATAACAACGGGGAACTCGACCCAAATAATACAAATGGTGACGGTAATATTGTTAACCAAGAGCCTGGCAACATAATATCAACATATTCACGTTTCACTAAGATTACCGACTTTGCTATCGCTGGTGCCACCTTTTTAGAAGATACAAGACCAATAGAAACAACAACCGAAACTCCAGCCCCCACAGAAATTACAACAGTCATAGATTCAACAACTAAAGAAGGGAAAAAAGATATTCAAATCTTTTTAAATCAAAGTCTTTCTCTTAATCCACCACTTGTGGCCGATGGAAATTTAGGCAAAAAATCAATCCAAGCAATCAAAGATTTTCAAAAATTAAATAATCTTACAGAAACAGGTCAAATCGATACTGAAACTGCTCCTTTTTTCTTAAAAACTACAAAAGTTGGTGATAGTCCAGAAAAAAGTCAGTTCGAAACTGCTCCTTCTATCCGTTATGTTGAGAGAATGAATGGTCACATTTATAAAATGTTTTTAGACACCAAGAACAAAGACAAAATTTCTAATTCAACTATCCCAAGTATCTATGAAGCTTTATTTAATAGGGGAGGTGAGACAGTTATTTACAGATATCTTTCAAGTGATAATCTTATTAGTAGTTTTGTAGCTTCGCTTGGTGCACCAAAAGGAGAATTCTTGCCGCAAAATATTTCAAACATTAGTGTTTCTCCTGATAAAACAAAATATTTTTATCTAACAGAAAATAGTAGTGGCGTCACAGGAACAGTTGGAATATTTGGGGAGACAAAAAGGGATATAGTATTTACTTCTCCTTTTACTGAATGGCTCTCTGAGTGGGATAGTGTTGGTAAAATATATTTAACAACCAAACCATCTTATAGTGTTGAGGGCAGTATGTTTTCATTAAATCAAATAAACAAAACTACGACTAAAATTCTTGGGGGGATAGATGGCCTAACAACAATGATTAACCCAAATGGTTCTATGGTTTTATATAACACTTCGACCCCAACTGGCCCTCGCCTTGGTGTTTATAATATAAGTACAAATACCACCAAAGATTTAGATACTTATGGTTTGCCAGAAAAATGTGTTTGGTCATCTGACCGTATTAGTATTTATTGTGCCATCCCAAGTGTTATAACTGGAAATCAATATCCAGATATTTGGTATCAAGGAATTGTTTCTTTTGATGATTATTTTGTAAAAATAAATACTGGGACTGGTAATAAAACAACATTGGCTAATTCAACAACCGAAACACCAGTTGACGGAACTTATCTATTCTTAGATAAAACAGAAAATACCTTATTCTTCACTAATAAAAAAGACTCAACATTGTGGAGTTTGGACCTAAATTAATTACGAATTAATAATTACGAATTACGGATGTGAAACAAAAAATACTTGAAACTTCGTTTCAAGTATTTTTTTAATTCGTAATTCGTAATTCGTAATTTTTAATTATTCTCAACATACTTAATCACCACTCTTCGATTTGGCCCATAACCTTCTGATTCAGTTTTAATGTTTTTATCTCCTTCTAAAAACATATGAATAATGCGTCTTTCATAAGAGGGCATAGGGTCTACTTCAATATTACTTTTAAAATAACGAGCCCTTTCAGCCATCATGTGAGCAATATTTTTTAAATTTTCAAAACGCTTTTTTTGATAACCGTTCACATCAATAAATAAACTTGGCCCTTTTTCTTCTTCAACAATTCCTTTCTCAACAATTCTCTGAACAATATGATTTAGTGACCTCAGTGTTTCACCATCTCGGCCAATAATAAAATGAGAATCAGGTGTTTCAATACTACACCAAAGAATATTTCCTTCTTCAGAAAAATCACACTTCGTGATGGTGCAGGCAGTATGTTTAAATATTTGCTCTATGGCTTCTTTTATTTTATCTTTATGCATACAGTTTAAATGACATTATTGGACAATTTTCGACGTATATACCACTCTTGGGCGATAGTAAATATATTACTCACAATCCAATATAATGCAACCGCCGCCGATATCTTCCAAGCAATAAAAGCAATAAAGATAGGTAAAACATATCTAACATTCATTTGCATACTATCTGAAAGCTGTTCTTGAAAAGTTTTTGGTTCATCAACATTATTTTTCCCAACAATTTCAATTTTATCTTTCGTTTTCATTGGAGTTGACAAATAGCCTTGGATAAACTGGGTCACGCCGGCCATTAAGCCCAGAAAAATACTTTGGCTACCCATTTCTATTAGACCCAAGAAATTGGTGTGTAGGGTCGCTGGAGCTTGAATGAAGCTATATATTAAACTCATATCAACTGCGAATGGCTTATAAAAAACATAATACAAAGCAAAAATAACTGGTAGTTGTAGTAAAACAACTAAACAACCAGAAAATGGGTTTGTTCCATATTTTTTATAAATTTCAAATGTTTTTTTGGCTTGTTCTTCTTTGTTGGGAAAATCTTTTTTAATCTGCTTAAGCTCTGGCTCCATCCTTTTCATTAAAATCTGGCTTTTAATAGATTTGCGGGTTAGGGGGGAGAGGATTAATTTAACAATAATAGTAACGATAATAATAGCAAAACCAACATCCCCAAAAGTGATGTTGTCTATAATAAAAATTAAAATATTATATATTGGTTGGTAGAAAATACTATTCCATAAAGCTGACATTGTTCTATTGTATCTTAAAAACCCTAAATTTCAAAATTTTTGGAAGTCGGACTTCCAAAAATAATTTTATAGTGGGTCGTAGTGATTCTTTTGCCAGGGATGACAACGCAATATGCGTCTAAACCCTATAAATAAACCCTTTATAGAGCCATATTTTACAACAGCTTCTTTGGTGTACTCTGAGCAGGTTGGCAAAAAAACACAAGAAGAATGAGATTTTAGTGGTGTTTTTTGATATAAATTAATTAAATAAATTATTATTTTCTTCATCCCGTTAGAAGTATTAAATCTTGAAATTTATACTTATTTTAACTAATAATAAATAAAGCTTTAGTCTTCTAACGGGACAAGTATTTTACAACGTTTTATAATATAAAGCCATTTTTTTTAATAAATAGTCAATATTTTGCTCGATTTCTTCGTTTTTAGCATTTAAGGCTTGTTTTTTATAGATAAAAATCCCAATGCCTTTATTTAGGGGCTTTTTTCTTAAGATATTGTAGCCAATCCTCCGATATTTATTTCTTAATACCGCGTTTTTAAAGGCTTTTTTGGGAGCAACAAAAGTATATTGAGCTATTTCGCCTTTTTTAAAGTAAAATAAAAAAAGCCCGGTGGAAAAAGTTTTTCCTTCCTTCATTAGGATATCAAAGACTTTTTTTGTCACCCGCTTTTTCTTTGGGATCATGTTATTTTTTAATTGAGACATTTGCTCGGCCCTTTCGGCGGCGAGCAGTATTTACCTTTCTACCATTTTGTGTTTTGGTTCTGACAAGGAAGCCGTGTGTTTTGGCTCTTTTTCTTTTGTTGGGTTGATATGTTTGAGACATATTGAAAATATATACTATAATTGACAAAAATGCAACGGTAAGTAATAAACATATCCACACGATATTAACATGTTAATTAAGATATTTCATTGTGGCAGTTTTAAAAAACAATGTATAATAACGACTATGAATCCCGTTAGAAGCCGCGGTCGCGAAAATTAACAGGATTTTTATAAAAAGTTATTATTTATATTAATAAAAGTAGTTTAGGTTAATCACAAAATTGACCGCAACCTGCTTCTAAACGGGATGAATACAAAAGAGCTCTGGAGCAAGTGTTTATCGGAAATCGAACTAAGCATTTCAAAGGCTAATTTTACTACTTGGTTTAAAAACACCACCATAATAAAGGAAGACGCTGGAATTATTATTGTTGGCGTTCCAAATGAATTTGTCAAAGACTGGCTTTATAATAAATTTCATAAACTAATTCTAAAAACTTTAATTGGAAATGAAGAAAGTGTTCGTAATGTTGAATACATTATTCATAAACAAGAACTAAAAAACGATTCAAATAATAAGGGCAATGAAAACGCTATACCAAAAACTGTGGTTAATATCAACAAAGAATTACCGTTAAACGATTTATATATAAATAAAGATGATAATTTAAACCCAAAATATAACTTTAATTCATTTATTGTTGGGCCTTTTAACGAACTTGCTTACGCTGTTGCCCAAGCCATCATCACTAACCCCGGTCAAAACTATAATCCATTTTTTGTCTACGGGGGAACAGGGCTAGGGAAGACCCACATGATCCAAGCCATAGGCAATACTATAAAAATAAAACACCCACTAAAAAAAGTTTATTATGTTAGCTTGGAAAGATTTACAATTGATTATATTAATTCAATCCAAAATAAAAACCCTAATGCTTTCAAGGAAAAATATAGAAAATACGATGTAATCATAATGGATGATATCCAATTTATTTCCGGTAAAGATAAAACACAAGAAGAATTATTCCATTTATTTAATACTTTGTATGAAAATAACAAACAAATAATTTTCTCTTCCGATAAACACCCAAACTTTATTCAAGGCTTAGAAGACAGACTCCAGTCTCGTTTTGCCTCTGGGATGACAGTTCAAATTATTGAACCAGATTATGAGTCTCGGGTCGCAATTATTAAAGCTAAGTTTGAATCAACAAATTGTATTATTGAACCAGAGATAGTTTCTTATCTAGCTGAATCACTAGAAGGGAACATCCGTGAACTTGAGGGTAGTCTAAATACTGTTATTTGCCAATCTCAACTAAAAAACAAATCATTAACCCTGGCTGAAATAAAAACCCTAATTAGAAATAATATTAGACCAAAAAAGACCGTGGCAATTAAGGATATTGTTAAAATTGTCGCAGATCAATACGGCCTAGCTGAAGAAGTAATTTATGAGAAAACCAGAAGAAAAGAAATAGTTAAGGCTCGTCAGGTAGCAATGTATTTACTCCGTGAAGATTTTAATATTTCTTATCCACTAATAGGACAAAAACTGGGGGATAGAGACCATACGACCGTCATTCACTCTCATTTAAAAATTAAAAGTGATTTAAAGACAGACCCTTCACTTTTACAAGAGATAGAAAAAATTAGAATTATGTTTAAATAATAAACCTGTGGAAAAGTTATGTTTATAAAAATAATAAATGTGGAAAAATAATCATTTATTAAAAAATTAAAAGTAATTCACAAAATAAATAAAATTTTTAAAAAATAAAAATAAAAATGTCGTTAGTTTAATTGAGTCATATCGTAATCCACATATTAACAGGTCTAATAGTAGTAATAAGTATTTATAAGATAATTAATAACATATATGAAAATAGAATGTTCAATCGATAAAATAAAAAAAGCACTCCAATCAGTCGAAAGGATAACTGGAAAGAATTTAACATTACCTGTTTTAGGTTCGGTTTTGTGGGTAGCAACAGGTAAATCATTGAAACTAAGGGCCACTAATTTAAATATTGGTATTGAAATAGAAATACCAGCAAAAATCGAGAAAGAAGGGGTGGTGGCCGTGAGAGGTGATATTTTATCCTCTTTGTTTTCTGTTTTACAAGGAGACTTATTGGTTAAATTTGAGTTGATTAATGGTAATTTATTGGTTAAAACAAATACAAGTACTATTTTATTAAAAAGTATTTCTCATGAAGATTTTCCAACTATCCCAATTGTTGAAGGGGAGACATTACTTATTTCTAGTAAAAAATTTATTGAAGGGGTTAAATCGGTTTATTATAGTGCTTCTGTTTCGGAAATAAAACCTGAAATCGGAAGCGTATATATTTACCCAGAAGACGATATGTTGGTTTTTGTTTCAACCGACTCTTTCAGATTAGCTGAGAAAAAAATAAAAATAAAACAAAAATTATCTTTTGGCGGAATATTAATTCCCTTTAAAAATGTTGTTGAGATAATTAAAGTGTTTGATGGTTTTGATGACGACGTTAATATTACTCTTCAAAAAAACCAAATATCATTTACTGCTTCAAATATTTATTTAACTTCAAGGGTTGTAGACGGGAGTTTCCCTGACTACAAACAAATTATTCCTAAAAACCCAACAACAAAATCTGTTGTTTTAAAACAAGATTTTATTTCATCTCTGAAAATTTCAAATATTTTTTCTGATAAGTTTAATCAAGTGGTTTTGACTGTTAAACCTAATGAAAAAATATTCGAAATAGAATCAAAAAATACAGATATTGGAGAGAATACTACCCTTATTTCGGGCGCTTTATCTGGAGAACCAGTTTCTGCAAATTTTAATTATAAATATATTTTAGATTGTTTTCAGTCTATTTCTGGTGATAGTTTAAGTATTGAGTTAAATGGCAACAACCGGCCAATGATTATAAAAGGAATTGGAGACTCATCTTTTATGTATTTGGTCATGCCAATGAATAGGTAAAAATAATTACGAATTAATAATTACGAATTAATAATTATAATTCAAAAAAACATGGATTATAATCATATTACAAATTTTCTAGATAAATTTAAAAAATTAATTTATCAAAAAGAAGTAATAAAAGAAATTATTGTAGAAATAATTTCCGGTGAAATTCATCATCCAGTTGCGAAAGATTCAATAAAAATAAAAAACGGTATTATATATATATCCGGGTCTCCAATGTTTCGTAGCGAGATTATGATGCACAAAAACAATATTTTAAATAAATTAAAAATTATTTCTCCCGACAATATTTTTTTAGATATTAAATAGTACTAAAAGGAATTGTTTGTTCACCAATATTTCCCCAAACATCGGTTCCAATAATTCTTATAATATTTTCACTATTCAAATCCTCAACATTTTTTAAACTGATAGAAGTAGAAAATGGATAAGTCTTTAAAGAGGTTATGTATTTACTGTTAATAAAAACATCTATTTTTTTAATAACATTTTGACTTGTTGGATTAATTAGAATAGTTATGTTTTCATTTTTTTGATAAGGCGTATTTTTCATACCAGTAATATTAAAAACTGGCTTTGATGATTCAGTATGAACATTATCATAATAACTTGGTTTATTAGCCGAAGTTATAATTGGGTATTTATATTTATTGGCTTCCCACCATTTTTTTACTCCATATTCCCAATTTTCAAATTGTGAGTCACTATTTGAGTTTGTTGTTTTTAGTGTTAATGGATTATTTTTATCAATCCAGTATAAAATCGAGTGAACATTGGTAATTGATATTTCTTTTTTTAATTCAGAAGGAGTAAATTCAGTGGCTAACCCTCCTGAGACGGTATCAATACTAAAAGTTTCTCCACCTTGCCAGAGTCCACGAATAAGTGGAGGAAGAGTTTCGTCGATAGGTTCGGGTTTTTCAAAAAATTCAGCAGGTGTTGTCTTTAGTGCTTCAGTCATAACCCCGTTCCAAATGGGCCCAGCAAGCGCCGCCCCACCTTTTTTCATCGGAATGTTATCATTGTTCCCAACCCAGACCCCCACTGCTATAGAGGGCGTATATCCAATCGTCCAAGCATCTTTATTGTTGTTTGTGGTACCAGTTTTTACTGCTACCTCCCGGCCAGGTATTTTAAGCACGGAGTTGGCCCCAAAAGTTGGGGTTCGAGCCTCATTGTCAGATAAAATACTAGAAAGAATATTTGTCGTATTTGGTTTTAGAATTTGTTGAGGAGCCTCTTCAAATTTTTCAAGAATATTTCCAACTCCATCTTCAACCGACAATATGCCAGTATATTGATTTCTTATCCCACGATTAGCAAAGACTCCATAAACAGAAGTCATATCAAGTAAAGTTGTTTCTCCTCCTCCGATTACTAGAGTCAACCCATAACGATTTGGGTCATTTAAAAGAGTTGTGATTCCCAAGTTCCTTGCCATTTTAATCGAATCGGAAATACCAACTAAATACAAAAGTTTAACCGCTATGATGTTTATAGATTGTGCGAGCCCATCACGAAGTGATAGTGGCCCCCTGAAAGCATTATCATAATTATCTGGACTATAGCATTTACTATCGTTTGAAAGACCGTTTGGATTACAAGAAGCGTTAAATTCAGTTTTTACATCAAATAAAACAGTTTTTTCAGTATAACCTTTTTCGAAAGCAAGAGCATACACTATTGGCTTGAAAGAAGACCCTGGCTGTCGTCCAGCCGTCGCAACATTGAAATTTCCATCTATCGTTTTATCAAAATAATCTCGGGATCCAACCATTGATAAGATTTGACCATTTTTGGGATCAAGGACTACGACAGAAGCATTTTTACCATTCCAACTTTTTTCATTTTCAAGAGCATTTTTTAAAGTTATTTCCTCCGCCTTTTTTTGTAATTCGTAATCGAGAGTTGTAATTATTTTTAGACCCCCACCCTCAAGAGTATCAGCTCCATAACGATTTTCTAAATATTCTTTTATAAAAAAAACAAAATGAGGAGCCGCTATATGCATTGGTTGTTCGGGTAAAAAGGCCACCACTTCACTTTTTGCTTTTAAGTGTTCGCTCTCAGTGATAAATCCTAAATCAAGCATTCTCTTTAAGACAATATTTTTTCTTTCATCCAATTTATCTTTATTTTTTCGATAAGGAGAATAGTATGTTGGACCATTAGGAATAGAAGCAAGGTAAGCGGCTTCGGCTAGAGTCGCATCTTTTGGTTTTTTACCAAAGAAAGCTTTACTGGCTTCTTCAACTCCATAAATATTTCCTCCATAAGGAGCCTCATTTAAATAAAGAGCCAAAATATCATCTTTACTCATAATTTTTTCAAGTTTGACTGCCAATATCCACTCTTTCATTTTACGCGAAATAGAAACCTCAGGCGTCAGAAGAGTATTTTTAATTAATTGTTGAGTAATAGTTGAACCACCCTGCAATTTTTTACCAGTTAATTTTGCCCAAAAAGTAGCTCGGATGATTGATTTAAGTCTAATACCATGGTGTTGATAAAATTCTGAATCTTCAATAGCCACAGTGGCATTTAAAATATTTGTTCCTATTTCTTCATAAGGAATAATTGTTCTTTTTATATCAGCATGAACATCGTAAAGGAGAATCTCACCGGTTCGGTCGTATATTTTAGTCGAACTCTGTATTTTACGGTCAGTAAATGACTTAAAGTCAGGTAGTCGTAAAGTACTAATCCAAATGACTATTAGACTAGTAAATAAAAGGCCAAGGCCGATAATTATTAAAATAAGGTTCTTTAATGAAGGTTTTTTTAGTTTTCGCATACATATATAATAACACATTATATTCTTTTAATGATACTTTTATGGTAAAGTATAGAATATGAGTAAAATAGTAACAGATGAGAAAAAAATTGACGATTTATTAAATCGTGGAATTATAATCAATGCTTTACCAACAAAAGAAGAATTAAAAAAACTCTTAACTTCTGGCAAGAGAATAAGAATTTATCAAGGATTTGACGCCACCGCGAACACCCTTCATTTAAGTCATGCTAAGAATATAATGTTACTCGAAGAAATTCGAATGCTTGGTCATGAAGTTATTTTACTTTTTGGTGACTTCACTGCTCGAATTGGTGACCCTTCCGGCCAACAGGGTACCCGCGCCACATTAACCAAAAAAGAAGTTTTACAAAATATTAAAGATTGGCAGAAGCAAATAAAAAATTTGATGAACTTTAATGACAAAGTTAATCCACCAAAAATTCTTTTCAATAGTAAGTGGTTGGCAAAAATGAATATGGAAAGTGTTTTAGAATTGGCTTCAAATATTACCGTTTCTCAAATGATTGAAAGAGATATGTTTCAAAAAAGAATTAAAGAGGGTAAACATATTTTTCTTCATGAATTTTTATATCCACTTATGCAAGGTTACGATTCTGTCGCGATGGAAGTTGATGTTGAACTTTGTGGAACCGACCAAATATTTAATGCCCTTATGGGACGGACGCTTTTAAGAAAATTAAAAAATAAAGAAAAATTTGTAGCTGTGGTGAACTTGATGGAAAACCCAAAGACCGGGGAATTGATGTCAAAGAGTCGAGGGACAGGAATATTTTTAAATACTACACCCTCAGAAATGTATGGGGGAATTATGGCTCAACCCGACGAAATGATAAAGGTGTTGTTTGTTAATTGTACAAAATTACCACTTAAAGAAATTGATGATATTTTAGCTAAGAAAAATCCACTTGAAGCCAAGAAAACTGTGGCCAAAGAAATTGTTAAAATTATTCATGGGGTCAAACAAGCAAGTATTGCTGAGGAAAGTTTTATAAATACATTTCAAAAAAAGGAAAACCCGACAGATGTTTTAAACATTGATGCTAAAAAAGGAGACTTACTAGTTGATTTGTTTTTAACTAATAAAATAATTTCTTCCAAGACTGATTTTCGTAGGTTAGTTGAGAGCGGAGCAATAACTAATTTAGATAATAATAAAAAAATATCAAAACATGATGAGGTGGCCGAAAATGGGGTTTATAGAATTGGTAAAAAAAGGTTTTGCAAGATAAAAACTAGATAAATATAAAATAAAAAAATCCTCCGAGTATATCGGAGGATTTTTTTATTCATCTATAGTGTCATCAACTATTTTTAAATCATCATCATCAATTAGATCGTCGTCTAACAAATCGTCATCCAACAATCCATTTAAATCTTCTTCGTCACTAATATCTTCAGGAAGGTCTTCATCTTCTTCCTCATCGATATCAATTTTTAATTCTTCGTCATCAATATAGCTCATAATAAACATGATAATTTATAATGCATTATTTGTATCAAAATATTATTTTCTTTGCAAGAGTTTTTAGGCTGTGGAAAACTTCTCACACGCAAGGCATGTCAATCCTATAGCAATAGCATCCAACTCATCATCGGAACTTATTTTAGTCTTAATATCAATTAGTTTTGGAACCATAGACATAACATTTTCTTTACTTGCTTTACCGTAGCCAGTGACTGCCACTTTTATTTGTGGGGGAGTGTATTCATAAACTGCTAGATTATTTTTAGCCGCAATGTAGACCATAACCCCACGAGCTTCGGAAACACCCATAACAGTTTTTTGGTTGGTCGTAAAATAAAGTTTTTCAATCGCCAGAGCTTTGGGTTTATATTTTTTAATAATATTTTCTAATTCCAGGCCGATATTTTTTAACCTTTCTGGGAAAATAATATTGGCTTTTGTTTTAAAACAATTCGAATAAACAAGAATATCTTTATTCAGATTTGTTTTTTCAATAATTGCTATTCCAACTCTTTCAAATCCTGGATCAATTGCGAGTATTTTCATTCGTAATTCGTAATTATTAATTCGTAATTATTTTATCATACCCCAAATGCTCATAACCCTTTTTTGTTACAACGCGTCCTCTAGTGGTACGGTCAAGTAAACCAAGTTGAATTAAATATGGTTCAACCACTTCTTCAATTGTGGCTTCTTCTTCACTTGTAGCAGCCGCTATGGTTTTTAAACCAACAGGGCCACCACCGAATTTTGAAATAATAATATCTAAAATTCTTCTGTCTGATGATGATAAACCAAGCTCGTCGATTTCAAGTAAAGCTAAAGCTTTTTTGACTGACTCTTTTGATAGAGGGGTTTTGTTTACTTGGGCGTAATCACGACAGCGTTTCAAAAAATAATTGGCTGTTCGAGGAGTAAAACGAGCTCTTTTGGATATTTCATCGAGTGCTTCATTATCTAATTCTACGCCTAAAATTTTAGCTGAACGAGAAAGAATTTTTTTAATTTCATCATGACTATAAAATTCTAAACGAAAAACTCCACCTGAGAATCGGGAACGAAGGGGAGAGGAAAGGAGTGCAATTCGAGTTGTTGCCGCAATCAAAGTAAAAGGTGGCAGCTCAAGTTGAATCGTTCTCGCTGATGGGCCTTTACCAATAATAATATCAAGAACACCAGATTCCATAGCTGGATATAAAATTTCTTCCACCATTTTATTTAAGCGATGAATTTCATCAATGAAAACAATATCACCTGGAGCAAGATTAGTTAGAATCGAAGCAAGGTCTCCAACTTTTTCAATTGCTGGTCCGGAAGTAATTTTTATTTGGCGCCTAGTTTCTTTGGCAATCAAATGAGCAAGTGTTGTTTTGCCGAGTCCTGGTGGACCATAAAAAAGAATATGTTCAGCCGGGTGAGATCGTTCTTCGGCGGCGGTTAGAAGAATTTTTAGATTTGCTTTAATATTTTCTTGGCCAATATACTCTGACCAGACCTCTGGTCTTAGAGTTTGGTCTAAAAACCCCTCGTCTTTAATTGTTTTATTTGGGCTTGACATTATTTTTGAAGCATGATATACTCTTTTTATACGTTTGATATGTTTTTATTATAGCATTTTACCCGCACACTAAATAGTTTGGTGTAGGGGTTTAATTAAGAGGACATAAATCTCTAAGCAATCGGCCCCGTGCTCTATATATGTGCGTAGGACGACTTGGTGATTTTTAATTTTCTGGGTCTATCCTGTAATCATATATTACTTTGTAAGTGTATGCTCTCAAAGGATTGTTTAGAGATTTATGTTTTTTTAAAAAATACCTCTTCGGTTTAATACGAAGGGGTATTTTCTTGCCTTGACTTTTTAGTTCTAATGGTGTATAATCATAAAAAACATTTGAAATCAATAAATAAACAAAATAAATACTAAAATAAAAAATCATGAAAAAGTTAATGTTTGCCCTTATTGGGTTAATTATTGTTGTTGCTAATAGTTGCAAAACTGTTGAAATAACAAGTGCCGCGCCCCCAACACAAGCCCAGGAATTAAATTTGACTCTTGTGCCTTGGACTAATCAGATTCCTGTAATCACCGATGAGGATCCTATAAGTTTTTACAATGAAATGGAGATAAAAGTAAAAGCACTTACCCCTGATGAAAAATGGATCTTAAGAGATGGATACGGAGAGTATGTAAATAATGCAAAGCTGGACGGTTTCACTGTTCCTGCTAAAACAAAAGGAGCATTGATGAAAGGAGGAATATCCTCAGAAAATAACATTTTAACTTATAAAATTTGTTTTTTTGAAGAAGGAGACGATACTTATTTCGTTTGGAAACAGTCACTCAATAGTTCTTTTTTTCTTGAAAAAAAAGCAACAATTTATGTTGATGGTATTCCGTTTAATGTTGAGCTTCCCACGGGTTTTGAAAAAAACAGATTACTTTGGAATACGGGTTATTCTAACAATACAACAACAACTGAACGTATTGCAAAAGGAAGATCGGTGTCGGGAACAAAAGAGATAGAAGTAAAAAAACGAAAAAAATAATTTATTTTGTTAATCAATAAAAAAAGACCGGACTATTAAATAGGACCGGTTTTTTTAATACCTTTTAGGATTTATTCTTCAATCAAATCAACAGCACCACCGACTTCTTCGAGTGAGGTGATTCCTTTTAAGACTTTAACTATTCCATCTTCTCTCATATTTAGCGTTCCTTGATGAGAAGCAATTTTTTTAATTTCTCTTTCACTTGGATTTTGAGGAATTATTTTTTCAATTTCAGCGTCATTATAAATTGCCTCAAATATTCCCATCTGACCATAGTACCCTGTATGGTTACATTTATCACAACCAACAGACTCAAATATTTTAAATGGGGCATTTACATCAATACCATAAGTTGAAAAATCTTTATTATTAGTCTTTGCTTCTTCTAAAATATTTTTAATTATTTTAATTTCTTTTTCACTTATGTCTTTTTCTTTTTTACAATCATTACAAAGTTTTCGAATTAATCGTTGAGCAATAGATAAAGACAGAGCCGAGACCAGAGTTTTTGGATTGACTTCCAGGTCGATTAAACGAGGGATTACTCCGGCGGCATTATTAGTGTGGAGAGTCGAGAAGACTAAGTGCCCTGTTAAAGCCGACTCAACAGCAGTTTTGGCAGTTTCAGCGTCGCGTATTTCTCCAACCATTATAACATCAGGGTCTTGACGCAAGGCTGAGCGCAAACCTTCCAAGAATGTATAACCCTTCTCATCGTCGGTTTGGGTTTGGGAAATTCCTGGTAGGTGATATTCAATCGGGTCTTCAATTGTAATTATTTTTATTTCATCCGAATATATTCTTTGCAAAAATGAGTAGAGGGTTGTAGTTTTACCAGATCCTGTTGGTCCAGTTAGAAGAATTAAACCATTTGGCTTTTTAATTTCATTCATAAATATTTCAAAAAGCTTTGGTTCAATACCCATTTCTTCTAATTTCACGCGAATAGACTTAGGATTTAAAATTCTCATGACGATCGATTCACCATATGCTCCAGGCATAATTGAGACACGGAGACTGATTTCATTTTGATTTAAGAAAATACTAAAGCGTCCATCTTGAGCAACAGCTGAAGTGGTTATTTTAAGCCCAGAAATTAATTTGATTCGAGAATTAATAAACTTATGAACAAAGGGTGGTAATTCCATGACCTCATGCAAAACTCCATCTAAGCGTAAACGAAGTCGAACTGTTTTTTCTTCAGGCTCAAAGTGAACATCAGAAGCATTAATAGCAATCGCACCGGCTAGAACAATTTCAAGGATATGAGAAGTGGTGTGAGTTTTATCTTTTTCAGCTTCAATGATGGCATTTTTAATGTCATCCATATTTTTAATCCCCTCCATCATTTTATTTAATACTTCTCCGGAAATTGTTACCGCCCCGATTTTGGATTCAGAGGCATACGAAATTTCTTTATACCTTTCCCAGGCTCTTTCTAAACTTGAAAGGGAGGCCATATAGAAAAATGGAGTGTATTCATGGTCGGTAAAATAAGTTTTTAAACTTTCCAATTTTTCTGGTTGAGGAGAACGAACAGCAACATGAATATTCTTTCCAACTAGTTTAAAAGGTGCAATTTCAAGTGAAATAGCATCTTTTTCAGGAATAGAGCGCAGGGCATTGTTGTCGATTATGACTCCCGATAAGTTAATAGGGGGAATTCCGTAACGAGCTTCGGCTAAAACCTGCACTAAATCTTCTTCTTCTTGTTTTCTTAAGTCTTCTAAATTTTTTTGTTGCTTTTCGTCGTCAAATAATATTGTCATACCTTTTTATTATAACTTATAAGGGTCATAAAACAGACTTGACTTTTGTTGACGATTGTGCTACCATATGGTCAAATGTTAGATTTCTAGTTTGATTATATTTCTTTCTCATTTTCAACGTCTCTGGGAGAAAAATATAATCAAACAATTAATCTATAACAAATAAAAACAAATAAGTGAAAAATAAGTTACAAAAAATCCTGCTCTTAGTAGTCCTTTTGTCAGGATTGCAGGTAAACGCACAGGTAGAATCGTGCATGAAATATGATCCTAACCGCACCCTCGATGGATTCAAGCTGTTAGTAATGACAAGCAAAGACCCATTTATGAGAAATGTATTATGGCCAGAATACGCAAGGTTGGCTAATAATATCTTAAAAACCTCTAAAGACCCTGCTGTTTGGAGTTTCGTTGTTACTGCAGATGCTATTGGTATGCAATGGCTTATGAATCATACCGTGGAGTATGAATGGTCATACTTTAAACAATCCGATTACTACAACGGCACAAAAGTTAATAATCGTCTCGTTTATAAAGAAATTATGGGGCACGAAAGTGGTTGGGCTGCACTTGAAGTAGGGGATATTACTGGTGGGATGTACGCAAAGATACAGTGCGCCAACTCAGAAGATCCGAAAATTCCTTTAGTTAGGTTTGAACCTGGTAAACAAAAACCAGTAAAGTCAGACTATGGGAGTGATGTAAGGGGTGTAGAAGAGGCACTGGGAGATGGGGAAACCCAAAATTATAAACAAAGTGTTTTATTTACCCAACAACCAAGTGTAGCTACTGTCTATCTTCCCAATACCACAACTACCACAAAGAAAGTTCTTGACGGTGTAAAAGTTGCGAAGATTGGAGGGGTTGTTATTGTTGTTGGTGCACTCACTACTGGAGTGGTTTATCTTTTGAAGAAAGGAGTAGACAAAGGTAGTGGTACCACTACTGGCGGAAGCAGAAAAACCCCAGGTTCTCACGAATCAGGAGGGTAAAAATTTGTACTTTGTATTGCATTTAATAAAAAAAGGAGAATGGTATAAAAATATCATGCCATTCTCCGCTTTTTTAAGCTTTGAATGTTTCTTCGAAAACATTGAAGGTTTAAAATCGCAAAAAAGCACATTTAGTATCTATTGACAAAATAGGTTAAATATGCTAATATATAAAGATAATTTAATAAAAAATTCACCCAAGAGAATCTTGTCGTATTTGGGTGGAAAATGAAATTTATAAATAATCCGCCAACGCAAATAGCTAAGGCGAGACAAATGTATGAAAAATAATATGAAAAAAATAATAATTGGTTTTTTTGCTTTTGTTTTCCTTTTACTAGGAACAACGAGTGCGTTTGCTTATGTGAGTTGGAATACCGACCCAGGAGATTGTCCTGGTAGTGGTATTGGAATTCATGACGGTGTCGGTGTCCCTCCAACAGGATCAAATGATTGCTGGAATCTTACAAGTGTTTCTGGTAACTCTGGTGATTCTGTTAATGTCCAATTGTATTATCACAATACAGGGAATGAGCCTGCAACTAATACAAAAGTTTATATAACTGTCTCTCCTTCACTTGGTACTTCTTCAACAACCCATACTTTTAAGAGTAGCCTTTCAGCTAATCCTTCAGGCACATATCTCGGTACAACGACACTTCATTTGCCAACTGCTCAATCTTTGAGTATTGGACCTAACGATACATGGTGGTTTCCTAATCAAACAACAAGTAATCCTATTACAAGTGGAGCTCAGATTACAACTTCAAGTGGACTTTCTCTTGGAACGATAAATAATGGTTGGGATAGCCAAGGAACAGTTGTAGTTGCTTTTAAAGTAGGAAATACTCAACCCCCACAAAATTGTACAATTGATAATTTTAATGCTAATCCAACATCAATAACTGCTGGGGCGTCTTCTGTATTATCATGGAATACAACAGGCTGTGCTTCTGTTAAACTTAACAACAGTAATGTTTCACTTGATGGTTCTCAAACTGTCTCACCCACAACAACAACGACTTATACTCTTAAAGCTTATAATAGCGCCGGAGCTTTAATGGATACAGATAGTAAAACAGTTACCGTTAACACTGTGGTTTTAAATTGTTCAATAAATAGTTTCACTGCTTCCCCAACAACTATTAATGCTGGACAATATTCTATTTTAAACTGGAAGACAACAAATTGTAGTAATGTAAGTATTTCTCCACTTAATTACAATGTACCAACAACTGGCACTCAACAAATTTGGCCAAATCAAACTACGACTTATACCTTAACTGCCACCGGTTCAAATGGTGGTGTTCAAACAAAGTCGGTAACTGTTAATGTAAACGGGGCAGCCTCAACTGTTTGTAAAATAAATAGTTTTGAAGCCTCACCTTCAAGCATCCAAAATGGTGGAACATCTGTTTTGTCTTGGGAGACAATTAATTGTACTGCTGTTATGATCACTCCTTATGTTGGAACTTTGTCAGTTAACGGCTCAAAGGCTGTAAACCCTACATCAACAACAACTTATACATTGAAAGCAGTTAGTACTAATGGAACAACTCAAACAAGAACAACAACAGTCACAGTTAATAGTGTTGCACCAAATAATTGTTCTATCGATAATTTCACAGCGAACCCTACAACTATTATAAGTGGAAATTCTTCGACGCTTAATTGGAGTACAAGTAATTGTGCCTCAGTTAAACTTTATAGTGGTTCAACTCTTATAAATACTTACGGACCAAATGGAACAAAAAGTGTCTCACCAACATCAACCACAACATATACACTCAAAGCTTACAGTGCAAGTGGAGCTCTCGGTGGTACAAAGACAACTACTGTTATTGTGGGTAATACTGTGCCACTTACTTGTTCAATAAATAAATTCACAGCTAATCCAACTACAATCCACCCAGGTCAGTCTTCAAACTTATCGTGGGACACAAGTAATTGTGTAAGTGTAGTCTTAGGAGGAGCTGAAGTTGTAACTTCTGGAAATAAAAGTGTTAGCCCAACTGTCACTACGACTTATACTTTAACTGCCACCGGTTCAAATGGTGTTGTTAAAACAAGGTCAGTAACAGTCACAGTTAGCACAATAATTGTTTCTGGGTGTACAATAAATAATTTTACAGCAAACCCAACTTCAATTGCAAATGGTGATTCTTCAACTCTTTCTTGGAGTACAAGTAATTGTCAAAATGTAACCATTTCAAATCTTGGCTACAGTGTTCCTACAACAGGTAATCAGGAAGTTTGGCCAACTCAAAATACAACTTATGTTTTAACTGCATATAATTCTAATAATGGAGCTGTTCAAACACGAAGTGTCACAATTTATGTAAATTCAACTTCTTCTTTATGTAAAATAAATAATTTCACAGCTAACCCAAATTCAATTGAGTCGGGCGATTCCTCAACTCTTTCTTGGAGTACAAGTAATTGTTCAAATGTCAGTATTTCAAGTATTGGAAGTGTCAGTACAACAGGTTCAAAGATTGTTTACCCAACAAATACAAAGACATATGTCCTAACTGCGGAAGATCAATATGGTAATACAGTTGATACTGCAAGTACTACCGTCTACGTAAATGATTACAATAATGATACTTGTGAAATTGTTAATTTTGAAGCAAGTGATACAAGTATTGATGAAGGAGATTATAGTAAGTTAATTTGGGAGACAAATAATTGTTCCCAGGTAAAAATTACCGTCCTTGGAAATGTAAATGACGATGGCGATGAAAAAGTTTACCCAACAAGTGACAAAACTTATACTCTAACAGCTTACAATTCAAACGGTCAAACTAAAACTGCGACTGTTCGAATTTATGTTGATGAAGATAATACTAGTAACGATGATGAGTGTACTATTGATAGTTATTCAGCGACCGATACATATATTAGTCGAGGAGATGAAGTTATTTTAAGATGGAGAACAACAGATTGCGATGATGTATCTATTTCAAATATAGGTGATGTCGATGACGATGGCAGTGAAGATGTAACACCATATAGTACAACTACTTATGTTTTAAGAGCAGAAGGTAACAATGGTAGTGATTCTGAATCAATTAAAATATATGTCGATTACAATGGCGGAAGTGATTTGTACAATACTAATGTTGTTACAACCGTGGCGACAAATATTTCTCAAAATGCAGCTCAGCTTAATGGCTTACTTACCAGTTCAAGTTATAGTAATGACAATATCAGCACTTACTTTGAATACGGAACAACAGTAAATCTAGGGATGCGAACAGCTTCTCGTTCAAGTAATGGCAATAGTAATCTAACTGAATATGTTAATAACCTTAGTCCAAATACTATATATTTCTTCCGAGCTCGCGCCGAAGGAGTAAATGGAATATCTGTTGGAGCAATCGAAATCTTCAAGACTCAAGGTTATGTTAATTACAATAATAATTACAACAACAATACTACTATCAGAACAGTTCGAGAAGTAGTTTATGAACAAGGAACAACCGTTATGGGCTCAATGTCTCCTGTTGTACTTAGAATTGAAAATAAATATCAAACAATTGGAGTCGGAGATATGGTTGATTATGTTGTTTTCTACAAAAACATCAGTACATCAGTCTTAGAGCGTCCAATGGTTCAGGTTTATGTTCCTCAAGGATTCACGATTACAAATACTTCACGAGGTACATATTCTCACATTGACCGAACACTATCTGTTCCAATTAACGATTTGCGACCAGACGAAGAAGGAGTTATCTATTTGCAAGCTCGAGTTGATACACTAGATGTAAACTTGGCTCAAATAGTCACAACGGCCATATTGGTTTATACAAATCCAAATGGGGCTCAAGAAAATGCTATGGCTTATGTTTTAAATAACCCAAGAATAAATAATAATATGCTTGGAGCCTCAGCTTTCTTTGGCGGAATGTTTGGAATGAGTTTGATTGGTTGGTTGCTCTTAATAATAGTTATAATGTTATTAATTCTTCTTTCCCGCTCATATTTTAATCGCCACACTACTTCGACTGTTACGCATCTTTAAAATTAAAATAAAACATACCCCGACTTTAGTCGGGGTATGTTAGTATATAGGTAGATGATAAAGTTTAAGGAAAATCAAAAAAAAGAAATATCAGAAAAGATATTAAATAAAGCCTCAAAAATAAAAAATAAAAAAGCGAGGGTTATTGCTCTATCTGGTGAATTAGGAGCTGGCAAAACAACTCTAACTAAAGAAATTGGTAAATTACTTGAAATAAAAAATGTCATTATTTCTCCAACTTTTGTGATTATGAAAATTTATCAAGTTGGAGTAGATTCAAAATACTACCCGCAATTTAAAAAATTAATTCATATCGATGCTTATAGGTTAGACGACCCACTTGAATTATTAAAATTTGGTTGGGAGGAATTAGTATCTGACCAGAATAATTTAATTATTTTAGAATGGCCAGAGAAGGTCATGGACTCAATTGGGGAACACACTTTTTGGGTTAAATTAAAACACATCGATGATGAAACCAGATCTCTAGAATTCTGATATAATTAAAGAATGGTTAAAAAACAGATAAAAAAAAGACTAATACTCCTTGATTCTCACGCTATAATTCATCGGGCTTATCATGCGTTGCCTGAGTTTATGAATTCGCGTGGTGAGCCAACAGGGGCCATATATGGCTTGGCGACGATGCTATTTAAGATTATTACTGACCTAAAGCCCGATTATATAGTGGCTTGTTTTGATTTGCCGAAGAAAACTTTTCGCCACGAGGCTTATGAGAATTATAAAGCTGGACGAGCAAAAGCAGATGTTGCTTTAGTTGCTCAACTAATTTCATCCCGGGAATTTTTTAAAGCTTGTTCTGTCCCAATGTATGAATGTGAAGGTTTTGAAGCTGATGATTTATTGGGAACTATAGTTGCGCAGTTAAATGATAAAAAGAAAGAACTAGATATTATTATTGCTTCAGGTGATATGGACACACTACAATTAGTTGATGGTGACTTTGTTTCAGTTTACACTCTAAAAAAAGGCATCAATGATACGATTTTATACAATCAACAAAAAGTTGAGGCTCGTTTTGGTTTCAGCCCAAAAAGTTTACCCGATTACAAAGGTTTAAGAGGTGATCCGTCAGACAATATTATTGGCATTAAGGGCATTGGCGAAAAAACGGCTACAGTTTTAATATCAAAATATCAAACAGTTGAGAATATTTATAAAGCTATTAAGAAAGCTAAATCCTTTAAAGAAGGATCGCCCGACGCTTTAGCGTTTAAGGACGAGTTAAAAACTCTTGGAATTACTGACCGAGTTTTTAATTTATTAAAAGAGGGAGAAGAAGAGGCCATCTTTTCAAAAACATTAGCGACAATTAGACCCGATGCCCCAATTAAATTTATTTTACCTGAAAATAATTGGCGAGAAACAGTTGATAAAAATAGTGTGGCTGAATTCTTTAAAAAGATGGAATTTAAAAGTTTACAAAATAGATTTTTGAGAGTTTTAGATGTTGATGAAATAGGGGTAGGAGAAAGCTCCTTTTCGCTTCGCCGTCTGATCTCCTCGCCCAACATCCTCGAAAATGAAAAAGGGCTCGGCCAGACCATTGCTCAAAGGACTTTCTCCGACCCCGATTCGACAGAGGTTATAAAAGCTCAAATTGCTTATTGGTTGCTCAATTCTGAAATGACCAATCCTGATATCGATGATGTTGCTCATTATAAAGGAAGTAATAGTTTTACGGAGGCATTTAAATTGCTTGAGGCGGATGTTAAAAAAGAAGAATTAAATTATGTATATGAAAATATTGAAATTCCAATTATTCCAATAATAAATGATATGCAAAAGAGGGGGATAATGGTAGATATTAAATATCTAAAACAATTATCTGATGAGTATCATAAAGATTTAGAAATACTCGAGAAAAATATTTGGCAACAGGCTGGTCAGGAATTTAATATTAATTCTCCAAAACAAATCAGTGAAATACTTTTTGGGAAACTTGGTCTTTCAATTAAAGGAATAAAGAAAAGCGCCGGAGGAGCTATCTCAACCAGAGAAAGTGAGCTTGAAAAATTGCGCGACCTACACCCAATTATTGGTGAAATTTTAAAACATCGCGAATTACAAAAACTTCTTTCAACCTATATTAATACGATTCCAAACCAAGTTGGGTCCGATGGTCGGTTGCACGCTCAGTTCATTCAAGCAGGAACAACTACTGGTCGATTTTCTTCAAATAATCCAAATTTACAAAATATTCCGATAAAAACAGAACGAGGTAAAAATATCCGTAAAGCATTTGTCGCACAAGCCGGATATGTTTTAGCCTCTTTTGATTATTCACAAATTGAACTTCGGGTGGCAGCACTTTTATCTCAGGATTCATATTTTATTAAAGCTTTCAATGAAGGGCAAGATATTCACTCGGCGGTGGCCATGAAAGTTTTTAATGTGGGAGAAGAAGAGGTGACCCATGATATGAGGCGTAGGGCCAAAGTTATTAATTTTGGTATTTTATATGGGATGGGGGTGAACGCTTTGAAAGATAATTTGGGGACTGACCGCAAAGAAGCTCAATTGTTTTATGATAATTATTTTGCTCAATTCCCAAGCATTGCAGAGTATTTATTAAGTATTAAAAATTTTGCCAAACAATATGGTTATACAAAGACTCTATTTGGTCGGAAACGCTATTTCCCAGGCATAAAGTCACCAATTCCGTTTATTAGGGCTATGGCTGAGCGAATGGCCACCAATGCGCCGATTCAGGGGACGGCGACAGCTGATATAATTAAGATAGGGATGAAAAAAGCTGACGAAGCTTTACGCAAAAATGGTCTAATAGACGAGGCTAGGCTTATTCTCCAGGTCCATGATGAGCTTGTCTATGAGGTCAAAAATGATAAATTAAAAGAAGTCATTAAAATAGTTGAAAAAGCTATGCAGGAGGCTATTCCTGATGAATTTTTGTCTGGGATGGAGAAGGTTCCACTCTCTGTTTCTGTAGTTTTTGGCCAGAGTTGGGGTGATCTAAAATAGTGGTAAAAATTTATTTCAAGTGGTAGGATTAAGTAATGGAAAAAGAAAACCCTAAAAAAGAAATAGTAGATTATCGCAAAGAAACAGTTCATTTTATTTTACTGCACTCCTATTTGATTTTCCTTTTTGCAGTTATTTTGGGAGTTATTTTTGATACGACACTGAAAAGAGAAATATTTTCCAACCCAATTTATCAATATATTGGATTTTTTATGTTATTTATAAGTTCAATAATAATTTATTGGGCTCAGTCAACATCGGCTAATTACCAAGAAAGAGTTCATAAAAAAGAAGGACGATCATTTTTTGAATTTGGACCATATAAATATTTACGGAGTCCAACCCATTTGGGTCTTTTTGTATTAACGCTTGGTTTTGCTCTAATCATTAATTCACTTTTTAGTGTCATATTTACTTTTATTGCCTATCTTATTACTAAAATTTTCTTTTTGAGAAAAGAAGAAAGACTATTAGAAAAAAAATATGGAGAAGTTTATAGTAGCTACAAGAAAAAAGTGAAAAACTGGATATGATTTATATTCTCTTAGGCAACGATACAAAAAAAAAGAATGATTATATAAAAAAGTTAGATAAAACTAATAATATAATTTTTTTATCAACAAACGAACTTTCCAAAGAGTGGTTTTTCGAGCAAGCCGGAAGTGTTAGTCTTTTTGGGGAATTATTTGTCTTTATTGTAGATGGGTTAATAAAAGAGGGAGAAATAAATTTTTCAATTGAGGATTTGATAATATTAAAAGATTCAAAAACGACATTTATTTTTTTGGAAGAAAAATTATTAGCCCCTGATACTAAAAAGTATAAAAAATACGCTACAATTGAAGATTTTACCAGCCCAACAACTAAAAAAGCTCCGAAAGTAAATGTTTTTAATATTGCAGAAGCTTTTGCCAAAAAGGATAAAATTGGAACTTGGGTTTTGTATCGACAAGCAATAGAAGCTGGGTCCTCACCAGAGGAAATATCTGGGATTTTATTTTGGAAAATTAAAACAATGATTTTAAATAAAGATAAATTTTTTAAAATTGATGATTTAAAAAAAATGTTAAGTACTTTGGTAGAGATTTATCATAAAGCCCACCGGGGGGAGTGTGATTTTACTATTTCACTTGAACAATTTATACTTTCTTCACTTAGTAAGTAAATCCCCACACCTACTTTGCTATTATTGTGCTTTTCCCTAAAAGTTGGTTAGCCAGTTTTAATTTATAATCATAATCTTAAACAAAGTATTTAAATTTATGGCACAATAAAAGCAATAGCAAAGTAGGTGTGGGGGTAAATTAAAAAAGGCTTGGAAGTTGAACCTCAAAAATTTGAGAACCAGCTTCCAAGCCTTTTGCTTTTTGACTCACTTGTAATTTGTGAGTATAAGGAACTTGTTGTGATGTATAAATCTTTCCCAATAATTAAATCCCAGTACATTGGGTGAATGTTGGAAAGATAACTTCAATGTGTCTTGTCTTGTATATATTATATAACACAAATATAATAAGTCCAAATGAAAAAGTGGATAACCCCCACACCCATATTTTTATCGTTGCAAATAAAAGGTTTTTTGAATATATAAATTTAATTTTTATATTTTTCTATTTCTTTTTTGGCTTTTTTCAGGAATTTTCCAAATTTGTAGTCTTTTTCTTTTCTTTCTGATTCCGTCATTTCATAGTACTCTGTTTCTTTTTTTAGATTGATATAATTGGCATATTTTTCGGCATTTAAACTATTGGAATTTAGGGCTTTTAAAACATTACAACCTGGCTCAGAAGTATGAGAACAATCGATAAACTTACATTCTGTTGCTAAATTAGTAATCTCATCAAAAATATTATCAACCCCCACTTGGGTGTCAGCCATTCCAACTTCTCGTATGCCAGGATTATCTATAACTATACCCCCATTTTTTAAAAAATACATTTCTCGACTAGTGGTTGTATGTTTACCTCTGTCTGTCTGGAGGCTTATGTCATTTGTCTCAATGACATTTTCTTTTAATAATTTATTTATTAAAGACGATTTACCGACACCCGACGAACCAAGGAAACAATATGTTTTTGAAGGCTTAATATAAGACCTGAGTTCTCGAAGTCCAATATCAGCCAAGACACTCGTTAGAATAATATCAACATTTTTAAAACGATTTTTTATTTGATTTAATTTAAAATCCAACTCCTTTTGTGATATTAAATCTATTTTATTTACAATAATAGCCGGCCAAATTCCGCCATCATTAACTATAGCCAGATATCTTTCAAAGCGATTTAAATTAAAATCTCGGCCGACAGACTCAACTATAAAAGCTACATCGATATTTGTCCCAATTATCTGAATTCCATTTTTATTATTATATTTTCTTTTTATTAAGCTCTGTCTTGGCAAGATATCTGTTATGATGGCCCAGTTTCCAGTTTGCTCTTTAATTATTACCCAATCCCCAACAGCCGGGTAGTCTTCACGAGACGAAGCATTGAAAATCTTCTTGCCTGTTACTTTCGCAAAAAATTCATAATCCTCATTTTTGATTTTATAAGAACCCTTGTGTTCAGCTATCACTCTGGCCACAGAAAAACCATCCAACCCTAAATTTGTTCGGTTATTTTTAAAAAAATCATTGTATCCCAGGTCTTCTAATTGCATAGGTAAATTATAACAGAAATATAATAAGTTTCTATTTTTGTCTTGGTTGGCCACTTTTCCACAGAAAAAAGTCTTGTGTTACAAGACTTTTTATCGGGTCCCCAGAACAGGAGATTATTATAAATATTTTATCTAATGAGAGTTATATGAAGGGTTTATATAATCAGCTAATTTTTATTAAAGCTTTACAGAGGGAAAGTTAATTACCAAATATTTTCTTTTATTAAATCTAAAATCAAATTATCGTCAGTCCGTGTATTATATTTCTTATTTTCGTAATCTTCTTTGCTCATCCAAATATAACTCTCAATTTCTGCGTCTGGCTTTATCGAACCATCTATTTCAATTAAATACACGATTTGTTTTTGTTTTATTTCTGAATTAAAAAAGGATACACCTTCATATTCCTTAAAAAGTTTCACTGAAATTAGATTCACACCTATTTCTTCTTTTAGTTCTCTTTTTAAACATTCTTCATTACTTTCTTCTCCGTCAACTTTTCCTCCTGGTGTCCAATAATATTCGTACCCCTTTCCTTTTAAAAGAAGTAATTTATCATCTCTAGTGACAACTCCAGCTACTCTTATCCTTGATTTAGAATTGTTTTTCATAAAATTATTTTTTACTCTTCATTTCTTTAATTAACTTAACCCTCTTTTTCTTCCAGTCTTCTTTTAAGAGACCATACATATTTATATCATGGGTTTTACTTGTAGCTTTACTTTTATGAGCTTTTCTCATGGTTCCTTCTAATACATAACCCATTTTTTTCTGTGTTGCATTAGATGCTTCATTGTCGGAAAAAACAGGAGAATCTAATCTTCTTAGTTTAATTTTATTAAAAGCAAAATCGTTAAGAGCTATCTTAGCCTCAGTTACGTAACCTTTTCTCCAATAATTCTTATTAATCCATGATCCAGTTTCTCCTGTACTATGAAACCTATTAATTTTAAAAACCTCAACTGCTCCAATAACTTTTTTCTCCGATTTTAATTCAATAAAAAATAAATAGGAGTTCGGCTCTTTCTTTTTAGATTCTTTTGTTTTTAAATTTATAAACCACAAAGCATCTTTTTTTGCATAAGGGTAAGGGACACTGACCATCATTTTAGCAACATCATAATCACCAATTCCCTCAACAACATCTTTCCAGTCGCTAATCTTGGGTTCTCTTAATATTAATCTTTTTGTTTTTAATTCCATAAATTAATTATATCAGAAATACACAAAAGTTCGATTCCCCTCTAGGTTAACCCATTTTGCACAGAAAAAAGTCTTGTGTTACAAGACTTTCTATCAGGTTGGTAGGGCCGCGAGTACGCTTATCGGTAGGATATCTTCCTCTACGAGGACAGTATGCCTTTTGTACTTTTTTAAAATGAATTTTTAAAAAGACACAAAAGCCTTTCGATTCCTACACGCAAGCAAAGCAGTTTGCTTGCTTGGGCGCACACTTATAAAAACCTTAATTTCTTAAGGTTTTTATAAGTGTGCGCCCGGTAGGAATCGAACCTACGACCATCTCCTTAAAAGGGAGCTGCTCTACCAACTGAGCTACGGGCGCATAACTATCTTCCATTAACCATATCAAAATACCATATTAACGTAATAAAATCAACATTATATAAAATTATGTTATAATTTAAATATGAAATTAATCCTTATTACTGGGCCACAAGCTGTTGGGAAAATGACCGTAGGTCAAGAACTTGAAAAAATAACAAGCCTTAAGTTATTTCATAATCATATGCCGATTGAGCTAGTTAATCCTTTCTTTGATTACGGGACACCCACAGCACAAAAACTAGTAAGACTTATTAGGGAAGAGGTATTTAAAGCAGTATCAGAAAGTGATTTAGAAGGATTAATCTTTACCTTTGTATGGTATTTTGATGACAAGAAAGACTGGGAATACACGGAGTCTCTAACTAAAATATTTCGTGATAAAGGAGCAGAAATATACTATGTTGAACTCGAAGCTGACATTGAAGAGAGAATAAAAAGAAACAAAACAGAGAATCGATTAATACATAAACCGTCAAAAAGAGGAAGCGCTGGGGCTGATAAAAAATTAAGAGAAACCCTAGTTAAACATAGACCAAACTCCTTGGAGGGAGAAATAAAAGAAAAAAATTATCTAAGAATTAATAATACAGATATTGACCCAGCTACAGCGGCAAAACAAATTAAGGAAAAATTTAACTTATAAAACTTATATGAAAACAAAGACGCAAATATTAATGATTCACGGTGGAACGACTTTTAAGAAGCAGAAGGATTATTTAAATTACTTGAAAAATAAAGAAATAAAATTTTTAAAAAAACCAAAATGGGCCGATACATATATAAATGAGGAATTGGGTAAAAAATTTCAAATAATAAAACCTCGTTTTCCTCTTCAAGAAAATGCTAAATATAAAGAATGGAAAATAGTTTTTGAAAAATATATTCCATATTTGAAGATGAATTCAATATTGCTTGGAGGTTCTTTGGGTGGTATTTTTCTAGCTAAATATTTATCAGAAAATAAATTCCCCAAAAAATTACTTTCGGTTTATATGATTTGTCCTCCTTTTGATAATACATGCCCACAAGAGGATTTAGTTGGTGGTTTTAAATTAAAATCGGACTTATCTTTAATTGAAAAGAACTGTAAAGATGTAACCCTTATGTTTTCAGCCGATGATGAAGTTGTTCCAGTTTCTCATGCTGAGAAATATAGAAATAAATTAAAGAATTCTAAAATTATTATTTATAAAAGCAAAAATGGCCACTTTAATGTATCCAAGTTTCCAGAAATAGTTAAAATGATTAGCGAGGATATTAAAGAGATAAAATAATATGGCGATAGAATACGAAGCGACATATTTGAATATTGATAAGGACGAGTATCGGATTAAATTAAAAAATTTAGGAGCCGAGCTTCTAAGGGCCGAGTATAAGCAAAAAAGATATAACTTTGATTTGCAGTCTTTGGGTCGTAATTTTTGGGAATGGGCTCGTGTCCGAGATGATGGGGATAAAATTACTATGGCGTATAAATGTATACCAACTGATTCATCGATAGAGGAACAAAAAGAAGTTGAATTTGATATTTCTGATATGGATTTGGGAGTGGAATTCTTAGAAAGTTTAGGAGCTAGAATGACAAATTATTCAGAGACTTTAAGAGAACGTTGGATATTGGGTGGAGTTGAAATTGATATTGATACCTGGCCATATTTAGAGCCATATATAGAAATAGAAGGAAAAAATAAAGAAGAGGTAATAAGAGTTTCAGAATTACTTGGTTTTGATTTTAATAAAGCTAAGTTTTGTGGCGCCGGGGAAATATATGAAATGAAATATGGTCTTCATCCTGATAAAATATCGAAAGACAAAGTGATTCGCTTAACATTCGAAGATAAAAATCCATTTATATAATTTATGAAAGAAACAAAATTGATTCACGAGGTGAGAGCGGTGAAGACGAAAAAAGAATTAGAAAATATAATCAAAGCACAAAGGATTAGTGAGCGGGTTTTGGTTGATACACTAAAAATTTTAAAGACTGGAATTAGAGAAATTGAAGTTGAAAAATTTATCAAGAAATCTTTCATTAAATACAAAGCTCCGATTTTAGCTTTTCCACCGATTGTATCTTTTGGAAAAAACTCAGCCAATATTCACCATGAGCCTAGTCAAACAAAATTAAAAAAAGGTGATACGATAATGTTTGACTTTGGTTGCACCAGCAACCATTATTGTTCGGATATGTCACGGACTTATTTTTGGGGTAAAATAAATAATAAACAACAAAAAATTTATTTAGCTGTACAGGAGGCTCAAAATAAAGTCATTGGTAAAATTAATGATGGTGAAAAAAGGGCATGGATGTTAGATAAAACAGCCAGAGTATTTTTAAATAAAAAATTTGGCTCTAAGAAATTTCCACATGGTTTAGGGTATGGAGTGGGAACTGTTATTCACGAATGGCCAAATTTAAAACCCAAAAGTGATGATATTTTACCAATTGGTTGTGTGGTGACTATTGAACCCGGAATTTATATAAAGAGTTTTGGGGGAGTTCGAATTGAAGATATGGTCTTAATTACTAAAAAGGGTTGTGTAAATCTGACCCATGCACCCAAGGATTTAAAAAATATAATTTTAAACACTCAAAAATAAAATCTATATAATAAAATGGCTTTCTTTTTATATTTTTGGTGGTAGAATGCTGGTATGAAAAATGAAGAAGAAAACATTCTTATTTTGCCGGATATTCGCTCAGCCATAAATATTGGAGCCATGTTTCGGACGGCTGATGCTGTTGGAATTTCGAAAATATATTTGACTGGTTTTAGCCCCCGGCCAACAGATAAGTTTGGCCGAATTCAAAAAGATATAGCCAAAAGCGCTCTCGGGGCTGAAAATTTCATAAAATGGGAATATAAAAAAAGTTTAGCCCTAGTTATTAGTAAATTAAAAAAAGAAGGTTATATGATTATTGCTATTGAGCAAGATAAAAAAGCAATTGATTATCGTAAAGTATCTACTCAGGGCAAAAAAACTGTAATAATTATGGGCCCAGAAGTCACCGGTTTGAGACAGAGTATTTTAAATAGATGCGACACTATTGCTCAAATACCTATGCATGGCCAAAAAGAATCACTTAATGTTTCAGTGGCGTGCGGAGTGGCTTTATTTAGAATACTAAGAAATTAATTTCTATCAGAATTTGGTCCATATTTCATTCCAGGATTTACTTGATCGGTTAGGGGAGTAATGAAAGGTTTATCCTCAACTTTCTTTTTTGCTCCACCCATTAAAATCCAGAGAATAAAAATCGCCACAACAAATAAAAGGACTTCAAGTCCGAAATGCATTTCTCCACCATTATGTTTTTTCTTTTTTTCTTTTGGTTTTTCTGCCATCCCATTAGAAGTAGGTCGTGATTATTAATATTAATTAATAAAATCGAGCCACTGTACTTATTTTTAATAATAAATTATTTACTTTCCCGATAATCACGACTTCTAACGGGACGAGTATCAATTCGAAAATATTTTTTGATGAGTGTTACAAAAATGGGCACTGCGACCATTTATAACCTTTCTTATTATAACACCTCTGCAACCCTTTTTACCACACTTGTGGCCTTTTTTCTGATAAACATTATGTTCATTTTGAAAATCACCTCGTAATCCTTCGGTATTTCGATAGTCTGACATAGAATCACCACCAAAATCGATACCTTTAGTCAAAACTTTTTTCATCTCGAAATAAAGTTTTGATAATTGGGTTTTTGGAATTTTATGAGGGTTTGATTCAGGGTGTATGTTTGAAGCCCAAAGCATTTCATCCGAATAAATATTACCAATACCAGCGATGATGGATTGATCCATCAGAATTGTTTTAATTTTCCAATTAGGTTTTAAAAACAAACGATTAATAAATTCTTTCTGACTAAAAGTTTTTTCAAGAGGTTCCGGACCGATGTTTTTTAAATGAACAGTTTCATTTTTTTTGTCTGTAGGAATAATAGTGACCTTGCCAAACTTACGAGAATCACAAAATGCTAAATGTTTGTTGTTTGATAGGGTAAAGACAACATGTATAAATCTGTTATAGGGGTCATTTAATGGTCCGTCATTTTTTGGCACCCAAAGTATTTTACTTGCGTCTTTCCCTTTATTATTTACTACTTTTTTGTATTCACCAAAAAGAAGGTGCCCAGTCATTTTTAAATGAATCAAAATTGTGTGTCCACCTGAGATATTTATTAATATATTTTTTGCTCGTCTTTCAACTTTAATAACTTTTTGTCCAATTATTTTCTTTTTAAATTCTTTAAAAAAGATATCGTTTTTAATTGTTTCTTTAAATTGTTTGATGTTTTGATTTTTTTTATTTAAATCAGTCCAGACATCTAAAAAAATAAGTCCCGGTAAGACTTTTTGTAAACCATTAACGGTAGTTGTAACTTCGGGTAATTCAGGCATAAATTAGGTTCTAAGTACAAATTATGGATCTGGGATAAATTGAAATACTATCTTTTACCTAAAACTTGTAAGGCTTCTTTGATTCGCGCATTTGTACCGATCGTTGTCGATGGAACTTGATTCAAAGCTTCGCGAGCTTCATTTTGGGAATAGCCAAGCGACTTAAGAGCTTCAATAATATCACTTTCATCACGCAACAAACCAGGTGTTTCATCATTTTTATAATCTTGTAATTTATCACGAAGCTCAATAATAATTTTTTCAGCCGTTTTTTTACCGATACCAGAAACTTTATTTAAATAAGCCATATCACCTGTCGCGATGGCACGTTTCAATGTTTCAATAGGGGCAATAGATAAAATAGATAGTGCCGAGCGAGGGCCAATACCTGAGACATCGAGCAAGAGCTCAAAGAAAGACATTTCATTTATATTTTTAAAACCATAAAGATCGATAGAATTTTCTCGAACAGCCGTATGAACCCAAAAAGAAGTGTGTTCGCCTAGTATTAATGAGGCCAGAGTTTCGCCTGTGACAGATAATTTATACCCAACACCCGAGACATCAACAATGATGAATTTTTCGTCAATATGAACTATTATTCCTTCGATTCTTGCTATCATACTTCTAGTATACTAAATATTTAAGCATTTGTAGATAACCAAAAAAATCTTAGGGGTTTACCCCCACACCTATTTTTTTGTTGTAGTCCTTTAAGACTACGTTGAAAACTACAAAAAAGTAGGTGTGGGGGTGTACAATTCAAGTTTTTTCTGTTAATATCACTATATTCAGTTTTGCTGGTGTCTCGGCAAGATTTGAAAATTATCCCAGTCCTATAATTTATTTTAAACGAAGGACGAAATACTATAGGGATAAGAATTGGCCTATTCGGCCCCGTATTTCGGAAAACATACGGAGAAATATTTATTGAATTTAAAATTATTAATATAACAAAAATTATAGGACGGGATGGCTATTTTTGTAGTCGTTTCCTCCTCAAAAATTAGCCATGCCTATTACAAAATCAGCTAAAAAAGCTCTACGAGGATCGCTTGTTAAAAAAGCGATGAATGATCGTAATAAAAAGAATATAAAAGAAACAGTTAAGAAAATTGAAAAATTTGTTAAGGAAAAAAATAAAGTTGAAGCCAAGAAATTACTCCCAAATGCTTACAGTGTTATAGATAAGGCTGCCAAGAGAGGAGTCATTAAGAAAAATACAGCGTCCCGCAAAAAGGCTCGTTTATCAAAAATCACAAAATAAAACAAAACCGCCCAAGTGGCGGTTTTTGTTTTATTTATTATTAATTAGTATAATAAAAATTATGAAAGATTTATTATTTTTTTATGGGTTAGAGTGTCCGCATTGTATTGTTATGGAGGAACATGTTGATAAACTTATAAGTGAAGGAATTGATATTAAGAAAATTGAAGTGTGGCACAATCTTGAGAATGATAAAATTTTAACTGATTTGGATGTTGGAGATGAGATGTGTGGGGGAGTACCATTTTTCTTAAATCAAAAAAGTGGAAAAACAATATGTGGTGAAGCGAGTTATAAAGAAATTAAAAATTGGGCCGAAGGTAAATAAAAAAAGATATCAGCCATGGCTGATATCTTTTTTTATTATACAAGACTATTGGGCAACTTCGGGAGCTGGAGGAGTGGCTGGTGTTTCATTATTAACTAAAGGTTTAACAACTTTATAATCCCAATTCATCATTCCACCGCGATAATTATGATATCCTCGAGTTTCAGATTTTAATTCACCAAATTGGGCACCCAAACAAAAGACGATAACAATGATAATTAACCAAATTAAATATTTCATTCCGCCGCATTTCTTCCACATACAGCATTTACCCATTCCACAACACTCACTTTTTTCACATGATTTCTCGCAACAATTTTTATTTTCTTCCATAATACAATTATTTTAATATATTAAACTCGACTAAAACTAGTATAGCATAAATAGTTAAAAGACGATTTACTTGCGATTGAGAGCTATTTAGTGTAGATTTTAACCATATGGTCCCGTCGTTCAATGGATAGGACGCAACTTTGCGGAAGTTGCGATGCAGGTTCGATTCCTGCCGGGATCACAAAGCGCGATTTCAAAAAGACTGAACTTCTTCAGTCTTTTTCGCTTTGTGATGACCGCAGTGTTGTTTTGGTAACAACCAAAACCACGAGGGGCGGACTGCAAAAATTTCGAGCGACGGCGAGAAATTATTTGTAGTCACAGAATGTTTATTTCTACTGTCCTCGTAGGGGAAGATATCCTGCCGGGATCACATTATAATTTTTAGAATCCTAGTTTTTCCATGAAGACCATGGATTTTGATTCGTCTATTTCTGAGCGAGGGAGAACCAAAAGGAGAGTTTGTTTAATTTCCATTTCTAAATCTTTTGGAACAGGAATTGTGTAGACTGGGAGGAAGTGTTTACTAGTTTCTATCATTAATTTAGCATAAGATTCCGTTTCAATATTTTTAATATTAAAACTCTTCAAACTCTTCCAAGTATATAAATCTTTGCCCATTGATAAACCTTTTGTTTCTATTTTATATGTTACTTCTTGTGGGTGTCGTAATGTAAACATGATTAAACAACATCCAGATATTAAAAGAAAAATAGCAAAAACAAAATTGTGTAACCAAATAGCCAAACCACAAGCCACAATAGTAATAAGTCCAATTGTCCAGAACCAATCATTTCCACGTTCTTTATGAGAATATTCTGGCACTGACCATTCGATAGTATTTAATTTAATTTCATCCATCCCGTTAGAAGTAGAGAATCTTTAGATTCTCGTACATAAATTAATTAATAATTTTAAAAACAACTAATTTCTTGATATCCTCCCATTATCTTGGATTACATGTATGACTTCTAACGGGATCCATATTTATATTATACCCCGCCACAAAATTTTAGCAAAATTATTTAAGTGAAGATACAGCCTTATAAACTGTTTCCATGACACCCTTATCAAACATACTTGGGATTATCTTCTTGGGAGTTGGTTTTTCTATCATATTAGCCAGAGCTTCAGCGATAGTAAGAAATATTTTATTTTCGAATTGTGGAATTTGATGATCAAGCATAGCTTTAAAGGCCCCAGGGAAAACCAAAGAATTATTTATCTGGTTTGGATAATCAGAACGACCAGTAGCCATAATGTAAACCCCAGAACTCATTGCCAGTTCGGGACTAATTTCAGGGCTAGGATTGGCTAAAGCAAAAATGATTGGTTTTGAAGTCATACTTTTAACCATAGCGGATGTTAAAACATTTGGTTTTGATAAACCGATGAAAACATCAGCTTGATTTATAGCAATTTCTAAATTTCCCTCTAAATCTTTTTGCTGACTACCATTTAATAATTCAATTTTTTCTTTTGTTAAATCACTCCTATTTAAATTTATAATGCCATGACTATCACAAAAAATAGTATTAGTAATTCCATATTCATGAAGTAATCGGCCAGTGGCCACTCCAGCCGAGCCAACACCGGAGATAACAACTTTTGTTTTGGTTTTATCAAGGCCGACTATTTTAAGAGCATTAATAAGGGCGGCTAGAGTGACTGTTGCTGCACCCCATTGATCATCGTGCATGACTGGGATATCTAATTCTTTTCTTAATCGTTCTTCAATTATAAAACAACGAGGAGCCGAAATATCTTCTAAGTTGATTCCACCAAAAACTGGAGCAATTTGTTTTACTATTTTTATTATTTCTTCTGTATCATTTGTATCTAAACAAATTGGAAAAGCATCAACACCACCGAATTCTTTAAATATCGCAGCTTTACCTTCCATGACCGGGATAGCGGCTAGGGGGCCCAAATTGCCAAGACCCAAGATAGCCGAGCCGTCAGTCACAATAGCAATCGTATTTTTCTTGAGGGTGTATTCTTTTGCTAATTTTTCGTCTTTGGCAATTGCTAAACAAACTCCAGCAACACCAGGAGTATAAGCCAAAGAAAGATCTTCCTTATTTGACAAGGGGACCTTGCTGTTTGTTTCTAATTTACCACCGTGCTTTTTGTGTAATTCTATTGATTGATCGTAAAGATTTTCCATCCAATCATCATAGCATAAAAAATTCCTCCGAGTGGAGGAATTTTTTATATTATTTAGTCTTTTTTACAACTTTTGATTTCTTTACCCCAGCTTCTTTTTGAAGGGCCTTCCAGTGTTTTTTAATTTCTGCTACAACATTTTGAAGCTCTTCAGGATCAACGTTTTTTAATTTAGCATATTTGGCTTGAATACCATCAACAATATTGTGATAAACTGGTTCGGTTAATTCTTTAGCGTTTTCAAACTTTTCAATTATTTCACCTTTCATTTTAACTGACCAGCCACGAATAATTTTACGATTCTTTTTACCTTCTGGGCCAAACAAGACATAAGCAGCAGCAGAAAGCGCAGCTACCCCTGCACCAATTCCCATAATTGTTTTTGCATCTAAACCTTTTTTAGCTACTATTTTTTTAACCATTGTATTTTTAAAGCTAAACGAATTATTTTCAAAATATAATTTGTAGAGCTTTTATATTAATTAATAATTTATAAACTACTTATATCGATTTCTTTGTTGATCTTTCTGTTTCCTTTTTAACTTTCTCTTTACCAAAAAGAAATGTAAACAATTTGCTTTGTCGGACATGTTGGCCTAAATCCCTTAAGTCATTTTCTGTTTTTTCTGTATAATTTTTTAAAATTTCTGATATTTTATAAAAATTACGCATTATTTTAATAAAATAAAATAAAGCTACTAACAAAAACAGTGTAAGTACTACTACTGACATTGAAGTAATAAAGAAAAATATATCCGACTTTAAAATTGATTCCATAATTTACATTTTAGCATTAATTATAGATAAATTGCTAATTTTAGAGTGTGAATTTATGATCTTTATTTTCTAGAGTTAAAATTCCATTTTGATTTTCACTCGACAAGAAACTATCCCATTTTTCTAATTTAGGAATTTCTATATTAATCTTAGTCGTGGTTTGATTGAAAGCGATGATGGTTTTGAATTGTTGATTTGGAATTTTATCTTTGAAATCACATTCATCAATGTCACCCGAGATAATTAATTTTTTTGATTTTATACAAGCGTCGTATACTTCTTCACTAAAAATTTCAATATTTTTTATAAAGATGATTCGTTCATTTAGATCAGGAAGATTTTTTATTGCATTTAAAAATAAAGTAGCATTACCACTTTCGATTATAATAGCTTGGGTATTTGCGGCTTCTTCTAAGCCCTCTACCGAATCCACAAAAATAATATTTGGATTATTGATTCCAACTTGATTTAAAAAATTATCTTTAGCCATTGGGTAAGCGGTTAGAAATATAATTTTTGAGCCTCTAAGAAATAAATCGGCAATTAAAACAATTGATAAATGAGAACCACCCATATGTTTAGCATAAGTAATTAGCACGGGTAGATCATTTTCGGTTATTTTATAGGGTTGCCAATTTAGTAAAATTTTATCAAGCATAAGTATATTTTACCGTAAATGTGACAAAGAAAACAAGAAAGTTATGCACTATGAATGGTTTTTTCTTAAAACAGAAAATGAGGTGTTTTTTAAAAATTATTAGTTACTATGCGGAGGCGGTGGGACCATGAGTACATGTTTCGAACCTTACAGGTTCAGTACACCTTTTCAAAGTATTTTTGCTAAACAAAAATACTTAATGAAAAGCTCTTCGAATCTCACATGTACGACAAGCAGTTGTCGTGCTCGCCCGCAAAAAGAAAAACCCTATTTGGGTTTTCTTTTTTTGCGGAGGCGGTGAGATTCGAACTCACGACGCCTTGCGGCGTACCCGTTTTCAAGACGGGCGCACTAGACCAACTATGCGACGCCTCCGCGTATACATTACTTCATTTTAACCTTTTTTTCAAGTCCGAATACAAAAATAAAAACAGACCCTTACGGGTCTGTTTTTATTTTGTTTTAGATTTTTGCTTTAAAAGCCTCTTTTATATTTGCTGGTGTTTTCTTGGCGATGTAAAAGATATAAAAAATATCAAGAACAGCAAAAGAATTTATAATAAGTAGAGCAATAAACCATCTTTTGTTTCTAGTCTGTGAGGCTGTCCAGAGGGCATAACCTTTCCAAGGTAAAACCCAAACCATTGAAATGATAAATAACCATATATTATCTTTTAAAAATGTTTCCATATTTTAAATTATAACAATAATATCTTTTTAGGGCAATTATGGTAATATTTAGATACCTGTCCCGTTAGAAATTTTTGATTAGTTTATATAATCATTAAAAGAAATGGGTAGAGATTGGTTGAATTAATATATTTATAAGTTAAAATTTTTAATGGGATGAAATACTTAGGAATTGATTATGGAGCTAAAAGAGTTGGATTATCTCTTTCTGATGAAGAAGGCAAATTTGCTTTTCCATATAAAATAATAGGGAACAATCTTGAGCTTGTTGATACTATTCACAATATTTGTGGAGTTGAAGAAATTTCCGCTATCGTTTTAGGTGAATCGACGGACTTGTCAGGGAAGCCAAATAAAATAATGGGAAGCATAGAAGAATTCAAAAGAAATCTTGAGGGAGAACTTGATTTACCGATTTATTTTGAAAAAGAATTTATGACATCTATGTTTGCTCGTGGAAATGATGGAAAAAAAGAAAATAATGCGCGCAAAGTCGCCTTTCCGGCGACCCGCCGAAAAGGCGGGGTAAAAAGTAATGCCGTAGATGACTCCGCCGCCGCTTTAATTTTGCAAAGGTATTTAGATAGAAAGAATAATTAATAATAATTTCATATGATATACTAAAAATATGCAAGAATTTGTATCTTACGAAGAGTTTAAAAAAATGGATATTAGGGTTGGAATGATTAGGGAAGTCGAAGTTGTGCCGGAGACTGATAAACTTTTGCGATGTATGGTTGATTTCAATGAAATTGACGCAGAGGGGAGGAAGGTTTTAAGACAAATTGTTTCCGGTATAAAAGAATATTATCCTGACCCACAGGTTTTAGTTGGTAAACAAGTTTTATATATTGTAAACCTAGAACCAAGAAAAATTAAAGAGTTTGAAAGTAATGGAATGCTGATGGCCATCGATGGAATGGATGGCAAACCGGTCTTTTTGATCCCAGAGCAAAAAGTATCTTCTGGAGCAAAAGTTCGGTAATTTTATTAATTTTTCTCCTTAAGGCCTTGCCTTGGGAGCACTAAAGGCAAGGCCTTTCGCCGAAAAATATGCTTGATGCAACATCACTTATAGAAACTGTGGGCCTGATAGGAATTATACTAGTTATCTTTGCGGAAACAGGGTTATTTTTTGGTTTCTTTTTTCCTGGGGATTCATTATTGTTTACAGCGGGAATTTTGGCTTCCCAGGGAGTTTTTGATATTTATACATTGTTAATTTTTTGTACAATCGCAGCAATCTTGGGTGATAGTGTTGGTTACTGGTCAGGTAAAAAATATGGCAGGCGTCTTTTTGAACGAGATGCGGGTTTTTTCTTTAAAAAGAAAAGAATCCAAGATGCTGAGAAATTTTATGAAAAATATGGTAAACATACTATTATAATTGCGCGATTTGTTCCCGTCATACGAACTTTTGCTCCTATTGTTGCTGGTATTGGAAAGATGGATTATAAAACTTTTATTTCATACAATATTTTTGGTGGAATTTTTTGGGTTTTTTCTGTAACTTTGATAGGTTATGGATTTGGAGGAATGGTCACAAATCCTGATAGATATATTATTCCTATAGCCCTACTCATAATTTTTATTTCTTTTATTCCGATAATTTTAAAAATTTTACGAGTTAAATTGTCAAAGCGTCGCTAGTTTCATATTGAATGAGTTTGAAAACTTTATTTAAGTCTCATGACAAGGTATAATAAAATAGTAATGAAAAAATTATATAATCATTTTTTTCCCACCCCATCATACTTAGCCATGGATTCATGTGCTATTGATATTTCTGATCAATCTATTAAATATGGAGAACTGTCCATAAACTCAAGAGGACTTTCTTTGTCTAGGTATGGAAAAGAAAAAATTCCACAAGGGGTTGTCGTGTCAGGTAAAATTGAAAAAGAAGACGAGCTTGTTAGAATATTAAAGAATATTAAAGAAAAAGAGAAACTTCATTTTATTCGGGTTTCATTGCCAGAAGAGCAGATGTATTTATTTTCTTTGTCTGTTCCTAAAACAAGTCAAGAAAATATTCGCGATATGATTCTTTTGCAAATTGAAGAACACATCCCACTTAAGGCCATCGATTCAATTTTTGATTACGATATAATAAAAGAAGATAGTCAAAATATTTTAGTTGAAGTAGTAGCGATTGCAAGTTCAACACTTGAGAGTTATTTGTCAGTGTTTTCCAAAGCTGGGCTTGTACCATTAACTTTTGAAATTGAAGCACAGGCTATTGCTCGAGCCGTAATTCCTTATGGGGATAATAGTCCGGTAATGATTGTTGATTTTGGTGATGCTCGAACTGGGGTTTCTATTGCTTCAAATGGCCGAGTATTACTTACAACTACCCTGGCGATTGGTGGAGCCGATTTAACAAATATGATTGCGAAAAATTTTTCTTTATCGTTTGACGAGGCAGAAAAAATGAAACACGAATACGGGATTGGAGCAGTGTCAAAAGTTCAAGATATTTTTCCAGCGATTTTAAATGGAATTTCTGTTTTACGAGATGAATTAAATAAACAATATTTATATTGGGAAAATCACAATAGTGATAAAACTAAACATGAACAGATAGACCATATAATTCTTTGCGGGGGAGAATCAAATTTGATTGGTCTATCTGAGTATTTACAATTGAGTATGAAAATAAAAGTAGAGAATGCTAATGTTTGGATTAATATTTTAAAAACAGAAAAGAGTGTACCAGGAATGACTTTTGAAGAATCACTTAGTTATGCAACCGTTTTGGGGTTGGCTCTGGGGCATTTTTCATATGATTTTCAACCCGTTATAAATGTTTTGCCAGAACAAGAAAAGAAAACTCTACGCCACGAATATTGGATGAGATTTTCAACTATTATTTTAAATTTAATTGCTTTAATTGGGATCCTAGCGATTCTTTTATTGTTGCCATCATATTATATTTCCAAATCAGAAGAAAATTTAGCTGAAAGTAAGTTAGAAGTATTTAATCAGGAAAATCCAGAATTGAACACAAATAATATTGATAAAATTATAAAAAATATAAATGAAAAATTAGAGACAGTGGATAAAGCCAAAGCCCCATATCAAATTAGTGATAAAATTTTGGGGAATATTTTAGAAAGTCGAACAGATGGCATTACTTATTCCCAGATACTTTTTAGTAAAAAAATAGTTAAAAAAACTGCCCCAGTTGTTGATGAATCAATAGACAAAGAAGGATTAGCTCCAGAAAAAAAGAACGAAACTATTGAATTATCAATTATTGAGGTCCGTGGTCAAGCTCGTGATCGGGATGCACTACGTAATTTTAAAACAGCCCTTGATAGCAACCCAAATTTTGCGGTGATCGATCTGCCAATTTCTAATTTTCTAGAAAAAGCTGATTTAGTATTTAATGTTTCAATAACTTTAAAATAATATGAAAAAAAATATTACCATTTTAGTCCTTATGATTTCTGCTCTCTTAATGATTGTGATTGTTGGGCTTTTTGTTTTTTCCTTAAAACTAATAAAAAATAAAAATCAACACACTTCGACAGTTATTTCAACACTGGAAGATAAAATAAAACAAAAAAAGGAAGTAGAGTTATTCTCTGAAAGAATTGAAGAAATTGAAACACTTAAAAATTCTATTGAGAATTTATATGTTGATGCAAATAAAATTGATAAATTTGTTAGCGACCTTGAGGCTCTAGGATCAAGTCTTGGCTCCGAGGTTTTGGTGAAAAAAGTTGAAGTGCCAGTGAAGTCTAAAAATACTATTGAGTTTGAAGTATCAATTACCGGAAACTTTAACCAAGTTATGAAGACTATTGTTCTATTGGAAAATATTCCATACCAAATCACTGTTAATCGTTTTTATTTAAATAAAGATTTTGAAAAACAAGAAGAGGGTACCATTAAAGAAATAATTCCCAAAATTTCTTCTTGGCAAGCAGATGTATCTTTTAGTATTTTAAGTTTAAATTGATTTTATGAAAAATATTTTAGCAAAAATTAATATAAAAAAACTTTTTTCATTTAAAAAAATTAATCCGCATAATCATTGGGGTAAATTATTATATGTTTTTATGTTTATGATTATTTTTTTAATTTTATTTAGTTTTTATCTTTTATACGAGATTAAAAATCAGCAAATTTTTCAAACAGATAAAAAGATAGATGATCAACCTGTTTTAATGAATGAAAATTTATTAAAGGAAGTAGATGAATATTTTGATTTAAAAACTCAAAAAACAAAAGAAATTAAAGATGGTCTAAAATCATATAAAGATCCAAGTATTTAATATTTGGTGCCCTCGGCAGGAATCGAACCTGCAATAACGGCTTAGAAGTCCGCAGTTATATCCATTTAACTACAAGGGCAGGTAACACATTGTGCGGGATGCAGGGGTCGAACCTGCGACCTTCGCTGTGTAAAAGCGCTGCTCGTACCAACTGAGCTAATCCCGCGTTACCTCTTATTTATACACTAATTATCAAATAGGTTCAAGGTGTTTATATTGAACCTTGATTATTCATACTACATATAATATACTCTACTTATGAAGGTTATTGAGAAAGAAAGGGCTCGCGCTTTACGCAAAAAAGGGTATTCTATTAACCAAATAATAGAAGAGACAGGTCTTTCAAAGGCTAGTATAAGTTTATGGGTTCGTGATATTGTTTTAACAAAACATCAAAAGAAAAAAATTTCAGCAAGAGGACGAAGTATAGAATCGGTTGAAAAAAGAAGAATAAATCGTCTAAATAATGAGAAAAAGAAGAGGCAGATTATAATAGATAATGCAAAAAAAGAATTTAGTAATATTTCTTTAGAACAGTTAAAGTTAATAGGCATAATTCTTTATTTAGGAGAGGGAGGTAAAACTAATAGAGGAATGGTTCGGCTGGCAAATAGCGATCCAATGGTGATAAAAATAATGATGAGATTTTTTAGAGAAGTATGTAAAGTTCCAGAAAGTAAATTCCGCGCCAGTATCCATACTTTTTCACACGCTGATGTAGAAAAAACTGAAAGATATTGGTCTCAGCTTTCTGGCATACCCCGCAAACAATTTTTTAAAACTTATACGAAACCCAGTTCTGTAAGTTTGCAAAAGAGGCATACTCTCCCGTATGGAACATTTGATATTTACATTTGTGATACAAAATTATTTCTAACAATTATGGGATGGATAGAAAAAATAAAAGAATTAACGATATGAAAATAAAAATTTTATTTGAGGACAAAAATGTATTGGTTATCGACAAACCTGCTGGTGTGATGGTTCACCCCGACGGTAAATCAAAAATAGGGACAATCGTTGATTGGGTTCTTTCTAATTATCTTTCATTAAAAAATGTTGGAGAACCTTTTATTATAGAAAGAGCCGGAGGGAAAACAGAAAAAATACCTCGACCTGGAATCGTTCATCGTCTGGATAAAGAAACTTCTGGTGTTTTATTGATTGCTAAAAATCAAAAAACATTTTTGTATTTAAAAGAGCAGTTTCAGAATCATAAAATTAAAAAAGTTTATAGAGCTTTTGTTTATGGTTTTGTTTCTGACCCCAAAGCCTCACTATTAACTAATAATAGGGGAGTAATTAATGTACCGATTGGGCGATCTCAAAAAGATATTCGGGCTTATACAGCCGGCAGGGGAGCTCGCGAACCTCTAAAAGATGCGGTCACAGAATATATTGTATTAAATAAATTTAGTGATACGAATAATATTAATGACAAAAAAGATGGAGAACATCAATATTCATACATAGAAGCATATCCAAAAACTGGTCGGACTCACCAAATTCGAGTTCATATGCGCTATATTAATCATCCTGTTGTTTCAGACCCAATATATCGAGGAGCTAAAGAATTATCATTAGGAATGAAAAGGTTGGCCCTTCATGCTTATTCCATTACCTTTACTTTACCAAGCGGGGAATTAAAAACTGTTCTATCTCCATTACCAATAGATTTTAAAAAGGTCTTAAAAACTTATCTTCTTGCCCCCACACCTATATTTTAATTAGGAGTATTTACCACTTTATTATTAAACAATCTGAAAAATAAAATATGGGTGTGGGGGATTGCTTAAAATAGCTATATATGATAAAGTACAACCCATGGAATTGACGAAAAAACAATTTACCCCTGTAACTCAAGAAGATCGTAAAAAGCTTGATTTTAAAGCCGGCGATACTGTTCGAGTTTGGAGTAAAATTTTAGAAAAAGGTAAAACTCGTTTACAGGCTTTTGAAGGCTTAGTCCTTTGTCGTAAGCATGGAACTGAGTCTGGGGCGACATTTACAATTAGAAAAGTAGCTTCTGGTGTAGGGGTTGAGCGTATTTTTCCACTTTATTCTCCTAATGTTGATAAAATTGAAGTGATCAGAAAATCAAAAACTCGCCGAAGTAAATTATATTACATAAGAACAAAAGCAGTTAAAGAAGTTAAGAAAAGATTAAAGAGTGTCACTTTGTCAGCCAGAAAAGCTCCAAAGGAAGAAGTTGAAGAAGTAGAAGTTAAATCAGAAGAATAAATAATAAAAAATCCATTCTATAAGAATGGATTTTTTATTATTTATTATGATATTGTTTTAATTCTTGTTTGCGAGGGGGGGTGATATGGTATAATAATTATATAAAATTGTTTCACTAAAGGTCGCGAAAAGAATTACGAATTACGAATTACGAATTAATTATATTATTAAGGTCGCATTATTAATTAAATTAAACACATAAATGAAAATTATAAAAATATTTCCGCTTGCAATCATTATTTTCTCACTTTTGTTAATCACATCTCCCGTCTTCGCCTCTGACACCAACGGTACCATCGATCCTAGTTTCCGCTATGCTTGGGGCGAGAACGTCGGTTTCATTGATTTTGGTTCAACCAATGGCAATGTCCAAATCACCGATTCTGCTTTATCAGGCTATATATACGGCGAGAACATTGGTTTCATAGACCTCTCTGCTGTTACTAATGATAATGAAGGTAATCTATCAGGCTATGCTTGGGGAGAGAATATCGGCTGGGTAGACTTCTCTAAAACCATCATAGGTAATGATGGATTATTTACAGGCTCTGCCTATGGAGAAAACATCGGCTTCATCACTTTTAATACAAATGACAACAACAAAGTAGTCACCGACTGGAGACCACTAAGCACCCGTTCATCTTCCACTCCCAATCCAACCCCAAGACGAAGTAGTGGTTCAGCTCCAACTGTAACAACAGTTGTCCCAGTCATAGCTCCTACTATTCCTACTATTTCAAACAACTCTCAAACATCAAATATTACTCGCATTTTAAAACTAACAAAACCTCAAATGAAAGGGGATGATGTTAAAACTCTACAAAACTATTTAAATACCCATTTATACAATTGTGGAATAGCTGACGGAATATTTGGCAACTTAACCAAACAAGCTGTGATTAAATTTCAATTGGCAAACCAATTAACTCCAGACGGAATTGTTGGACCACTAACAAAAAGCAAGATGAAGTAGTCCCGTTAGAAGCCGCGGTCACGGTTTCAACTGGGATATATAATTATTATCATTTATTAAATTAATCAAGTAGGTCCAAGTTATTTCAAAAACGACCGCGACCTGCTTCTAACGGGATGAATAAAATTAAACAAATATTAAAAAGTAAATTTCGCACGGGATTAAAAACCCTACCATATTTATTAATCTCTATCTTTGTTGGAGTAACTGCTGTCTATGCGACACCAGGCAGTAAACTCACTCCACCGGGTGCAGTTTCTAATACCATGTATTCACTTACTGATATATATGAATTAGCTACAAATAGTACACAAGCAACTCTCGGTTCAGGTGAGATAGAAGAAACTCCAACACTAGGTGAGACAGGGGTAACTTTGACCCAAGTTTATGATGCTGTAGCAAGTGCACTTGAAAATGCTGGCACTACAGCACCAACCTTTGCTTCAAGTGACCAAACAACTTATAGCTGTGAAGCCCTTGCAACTGACCCAACTCAACCAGCCGTAACACTTGAAACTATTTGCGGATACCATTCCGCTGATGGATGTTCTTGGTCGGGGAGTGCTTGTACTGGTGGAACTAAAACACCAACAGATGGTTATATGACATGGTATGCAGGAACTGCCTCATGTTTAGAAAAATCAGATGAAGGTAGTTCTTCATGGAGGCTGCCAACTACTCCAGAATTAGTCACACATTATTTTGAGAATAATATTGATGGTAATCCACCAACAGGTTTTGCTTTTGACTACTATTGGTCAGGTACTACCCACCAGTATCCTGGTTATGAGGGCGGCGCTTACTACGTCAGTATGAGCGGTGGCGATACGAGCAACGATGGTAAGAGTAATCCGAACTACCTTGTCCATTGTGCCCACTAGCATTCTTTCTTCATTATTCATTTAACCATTCTCTTTAAAATGACTTTGGTAATCCAAAGCATTTTAAAGAGGAGCGAATTATATGTCTATCTATTCAGAACTACCAATATATAATAGTATGATGTTTATTTTAAAAGATTTATACATACGAGCGCCAAAGTTTTCTAAGCAATACAAATACATGCTTGGGGAAAAGATGCTTGAGAGTTGTATTGATAACATTGTTTTGATAAATTATATCTTGCGTATAAAGACTGTATCAAACACAAAAAGAATACTGCCAATGCCCTCAAATTTGAATTAAAAAGAGAGAAAAATCTTCTTCAGCTACTTTCAGATTTAAAGAGTCGAAGATATGAAATATCTCGACATATTTGTTTTGTAGTAAAAGAACCATCACCGCGAGAAATATTTGCCGGTGACTTTCGAGACAGAGTTGTGCACCATCTACTTTGTAATGAAATTGGACAACTATTTGAGCAAGATTTTATTGAAAGCTCATATGCAAATCGAAAAGGTAAGGGAACACACAAGGCGGTAAAAGAGCTGAGGTTTTACTTTGTTCGAGGTGGGATAAATAGACAAAAGCTATACTTTTTAAAAATGGATGTTAAGGGATTTTTCCGAAATATTGATAAGGATATATTGTGGGGGATAGTAGAGAAAAAAATAATAAAATTTAGAAAAGAAGGTGCATGGAGAGAAGAATTACTATGGTTAGCTGAGAAAATAATATATCACGACCCGACTTTAAACTATGTGTTTAAGGGTAGACTTGAAACGAAAAATTTAATAAAGAAAGAGAAATCGCTTTTGTTTGGAGACAAGATGAAGGGTTTACCAATAGGTAATCTGACAAGTCAATTCTTTGCAAATATTTATCTAAATGAGTTAGACCATTTTGTAAAAGAGAAACTTTTGTTTGAGAGGTATATAAGATATGTGGATGATTTTATAATACTTAGCGAGGATAAAGAGAATTTAAAAGAAACAGTCGATAGAATCGGCTGTTTTTTAAATGAAAAATTGCAACTATCCTTGTGTAAAGACAAGACGATACTACAACCTACAGGAAGAGGGATTGATTTTCTTGGTTACTATGTAAAACCGACTCATACACTAGTCAGGCAAAAGGTAGTAAAGAGATTTAAAGATAAATTATATAAAAAAAGAAATCCCGACGATGGACTATTTTTTGCAAGTGATATACCGATGATTAAATCATACTTGGGGCATTTTGTGCACGCAAACAGTTATAATTTGGTCAGGAAGTTGGGGAAATAATAAGATAATAAATATTAACTGGAAATAATAAAAAAAATGTTTTATAATACAAAGGTTATTTGTTTATCTAGAAAGAAGTTTAAAATATAAAAAGCTTTAAGAACAGAGAAAAAGCAACAAAAAATGTATTTTAAATAAATGCCCGGGTGTTGAAATTGGTAGACATTTATCCTTGAGGTGGATAAGCCTGTAAGGGCGTGGAGGTTCGAGTCCTCTCCCGGGCACACGAACGAAATTCTTATGCAAAAATAGACATGTTGATGTCTATTTTTTAGGGAGAAGATTCGAAAGACGGAGGCTGACGAGCCGAGTCGGGGTAGCGAGATTTTTCAGCAGAAAAATACTCGTGACCAAATCCTCTCCTGCGCACAAAATTATAATAAACAACCTTTTGTAGTATAATATGAATATGCTTCATATTTTACTTTATGTGTCTGAATTTATTTTATTAATATTTTTAATTATTATTTTGGTTCTTTTTGTTTTTTGGATAATTGGAAATTTTAAAAACAAAGCTCCATTTGTCACTAGCTCGCGTGCCGTTTTGAAAGATATAGAAAAAGCTCTAGAAGTAAAAGATAGTAGTGTGGTTTATGATTTAGGTTGTGGTGATGGAAGAATTTTATTTTACCTTTCTAGGGCTTGCCCCAAAGCCAAATATTTTGGAATTGAAAATGGGGTTTTCCCGTTTTTATTATCAAAAATCGGAGCTCATTATAATCAGAAAAAGACTAATAATCTGGTTGAAATTTTAAGAACAGATTTTTTTAAACACGACTTATCAAAGGCTACACATATTTTTACTTATTTATACCCCAATGTCATGGATGACTTACTTACTAAGTTTGATAGTGAATTAAAACCGGGAACTAGACTAGTTTCACTATCATTCCAATTTACAAACAAAAGACCCATACAAGAGATAGATTTAAATAGAAGTAAATATAAGCTTGGACGCAAGATATACGTTTACCAATTTTAGGATAAAATGTTACAATAATACATATGATAACTTCTGATTTGGTTTCTTACATAAAGAAACAAATAAATAATAATAAATCGAAAGATTTAATAGTTTCAAAACTACTTTTGGCAGGTTGGCATCAAGAAGATATTGATGAGGGTTTTTTAAGTGTTGAAAATCAATTAAAGCAACAAGAAACATTAGTTGAAAAAGAAAAAGAAAATTTAAATCTCGAGGTTTTTAATGCGGAATTACCAGTGGGTCAGGTTCCAAAAATAGAAGTAGTGGAAAAAACTGAACCGAAAGTTTGGACCCCAATGAAGGTCCCTGTTAAAGAAAAATCTCCAATTGAAAATGAAGATTTAATTCCTAGCCTTATTCCTAAGGTTGCTGTTTTTCCAACTAACAGTATTCAACTGCCACAAGTTAATGTACTAGCGCAAGAACCAAGACAAGAACGAATAGAAGCACAAATACCGATTTCAAAACCAATACCAATACCAGCACCAACACCCACACCAATTTTTACCCCGGCACCTGCCCCAAATCCAACCCCAACAGCAGAAGCAGGAGAATATAAAAAATATTTAATTAGAGATCTTCCAAGAGAAGCGATGATTTCTTCTTTTGAAAGTGATTCACTGACGGCTAATATAGAAAAGAAAGAAGTCGCTCAAAAAAATAAGACCAAATCATTAAAATGGTTAATTCCTATTATTATTGTTATTGGACTTCTTGCTATATATTTTTTTGCTTTTGATTATATAAAAAATATTAAAATTCCATTTATTGTTAAAGATGCCAAGACGGTACTTTTAAATAATTCAAAGAGTTTATCTCAATTGAAATCATATAAAACAGAAACAAGTATATTAGTTTCAGCACCATCTTTTTCTAATATTAGTTTGGGTCTATTGAGTGGAGAGGCCGTCTCATCAATTGATAAAGACTCATTTTCAATTACAACAAAAGGATTAATTAATAAGAGTGATGAAGGCCTTCTATCAGAGAATCAAATAATTGTTAAGAGCTCCTTATTATCTGAGCCAATTAATTCTAATATTAAAAATGATGGCAGAAATTTATTTATTTATTTTTCAGATTTTGCTGAGATTTTAAAAACAGACTCTCTTCCTAATACTCTGGTTAAATTAGATCAATCTCAATTTGATTTAATTCCGTCAATATTCCCGAACGAAGTAGAGTCACAACTTAAAAAATTTAATATTTATAATATTTTATCAAGCGGTATCCCATCTTTTATCAATAATGAAACATTGGGTGCATATGATGATTTTGTAAACAATGTAGATATAATCAGGAAAGGTGAAGAAGAAATAAAGGGTATCATGACCTATCATTATGTAATAACCCCAGATAGAGATTTATCTAAAAAGCTTCTCGGTCAGATTGCTGAAAACTTTGTTTTAAATTTATCAAACGAAGACCGGGATAAGCTGTCAGAAATTTTAGGCTCCACAACAATGGTTTCTTTTGAAGTTTGGGTTGGGCAAGGTGATAATAATATTTATCAATATAATGTGATACTTGATATTCCGTTATCAAAGATTATTGGTTTTGATGATAAAAGTATTGGTGACCATAAAATGAATATTAATTGGAAGACAACTTATTACGATTTTAATATAAATAATGAAATTTCTCTGCCAATCGAATCTATTTCAGCTTTAGATTTTTCAAGAACAATGAAAGAAATAAATTTGAAAAAAGATGTTTCATCATTTAAAAAACTAGCCACAGATTTATTTAAAATTGAAGAAGATTATGGAAGTATTTCAAATCAAAGTGGTAGTTGTATGAATCCGAAAAGTGGATCACTCTTCTCTCCAAATGGTCATAGCACTGATTCGACTCAAGTAGTTAGTGAGATTTCAGGATTATTGAATAAAGTTATGGGGGCAACAAATGGGGCAGGATTATGTTATTCAACTTCAAAAGATTGGTCATTTTCTATACCGATAGCAGAAAATTATGATGCATTATATCTTTCAACGAATGGGTATAAGTCATACTTTTGTGTTGATAATAAAGGAAATCAAAAAGACCTTATAAATCCACCAACCGGAGTTGTCTGCGAGTAAAATTTTTAAATGTCTAAATTCTAATATTATTAAACAGCCGCTTTGATTTATGGGCATTTTTCTGGTATAAAGGTGTAATCACTCTATGTTTTAAATAGAGTTGTCATGGTGCCTATAGTGTAATGGTTAGCACTAGAGTTTGTGGATATTTTCAGAAGACGTTTAGTTTACATATAAATGTTTATTTGATAAAATGAAAGTATGCCAATCGTTGCGTGTAAAATTTGTTTGAAGGAATTTTATGCTAAACCATTTTTCTTAAAGAATGGGCATGCGAAGTATTGTTCTCAAGAATGTATGCGAATAGGTAGTAGAACTGGAAAAACTGTTAAATGTTATTCTTGTGGTAATGAAGTTTATAAAACTCAAAAAGCCTTAAGAGTTTCAAAAAGTAAAACCTATTTTTGTGATAAATCTTGCCAAACAAAATGGCGTAACTCAGTTTTTGTTGGGGCAAAACACGCAAATTTTAAGAATGGGTTGCATTCATACAGGAGTGTAATGTCTAGGAATAAAATTACAAAAATTTGCAAAGTTTGTAAAACCGATGACACAAGAATATTGGCGGTTCATCATGTAGACCACGATAGAAAGAATAATTCGGTGTCAAATTTAGTTTGGTTGTGCCATAATTGTCATTTTCTTGTGCATCATGATAAAGATGTGGAGAAAAAATTTATGGAGGTATTAGTGTAGTAGTAACACAGCTCTCTGTGGAAGAGCTATCATGAGTGCAAATCTCATATACCTCCCAATTTAATTTTATAAAAAAGAACTAGATGAAGTTTCACTTGCAAGGGAACAATCATAATTTCTATCAATAATATCTTCATATAACTTAGTAAATTAATTTTTACTCTGGTATACTTTTGGTATGGAAAATATAAAAGATAAATCTTTTGGTGTAGTACCTATTTTCAAAGATACAAATGGTGAATTACTTTTTTGTTTAGTTCAGCACCAAGGTGAACACTGGGGTTTTCCAAAAGGACATCCAGATAAAAATGAATCTGAAGAAGAAACAGCCCTAAGGGAATTGAAAGAAGAAACAGGTTTAGAAGCAGTAAAATTAGTACAAAATATATTTTTTAACGAAAATTATATATTTGAGAAGGATGGAAATAGGTATGATAAATCTGTGAAATACTTCTTAGGTCTTGTAGTTAGTAAAGACACGAACACACTAGTTGAATTTATGGATGAAATTACAGAAGTAAAATGGCTTTCATGCAAAGAAGCAAGAGATTTAATTACTTTTGAAAGCAATAAAGCTATTTTTGATGAAGTTTGGGAATATATATTGTCGCACCAGCGGATTATTTTTTCTTAAGAATTTTGGTGTTATAATCAAACAATGAAAGAAAAATTTTTTGAAAAAGAAAATAAAGAAGATATTAAAGTCACCACTGAGACAATATCAGGTAAAGATTTAAGAGATTTTATATACAAAGGAAATTCTGAGCCACAAGAAAAAAGATTTTTATCGATCGAAGAAGGTGGGGTTTTTAAATATTTTAAACCGACAGATGCAAAATTAACCACCGAATCCCAATTTTATTCTTTAGTAAAAGAGGAAGATAAAATAGTTGGTTTAAGTCAATTATTAAGAAGTGGGTTTGCAGAAGGTGGTAAGACTTTTTGGATTCAGTTCTTATCTATTGATCCCGAATATCAAGGAAAAGGATATTCTAAAAAACTTATTCGTGAAATATTTAAATTCGCACAAACTAAAGGTTTCTCATTAGAAAATACTGGTTATTCATCTGATGGAAAATTAAAACTAAAGAATTCTTTTCAAGAAATAGCCAAAGAGTTTAATGTTAGTTTTTTAGAAGATCAATGGTAAAATATTTAAAATAAACAAGGGGGTAGTAATGAATTTGAAACCTCTTATTCTCCAGAGCGCCCTGAGATTGTATATTGTGAGAAATGTTATCAACAAGAAGTTTATTAGATTCTTAATAATTTTCCATTTATGAATTGTGGTATAATTTATAGATGGAAGACGAAGAATTTGAACAATTAGTTAGAGAGGCTATTTCTGCTTTACCACCGGCTGGTAAAAAAGCCATGCAGAATGTGGTTTTTATTGTTGAACCTGAGGTCCGAAGGCAAAAAGCCAATGAAATGAAAATTAAAAGACAAGAATTGTTGCTTGGTTTATACGAAGGAGTTTCCAAGCTTAATCGGGGAACTGGATATTCTTGGGTCTTACCAGATAAAATAACTATTTTTAAGCACCCTATCGAGATGTTGGCAGGAAATGACCCTTTAAAAATTAAAGAAATGGTTTTCGATGTTGTCAGGCATGAAGTAGGTCACCATTTAGGTTTTGACGAGTCTGGTATTCGTGCCTATGAAGCAAAGAAAAAGAAAGAAATATAATTTATGAAAGAAAACAATAATTTTGAACAAAAACAATTTTTTAATATAAAAATAATTGAAGGGCCGAATTATGGAAAAGTTTCGTATTGTCCTGAGAGGGGAGGAATTTTGACTGGAATAACATTAAAAGGAAAACCAATTATTTTTTTAGATGAAGATACATTCAAAGATGAAAATACAAATGTAAGAGGTGGAGTCCCATTTCTTTTCCCAAATGCAGGTGAGTTTTCAAAAAATTCTTTATATCCTGATTTAGGCCGACATGGTTTCGCTAGGAAATTAAAATGGCGGGAAGAAAATATTGATGATGGATTTAAGGAAACATTAGATGCAAATGAAGAGACAAAGAAGATATTTCCTTATGATTTTAGTTTTTCTCAAATAGGAAAATTTGAAGATGATGGTTCTTTTACCTTAAACCAAGAAATAGAAAATAAAGAAGAAGAAAAAGAGATGCCTATTTCTATGGGTCTGCATCCTTATTTTAAGGTTTCAAATAATGAAAAGGAAAATATTCAGTTTGATTTTGAAGGTGGTAAGGAGATAGAAGACCAAATAAAAAAATGGGCAAACGGAGAATATATTTCTATCGATAATCCAAAAATAAAAGACCCACAAGCTGTTATTAAAATGATAATACCTTCTCTTGGTACGATTATAATCGACCCATCGATAGAATTTGAAAAAATCTGGGTTTGGTCTATGCCAGGGTTAGATTTTATTTGTGTTGAACCAGTTATGTGGGATAAGAATGGGTTAATAGATAATCCGAAAATGATTAAACCAAAAGAAAAACTTAAAATGAGTGTAAATTTTAGCCTAATGGAATAGGAATAGATGATTTGGTTATTTTTTATAATTGTTTATAATTAGGTGATTAATAATTTACTTATTTTAAATTTATGTTAAAAGGATTTAAGCAATTTATACTTCGGGGGAATGTTGTTGATTTAGCAGTTGGAGTTGTTATTGGGGCTTCTTTTGGAACAGTGGTTAATTCATTGGTCAAAGATATTTTAACCCCATTTATTAGTGCTATTTTTAAAGCCCCAGATTTTACGGGGCTATCATTTGTGATCAATGGTAGTAGTTTTATGTATGGTAATTTTATTAATTCGTTGATTGCTTTTATTATCGTCGCTGCGGCAGTATATTTTTTTGTTGTGACTCCTATCAATACTTTAGTATCGCGAACCAGAAAAGAAAAAACACTAGACCCCACAACTAAAAAATGTAGTGAGTGTTTAAGTGAAATACCAATAGATGCTAAAAAGTGCGCTTTTTGTACCTCAACTTTATTTAATTAAATGAAAAAAGTAAATAATAAAAAAGAGAAGGTGGTTGTTATGGTAAGTGGGGGGTTTGACCCAATTCATATTGGTCATATTAGATATATGCAAGAGGCAAAGAAACTCGGAAATAAATTAATCGTAGTGATAAATAATGATAATTGGCTTCGTCTCAAAAAAGGATCGTCATTTATGCCCGAAAAAGAAAGAAAAGAAATTATTGAAGCAATAGTTGGGGTTGATGAAGTGATGATTTCAAATCATTCTAAAAATACGAAAGATATGAGCGTCTGTAGGGAAATTGAAAAAATTAAACCAAATATTTTTGCTAATGGCGGAGATAGGTTTGCGGATAACATACCCGAGTTTAAATTATGTAACGACTTGAAAATAAAAATGGTCTTTAATGTTGGTCGAGGGGGTAAAGTTAGAAGTTCATCAGATTTATTAAAAGAATATTCAAATAAATTTAAATAATATGAATGTATTTAAAATAAATATTCCAAAATCAATAATGCTATTAATTATTCTTTCTGTTGTATTGAATATTTTAAGAGTAATTATTTGGGATAGGGTTTCCTTTATTTATATTCTTTGGAATATATTTTTAGCCCTGCTTCCTTTTTTGGTAAGTTCTATACTTCTAAATATAAATAATCAAAAGAAAATAAAGAATTATTTATTTTTTATAATTGGTATTATTTGGTTATTACTTATTCCAAATGCTCCATACATAATTACTGACTTTATCCATATTGGTGAAGTTCGGGCCGTACCCGAGTTATATGATTCTTTTTTACTTTTTTCTTCGGCTTGGGCGGGGTTACTCCTTGGGTTATACTCAATTAATCATATAGAACAAATATTAGAAACAAGATACAAAAAGAATATCATTTTCGCTATCATCACAATTATTTTGATTTTTATTAGTTTTGGTATATATCTAGGGCGTTTTTTACGATTTAATAGTTGGGATGTTTTCGCTCGGCCGCAAGTTTTTTTGAAGGGAATTGTTGAAATTTTTGCTAATTCTAAAAATATGACTGAAGCATTGCTTTATACACTCTTATTTTTCTTCTTTATGCTAACCGCCTATTTTTCTTGGAAATGGTCACAAACTAAATAGTTGATAAGTGCATGGTTCGTATATATAATTGTGATATAATAAAAAAATGACATTTAAAGATAATCTCAATATTTACGAAGAAGAAAGGCCCTGGGGGGCTTTCCGAAGATTTACAGATAATACTCCTTCGACTGTAAAAATTTTAACAGTGAAAGCTAATGAAGAACTTAGTTTGCAAAGCCACAATAAAAGAGAAGAATTTTGGCGAGTTATTAGTGGTGATGGAATTTTTGAAGTAGGTGATAAAAAAATTATTGTTGAAATCGGCACTGAACAATATGTTCCTATTAAAACAAAACATCAAATAAAAGCTGGAACGGAGGGAATAGAAGTGTTAGAAATTTCATTTGGGGAATTTGATGAAGGAGATATAGTTCGTTATGAAGATAAATATGGGCGAGTGTAAAGAATTACGAATTACGAATTACGAATTACGAATTACGAATTACGAATTACGAAATGGGAATGGAAAAGAAAAAATTAAAAAAGAAGATAGTCAAAAAAACAGTTGCACCTAAAAAAGCAAAGCTTTTAAAGGTGAAAACAAAAAAGAACAAGGTTGTAAAACCAAAACCAAAACCAAAAAAAGTTACCCTCAATAAAAATAAAAAAATAACTCCAAAAGTTAAAAAAACAGTCAAAAATACTGAGAAGAAGTTAAAACTAAAAAAATCATTATCAAATCCAATCATGAAGCCAAGGTTATATTCTTGGGAATCACAAGCGGTGTTTAATCCCGCGGCAATTTACGTCGGTGGTAGAGTTCATCTTTTTTATCGAGCCTTGGGGAACGATGGAATTTCTCGTTTTGGTTACGCTTCAAGTAAAGATGGTATTAATTTTGATGATAGACTTTTTTACCCAGTTTATTTTTTAAATGAAGTAGAAGAGACAAAAAAACACTGGCCATACACAAGTCCAGCTCGACCAATTTACGATACAATTTATGCCTCCGGTGGAGGTTGGGGTGGTTGTGAAGATCCACGAACAGTTATTATTGATGGTGTTTTATATATGACCTTTAATGTTTTTAATGGTTGGGGGTCAATGCGAGTGGCCGTAGTTTCAATTAAAGAAGAAGATTTGTTAAATAAAAAATGGATATGGCAAAACTTTGCTTATTTATCAAAACCAGGGGATAGGCAAAAAAATTGGGTCTTATTTCCTGAGAAATTTAATGGTAAATTTGCTATTTTTCACAATCTAGATATTGGCGATCCAAATAGGGTAGGAGTCACGTATGTTAATAAATTAGACCACAATGAAACACCACAAGGAAAAGATGCTCCTGATCCACAAGTATTACCAGATAATATTATTGCTTGGCATAAAAGGACTCGCAGTGCTGCTTCACCACCAATTAAAACAAAAGATGGTTGGTTATTACTTTATCATGCGATGGATAAAATAGATGGCAATCGTTATAAATTGGGAGCCATGCTTCTTGATTTATATGACCCAAGTAAAGTCATTTGTCGAGCTCAAAATCCGATTTTAGAACCAGACCTATGGTATGAGAATGATTGGAAACCGGGTATTATTTATGCGAGTGGGGCGGTAATTAAAGATGATCAACTTTATGTTTATTACGGAGGAGGAGATAAATATGTGGGAGTAGCCTCAATTAAACTGGAGACTTTGATTAAAGGAATGAAAGAAAATGCGACGGTAAAATTAACAAAAAATAAAAAAATGAAAATTGAATAAAATATATGTATGTAGTTAAAAGATCCGAACATAACCCCGTTCTAATTCCTAATAAAGACCATTATTGGGAAGAGTTTGCAACTTTCAATATGTGTCCAGTTAAAAAAGGTAAAACAATTTACGGTTTTTATCGGGCTATTTCAGCTGTTGATAAAATAACTAAACAACAACAAACTTCAATTATTGGTCTAGGAAAAAGTAAAGATGGTATTCACTTTGAAGATAGGATGCCATTTATTATTCCAGAAGAACCTTGGGATGTCCACGGTTGTGAAGACCCTCGGGTTACTTTTTTTGAGGGAAAATATTATATTTTTTATACGGCATTATCTGATTATCCATTTAATAAAGATAATATTAAAGTCGGGGTGGCAATTTCAAAAGACTTAAAGAAAATTGATGAAAGACATTTAATTACTCCATTTAATGCAAAAGCCATGACTTTATTCCCAGAGCGTATAAATGGAAAAATCACTGTTATTTTTTCTGCTCATACGGATATGCCTCCGGCTAAAATGGCGATTGCCAAACTTGATAAAATTGAACAATTGTGGGACCCAATTTTTTGGCAAGGATGGATAGAAAATATTGATTCCCAGACCGTTGATTTCAGACGAAATGAATATGACCATTTAGAAGTCGGGGCCCCTCCGGTTAAAACGAAATATGGGTGGTTACTTATTTATTCTCACATTCAAAATTATTTTGAGCACCCAGATCATTTAGATCGGATATTTGGAATCGAAGCTGTACTTTTAGATATTAATGACCCAACGAAAATAATTGGTCGGACAAAAGGTCCAATTTTAGCACCTGAGGAATCTTATGAATTATCTGGCTATATAGCTAATGTAATTTTTCCAACTGGAACACTACTTGAAAAAGATAGACTAAGTATTTATTACGGGGCAGCCGATACGACAACTTGTGTGGCTTATATAAGTTTGAAAGATTTAATTTCAAGTATGTATATTGAGACAAGTGAAGATTGGTATTTTAAAAGAGGATTAACCAACCCAATCATCAGTCCTAAACAAGAAAACAAATGGGAATCATTTGCGACTTTTAACCCGGCTGCGATTTATTTAAAAAATAAAATTCATATTTTATATCGAACTTTATCTGACGATAATACTTCTTTTATTGGTTATGCTTCAAGCCAAGATGGTTTTACTATTTCTGAAAGATTACTTGAGCCAATTTATATTCCCCGAGAAGATTTTGAAATGAAAAAAATTAATAATGGAAATTCTGGTTGTGAAGATCCACGAATTACTCAGATTGGCCAGAATTTATATATTTGCTATACGGCATATGATAGTATTGGTCCACCTAGGGTAGCTGTCTCATCAATCACTGTTTCAGATTTTTTGGCCCATAAATGGAATTGGTCAAAGCCTTCATTAATTACACCTCCTGGTTTTGATGATAAAGATACTTGTATTTTGCCTGAGAAATTGAAAGAGGGTTATTTTGTTCTTCATCGAGTAGGAAATGAAATTTGTGGGGATTATTTAGACTCACTTGATTTTAATAAAGATGTTATTAATAAGTGTATTAGAATTATTGGTCCAAGGTTAAATGCTTGGGATAGTTCAAAGGTGGGAATTTCTGCTCCACCAATTAAAACAAAATATGGTTGGCTACTTCTTTATCATGGAGTTTCCAAGAGCCATAACACTTATCGAGTTGGAGTTTTGCTTCTTGATTTGAAAGATCCAGCGATAGTACTTGCTCGCTCATCGGATGCGATATTTGAGCCAGTTGAAGATTATGAAAAAATTGGAGTTGTAAACAATGTAGTTTTCCCTTGTGGAATGGTAGTCAAAGGTGACTTACTATATATTTATTATGGGGGAGCTGATAAGGTTGTGGGGGTGGCGACGATGAAGCTCTCAATTTTGCTCGGAGCCCTTGTCCGAGGAGCTAAATTTAGTAAAGATTGATATTAATCATTATTATGGTATAATTATAAAAGGCCCAAAAGCCTTTTATTTTTTTATGGACAAAAAAGATTATTCAAATTTACATAGAGGTCTTGTCGTTAAATACTATTGGCAAGTTATGAGGAAATATAAGATTTCTTTTTTTGTTATTATTTTTGGTTCAGTATTAGGTTCAGGGCTGGATATTTATATTCCATTACAATTTCTTAAGCTTTGGAATGTATTAAATGCCAATAATTTTGATTTAGTTGCTATTGCGCAGCACATAATTACAATTATCTTTTTGCTCGGATTAGCTCGATGGGTAATAAGAAGAACCGTTGGTTTCTGCAATTCTTATTTTCAATCTAGCGTCATGGCGGGTTTAAGAGAACAAGCATTTTCATCTATGATGGGACACTCTCATTCTTTTTTTTCAAATAATTTTGGGGGAAGTCTTACTCAAAAAATAAATAAATATGCAAGAGCTTTTGAAAAATTAATGGATAGATTAGTTAATGATGGGCTTCCATTAGTAGTTCGGGCTGTCGGAACCATAGTTGCTATTTATACTCTAGCTCCAAAATATGCATATATCTTGTCGGTTTTCTGCGTTGTATTTCTTGCTACAGCATTGATTTATACACGATTTAAATTAAAATATGATGTTATTGCTGCTATGTCAGATACAAAAACAACCGGAGCACTTGCCGATTCAATTAGTAATCATTCATCGATTCAACTTTTTGCTGGTCATGATTATGAAAATGAGCGTGTGGGTGGGGTAATTCAAAATCAAAAAAAAGCTACTGTTTTTAATTGGTATCTATGGGAAGGACTTGGATCTATTCAAAGTTTCTACTTTTTAGTTATGGAATTTATTGTTTTTTGGATTGCAATCGGTGATTGGAAATTAGGCTTAATGACATTACCAATTATTGTCTTGATTCAAGGATATTTAGTTCGTTTAACAGAAAACCTCTGGAGTTTTGCGTCAATTGTTCGTACTTTCTATGATAGTTTTGCTGATGCTCAAGAAATGGCTCTCGTACTTAATACTCCATACGAAGTAGAAGATACAATTAATCACAAATTAGAAAAAACTAAAGGAGAAATTACTTTTAAAAAAGTCACATATGTTTATGATAAAAACAATACTAAAGTATTTGATGATTTTTCACTTACAATATCAAAAGGTCAAAAGATTGCTATTGTCGGTTCGTCCGGAGCGGAGAAGTCTACTTTTGTTAATTTATTAATGAGGTTATTTAATTTAACTAGTGGTCAAATCTTAATCGATGATATTGATATAACAAAAATTTCACAAAAGAATTTACGTGAGCAAATCGGTTTTGTCCCCCAAGACCCAGTTTTGTTTCATCGAACTCTCATGGATAATATTCGTTATGGAAAACGCGACGCTACAGACGAAGAGGTAAAAAAGGCCGCCCTACTTGCTCATTGTGATAAATTTATCGACAAATTGCCCCTTGGTTACGAGACTTATGTTGGAGAGAGGGGAATCAAGCTTTCAGGTGGTGAGCGTCAAAGAGTAGCTATTGCTCGTGCAATTTTGAAAGACGCTCCAATATTAGTGCTTGATGAAGCAACTTCAGCCCTAGATTCAGAATCAGAGATGCTTATTCAAGATGCCCTCAAGAATTTAATTAAAGATAAAACGACAATCGTTATCGCTCATCGGCTTTCAACTGTCAGGGCTATGGATAGAATTATTGTCATCGAAGATGGAAAAATTGTGGAAGATGACAATCATGATGAACTAATAAAAAAAGATGAGGGTATTTATAAAAAGCTTTGGAATCTTCAAGCTGGGGGCTTTAGTAGATAGAGCTTTATACTCTATTTAGGGCTTAATAGTTAGTATTACAATTTCTGGTCTAGTCCCAATGCGGATTGGAATGATTGAAGTCCCAATTCCAGAACTTGTATATGAAGTTGTTTGGTCAGTATAAGATTGGCCATGAGTGTATTTTTTATAGATATCATTGACGACTAAATTGAATGGGAAAAATTGCCCGGCGTGTGTATGCCCAGATAAAACCAGCGAGACTTTTTGATCAGAAAGAAAGGTCGTATCTTTGGGGTCATGCATTAAAATGATACTCGTTTCTTTTTTGTTGTATGAAAGAGATGTCAGTCTATTATTGGTTTGTTCTTTTGTTTGGCTCTCTTTATAGTCGAGTCCAATAATTTGAGTATTATTGATATAAACTTTTTTGTCGGTAATATTATTTATATAACCTGGTATTTGTGATTTGAATTTTTCGTATTCCTGACTATATTTTTCGTGGTTTCCTTCAACATATAAAATACCATATTCGGGTTTTAAAACCGAAAATTCTTCCAACCATTTTTTATAAGGAAAAGCTTCACCGTTTATTAAATCACCGGCAATAAAAACAACATCAGGTTTTTCTTTTTCTATTTTTTTAATAATATTTTTTAAGAAAATATCTTTTCGAATAAAACCTAAATGAATATCTGATATTAAAACAATTTTTTTATTTTCCCAATCCTTTGCTAATTTTTCCGACCTCATCTCAAGACGGACAATTTTCGGATTCGAGGCATTAATAACACCGTAAGCCATTAAAAATAAAACAATTAAAACTAAAGAGTTCGAGATTAATTTTATTGGTAAATGTAAACCATAATAATTGTTTAACATTATAAATACAAAAACTAGCAATGAAGCCATAAATATATAAAAAACTAAACCGAGCCATATTGAGCTAATTGTGTTTAACCAAGAGTTTATCAGTGAGTAATGCTTATAGCCGTAAACCATCGAGCCTATAAAGATTATTGGCAAAATAATACCTGCAAGCATAAGGATAAGTTCTAATTGGGCAGACTTTATTATTCCTGCTTGGTGGAATGATGCGTAAGCGACATATTCACTAATTAAAATAACAAAAAATAAAATAACTGCAACTAAAATAAATCTTTCATTCATATATATTGATTATACATTTTTATTAAATAATTTTAAACCCACTTAAGGCATATTTTACACCGGTGGTCTTTTGTGTAATAATTTAAAGATAAAATGAATAAAAAGTAGGTAGTAGGTAGAAAGGGAATAATTACGACTTAAAATGCAAAAAGAAACAAGAATATTTACCCCGTACTAATTTTTTGATTAAACAATATAATATATAAAACATAAGAGGATTAAGAAAATATTAATATACAATGGAAAAAGAATATAAAAATTTAGTACTGGGGTGTCAGAATTGTAAGGTTAATTTCACCATCGAGCCGGATGATTTTTCATTCTACGAGAAAATTAAAGTTCCACCACCAACTTT
>CAZLXA010000001.1:2769-11420 GCA_964563715.1 uncultured Candidatus Saccharibacteria bacterium | reverse complement strand
TCGAGCCGGATGATTTTTCATTCTACGAGAAAATTAAAGTTCCACCACCAACTTTTTGTCCGGAATGTCGATTGCAAAGGCGTTATATTTGGCGCAATGAAGGGATTTTATATAAAAGAAAATGTGATTTATGTGAAAAAAATATAATAACAAATAATTCTCCATTTAATAAATTTCCAATTTATTGTAATGATTGTTGGTATGGAGATAAATGGGATGGTATAGATTGTTGTATGGATTATGATTTTTCCCAAAACTTTTTTACTCAATGGAAAAAATTGATGGATACAACTCCAAACATTAATTTGTGGGGACTTGGCAATACTAATTCAGAGTATGCCAATTATACTGGTTACTCAAAAAATATTTATCTTTCGAATGCCACAAATTGTGAAGATATTTATTATTCAAGACTAACTGAGGGGAGTAAAAATCTGATTGATTGTTATTATGTTTATACTTCGGAATTTTGTTATGAGAATTTTATAACTAGAAAGATTTATAATTCACATTTTTTAAATAATTGTAGTGATTGCCTAGACTCTAACTTTCTTTTTGATTGCAGAAATTGTAGTAATTGTTTTATGTGTGCAGGTTTAAGAAATAAAAATTACTATATAAGAAATATAAAATATACAAAAGAAGAATATTTTAATATGATGAAAACTTTTGATATGGGTTCTTATTTTTTTGTTAATAAAAATATAAATGAGTTTAAAAATTTGATTAAAAATAAAATTCATCGATTTGCCAATGTTGTTAATAGCGTTGATTCAACTGGAGACAATATAATAAATTCAAAAAATGTAAAAAACTGTTTTATGGTCGAGGGTGAAAATCTAAAATATTGCTGGAGGATGTTTAATGGAGGGAAGGATAGTTATGATATTTCGGGTGGTTTAAATAATGAACTCGTATATGAATCTTCTTTGGCTGCTGATGCGGGATATATGACTAAATTCTTTTCACACAGCAAGGGAAACAAAAATTCAGAATTACTTCATCTATGTGTTAATTGTTCTAATTGTTTCGGTTGTATCGGTCTTCGCAATAAACAATACTGCATCCTAAACAAACAATATGAGAAAGGTGAATACGAAGAATTGGTTCCAAAAATAATAGAGCATATGAATGATATGCCGTATATCGATACTATTGGTAGGGTATATAAATATGGTGAGTTCTTTCCATCAGAACTTAGTCCATTTGCTTACAATGAAACTGTGGCTCAAGAGTATTTCCCTTTAACTAAACAACAAGCCATAGACCAAGGCTACAAATGGAAAGATAAAGAAGAAAGAAACTATACTATAGATATATACAATATTGATATACCCGATAATATAGATGATATAAATGACGATATAACCACTAAAATCATCGAATGTGCTCACAAAGGAGGCTGTAATCAACAATGCACTGAAGCATATAAGATAATACCTGAAGAGTTATCCTTCTATCGGAGAATGAATTTACCAATACCTAGACTTTGTCCGAATTGTCGCCATGGTGAGAGGATAATAGAAAGAAATCCTTTAAAATTATGGCATCGCACATGCATGAAAGAGGGATGTAACAATGAATTTGAGACAAGTTATGCTCCAGAGAGGCCAGAAATAGTATATTGTGAATCCTGCTACCAAAAAGAAATATATTAAAACAATTTTTCTCCTTAAGGCCTCGCCTTGGGCTCTATAAAGGCAAGGCCTTTCCCCGAAAAATTGTAAAAAATTGTAATTTTTGAGAGTTTTTTAATTATGAAAAAAGCCTCAATTTTTAAGGCTAAAATATCCTTTAGTAGTAGTGTTTTCACGCGTTTTGATTTATTTTTTTTAAAAAAATTTGACGAGCCCTCAATATTTTTTTGTAGTGATTAAATTTGAAATTTTTGCTTGTAAAGTTTTTTGAATTGGGAGTATAATATAAACCCAAAAAGATTTTTGGGGAATTATTAACTAATTTTTATTAAATATGCAGAAAAAAATGAAAGTCTCAAGTGTGAAAAAAAATACTCCAAAAGTCGTCACCAATAAAACGCCCGCCGTTGTCGAAAAAAAACAAGATAAGAATATTTTTATTAAAAGCGTTCAAAAAAGAGATGGAACAATTGTTCCTTTTGGTATTGATAAAGTAATTAATGCTATTAATAAAGCTATGCTTACTAGTAATGAAGGCTCACCAAAAGAAGCGGAGCTTGTTGCTAATGGAGTGTTGATGGAATTAGTTAAAATTGCTAAGAAACATAAGAATTTTATTCCATCAGTGGAAGGTATTCAAGATACAGTTGAGCAACAGTTGATGTTGTCTGATTATGTTAAAACTTCCAAGCATTATATTTTATATCGAGAAGAAAGAGCAAGACTTCGATCTCACTCAATTACCGTTCCACCACATTTAAAAAAATTAGCTGAAGAAAGTAAAAAACATTTTCGAACATCACTTGGTGAATTTATTTATTATCGAAGTTATTCGAAGTGGATTAAAGAAGAAGGCCGACGAGAAACTTGGATCGAAACAGTTGACCGATATGTTGCGTTCATGAAAAAAAATCTTGGAAATAAATTAAAACAATCCGAGTATGATGAAGTTAGAGATTATATTTTAAAAAATAAATCAATGCCGTCGATGAGACTTTTGCAATTTGCCGGTAAGGCTGCTGAGGCGACAAATGTTTGTGCTTACAATTGTTCTTTTATTGCTCCAGAGAGTTTTCAAGATATTGCCGAAATCATGTATATATCGATGTGTGGAACTGGAGCTGGCTGGTCAGTTGAAAGTGAAAATGTTCAAAAACTTCCACAAATAAAAGTTCAGACTGGGCAAAAATTACCAACCCATATTATTGCTGATAGTAAAGAAGGTTGGGCTGATGCATTTTCACTTGGTATGAGAACTTGGGCTGATGGAAAAGATATTGATTTTGATTTCTCTCTTCTTCGTCCTGCCGGAGCGCGTCTTGCTACAATGGGTGGTAAAAGTTCCGGCCCGGATCCACTTCGTCGTTTAATTGCTTTTACTCGTAAAAAAATATTAACCAAACAAGGTCGCCGACTTTCAAATTTAGATGTTCACGATATTATTTGTATGGTTGGGGATTGTGTTGTCTCAGGTGGTGTTAGACGCAGTGCTATGATTTCATTGTCAGATTTGGACGATAATGATATCCGTGATTCCAAAAAAGGCCAATTTTACCTTACAGATCCTCATCGGTCACTGGCTAACAATTCAGCCGTTTATATGCATAAGCCACCAGTAACTCAATTTATGGATGAATGGATTTCGTTAATGAAATCGGGAAGTGGTGAGAGAGGAATATTTAATCGTGGCTCACTGGCAAAAACATTACCAAAACGCCGAATCGATTATCTAAAACAAGAAGGATATTTTGATACGGCTGGTGAAAATATTATTGGAATTTTAGGAACAAATCCATGTGGAGAAATAATTTTACGTTCAAAACAGTTTTGTAATTTAACCGAAGTTATCTGCCGAGAAGATGATACAAAAGAAAGTTTGCTTCAAAAAGTTCGAGTGGCAACTATTTTGGGAACATATCAATCAACTTTAACCAATTTCCCATATCTATCAAAAGCTTGGCAAAATAATTGTAATCAAGAAAGATTATTGGGCGTTTCGCTCACCGGCCAATGGGACAATAAGGTTGTTCGTGATGCGGAAATTTTGAAGTTATTAAAGAATGAAGCAATTAGAGTAAATAAAATTTATGCTAAGCGTTTTGGTATAACACCATCAAATGCCATTACTTGTGTTAAACCATCAGGTACCGTTTCTAAAACTTTTGACACTGGTTCTGGTATGCATCCACGTCATGCCCCATATTATATTCAACGCATTCGTATTTCTTCAACTGATTCATTGTTTAAAATGTTGAAAGACCAAGGAGTACCTTATCACCCAGAAGTTGGCCAAACAAAAGAAGAAGCTAATACTTATGTTTTAGAATTTCCTATGAAATCACCCGAAGGTGCAATATTTAAAGATGATATTTCTTCAATCGAACAACTAGAACACTGGAAATTAGTTAAAGAAAATTATACTGAACACAATCCATCGGTGACAATTTCTGTGGGAGAGGACGAGTGGTTGAAAGTTGCTCATTGGGTTTACGAAAATTGGGATATCGTCGGAGGTTTATCATTCCTGCCAAGATCAAATCATATTTACCAATTAGCACCATATGAAGAAATCACAAAAGAACAATATGAAAGTTTGATGAAAAAATTCCCGACTATTGATTATTCAAAAATTATTACTTATGAAAAACAAGATGAAACAGAAGTAAAAAGAGAGTTGGCTTGCGTCTCCGGGGTTTGTGATATATTCTAGAATAATTATCAATTACCACTTACGAATTAATAATGAATAAATCGGTTAAATATACAATTGCATTTTTATCTGTGCTTCTAATCAGACTAATTCCATTTCGAGCTCCAAACTTAGAGCCGATGATGACCTTAATTATGCCAGTTAGTAAGAAATATGGAATATTATTGTCCTTTTTCTTTGGTTTTTTGAGTATTGTTATTTATGATTCTGTAACCTCTGGTTGGGGTATCTGGACCTTAATTACAGGACTTTCCTATGGTTTAGTTGGAGTTGGAGCAACATTTTATTTTAAAAATCGTTCAGGTAAAAGAAATTATGCTATTTATGCTATCATTGCGACAATATTATATGATGCCGTAACGGGCTTCACAATTGGACCTTTATTTTTCCATCAATCATTTGCAGTTTCTTTAGCTGGTCAGATTCCATTTACAATTCTTCATTTGCTCGGAAATGTTTCATTTGCTATAGTATTATCACCAGTGATTGAAAAATGGTTAGTAGAAAAGGAAGAGAAGGTAATTGTTAAAAAGATAGTATTAGTTTCGTAGTCGTATTTTTAAAATTTAAACCAATGTATTTGGAAATGAGGTGTGATTCCTCTACTGTGCCGCAACGGTAATGCCCGAAAGGGATAAGTCCGATCTTAATACAATGGTGTATCCCGAGCAGGAGAATATATTTTTATATATGGTTAAAAACCCTCCGGCTCCAGTCGGAGGGTTTTTGTGGAATGAATCCCGTTAGAAGTAGATAGTCCTTAGACTATCGTTCATAATGGGAGAAATAATATCAGAATATAGATATATTAGATTAAAAAATAATTAAAAGGAATATAACATATATTACTTCTAACGGGATGAAAAAAAATAACAAAAATATTTTAATAGTTTCCTCTTCAATTATTATTATAATTTGTCTTTTGTATTTATTATCAAAGCAAGTTATAAAAAATGAAGATCTTTCAGAAAAAACTTTAGCTCCTGTCGCGTCCGTTGAGGGATCACCTCAGATAGAGGCGAAGCCTATATCTGAGGTGATTAAAAAAGAAAAAGAAGTAATATTAATTGTTTTAGATAAAAAATATACGGCTCAGGTAGGTGAAGGGGATAGTGTTTATAAAATAATGGAGAATTTACAAAAGAATAAAGAAAATAATTTTTCATTTAATTATAAAGAATACCCAGCATTAGGAGTTTTTATCGATGAGATAAACGGAATAAAAGGAGGTAATGGAAAATATTGGATATATTATGTGAATGGTAAAGAGTCCTCAGTTGGAGTTTCAAATTATATTTTAGACGAGAATGACATTATTAATTGGGAATTAAAGTAGGTGGAATGAATCCCGTTAGAGATGTGTTTGTTTTATTCTCAGGGATGTAAAAATTATTTATTAAGTTTTTATTATTAACATATAATTAATAAGATACGTCCCATCTAAGGAGGGACTATCTCTAACGGGATGAAAAATATTTTTAAAAAGTTTATTATTTTTGTTTTAGTTTTGTTTTTTACAACTACAGTTTTGGCTGAGGATCAAATTACCGAAATTGCACCACCAGAAATAGATACTGGTGAAATTATTGAAATTATCACACCTTCAGAACCACAACCAGAACCAACGCCAGAGATTGTAAATATTTTTATTAGAAATAATGACGAGGTTGTTTATGATGATGCTATTAATTTACCCGAGGCAGGGATCATTAATATTATTGATTACGGAGAAATTAGTCATGAAATAAATAGTCAAAGTGTTTTAGGTCTTATATATTCATTATCACAAGGGACTGAAGCATCTTTTGTAATTTCTAATTTACAATATTATTCATCAATGAATGCTTTTTACCTTAAATGTATAACTCTCAAGAATGGGGAAGAGTTTTGTGATAATTGGCAATATGTTGTAGATGGTACAACTCCCTGGACGGGGATAGATCAGACTTTAATACTAGGAGGTCAATCTATTGGTTTATATTTTGGGACACCACATAAATTAATATTAGATAAAAATGAAATTCTAGAAAAAGAATCAGTAAATGTTAATTCTTATAAATACAATTATCAAGATAACACCTGGGAGACATTAGTGGATATAAATATTAGTGTCAGCATTCCCAATGAATCTGATCCCTGGAATCCGACAATAATCACAGAGAATCCAGTTGATGAAAATGGTCAAGCTATAATTACAATATCCACTGAAGGAACTTATACTTTTGGTATTAAAGAAGATTATTCTTTCCCTTCATATCAATTAATTGTAAAAAAAGTTGGGAACAGTGGTGGTTCATCGGGTGGCAATAATCCAGCACCAACCGAATTTTCTATAGACAAAGCTTTGAGTTTTCTGCAAATCAATCAAGAGGAAGATGGTTCATTTTCAAATTCACTTTACACAGATTGGGTTGCTATAGGGATTTCTAAAACTGAAGGTGTACCAGAAAGTTTTAAAAATACAATTTATGATTATTTGAAAAATGAAAAAATTCAATCGAGTATTGTAACAGACAACGAACGACACACTATGGCCTTAATGGCATTAGGAATCGACCCATATAAAGATACAGATACAGATTACATAAAAAAAATCACGGAAACTTTTGATGGCACTCAACTAGGAGATAGTTCACTTTATAATGATGATATTTTTGGTTTGATTGTTTTGTCTCACGCTGGGTATACAAAAAATGATGAAATAATTAAATCGATTGTTTCATATATAATTTCAAAACAGAACGCAGATGGCTCATGGGATAGTGTTGATATGACTTCTGCGGCAATTATGGCTTTAAGGAATTTTGAAAATATAAACGAAGTAGATGAGGCAATTGAAAAAGCCGAAACATATATATTGGACCAACAAGAGGTAAATGGAAGTTTTGGAAACATCTTTTCAACTTCATGGGCTATTCAAGCATTAACTTTAAATAATTCTTATGAAAATGAAGTTGAAAAAGCGATTACATATTTAACTAATGAACAAAAAGAAGATGGTAGTTTAGGAGAAGGGGATATTTCGTCAAGAATTTGGGCTACAGCATATGCAATCCCAGCAGTAGATAAAATATCATGGAATGAAATTTTGGAATCTTTTGAAAAAGACGAGCCGACGGATAATTTTTCAAGTACTGAGGATGAAGAAGTTTCAATTAAAGAAGAAATAAAAGATGAAGAAATTTTGAAAGAAATAATAGTAGAATTTAAAGAAGAAAAAAAAATTACGAATTACGAATTACAAATTACGAATGAAAACAAAAAAGAAGGTAAAGAAATAATTGCAAGTCATGAATTAAAAATTTCTAATGAGAATACTCTTTTAGCAAGTGCGGTGGGGTCAGTCTTGGAGATTGATAAACAGACGACACTCTTAATTAAGATTGAGCAGTTTTTTTTCGTGATTTGGAATTTTTTGATTAACTTGTTATCTTTGGTATAATAATCAGATGTCAATAAAAACAAAATTCATTATATTTATCGTTCTAGTAGTATTAATAATAGGAGGTATAGGTGTATATTTTAGTCTTCAACCAGAAAAACCAGGAGAGTTGGATGGTTTTGCCCAATGTCTAAAATCATCGGGAGCAGAATTTTATGGAGCGTTTTGGTGTGCTCATTGCCAAGATCAGAAAAATGATTTTGGTTCATCAAAAAAATATCTTCCATATATAGAATGTTCTAATCCTGATAATTCTCAAACTCAAATCTGTATTGATAAAAAGATAGATGGATACCCAACTTGGATTTTTGCTGATGGGACTAATATGTCAGGACGATTATCACTTGAGACTTTAGCAGATAAAACACAGTGTGTGTTACCTCAATAATATGCCTGCTTACGTAGAAATAATAAATAAAATTCTAGCTCTTGGAACAATTTTCCTCCAAGTTGTTATTTTGCTTATTGCTCTTAATTTCATTTTTAATCGCAACGATGGAAATAAAATTTTAATTTTCTTTAAGAAATATACTTTTCATTTTGGATTTTTGGTGGCCCTAGGAGCAGTTGGTTTATCACTTTTTTATTCAGAAATCGTTGGGTACCCTGCTTGTGAACTTTGTTGGATTCAAAGAATATTTCTTTACCCTCAATTAATTCTTTTTGGAATGGAATTATATAAAAAAGAGCGTTCAATTATTGATTTCAGTCTTGCTTTTGCAGTCTTAGGTTCAATCGTTTCCATTTATCATGTGTATGTCGAAGCTGGGGGAACCAGAGGCCTTGCTTGTGCAACGATTGATCCAGCAAGTACGACCCAGATTTCTTGTGCTATTCGTTATATTTATGAATTTGGTTATGT
>CAZLXA010000001.1:0-2669 GCA_964563715.1 uncultured Candidatus Saccharibacteria bacterium | reverse complement strand
AAATTATCTTGTCGAGATAATTTTATTTAGTAATAATTATTTTGCGTCGCGTATCAATCGATTTACACGACGTGATTTGCAAAATCATATGCTTTTTGAAAAAGTTGATAAAGAAGAAAAAAATATTGTTTTTGTTTACACTACCTGTCCTAATATTATTGAAGCTAGGAATATTGGATTATCTGCTGTGAAAGAAAAATTGGCCATCTCGGCTGATTATTGGTTGATTAATTCTATTTATCCGTGGATGAATGTTATTCAAGAAGGGGATCAATTTATGTTACTCTTTGCTACTCAAAAGGTCTTAAGCGACAAATTAATGAAACATATTGAAGCTGAGCATTCTTATAGCGTGCCAGTTGTTATTCGAACTAATATTTCCTTCGCCAATCAACCTTATACTTTCTGGGCCGATAATATTTTAGCGGGCAAAGATGAATATATTACTGAAACTGAGGCAGAAGTAAAAAAGAAAAATGAAAGAGGTTATCATTATGATAGACTTAAATAAGTATAAAGTATAAAGTAGCAGGTAGAAAGCAAAAAATTACGAATTGAGATGCAAAAAGAAACACGAAAATGCCACCCCGAAGGAAAGAGTACTTCCTACGGGGCAGGAAATTGTAAAACAAAATGAGTAATACACCTGAAATTAGAATATGTCAGAACTGTGAGCTTAATTTTATTATTGAGCCGGAGGATTTTTCTTTTTACGAAAAAATCAAAGTTCCACCTCCAACATTTTGTGTAGAATGTAAGGCTCAACGACGTTTAACTTTTCGAAATACCCATGCACTTTATAGAAGAAAGGATAGTTTTTCAGGGAAAGATATAATCTCTATTTATTCACCCGATAAGGAGTTAACGGTTATTGACCAAAAAATTTGGTGGGGTGATAGTTGGGATCCACATGACTATGGAATAAAATATGATTTTTCGCGACCATTTTTTAGTCAATGGAAAGATTTTCGCAATAAATTTCCATTACAAAGTATGTCTAATTCCAGAGCAACAAATAGTGATTATTGTAATGTGGCGGAAGAAAGTTTTGATAGTTATTTAGTTTCAGCATCCTGGAAGATAGAAAGGGTCCTATATTCTGATGGAGTTTCCGATATAAAAGATTCGAGTGATCTTCATGTTGTACATAGGACAGAGTTTTCATATGATGATGTCGTTTGTACAGATTCGTATCAGCTTTTTTATAGCGAAATTTCTGTTAGTTGTGTTAATTCATTTTTTCTATATGATTGTCGTGGTTGCACAGATTGTTTTATGTAATCGAATCTTAGAAACAAAAGTTATGTGATGAATAACATGCAGTATTCTAAAGAAGAATATAATGAAAAATTAAAACTGATGAATCTTGGGAGTTTTGAATTTATAAAGGAAAAGAAGAAGGAATTCGAGTCAATGAAATTAAAATCAATTCACCGTTTTTCTAATATTATAAATTCTTATGATGTAACTGGAAACAATATTGACCATGCTAAAAATTGTCATAATTGTTTTGATATTTCAGATGGACTCGAAGATTGTAAAAATGTTTTTTGGTCAGTGAAAAATACTAAAGATGTTTACGATTCAGGTCCTGGAATCGGCTTACTTCAACTTGGGTATGAATGTTTTGATACCGGTGCCGGGGGAGGAAATTTATTATTCGATAGTGTTGTTTATTATGCTGAGAATGTTCAGTATTGTTTTAATTGTTATAGTTCTTCAGACTTATTTGCTTGTATAGGGCTTCGTAGTAAAAAATATTGTATTTTTAATCAACAATATACAAAAGAAGAATATTTTAAATTAAGACAAGAAATAATTCAACATATGTCGGATATGCCATATGTTGACTCGAGAGGTATGATATATAAATATGGTGAATTCTTTCCATCGGAACTAAGTCCCTTTGCATATAATGAAACTGTGGCCCAAGATTTATTTCCGTTAACTAAAGAACAAGCTCAAGATAAAGGTTATAAATGGAAAGAAACAGAAATAAGGAATTACCAGCCGACAATTTCATCAAACCAATTATATGATGACATAAAGCAAGTGGATGATAGTATTTTAAATGAGATTATAGAGTGTAGTCATAAAGGATTGTGTAATGATAGGTGTTCAACAGCTTTCAAAATTACTCCCGAGGAGTTATCTTTTTATAGACGTTTTAATATTCCATTACCACGGATTTGTTATGGCTGTCGTCATTATGGTCGTTTGAGTAAAAGAAATCCAATGAAACTTTGGCACCGAAGCTGTATGAAAGAAGGGTGTAATAATGAATTTGAGACGAGTTATGCCCCCGAGCGTAAGGAGATAATATATTGTGAAAAATGTTATCAACAAGAGGTTATATAAATAGGTAGAAAAAGAGCGAGGCAAGACCTCGCTCTTTTGTTGGGTAAATATATCATAAATACATTTGCTCATGCTCCTTGTTTGTTGTTATATAGATTACTATATAACAACTGCATTCGGACATTGAACAAATATATCATAAATACATTTGCTCATGCTCCTTGTTTGTTGTTATATAGATTACTATATAACAACTGCATTCGGACATTGAACAAATATATCATAAATACATTTGCTCATGCTCCTTGTTTGTTGTTATAATAGATTTATGCATGTTGATGAAAAAACAATTATCGATCTTCTTAATGATT